>CAZJWA010000123.1:0-1104 GCA_964549585.1 uncultured Butyrivibrio sp. | reverse complement strand
ACATCGTTTTATACAAAGGGAACAGATACCGTGTTCCAAAAGGAACTTACAGTCCAGGTAAAAAGGTATTTATATCTGTTGAAAATGATGTAATCTCGATTACTGATTGCTTGACAGGAGAAATTTATACAACCCACCCATTGTGTTATGAAAAAGGAAAAATCATAGGTCAGCGACGCGATACCAGAGACAAAAGTAAAACACTGCTGGAGCAGGAGCAACTGATACAGGAGCTGTTTGAAAACGATGAACTGGTTAAGCCATTTCTGGAACATTTGCATCAGGAAAAACCAAGGTATTACAGAGATCAGCTTGGTGTAATCAGGAAGCTGTTTGAAGAGTGGAATGCTGAAACACTGCGAAAAGGATTAAAATACTGCCTGGAGCGAGAATTATATTCTGCGGGAGATCTGAAATCCAGCATTATATATCTGGATCAAGCAATAGCAGAACGTAATGAAGAAAAAAAGAATACCGGTCCAACCCTTCCCGAAAAGTATCGAGGAAATCATGTACCAGTAAGACCACTGGAAGCCTATGAAGATGCAATGGAAAGGAGTGCCATAAATGGATAACATACAGGAGATCAAGGCATATGCAGCAACCTTAAGTCTTGTACATACAAAGAATGAATTAGAAAGACTTATTCACGAAGCTGAAAAGAAAGAAATCAGTTATACAGAATTCCTTTCAGAAATATTAGGTGGAGAAATCCGCTACAGGCAGGATAAAGCGAAAGAAAAACGTATCAAAGAAGCTGGATTCCCATACCGGAAATACATCAAAGACTTTGATCTGAACTTTTGTCATTCCATCACAAAGAAACAGTTGAATCAGCTTTCGGAGCTCAACTGGATAGATGGGATCTATAATCTTATACTTTCAGGTCCTCCTGGAGTTGGTAAGACACATTTGGCTATAGCACTTGCCTTTAAGGCATGCGAAGATGGTTACAGAGCCAGTTATACAACAATGCAGTCGCTGATGCAGGTTTTACGAACGCAGGAAATTGACCGTCGAAGCAAAGCAAAAATGAATCGCATTCACAAGTCTAATCTGTTAGTGATTGATGAAGTGGGCTATCTGCCAATCACATCGTTAGAG
>CAZJWA010000122.1:0-1109 GCA_964549585.1 uncultured Butyrivibrio sp. | reverse complement strand
ATCATCATCGGTCTTGAATCGACGGCACACTATGGTGACAACCTTGTTCGATACCTTGTTGCCAGTTGCTTCAAAGTGTGTGTGTTAAACCCTATTGCGACGTCTTCCATGCGTAAGAACAACATCCGCAAGACGAAGACGGACAAGGTCGACACGTACATTATTGCCAAAACTCTAATGATGCAGGATTCCTTCAGATTTGTTTCTTATTTTGATTTGGATCTGATGGATCTAAAAACACTGGGTCGTTTTCGTCAAAAGACCATCAAGCAGCGGACACGGTTAAAAATCCAGCTGACTTCCTATGTTGATCAAGTGTTCCCGGAACTTCAATACTTTTTCAAATCCGGCCTACATCAAAAATCTGTCTATGCCCTTTTAAAAGAGGCACCAACACCACAAGACATTTCTTCCATGCACATGACTCATCTTGCTCACCTACTTGAAGTTTCCTCACACGGTCACTTCAACAAAGAAGAGGCAAAAGAATTAAGAGTTCTCGCACAGAAGTCTGTCGGTGCTAACGACAGTGCTCTATCTATTCAGATAACTCACACCATTGCACAGATTGAGTTATTAGATAGCCAATTGGATAGGGTTGAATCTGAGATGGTGGATATCATGAAATTCAATGATTCTGTCATCATGACCATTCCAGGTATCGGGTATATCAACGGTGGAATGATACTCGGTGAAATCGGTGATATTCACCGTTTCTCCAACCCTAGTAAGCTGCTCGCATTTGCAGGCTTAGATCCTTCTGTTTACCAATCAGGTAACTTTAGTGCCAAGCACACCAAGATGTCTAAGCGTGGATCAAGGGTCCTTAGATATGCTCTTATGAACGCAGCTCATAATGTTGTAAAAAACAATGCCACCTTCAAGGCTTATTATGATGCCAAGATGGCAGAAGGCCGTACACACTATAATGCTCTCGGGCACTGTGCCGGCAAGCTTGTCAGAGTCATCTGGAAGATGCTCACTGACGAAGTAGAATTCAACCTCGATTAAGAGGCCTGTATACCAATATCGATAGATTTTGAAAATGCACCCATAGGGAGCTTTATTAAAGTTACCCTTTTTGCCATCGATAGACAAAAAGAAATTTC
>CAZJWA010000121.1:0-1111 GCA_964549585.1 uncultured Butyrivibrio sp. | reverse complement strand
TATCTGTTCCCTTTGTATAAAACGATGTTGTCTTTTCTTATCTGATAGGATATACTTTCGTTAACAGCTGTTAAGCAGTGATTAGATACTGGTATTAGGTATTCCTTTTCGAGAGTAAATACCTCTGCCGGTATCTTTTTTGTCGTTCCATGTACGCTGGCATTCCCTGTTCTTTTAAGCCAGGAAATACAGTCCTCATTAAAGCTGTCTATGTCTTTGAAAATGCGATGCTCTGCAAAACCATGCTTGGCATATTTAACTACATTTTCTATTAGGCCTTTTGATTCCGGATCAGCTCCATGACACAAGAAGATATCAAACTTTACTTCATTTAGATAACTCTGAAACCCTTCTGTATAAAGGATATCGCCATGATTTTCACTGACAGCCAGGATTTTATCCTGATCATAAACCATCTCCTGAGGCCTTCCACCTAAAAACTGAAATGCCCTAATATGTGCATTCACAAAACTATCCGTTGTAAATGGGCGTTCCTGCCAAAGTACATATTTATACCGTGAGTGAGCCAGTACCATTGCAAAGCAGTAGACCTTCTTATGCCGTCCCTTGTCTGTTTCCAAAAGAATTTCACCCATATCAACTTGTCCCTGCTTACCTAATGGCTGTTCATCACAGGCTTCATACTGACGGGTAGTTTCTGGCTTTTTGATATCATACTCTTTACGAACCGCCTTAACATAGTTACGAAATGCGCGTTCCTTGAATTCCAGTGTCTCCAGACAGTTATGTTCTTTAATCCAGTCATACACCTGAGCAGCGGACATATCCGGATATTTTTTCAAACATTCAAGTACAAAGTCTTTGTAAGGGTCTGCTTTCTTCTTACGTTTCTTGGAACCTTCTTGCTCAGCAGAAAAGATATCTGGTGGCATATCCCAGTATTTCAAAATCGTCTTATAATCAAGACCGGTTCTCCTTGCAACTTGACTCTTATTTAACCCATTTCTTTTGTATTCTTGGATTATTCCATAATTCATCCAATCAATCATCCTTTCTTCACCTCCGCGACAAGTATATCACACAGGTTTTATTGATTTGAACTATGGAATCTTAAATGCCTAAATCTATGGAAATTAGTTTACCACTTACA
>CAZJWA010000120.1:0-1132 GCA_964549585.1 uncultured Butyrivibrio sp. | reverse complement strand
TCCAATCGAACTCGGAGATAGCTGGTTCTCCCCGAAATAGCTTTAGGGCTAGCCCTGTAGCATACCAGATGGAGGTAGAGCACTGAACATCCGCGGGGGCTTCACCGCTTACCAAAGATCATCAAACTTCGAATGCCATACTGGAAGAGCACAGGAGTCAGACTGCACGAGATAAGTTGGGTAGTCAAAAGGGAAAGAGCCCAGATCTACGGCTAAGGTCCCAAAGTACGTGTTAAGTGGAAAAGGATGTGGGATTTCATAGACAGCTAGGATGTTGGCTCAGAAGCAGCCACACATTCAAAGAGTGCGTAATAGCTCACTAGCCGAGAGGTCCTGCGCCGAAAATTACCGGGGCTGAAACACGACACCGAAGCCTAGGGATTGTAATTATCGTAAGGTAATTATAATCGGTAGGGGAGCATTCTTAACAGCGTCGAAACTGTACCGATAAGGAGCAGCGGAGCGTTAAGAAGAGAGAATGCCGGAATGAGTAGCGAGAAAGAGGTGAGAATCCTCTTGGCCGAATATCCAAGGATTCCAGGGTAAAGCTGATCTGCTCTGGGGAAGTCGGGACCTAAGGCGAGGCCAAACGGCGTAACCGATGGACAGCAGGTTGATATTCCTGCACTATATATGAACAGAACATGTGGGGACACAGGGAGCAAGGTTGAGCCAGGAGAGAAGCCTGGTAGAAGTACTTCTGAGGTCAACGGAGAAATGCCGTTGTAGAAATCTGAGGTACGATAAGGAGCGAAATAAAAGTAGCAGAGCAACCGGAGGACCTGTCGAGAAAAGCCACTATATTAGAAGATTCATGTATACCCGTACCGTAAACCGACACAGGTGGATGGGGAGAGAATCCCAAGGCCGACGGGAGAAGCATTGTTAAGGAACTCGGCAAAATGTCCCCGTAACTTCGGGATAAGGGGAGCCTACGCAAGTAGGCCGCAGAGAAGAGGCTCAAGCAACTGTTTAGCAAAAACACAGGTCTATGCGAAACCGTAAGGTGAGGTATATGGGCTGACGCCTGCCCGGTGCTGGAAGGTCAAGGGGAGGGCTTAGGAGTAATCCAAAGGTCTGAACTTAAGCCCCAGTAAACGGCGGCCGTAACTATAACGGTCCTAAGGTAGCG
>CAZJWA010000119.1:0-1149 GCA_964549585.1 uncultured Butyrivibrio sp. | reverse complement strand
GGTACGCACGGTGCTGTGAGAGGACGGGAGCTAATCACTCCCTCCTACTCGATTTTTGGGTACTTTTGGTTTATGGGTATTTTTGTTTTATGGGTATTTTTGGTTTATGGGTACTTTCTGGATTTTGGGCGTTTCGATTTTTTTTGGCACTTCTTGGCGGCACACATCTCTAAGCGGTGCATACAGAGCTTTTTACGTGCGGATAATAATGGGGGTATACAGCTCTATGACAGCTATTAAGTACTATCAAACGGTTTGTGCTCATTAGTTAACATTATCAAGCGGATATAGTGCCCATTATTTGACACTATTAGGCGGCTATTGTGGAACTTCTTACGACTCTGGGCTGACGCTGATTGTTTAGGCTTTTCTGGGCGGCTTCAAGCTGTCATCAGGCTACTTTGGATGCTGATAGATTGCATAGACTGTTATTCAAATCTATTATTTTCTCTATTTTCTTAGGCGTACATATAAAAGCTGATGAAATGGCTCTTCGCATACGTACGCGGCGGCCTTTAGGCTGCTGACCAAGCTAGGAATTCCATTAATAACCAGCCTTGTACGTATAAAAGGCACTGAAATGGCTCTTCGCATACGTACGGCAGCGGACTTTAGGTTGCTGATCAAGCCAGAAATTCCACTAATATCCAACCTTGTACATATAAAAGACACTGAAATGGCTCTTCGCATACGTATGTGGCGGCCTTTAGGCTGCTGACCAAGCTAGGAATTCCATTAATAACCAGCCTTGTACGTATAAAAGGCACTGAAATGGCTCCTTGTATACGTACGGCGGCTGTTCTTAGGCCGCTAATAAAGCTAGAAATCTCATTAATATCCAGCCTTGTACATATAAAAGCTGATGAAATGGCTCTTCGCATACGTACGGCGGCTTAAGGTGTAAAAATGAAGTAATCGGAAGCAGTATAGAAGAGCGTGATGGTCATTATACTTTCAAACTAGCCTAGAAAAGAGCAGACATAAAGATCTTGCAAAATAAGTAAACGCAATAACACATAAACTGCCAAGCACAAATAGTGCGGTTAATTAAAGAATATGGGATACGTGTTGAGATGATAATCTCACAGACCGAATGGTGTTACTAATTCCATGAGTTGTCGCCGAATTGCTCTTACTCACTGTCAGCAG
>CAZJWA010000118.1:0-1230 GCA_964549585.1 uncultured Butyrivibrio sp. | reverse complement strand
AAAAAGAAAGGAAGATATGGTGTTTTGCTTCTGAAAACATCATACAAGGGAAAATATGTATTGTAGTAATTGTGGAAATGAAATAAGTGATAATGATTTGTTTTGTTAAAAATGCGGAAAAGAAATTAAACATAAGGATGAGTGGGATTCAAGCAGAATTGAAAATGAAAGCCGTGATTTTGCAAAGAAGCTCGAGGAGAAAATTCGTGAAGCAATAAAAAAAGGAAATGTTTCGAGAATAATCATCCGAAAAGAAGATAAGGAATATCTTAATCTTTCAGTTAATATCGGTACTGCCGGAATCTTACTCGGGCTTGCAGTTGCTCCATGGACTATAGTTGCTGGAATAGTCGCAACAGTTGGATACGGCTGCATAGTGGAATTACATATGGATAATGGAGAAGTTGTTAAGCTGAACCCATGGGCTGATAATCGAAGTAGTTCTGAAAGTGCTTCAGGAAGTGCTTCAGGAAGTGATGCTGGAAGTGACGCTGGAAGCGATTCAGGAAGTAATGCTGGAAGTGATTCAGGAAGTGACATTGAAAGGAAAGACCAATGATGTACTGTAAATACTGCGGAAAAGAGATTCAAGAAGGAAGCAGCTTTTGCAGCTTCTGTGGAAAAAGAGTTGTTACAGAAAATAGCAATAATGAGTCAGGAGAAGGAACGTTTTCTTTCTCATGCATGTTGGCTTATATTCCGGGACTTTTCTGGATGCCGCTTATTTCAAGCAATAAGGACAAGAAGCACAAAGAAGCTGCAAATCAAGGACTGTGGATTTCTATTTTTGCATTAATCGGAATGATTATGTTTGCCGTTTTTGGTTTGCAAATTATTCTGAATATAGACACGCTAATGAAAATTATTGGAATACTGACAAGCCCATGGATAGGTGTGAATTTTATTGGAAATTATTTTATTTGTATTGGGTTAGCGCTGGTCAATTTTATTGTTCTGTTTGTTCCAATTAACAGCATATGCGGTTTCTTTCATTGCCTGAAAAGTACTGATGCGTATAAGCTTCCAATAGTTGGCAGGTTTCATTTAATTAAAGCTTGATTTGCTTTATAGAAAGATTGAAAGAAAATAATTAAATTTTTTCGAATAATATTTGATACGTTATTTTATCTTCATTGAGATGAAATAACGTATTTTTTTATGCAAGTAACTTAATAATGTTGCCACTCTCTCAGTCTGACCTAGGTCTGGGATAGTTGATTGTCGCTGGTT
>CAZJWA010000117.1:0-1312 GCA_964549585.1 uncultured Butyrivibrio sp. | reverse complement strand
AGGTCGAGGGCTTAACCAAGGATAAAAACGGATAAGTTAAGATATAGAGATGAAATAGTCAGTGTTCGGTTTTGAAGGTACGAAGAACGAAATGGGATATTCCTCAATAGCTCAATGGTAGAGCGCACGGCTGTTAACCGTGATGTTGTAGGTTCGAGCCCTACTTGGGGAGCTAAAATGAACTGGAACCTTGCAATTCGAACCTACCAGTACCTGGCCCCATGGTCAAGCGGTTAAGACATCGCCCTTTCACGGCGGTAACAGCAGTTCGAACCTGCTTGGGGTCATTTTTCGATAATTTCTATAGCGAATATGGATTTTATCGATTTTTTGTAATTATATATTTGGTGACATAGCCAAGTGGCAAGGCACAGGTCTGCAACACCTCCATCGGCGGTTCAAATCCGCCTGTCACCTTATTAAATAAAGTCCTTTTTGGGGCTTTTTTTGTTATATAGAATAAATTTTGGAGCATTGTATTGATAGTGTGAAATGATTTATGAAAAAACTGAGCATTGTATTGATAGTGTGAAATGATTTATGAAAAACTGAGTATTGTATTAAAGAGGGGGAAGAGATGATAAAAGGGCAAACTATTAATGAAGTAAGTATTCATCATATCGCGGAGGTTTATCTTTATGAGTACTATATATGCAGTGGAAACTATTTTATTATTGATGCGGACAAACTAAATCAACTCCTTGATGAAGGAGATTCATATTTTAATAATGGAGATTTTGACAAAGCCTTGGATAAATTTGTTGCTGCACAGGAATTGAATCCAGTGAGTTTTGAGATATTTCGCAAGGAAATTAAATGTTATAGAGAATTAAAACGCTTTGAAGAAATGAAAAAAATGACATTCAGTAGTTATAATTTTTGTTGTACAAGGAATGAAATGGCATCCTTTTATAGAAATCTGGGATTTTATTATTTGGAATTGTATAAGCCTGACCTTGCAGGAGCTCTTTATAGATACAGTCTTTTCTTTGGAGAAAGCGAAACGGCACACAATGAAATTAATTATCTTGAAACTGCTATGAAGAAAAAATATTCAAAGCTTTCGGTCGATGATATACAAACTTCACTTGATGAAAACAATATACCAAAAGCTGCAAATTCTGTTACTTTAGCTCTTTTGGTCAAAGCAGGTGATGAAGCATTATCAAAAAACAATAGAATACAGGCACTTGATTGTTATAAAATGGTGTATGATTTATCATATGATGATGAGATAAAAGAAATGATTGATAAAATTCAGATAGTGTCAAATGATTTATGAAAAGATTGAGCAAAGAAAAAAGGCTCAGAT
>CAZJWA010000116.1:0-1319 GCA_964549585.1 uncultured Butyrivibrio sp. | reverse complement strand
GGCTTCCAGCCAAGTTCCATGAGCTTTTTGGATGAAAGCTTCATCTTAGTGTCAGCAGCATATCCAAATGTGTTACTTTGAGGAATATCAAAAACCACCCTTATTTTGCCGCCGGCAAGATCACTTGCAGCAAACTTTGCCATGTTGGCAATAGTAGTGTGATTTTCTTCATTAGATACGTTGTATGCTTCTCCATCTTTGCCTTTGACTAGAATAGTCAATAAACCTCTGACCGTATCAGCAGTATATGAATAGTTCCCTTCAGAGAGTCCCTTCGTGTGAAGAACAATGTCCTCACCATTCATGACGCTTTTGGCAAACTGCGCAAATACTCTTGACTCGCCTGGAAGTATTCCGGCTCCGAAGGTCTGAGCAAGCCTTGCAATCTTGACTGGTACGCCATATTCGTTCATCCATGCGATGCACATATTCTCACACATGCGCTTACTTTCTGGATAGTTGCTCCTTACCATAAGAGGATCAACATATCCAAGCTTATCCTCAGTAACATCGCAAACGCCATCCATTTTGCCATACATTTCCATGGAAGAGATGTAAACAAGCGACCTGACATTCTTGTCATGTGCAAGCTTAAGTATATTTGTCGTGCCATCTAGTGCTGCTGAAATAGTTTCAACAGGCTTAGAAACCATGAGTTTTGAAACAGTGACTGCTGCCCCGTGAATTATGTAATCAATGTTACAGTCTATGTCAAGTGGCTGAGTTATATCTCCCTCGATAAGTCTTATGTCACCGCGATCAAGAAGCTCCTGACCATAAATCAGCTTTGCCTTTTCCGGATTTCTGACAAGTGCAAGGATATTCATGCACATATCATTTTCCCTATTCATACAGGCAAGCGCTCTTACAAGCTGTGAGCCAACAAGTCCGGTTGCCCCGGTAACCAGAATTGACGAATTTTTAAGCTCTTCTATTTTCTCTACATTCTTCATAAGTTCTGATATTTCCTCAAGGTCCTCCTGAAGGAAGGAATCCTTAGGACTCTCCATAACTGTATCGTACATAATATAGTCCATACCTTTCATATCAGCAGAAGCGCTTTATTATAATGCACCCGCTGTAAATAATTATCATTCAAATCTAAGCATATACATATCATTATCGAAAAAGCAAGTGGTTGACTCTTTTGGTCAACTACTTGCTCGTCATTTCAACACTTACTTTTTATTCCTTCTTGCCAGTTCTCTTTCTTTTTTGGCAACAAGCTCTTCTGCTTCTTCCTGCTGCCTTATAGCAAATCCTGCCGCAAGCTTCTCTATAGCCGCATGGTCTTTAGGAAGCTTCTTGGTCATAAGGTA
>CAZJWA010000115.1:0-1390 GCA_964549585.1 uncultured Butyrivibrio sp. | reverse complement strand
CGGATTCCGGACTTGCACCGGTTAGAACGTGCGCCCGCCGGGCGCACTAAAAAAATCATCGCACTGACAATTTCTCGTCAATGCGATGATTAAATAAATTCATTTAGATTAATCTGCTACATATGGCATAAGAGCAAGATGTCTAGCACGCTTAATAGCTGTTGTAATCTCTCTCTGATGCTTTGCACAGTTTCCTGTGATACGTCTAGGAAGAATCTTTCCACTCTCGGAAACATACTTCTTAAGTAATGCAACATCCTTATAGCTGATATCTGAATTCTTTCCACAGAATACACAAACTTTCTTTCTTCTATGCATTCCACCCTTTCTCCTCATCGGAGAATCGGATCTGTCACTTCTATTGAAAGCCATTTCATTGCCTCCTATTATAATCAGTAAAATCGTACCCCTTTATAAATCCCTTTGCCTCAAAAAGACAAAAATTAGTTAAAAGGGAGTTCTTCGTCTATTCCATCAGGAATATTCATAAAACCATCGCCTGCAGCGACCGGTGCTTCTGTAGTTGCACCATTTCCTGAGTTCTGGAATCCACCGTTTGAACCGGATGCATTCTTACTCTCAGCAAATTCCTGATCCTCTGCAACAACATCTGTAGTATATACTTTGACGCCTTCCTTATTTGTATAGCTTCCTGTCTGGATTCTTCCGGTAACAATTACCTTAGTACCCTTCTTGAAATACTTCTCAGCAAATTCACCTGATTTGCCAAAAGCAACAATTCCAATAAAATCTGCTGTTTGAGCATCTGCCTGATCTCTTCTTGTAAATCTTCGATCTACAGCGATTGTATATCTGGCAATTGCAGTAGGGTTCTCACCCTGAGTATATCTGACGTCGGGATCTCTTGTAAGTCGACCCATAAGTATAACTTTATTCATTTAATTATCCTCTTCTATTATGCCTCGTCGCATCTAATGACTAAATATCTGATGACATTATCGAGAATACGCATCTGAGCTTCAATCTCTGCAGGAGCTGTTCCCTCTGCATCGAACTGAATGAAATAATAAAATGCTTCATTCATCTTCTGAATCTCATAAGCAAGCTTTTTCTTGCCCCAGTCGTCAACGTTTGTAACCTGACCACCAAATCTCTCGATCAGCTTCTTACATTTCTCAACAACTTCAGCTCTCGCATCATCATCAATCTTAGCATTGACAACAACGGCTAACTCGTATTTGTTCATTCTAAAGTACCTCCTTTTGGTCTCTGGCCCTTGTTTATTCAAGAGCAAGGAATTTACATCACGGATGTTTATTTTACCATGGGAGGGCTTTAATTGCAAGGATTATTTTTATTTTACAGCAAATTTTATGTAGGATTACAATTGATGTGACACTTTTCTGATATACAAATAGCGGCTGAGTCT
>CAZJWA010000114.1:0-1547 GCA_964549585.1 uncultured Butyrivibrio sp. | reverse complement strand
CAATATATTTTTCGTTTTTCAGGATTTTCTTGACCGATTCAGGACGCCACTTTGCTTTCCCGGCGGCTGTTAAAATACCATCTTCCATAAGACCATCACCGATTTGTTTTAGGCTTGCCCCTTGCAGATATTCCAAATAAATGCGTTTGATGATTTCTGCCTCATCCGGCTCGATAATAAGGTGTCCATTCTCATCTTTGGTATACCCCATAAAACGATTGTGGTTGACCTGCACCTCACCATTTTGGTATCGGAACTGCAATCCCAGCTTTACATTCTTGCTTAAGGATTCTGATTCCTGTTGTGCCAGACTGGCCATAATGGTAAGAAGCACCTCGCCTTTGGAATCCATCGTATTAATATTTTCTTTTTCAAAGAACACGGGAATGTTCTTTTCTTTCAACTGTCTGATGTACTTAAGGCAGTCCAGTGTGTTACGGGCAAATCGGCTGATGGATTTTGTGATAATCATATCTATGCGCCCCGCCATGCACTCTTCAATCATGCGATTGAACTCCTCACGTTTCTTGGTGTTCGTACCGCTTATTCCATCGTCAGCGAATATTCCGGCAAACTCCCATTCTACATTTTTCTGAATGAAATTGGTGTAATGCTCTACCTGTGCATCGTAGCTGGTAGACTGCTCATCGCTATCCGTACTAACACGGCAGTAGGCAGCTACCTTTAGTTTCGGCTTTTCTTCTTTGTTTACTGTGTTGCCGACACGTCTTCGTGCCGGGATAACTGTAATATTCTTACCCATCTGTTTCCACCTCGCTCTCGATTAAATTGTAGATATACTCCGCCTGTGCAAATGGGTCTGTAAATCTTGTCTGCACGGAAGGCAGGGTAAACCTTGTATCTGCTTTCGGCTTTGGATCTGCTTCCAATTCTCTCACTCTGCCAAGTGATGATGCCCTCAACATTCGAATTTCTTCTGCATGATCAAAAAGTTCTTTTTCAATGATGGCAGGATAAAATTCATCTCCAAGGTAGTGCTTGTTTCTCAACATTCTGCCTGCACTTCCATGAAAAATATCAAGTCCTGCATTTTCAGCGGCGGGTTTCAAGCCAAGTCCTGCAATATAGCTATCAAAAAGTTTTCTGATCACAGCAGCCTGTTTTTCATCAATTTCGGCTCTGCCGTTCACTATTTTATATCCGTATGGTGTATGTGCCATTATCCCACCAGCCTTTCTTTTAATTTCAGTCCACTTTTCAGTTCGAATACAATCTCTTTTCTTGAAAGAACTGTAATTCCATCAACATGGGCAAGGAACAATTCATCGGCACATTCTGTGAACATTCTGCCGGAGGATACTGCCTTGATAAGTTTCTCCAGAGCTTCCACCTTCGACCTATCGCCACTGACCGATGTCATAAGCTGTCTTTTTTCTCCCTGCAGATTCTGCTCTTCGACTGTAAGGACATTATTTTCTTTATTGAAAAGTGCAGGCTCTAAAAGGCCACTTGCCATAAGGCTTGTCAGCACCTGCCTTTGCTCCACATTCTTTTCCAATTTGTTTTCCATGTCCTGTATTTGCAAG
>CAZJWA010000113.1:0-1630 GCA_964549585.1 uncultured Butyrivibrio sp. | reverse complement strand
GAATGGGTATCACAGGGTAATTAAAGTGTTGACAGCAGGAACCGGCAATCCATGCTATTGCAGGCTTGAAAACAGGCTCCGTACCCTGTCTGATAAAGGCAGGGTACAAAGCCTGTTGGCACGTTGTGCCAGCCTAGCATGGGTGCCCCTACTGTAAACACATGAAATACAAGTTCTTCACATTCGTGTTTTACACTTGAACTTTTGCTTTCAGAAGTGCCGGAGTGAGTATCACTTCATCTGCAGGGATTTCTTTTAGCCCAAAGAAGGAAAGCAGCTTTTTGGGAAGCATCATTTTAGCAAGGGTAAATGGTGTAAGCCCGCCCAAGCTTTCTCTGCAGGAACTATTGATATGGCTCATCATGAGATTTACATCCTCCTGTGTAAGCCGATCAAATGTGCTGATTGTCTGAGGGCATATCTTCCGAATATATTCATGATTTTTCTCACAATGAGGCTTTTGCCAGGATGCCATAGGATTACAATAATAGATGCTGGTTCTGAGTACGTTATCTATTCCACACTCAAGGGCATCCGGATTCTTAAATTCACCGCCTCGGTCTGTGATTATCAGTGGCATTGTTTTAGCAAAGAGATATGTCCCAATTGCTTTGTTTATTGAATCAAAAACAGCTGTTACACCACTGGCTTCTTTTGAATCCAATAAGAATGCCATCATAAAATCCGAGTAACAAAAGTGCATTGTTAAAAGGACTTTCTTGCTGCCCTCGGGGCCGACAACTGTATCCATTTCTGTGATTTTCGTATCAGGATTCTCTTTAATATATGTCTGATAATCGTTGTAAGTACGATTTTCAAATATGCCGGTGTCATCGATTTCAGAAGTATGTACATTTCGAACTTTGTACTTAACTTTTTTAGGAAGGTCTAGATTTCCAACTGAAAGAGCACCGGCACCGATATAATTGTAAAGAGTCTTTTCACATTGCTTGATTTCGGGATGGTTCTGCAGAATCGTATAGATGGATTGACCCTGTTCGACAAGTGGGCTTACGATAATGTCTAACGAAGCAAGCGAAGCTTCCGAAATGTTAATACCTGTTCTGGACTCAACTAAAATCGTTCTGTATGCTTTTTGTGCTCTAACAGCTCGATAGTAGTATTTATCGAGTCTGCACCCACTTTTATTGCTACATCCATTGCATACAAAAGGCGCTTTATCTGTTTTGGGACAGTGATAATCGAAAGGCTTATAGTCTTTGCAAAAGTTATGGCATCTTTGACAGTGTTTGCATTCTCTATGGCAAAGAGTAACTGTACTGCAAACATTCTTGCGATGGCAATTTCTTGCAAGAGCACAACGAAATGTAGGTTCATTAAATTTGTTGTGTTCCTGAAATACTCTGTGTTTCTTAATCTCTTTAGAAATGGTAGTAGGATCTTTACCTAGCTCTTTGGAAATAGAGCGAAGAGAGCATGAGGAATCCAGTCCTTTCTCGATAACAACTCGGTTTTCTTGGTTCATGTGCTTTTGATTGGTTTGTATAGTTTTTGACATATATACCTCGTTTTCTACTGCGGACACAAGGTATATATATGATATATGGGAAGATAATTGAGCGTAAGACTAAATTCAGCATGAATGTGGAATTTACTTTTTTATTTAACC
>CAZJWA010000112.1:0-1642 GCA_964549585.1 uncultured Butyrivibrio sp. | reverse complement strand
TGTTATTCTTATATGCTGTTTTTACCAGTTTCATTCAAACTTTTTCACAAAAAATAGAGCTATAATCAAAACGATTTCCTACTTCGTTTGATTATGGCTCTATTATAATTTTTCATTTAATCACGCAACATTGCGGCTTATGTCATTATTTGAATAATTATGTCATTTTGTAATTTTCATTGATCAAGCTGCTTTCTTTGCCTTTTTCTCTGCTTTCCACTTTGCTTTATCTGCTTCAAGTGTAGGCTGATAAGCCTTGATGTCTTTTGCAATCTCTCCGCTTAGAAGAAGCATGCAGATAAGGTTTGGAATTGCCATAAGGGCATTAAATATATCTGAAATATTCCACACGATATCAAGTGCTGTCGTACATCCAACATATACGATTAGTGAAAAGAGAATTCTATAAATCATTGCATACTTATGTGTACCGCAAAGATATTCGAAAGCTTTTTCTCCATGATATTCCCAGCCAAGTATTGTTGAGAAGGCAAAGAGAAGAATTCCGATGCTGACAGCAATGCCGCCAAACTTCCCAAGAACAGTTGAAAATGCTGCGATTGTAAGCGAAGCTCCAACATAGGTACTTCCTGTTGCAGGGTCTGTTGCTCCAAGCATTCCAGAACTTGCAATAGCAAGACCTGTTATTGTGCAGACAACAATTGTATCCCAGAAGGTTCCTGTCATGTTGATGTAGCCCTGACGAACATGAGAATCAGTTGTAGCAGCAGCTGCTGTAATAGCTGCAGAACCCATTCCTGCTTCATTTGAAAAGCATCCTCTGGCAACACCAAATCTCATAGCATTCATCATGGAAGCTGTAATCGTTCCAACAAGTCCGCCTGCAAAAGCCTTCATTCCAAATGCCATGCTCAGGATGTTCATAACTCCTGAAGGAACATTCTTGTAATTTCCGATTATAACAATGACACCAAAGACAACATAGATCACAGCCATAAGAGGAACTACAACTGATGATACCTTTGAAATACTCTTAATTTCTCCAACAATGATAAGAAGTGCAAGAATAGTAAGAACAATACCGGTTATCCATGATGGAACACCAAATGTAGTATTAAGTGAGCTTGAAATCGAATTGCCCTGAGTAAGGTTACCAATTCCAAAAGAAGCAATTACTGCAAAGAGTGCAAAAAGCCATCCCATTACTGCTCCAAGCTTCTTGTTGTTTAAGCCCTTTTTCATTGTATACATAGGGCCGCCGCTCATCTCCCCTTTGGCATTGACCTCACGATACTTGATTGCAAGCATACACTCGCTAAACTTTGATGTAATTCCAAAGCAGGCTGAAAGAAGCATCCATACAAGTGCTCCGGGGCCTCCTGAAACCATTGCTGTTGCAACACCAACGATATTTCCGGTTCCGATTGTTGCAGCAAGCGCTGTAGTAAGTGCTGAGAAAGGTGATACATCTCCTGTACCCCTTTTTGTGGTTCTTGCTTCCTTACTGAGTGTAAGGTGAAGACCATAGCCTAGATTTCGCCATGTCAGAAAATTTGTCCTTATTGTAAGAAAAATTCCCGTTCCAACAAGAAGTACCAGCATGATAGGTCCCCATACAATCCCATCCACTGTGTTAAGAAAATCTGCAAAACTACTCATACCATTTCTCCTCTCCTGCAAC
>CAZJWA010000111.1:0-1704 GCA_964549585.1 uncultured Butyrivibrio sp. | reverse complement strand
GACAGCTGCTATGTCAGCCGCTCTTCTTGCAGGATGCGGAACTTCCAGCTCTGCTACAGCAGATGCTTCTACTTCTGACGTTTCAGAAGAAGCCGCAGCTTCTGATTCCTCAGATGCTGATGGGAAGGTTCTTAACCTTGCCTGGTCTGCAGATATGCTTACCATGGACGTTCATGTAACAAGTTCTGATTACATGATCCCGATGAATGTCTATGACCGCCTTTTCGATATCAAGGTCAATGATGACGGTTCAACAGAGGTTGTCAATTCACTCGTTGATACGTACACAGTAAGTGATGACGGCCTAACGTATGATTTTACACTAAAGAGCGGAATTAAATTTTCAAATGGAGAAGATCTTACAGCTAGTGATGTTCTATATACTTTCTCAAGAATTCTTACAGTTGAAGGTTCTGCAAGTCCTGACTTTGTTCTTTCTATCAAGGGTGCTCAAGCACTCTATGACGGCGAAGCTACTGAGCTTGAAGGATTAAAAGTAATCGATGATCTTAATTTTGAAATAACTCTTGAAGCTCCTTATGCAGGCTTTATCAGTGAGCTTGCTACTGCTCCTTGCAGTATCTATGATGAGACTTCAACAGAGGCTGCTGGTTCAGATTTTGGTGTTGATCCTTCTGTTACAGTCGGAACAGGTCCATACAAGGTTGAAAGCTGGACAAGAAACAGTGAAATCGTCCTTGTAAGAAATGACAATTACTGGGGTGAAAAGCCTGATGTAGACAAGGTCATCATTTCAATTATCCCTGATGCAAGCACAAGAAACATGATGTATCAGAATGGTGAAATTGATATTCTAGATCTTGGATCACTCGACAGCAGTATTGTTCAGAGTACATATTACACAACCTATGCTGATAAGATTGTTTCTCTTGATAAGGTAAATGTTTACTACATGACTCTTAATGAGAGCATGGCTCCATTTGACGATGTAAACGTAAGAAAAGCTATTCAGATGTCTATCGACAGACAGAGTATTCTTGATACTGTTTATGGTGGTCAGGGTTCACTTATTGATGGAATCTTCCCTACAGGACTTATCGGATACAACAAAGATCTTCAGGGTTCTATCACTTATGATCCAGATGCAGCTAAGCAGCTTCTTGCAGACGCAGGTTATCCGGACGGATTTGAAATGGACCTTGAGCTTGATTCAAGCACAAGTAACAATACTCTTATGACATACCAGATCATTCAGCAGAATCTTGCCGATGTTGGAATTACAGCAAACATCCAGACATACGATGAATCATCATGGCTTGATGGAAGAAAGAGCGGTGATTTCGGAAGCTTCTCAGCATACTGGGTAGCTGATTACAATGATCCTGATAACTTCATCTACACTTTCTTTGGTGATGAGGCAAAGACAAAAGCAAGATCACTTAACTATCCTGATACAGACACAATGCAGGCAGTAATGGATGCTCGTTCAATCATTGATGAAAGCAAAAGAATTGCTAAATACCAGGAGCTTGAAAAGAAAATCGTAATTGATGATGCAGCCTGGGTTCCGCTTTTCTCAACAAAGCAGGAATTTGCCATCAGCGATAATGTAAAGAGCTTTACACCTTACTGGAGTGGTTACAGCGATTTCTATGTTAAGGATGTAGTAATGAACTAAGTATATATAATTATCGAGTAGGAGGGAGTGATTAACTCCCGTCCTCTCACAGCACCGTGCGTACC
>CAZJWA010000110.1:0-1858 GCA_964549585.1 uncultured Butyrivibrio sp. | reverse complement strand
GATAGTGTCAAATGATTTATGAAAAGATTGAGCAAAGAAAAAAGGCTCAGATGAACCTTGAAAACTCTAGAAATTTTAGGTTGTGGTAGCTTGTCGCCACCCTTGACAGCATGAAAAAGAACTGCTGAAGGTTAATCACCGACGGCGAAGAACTCAAGAACAGTTAGTTTTATTCCGTCGTATTCAGCAGTGTAGCAGTTCTTTTTCGTGCCATCAAGGGCATAGCCGCTTACGCGGTGGCTGGTGTACTTACCTCTGGCTTGGAATCTAAGAACAGTTAGCGGCTTCGCCGTTTTGAAGGCTTAGAATTGCTTGTTGTCCAAGGAAGATTAAAAGTTGCCATTTACCAGGCATATTTCCAGCTCCTTTTAGCATCTCTACTTCATTCAGTACATTGTATCCGGCATGCTTGTGAGGACGAAGAAAGTTGTAGTAAGCAACCCAAAGAGCCAGATCATAGTTGGCACCGTCGATACTATCAAAACCGTTTGTAGGTCTGTAAGAGACCTTGTATGTACGGTTCAGTCTTTCAATCATCTGTTTGTATGGTCGAAACTGTTTTGATACTTCATCGTCGTTGGTAAGTCCAATTACCTGAGTGATATCGAATTTAAATTTATCACCGAATTCATGGAAGAACTGTTGAGCAGCTAATGGATATGCGCTGTAACCATCAGCAATAAATTTAAAGTGTTCAGGTAATTCTTTGAGATGCTTGAAAGCCATTCTCATGGCAAGGATACAAGGGCCAACACCTCGGTTGTCAGATACCTGATAGCCGATGATGGAACGTTTGGCAGCATCCATAATGAACCAGATGTAAGCTTTGACACCACGAATTTTGATATAAGTTTCATCGGCAGTAAAAACTTTGCCGGTTCCGTAATCGTAGTTGTCAACAAAGGGTTTGATGCACATGGCTGCTGATTTACAGTAGTTAGCAATACTCTGATGGGAGATGTCGATGCTATAAAGGTCCTTCAGAGCCTGTTTTGTTTTCCTAAGGGAAAGCCCAAGGTTTACATGCAAAGTGAGACAAAGAGCCATAGTGTTTGAGTCAAATTTGGTGAATTTTAGGGAAGATGCATTTTTAGGAAGTGAGTTTAAGTCCAACTTAAAGAAATCTATCGTAAACTCGCGGTAAATGTAGTGGAGTTTGTACTTACTTTTGCCATGCTCCTCATTAAGATGCTTTTTATCAACTTTCCCTAGATTGTGGAGATAATAAGGACATTTAGGATTTGTACATTTATGGATGATGAAGTGCTTACGATCCTTTTTATGCTCCAGCGTGTGATTACAATGAGGACATTTTAAAACAGTAGTTTTAGAGAAACGGTTATCTTTTGCAGGAGAAAAATGTGTTTGGCAGACCTTGCATAGAAGCTGGCTTTTCTTCTTACCATCGTTCCACATCAGATAGTCCACAGGGGCATCACAAGCGGGACAGGTGCAGTGCTTAGGAACGTCACATTCACCACGACGAAATACGGGACGAATGGTTTTGTGATAACGCTGTTCGTAGTAAGAGATGAGATCTTTCCAGTTCCAATCCTGTTTGAGAAAAATGACTTTTGGAAGTTTATCGATTTTGAATTTTTGATACTTTGGAGAATGGGAATCGTCAAAAGCCCATTGTTTAAGAGGAATATATCTACAGATAAAGTTAACTAACCAGCAGATTTGTTTATGCTGGCATTGAATGAATTGAATTAAATACGATATAATGTCCATAGGCGTTGACCTTTCTATACGGATAATTGTGTTGTGGTGATTCAATTATACTGGTTTTTAGGGGGTCAATGCTTTTTTATTGAAAAAAGTTTTGAAATCCTTGAAAAATAAAGGTTTAGGAAAT
>CAZJWA010000109.1:0-1961 GCA_964549585.1 uncultured Butyrivibrio sp. | reverse complement strand
TATAATCCCATCTTTGACAGTAAATAATGATAAAAGGCTGCAATCCGTTGATTTGACAAGGATTACAGCCTTTTAATAAATTCCTCAAGGTGCGTACTTAATTGCCCTTTTTCATGGTTGAACAAATTTTTTTCATTTCGGTTATTGATACAATTTCTTTGGATGTATCAAAACCAAATGCAGCGTGTAAAGCATCAGTGAGTTCGTTTCTGTTATACGTGGGAATATAGCCATGACCTTCAAGTTTTAAGAAATTCATGCTTTTTAAACACTGTGTTATATCATGACTAGAGTATTTATAATCTAAAGCTTTTTCTAAATATCTAAATATAGTTAAGGCAATAAAGCACAGCATAAAGTGTGCTTTAATCCTGTCATCTCTTTGGAGATAAACAGGTCTGGACTTGAATTCACTTTTCATTAATCTGAAACAATCTTCGATTTCCCATCTTCTTTGATTGATTTTTATGATATCAGATGTGTGACCCTCTAGGTTAGTGCATACTGCATAAAATCCATCGAAGCGTTCCTCGGAAGCTATTGTATCTTCATTTAGTTCATACATTTCGTGTGCAGTAATTTCACCATCTTCGGTGCAGGTACGAATTTCAATAAATCGTTTATAATCCGTCTGCCTTTTATGTTTTAATTCTTTTCCGCCTTTTTCAATCAAGAGCTTTGCACGGTCAATCTGTTTGTCACGGATGGAACGCTGATATTTTTTTGACTTAACGGAATATGTAACAATCATATGCTGTTCCAGGTTGTTCTCATTTATCCATCGCTCCTTGTAAAAAAGTGTATCAACGTGCTTGGATTCGTCTATTTCATCTAGATTAAATATTTTATCGGTTCCGGAAATGTGCCATCCATCATGAGAGAGCGCCCATTCCTGGAGGTGCTTTTTCATCACTTTTACAGATTGAGTAGTAACAAATGCTCTGTCACCTTCGTTATTAAACTTACGATTATCAAGAGATGAGAGACCAGCATCTGTGCATACAACAAACTTAGAAACTCCAAAATCTTCCATAAGAGTTTTTTCAAGAGGCTTAAGAGTTTGCTGCTCATTCGTATTACCTGGATTAATACAAAAAGCAAGTGGAATTCCCTCTTCGTCCATAAAGAGACCCATTTGTACAATGGGATTAGGCCTGTGTTCTTTAGAAATACCATACTGCTTAAGCGAATCATCAGCAGATTCTTCGATTTCAAAAAAGAAGTTCGTACAATCGTAATAAATGATTTTTGTTTTTCTTTTGCTTATCAAAAGACTGTTTTTGTACAGACAAGACTGGATATAGTCGGAATCAGAAGCAAGAACACTCAGTGAACGATAAATGTCCTGAAGTTCAAAGTCTGGTTGTTCAATAAACTTCTTTGAGTCCTCAAAGGAAGAAAGTTTGGAACCCGGAAAAATAATTCTTGTATATAGAAGCCTTGAAAGGATTGAATTTAGGTTATATTCGAAAGAGTGTTTCTTCTTAACTGCTTTGCTGATTCTGTCAAGACCGAGCTTATAGTATATCTGCTGAAGAAACAAGTACCCACCATTAAAAGAACGAGAAGTATCTAAAGGAATTGACTTGGAAGACTCCAAAGTAATTGTTGTTTCCACATGATCTTTCCTTGCATTATCATTAAGAGAAGCAACATACTCCCTAGCCCATTTCTCAGGATCAGAGCACCCTGTTCTTGCGATAATATCGTTAGAATTGCCAAGAGATTCAACTGTAACAGATGTTCTTTTACCATTGATAAAAGCAGATTTAATTACCTGATATGAAGTTGAATGTGCAGATTTAGTTATTTTTAGCCTCATAAGACACCTCCAAACACTATATATAGCATAGCACAATATGCAATAGTACGCAATACACAGAACTACTAAATTGACAAAAAAATAAGCCTATTTCAAGGCTTTTGAGGGATTTTTGCTTGGCTTAGGTGTCAAAGACCCG
>CAZJWA010000108.1:0-2132 GCA_964549585.1 uncultured Butyrivibrio sp. | reverse complement strand
TGTGAACTCTTCAAAAAAGTTACACTAACTAAGTTCTACTAGTAAAAAAACTGTTTGAATTCGCATAAATACTAATGCTCTCCTATTGAAAAGTCAGCTGAACTGTGATATATTTAGTGTAACGGTTACACTAAATAGGAGACCTCACATGTACCACGATTCAGCGATTCAGACTCCCATGGTGAAGGGTAAGATCATCACCAAGAAGAAAGGCTCTGCCGTTTATATCCTGTACCAATACGGCACTGATTATAACAGCGTGAAGCAATATTCCATACCAAAGAGAACCATTATCGGTAAGCAGGTTCCAACCGACCCGAGCAGGATGTACCCTAACGACAGGTATCAGGAATTCTTTCCTGATGCTGTCTTTCCTGAAGAACGTTCAGAGGCTGACAGAAGCTGCTGCATGAGAATCGGTTCATACATTGTCATCCGTTATGTACTTGAGGAATATCAGCTTCCAAAGATACTTTTCAAACGTCTTGGCACAAGTGCCAGGCTGTTCCTTGATCTTGTGGCATTTTCTATCATTGATCAGGACAATGCTGGTCAATACTACCCAGACTTTGCTTTCTGCCATCCGCTGTTTTCTGACCGGATGAAGATTTACAGTGATTCGGCTGTCAGCAGGCTGCTCTCATCGATTGGACGCGACCAGATCATCGGATTTCTTGATGACTGGAATACCGGAAGAGATAAGAAGCAGAGAATTTATGTTTCTTACGATTCCACTAACAAGAACTGCCAGGCTGGAGACATGGATCTTGTCGAATTCGGCAAAGCCAAGGATGACAAGGGGGTTCCAGTATTCAATGTTTCCATTGCCTTTGATAAGTCGAATCGTGTTCCTCTGTTTTATGAAGAATATCCGGGTTCTATCACTGATGTATCGCAGTTCAGATGCATGGTCGATAAGGCAATCGCGTATGGCTATAAGAAGATAGGTTTTATTCTTGACCGTGGCTATTTTAGCAAAGAGAACATCCGTTACATGGATGCCAACCATTACTCATTCATAATAATGGCTAAGGGCTGTAAGTCTCTTGTGTCTGCGATGGTTGACAGTGTACGTAATACATTTGAGACTGACCGTAGATGCGCGATCCGTGCCTATAAGGTTTATGGCATGACAATCACCTCCAGGTTATATGAGGATGATACCGATGACCGGTATTTCCATATATTTTACAAACCCTCAAAGCAGGCAGCTGAAAGGGAAAGATTAGAACAGAGCATCGACAGCATGCATCAGTTCCTTGAGAAGCATATCGGAACTGACACAAAATTCGGTCCTACATACAATCACTACTTTTCCCTGTATTACAAGGGAAAGAAGCTCATAGGTATACAGGAAAGACCCGATGTCATCCAGAAAGAGCTGGATCTTTGCGGATACTTCTGCATCATAACCTCAGAAAAAATGACTGCCTTTCAAGCTCTGATTCAGTATAAAGGCAGGGATATTTCTGAAAAGTTATTCCGCGCAGATAAGACTTTTCTCGGATGTCAGAGCATGCGTGTCCAGTCTGAAGAGGCACTGTCATCAAAGGTATTTATAGAGTTTGTTGCTCTTATTGTCAGGAATCGGATATACAACCTCCTGAAGGAGACCATGTTGAAGATTGAAAGCAGTCCGAACTATATGACTGTACCGGCGGCTCTCAGGGAACTTGAAAAGATTGAAATGGTCCGTCGGAACAATGGCAGCTATGCTTTGGATCATGCAGTGACCAAAAAGCAGAAAATTATTCTGTCGGCCTTCGGGCTTAATGAAGACAGCATCAGGACGGGAGCTGCAGAAATAAGCAGTCTTTTGGCCAGCAATCAGCCACTCATGAATAAATCAAAGGAGGTCTGAGCAATGGCACGTGTAAGAACAATCGAATCCATAAATGCTGAGATTGCCAAAATTCAGGAGGAGTTAAATAATCTCCACCAGAAATATGATAAAACCGCAGCAAAACTCGAGGTTTTGCAGGAACAAAAGCAAAAGTATCAGACAAAGCTCGTCATGAAAGCCCTGCAAAGCAGCGGGAAAAGCTTTGATGAACTGATGACATTCCTTAAGCCATAAGACAGATGCCTTGGTAATGGATGCCGTTTAGTGTAACTTTTATGCAGAGGTCATA
>CAZJWA010000107.1:0-2195 GCA_964549585.1 uncultured Butyrivibrio sp. | reverse complement strand
TGTTACTAATTCCATGAGTTGTCGCCGAATTGCTCTTACTCACTGTCAGCAGATTACCCATTCCCTTGTCACGGATATTTGCAACTGCTGGCAGATATCTGCCAGCATATTTTTCTTTTACAACTCTATGTATTCACTCAGTGCCGTTATGGTATCTGCTACACTCATTCCTCTGCTTGCCTGACATTCATACCTGATTCTCATTCTGACATTCCTCCCAACATTTCATGATCTGCCACGAAGCGTACCATATGCTCATCAATCAGTCTTTTTTGCTGCTGATACGCATACATCAGTGTTTTTTCACAGATTCGATTTATCATTCTCGGGATTCCGGCAGATACTTTGAATACTTCATCCTCTGCTCCGCTGGTAAATAAATCCTGTTTACAGCCTGCATATGCCATGTGGGATGTGATATAGCTTCCTGTCTGTGCTCTGTCCAGCCTGCTTAACACTATATTCATATCTATTCTCTGCCGGATTGCTGCATACTTCTGCAATCTCAGTTTTAAATCCCACAATTCTGTCTGTCCCACCAGAATCAGACTCATTGGACTTGCAGAATCAAAGCGATAGTTTAAGAGGAAACGGAATTCTTCCAAGGTTTCCTTGTCCAGCAAATGGGCTTCATCTAACACGCAGATCACTTTCTTCTTTTGAACCGTCCGAACATTTTCTATCTCTTTTTGTAGCTGTCTTTTGGAATCTCCACGGTAAAAACGAGATTCCATCCCCATCTGGTCTAACAGTCCTGCATACAGCCATCTGGGCGTGAGTTTCGAATCAGACAGATAGAGCAGCAGATATTTATCCTTGGACAAGCTTGCCTCAAACATTCGGATCAGGGTGGATTTACCACATCCGGGATCTGCTGTCACCACTGTAAACAGTTGTCTGTCCGCTGCATAGAAAAGTCTTCCAATCGCATCTTCTATCTGTGGGGAATGGTACAGTCTCTCTGCTGGCAGATCTCTTGAAAATGGAGTGTTCTCCATTTCGAAAAATGATTCATACATCATCTGTCACCTGCCTTTCCATAGTTTCCATAGGAAATGGCATTAGCCATGATTTGATGATCTGCATTGTATTTCTTTTCCAGTGCATCCAGCAGTCTTGATGTCTCCGGTACTTTATCTGTCATTGCAATCGGCACTGGCGATGTCTTTGCTGCATATGATCCTATCTTCATTCTATGGGTTACTATCGGCTCCATATCTTGATAATGCACCATAATTGTCTCCGTGTTCATTGGGTCATAGGCAATCACTACCTGTGCATTTGCAAGTGCTGTACTGGCTTCATACTTGCTATTTTCAAAGGAAAAGCAGCCTGCATTATCCAGCCGCCTTTCTTCTTTATGCTGAAATGCTTCGCTGATGACTGTTGTATCAATGAAAATCAGATTTCTTGTGTCACGGTCGAATTCCTGCTTGGGCGAAATACCGCCTGGCGGGACTTCCACACCATAGGATTTGTAGTATTCCCTGATTCCGTCATGGGACACCAGCTGGTATTCCTGTTCCAAAAAAACTTTCCATTTCTGGTTCAGTTCTGACAATGAATGTACATGTGCTACACGGATTTCTGCAATGAATTGGTCTACCTTTTGATGGTATTTTTCAATTTTCCCCTTGGCCTCACAAGCTCTTGGCTTCGCTCGAAGAAGTCTGATTCCAAGCCTTGCGCAACTCTCATTCAGCTGTCTTGTAATGTATTGGCCACCATTATCCACGTAGCCACAGTCAAATTTTCCAAACTTAAGAACCGCCTTATGAAAGGTTTCCTCCACAATTTCCTGTCTTTGGTTATCGTAGAACTCTGACTGCAAGATATATCTGGAATGGTCATCAATCAGAGACGACAGATATGTCTTGATCAGCCTTCCGTCGACTGTTCGAATATCCGGTCCATACTTAATGTCTCCCTGCAACAATTCCATTCGATGTGGTCTGCAGAATCTTCTGGAAGATGTAGTTCTTCCTTCCGCATATTTTTTCATCTGTTTCACGCCGAATCCTGCATTGTACAGATGCCTCTGCATGGTTGATTGTTTCAGCAGCCCAGGCTGTGCCCAGCCTTCCAGTTCCAGTATCTTGATGATCTGACGAACACTTCTTTTTGGCACCTCTCTCTTTAGTTGAATTGCTTCACCAACGATTTCATCAAAGTTCTCTGGCAATGCCTGTGAACGT
>CAZJWA010000106.1:0-2253 GCA_964549585.1 uncultured Butyrivibrio sp. | reverse complement strand
TTTGCAAATCAGTATTTAATAGCACATGGGCAAGGATTTCTTGTTATTCCAGAAAAAGAAGTGCCGAAGTTCAAGAGATTGCTAGTTAAGTACTATGAGGGCAAAGATACTGCTATTATCAGTAAATTCTTGAAAGAGCAGTGTTGGAAGAACTTCTAAAAAAAGCCAACCATTATTCCTAAGTGGAAAGTGGTTGGCTTTTTTTGTGTGGCATAATTCAACATAAGTGAGATGACGCTGTGACTCTATGAGGCATGAGTTTGATACGTCACAATAGCTTTATGAACTCTGGCATGATTGTAGTAAGTGAGGCCTCGTTCATCATGGAATCGTGATCGGTTTCCACTGGGATGATTTTTAAATGGCTTGGTTCAACCAAACATTCAAATCCGCCTGCCTGTTTGCGAAGTGTGTATCGATACATCGCTAACTGTGTGTCTCGTAGCCCTTGTTCAAGCTTTTCAGCCGTGAAATAGCAGATTGATCCATCATAGGGCTTGGGTACATAATTGAGCCATGAGCTGATGGAGTTGAAAGAATTCGCAATGAGCGTTTCCAACATTCCTTGATTGCGCAAATCCTCAAATAGCGGTGATGTGGACAAGTACTCTCGGCTTTGGGTCGCTGTATCTTCAAGTATTTTTTTGCGAAGGGCAGTATCGGCAATGATATGTGAATCAAACAACGTCAAACTTGCTACGGTTTCCCCCGCTAGTTTGAGCTGTTGAGCCATTTCATAAGCTACTGTTCCACCATAACACCATCCCCCAAGATGATATGGTCCATGCGGTTGTTTTTCTTGCAGTACATGAATATACTTTGTCGCAATTGCTTCGATACTCGTCAGTAGTTGATGCGGATGGAATAGATTGTACTGTTCAAACACGCCAAAGGTACAGCGCTCCTTTAGCTTCTTGGCAAAAAGATAGTATGCCTTGCTTCCCGTATTTGCGGTATGCACAAAGAAAACCGACTTTTGTGATGGCACCTCGCAATACATATGGATTGGTTCGTATGCAGTTGATGGATTGTCTTCTGGATCCTCCGGCAGGCATACAGTATCGGCTTTAGCGGCTTCCTTTTGTTGGCGAAGCTCATCTGCAATGCATAATATTTCCGCCCACTCCATTAGATTCGCTGGATCATGAAGAGGCGCAGCTAGTTGTCTGAACAATAATGAAAGGCAAGCTCGCATCTGTGAATCATTTGTAAAGATTCCGTTTCCGCATATAATTAGATAGCTTCGTTTGGCACTGCAATTTAATAACGCGATTTGCAAGGAGGATTCGTGCTGTAAATCAAGGGAGATTTGTCGCATTTTCGTCTTAAGCTGTTCGATTGATGTCCATATCCTATCTTCATGTTCGAGATAATCTTCGCAGTAATGCAGGGCTGTGCCATGGTCTGTTGTAATCACCTTGCAAGATGAGACACCTGTACGCACCACTTTCTTTCGAACGAAGGAGAAGCGTTGATTCATCTCCGCAACCGCAGCCTCCGCCACGTCATGTGGTATACTTCTGTCAATCTCGAAAATTGTTTCTGTGGCACATGAAGGCATATCTATTCGACGCATGAAATGAATAAGCTTGTCTTCCATTTCTTTGGATACAGGTTCAATTTTCTGAATGTGTTCATTGCGCGCTTGATAATCATGCTCAATACGCAGAAACTCGTCATCATTCCATTCCAGCTCTCCGAAATCAGAAGCTGTGTTTTCAGGTATTTTCACTTCGTAGCAGTGCGAAATGACCTGCTTCATAGAAGTTTCAAGATGATTGATGAAACGACGACAGATTGCAGGTGCAAATTGGCTCTTGTTTAGCTCAACATGCAGCGTCAGATGGTCATCGGAAATCAGAGAGTTGATGTTGATATCCGTTCCGTAATGGTTTTCTGGCGCAATGAAATCAGCTACGGGCATTGTCATCGTTTGATGAAGCATCGCCTGCTTGGAACCTGACGCCATATCACCTAGATAATTGAAGGTAATAAGCGGAAGATATTCGGTTTCAATCCCATAGATGACAGGGTAGCCAGCACCTTTCATCGGGATGCGGCGGAGTTCTTCCTTGGTGTTTCGAATCACCTTGCGAATGTCTTTGTCAAGGTTCTCCAGAACAAGTGGATAGATGGAGGTGAACCATCCAATTGTTCTGCTCAGACTTAGCTCTTCATCGAACGCTTCACGGCCGTGCCCCTCCAACCGAATATTTACGCCGTTTTCGCCAAAGGTGCTGTGATAAGCGATGC
>CAZJWA010000105.1:0-2349 GCA_964549585.1 uncultured Butyrivibrio sp. | reverse complement strand
TATTCAATCTGCTGCTGTGTATCGGCTACACAGACAGGTAAGGAAATGCAGTTCTTCGGAGCACGTGCTAACCTTACAAAGTGCCTTCTTTACGCTATCAATGGTGGTGTAGATGAGAAGACTAAGATTCAAGTTGGACCTGCATACAGAGGAATTACTTCTGAATATCTTGATTTTGATGAAGTAATGGGCAAGTATGATGTAATGATGGATTGGCTTGCAGGACTTTATGTTAATATCCTCAATCTTATTCAGTATATGCATGATAAGTATTATTATGAAGCAGCTCAGATGGCTCTTATTGATACAGATGTTAGACGTACATTTGCTACAGGTATCGCTGGATTTTCACATGTAGTTGATTCACTTTCAGCTATTAAGTATGCAAAGGTTAAGGCTATTCGTGATGAGGATGGAATCACAACTGATTTCCAGATTGAAGGAGACTTCCCTCGTTATGGTAATGATGATGACAGAGCAGATGAGATAGCAGTTTGGCTTCTTAAGGAATTCATGAAGAAGCTTAAGAAATATCATACATACAGAGATTCTGAGCCTACAACATCTATTCTTACTATCACTTCAAACGTAGTTTATGGTAAGAATACAGGTACTCTTCCTGATGGAAGAAAGGCTTGGACACCACTTTCACCTGGAGCTAACCCATCATACGGTGCAGAGCAGAATGGACTTCTTGCTTCTCTTAACTCAGTAGCAAAGCTTCCATACGAGTATGCACTTGATGGAATTTCAAATACTCAGACAATCAGCCCAAGTGCACTTGGACATTCTGATGATGAGAAGAGCGATAACCTCGCACATGTTCTTGACGGATACTTTGACCGCGGAGCACATCATCTTAATGTAAACGTATTTGGTAAGGAGAAGCTCGTAGATGCTATGGAGCATCCTGAAAAGCCTGAATATGCTAACTTTACTATCCGTGTTTCAGGATATGCTGTTAAGTTTATTGATCTTACAAGAGAGCAGCAGATGGACGTTATTTCAAGAACCTGCCATGAAGCACTTTGATTAAACATTTAAATAATCGCATTTAATTGCGATAGGATTATACTGTAGCCCTGAGCCAGCTTGCATAAAACGAGCCAGTTTTCAGGGCTACAGCTATATTAAAAGCCTGTTTCACAGGCTTTCTTAATGAAGTATATACAGCTGCGTAATTGAAAGGGGCAGAATATGTTAGGTGCAATTCATTCTTTGGAGTCATTTGGATCTGTTGATGGACCAGGAGTAAGATATCTGATTTTTTTACAGGGATGTAATATGCGTTGTAAATATTGCCATAACGTTGACACATGGAAGACAGACCATGAAAAAGTCACTATGATGGAGACGGATGAGCTTCTTGACAAGGCAGAACGATATAGAAGTTATTGGGGCCAGGAGGGCGGAATTACCGTCAGTGGAGGAGAGGCTCTATTGCAGATAGACTTCGTCACAGAGCTCTTTAAAAAAGCCAAGGAACGCGGAATAAACACAACTCTTGATACCTCAGCACAACCTTTTACACGTAAGGAGCCCTTTTTTAGCAAGTTCAATGAGCTTATGAAGTATACCGACCTTCTACTTTTCGACATTAAGCACATCGATAATGAAGAGCACATTAAGCTTACAGGTCACCCTAACACGAATATCCTTGACTGTGCTTCTTACCTTTCGAAAATTGGAAAGCCAATTTGGATAAGACATGTTCTGGTACCAACTGTAACCGATACGGACGAGTATCTAAAGAGAACCAGAACTTTTATTGATACGCTTACTAATGTAAAAAGAATTGAGATTTTGCCATATCATACACTAGGAATATTTAAGTGGAAGGAACTTGGCATACCATATCAGCTTGAAGGAATAGACCCTCCAAGCGCTGAAAGAATAAAGAATGCCGAAGAGATTTTGAAAGGTTGATTAGAGATAAAGTTTAAGACTTTGACCTATCTTTCGAATGATGTTTTATTATAAATAGAATAATGAGTGTGCTACTAATTAAAAAAAAATATTTATTTGCATGGAAATTTCGCAAATAGATACCTCTTTAAGTGTAAACATATACGGAATTAAGGAATAATATACAGATAATGCTTTTTGGTTTTATGCAAAACGAATAAAAAATAGTTAAAAACGTCATGTTATGCTAATACTATACTATCCAATTAGAGCTTTTTGCAAAAATAATCCCAATTATGATAGTTCGTATGATAGCTATGTTGTTATAATACGTTAGCAACATAAAAAATACCTAAAAGGTCTCAAATGAGGAGCGGTTATTTAATGAATAGAATAATAAATAAAAGAGTCGCAGCCGTAATAATTTCAGCAATGGTTTCAATG
>CAZJWA010000104.1:0-2359 GCA_964549585.1 uncultured Butyrivibrio sp. | reverse complement strand
ACAGTAACTATGTGGCTTTCAGCCACTTTTACCGTACAATGGTGAATAATTCAGGTTGAATTATAATTCTTTTGCCTTAACATCAAAGTACACACGATTTTTTGGGAGTCGGTATGCATTATGGGAGGCAAAAGTTCATTTATGAAAAAATCAAGAGAAGGTAAGATGACCGCTATGAGGTGGTTTTATTCTTATCTAAAGAAGTACAGATGGAAGCTTGCTGTCGGTCTGGTTTTGGTTACATTCACGTCGCTTCTTGCGATAGTTAATCCGAAGATAACAGGCTATATTGTTGATGATATTATCGGAGATGGTACGAATATTCGTATTGACCTTCTTCCGAAATTTATCTTTATTTTGATTGCTACAACTGTCGCTAGAAGTTTCTTCAGACTTCTGTTTTTATTCCTTTTTGAAACTGCATCACAGGATATGCTTTACGATATGCGTGACGGCGTATACAGAAACCTTCTTCAAAAGGATTTCTCATTTTACAATAGGAACAGAACAGGAGATTTAATGGGGCGACAGACCGGAGATATGATGGCTATTCGCCATTTTGTTGCCTTTGTTATTTATAACCTGTATGAAAATGGGCTTCTATTTATTATTGCACTCGCGATGATTTTCTCTGTTGATTACAGAATCGGACTTGCAATGGTAATGGTTCTTCCGCTGACGGCATTTATTACCATAAAGCAGTCGGCGACGATAAAGCCAAAATTTCTTTATATAAGAGATAGATTTTCGAGTTTAAATGCATTTACGCAGGAGAATATCAGTGGCAACAGAGTAGTTAGAGCTTTTGCCAAAGAGGATTATGAAATAGAGAAATTTGATAAGGAAAACGAAGCATACAGGCTTTCAGAGCTTGATGCCGCCAAGGTGTGGACCAGATATATTCCCATTTTTGAATTTCAGGCGTTTCTCCTTACGATAATTCTTATGGTAGTAGGTGGAATCATGTGTATAAATGGGGACATGACTCTTGGAAATCTTGTTATGATAAACAGTTATCTATGGATGCTCAATAATCCGCTTAGGATGATGGGTGGCTAATAAATGATTATCAGAGATTTACGACTTCGGTAATCAAGATTTACAAGACGATTTGCGAGAAACCTGTTGTCATGACTCCAAGGTACCCGAAGCTTACTGAGCATATCACGGGAGATATTGAATTTAGACATGTTTCATACATTGCAGATGATGAGCCTATATTAAAAGACGTAAGTTTTCATGTAAAACCCGGGGAGACTATAGGAATAATTGGCGCGACCGGTTCCGGGAAGTCAACGATTATGAATCTTCTGTGCAGATTCTATGATGTAACTGATGGTCAGGTTCTGATTGACGGGGTTGATGTAAGAGATATTGATCTTCATAGGCTTCGCGATAGCATAGGTCTTGCGATGCAGGATGTATTTCTTTTCTCTGACAGTGTTGCAGGAAATATTGCATATGGTCAGCCTGACAGTTCTTTTGAAAAGGTGCAGTGGGCGGCAAAGATGGCAGATGCTGACGGATTTATCCGCGAAATGGAGGATGGCTACGATACAGTTGTCGGAGAGCGCGGAATAGGTTTATCCGGAGGACAGAAGCAGAGGATTTCTCTTGTAAGAGCAATACTTAAGGAGCCATCAGTTATTATTCTTGATGATACGACATCTGCTGTAGATATGGAGACAGAGACGCTTATTCAAAAGGATTTGAAGTCACTTGAGAACGAAACAGTATTTATTATTGCTCATAGGATTTCTTCTATTAAAGATGCAGACCAAATTCTCGTAATAGAAGATGGTCAGATAACGGAGCATGGAACTCATGATGAGCTTGTAAGTCATGATGGGTATTATAACAAAGTTTTCCTTCATCAATACGGAGAATTTGACAAGCTAAAGAAGGCAAGGGCAGCAGGAAAGGAGGGAAACTAAAGTGGCACGAAATAAAATAAACGAAGATGAAGAGCTAGAAGAGCAGTTTGATATGGGACAGCTTAAGAGGCTGGCTTCATATGTTGGACCATTTAAGAAGCTTCTTTTTATTGCTATCGCGATAATGGTAGTTTCGAGCGCGCTATCTATGCTTCAACCTATTTTCATGAAGAATGTTATGGATACGATAACAGAAACTAATTATCAGCATCTTCATACAAAGAGTGAAGCTATTAATCTAATCTTTATTAATACAGCATTTATGGTGGCTGTATCACTTATTTGCACGGTAATTACGAGAGTTAAGATCAAGCTTACATCTGTTGTTGGCCAGGGCGTTATTTATAATTTGAGAAGAGATTTATTTGTAGGTTGAGTGAAAAGTTTAATTCCACATGTAAAAGTAAATTCCATACTGAAGACTA
>CAZJWA010000103.1:0-2393 GCA_964549585.1 uncultured Butyrivibrio sp. | reverse complement strand
CCAGAAAATGTTACCTTAACGGCGCCGTTATCTGACCAAGCATCATTATCAAGCTTATCACCATTCTCATCATAGAGAGTAATGTCATAAGCTACTGCATCTGTAAGGTCTTCTGATTCAATAACGTCATCTGCGATGTCGCTTACTTCAGAGATTTCTGCGGTAACGCCTGCAGGAAGAACTCCTTCTTCAGCTTCAAGAGATATCTTTACGCCATTGATTGTCTTTGAATATGAAAAAGCAGGGTGCTCGGCTTCAGTTGTTGTTGTGATAACAACTTCTGTGTCTTCTGTTATTTCATCTATTGTATATTCTTTATTCTTTGTATCTGCATCAGAGCTTGATGTAAGCTCTTTGTCATTTACTGTTACTTTTTCAATTGTATATTTTGAACCTGGCCTAACTGTAAAGGTAAGAGAATCCCCGGATGTAACTTCTCTTTTGCCTGTAACTGTTCCAGAGTTCTTAGGATCAAATGTATATGATACTGCATATGTCTTTTCTTCAAAATTAGCAGTGTAAACTACTTCGCCAGCTTCTGTGTCAGCTGTTACTTCAGGAGTAAAGTTTGCGTCTGTTGAAACTTCTTTGTCATCAGCATCTGTCCAGTTAACAAATTCATATCCGTCGTCGGCGTTAGCCTTAGAACCTGTTACTGTGATTTCGTCTGCCTTAAGGTTAACGGTTTCTTTATCAGAAGAAACGCTGCCGCCCTTTGATGACTTATATGTGATTGTCAGCTCTTTTGACTCATCAGCATTCTCTTCGGTAGTCTTGAAGTTTGCTGTGAAAGAGAATTCTTTATCTTCTGTGTCAGCAGAAATAGAAGGAACGTACTTAGCATCTGTGGATACTTCGTCGCCGTCCTTGTTTGTCCAGTTAACGAATTCGTATCCGTCATCTGCACTTGCCTCTGATCCTTCAAAAGAATAATCTTGACTATTTAAGTCAACGTCTTCCTTATCGAGTGATACAGAGCCGCCTTCTGATGCTGAGTATGTTACTGTAACCATTTTGGTATCAGAATTATCAGTCTGCTCTTCTGTCTTAGATTCTGTTGTATCTTCTTCTGTTGCTTTATCAGATTTTGTCTCATCTGTAGTAGCTTCTGCAGCTGCCTCTGATGTTTCAGACTGAGTGGCGATTCCCTCCTCATTCTCATCAGTGGTAGTTTCTGCACCTGAATTATCTGCAGGTGTTTATGTTGTCTCATCTGTGGTGCCTTCTGTAGGTGCATCCGCAGTTACTTCGGTAGCGTTTACGACGTTCATGGAAGTGTAATCGTTTCCGATGTTAACTGTGCACATCGTAACTATTCCAAGAACTGCTACTAAACGTCTCCATCCAATTTTACCTAACATAGTTCCTCCTTCTTACTGACAATGACCAATTTGACTTTTATCTATAAAAAATTGAGCCAAGATTCAAATGATTGATAGTAAAATCAATCACTTAAATCAAGGCTCAATGTACGGGCGTTCCTTGAATTAAATAATGTTTCTTCTATATAAGATCAAACGATCTGATCCTGCTGCTGTTCTTCTTCATCGCTCTTTGCTGATGCTGTAGCTGAGTCAATGAGTTTCATGAGTTCAAGCGCACTTCTAAAGTGTTCCTTTTTGTTCTGCTCTGCCCAGACTACCTGTCCCTGCCATGTAGAGTTCTGTCTGTATTGCACCTGAATTATAAATGTGTCTTTCTTTCCCCGGTTGTCCTGCAATGTTGTGTTCCTCTTTTTCTTGTCATTAATGAGATTCTTCTCATCTTTATTGCCTTCATCATTCTTCGCAAAGGTTCTTATCTTCTGAGCTCTCTGCGGGAATTCCCATTTGTCGAACATTTCATCCATTTGGAGAAAGAGATCTATAAGTCCTTCAAATGCAATTGGTTCATTACTATATGGCTGCCAGGCCCTTCCGCTGAAGTCACCATTTTGGTATGCGTCAATTCCTATGCATATCAAGTTCGGTGCGAACATTACTGTTTTGTTTTCGCTCATTATATGTACCTCGTAGCGACATTGTGAGTTTCTTTTCCTTTAGAAAGATGCATAGTAATGCTTCTTTCGCTTCTAACTTTAGTTATCATATCACACACCCTATCATACAAACTATCATATTTGGGACTTTTTTTGTTTTATTTTGATTTAATGATTTTTTTATTGGAATTCAGCAGAAATCCAGTTGGATTATGATGAGTGGAAGTTCACTGAGCGTAACCTATTTTATTTGCTGCTTGACATAGAAACGGTTCGGTCCCCTAGACCGAACCACCTTTATACTTAAGTATTTACTTGGTCTTACTGCTCATGATCGCCTTGAATATTTCGTCTACAGGATCTTTTGATGCATTATCATATTGGATAGCAGCATCATATATCATCTGAATTTTGG
>CAZJWA010000102.1:0-2510 GCA_964549585.1 uncultured Butyrivibrio sp. | reverse complement strand
GGGCTGTTTTAGCATATAAATCAAAGGATAGTTCATTTTATTTGTAACCAATTCTGCAAAATAAAACATCCTCACCCAAATAAAGTGAGTGAGGATATAGTGCTAACCAAGTTCGCAATCATTGATTGCCTGCATGGTGATGTCTGTTGTAATGAGTTCAGTTTTCTTGCTGTCACCGATTAGCATACCGGCATTACAGTATTTATTAATCATACGAGGTGTACCATCGGCAGCATTTAGTATTGCTTCGATTGCGGCATCCTCGAAAATCGTTTGATTACATCCGGCACCTTTGAGCTTTTCCTGTATATAGATTTTACCTTCTTCTTTTGATAAACCTTCAAGATTATAGTTCATAACAATACGTTGTTTTAGAGGCTCGTGAATACCGAGCATAAGCGTTGAGTTTAACTTGGGAAGACCAGCGAGCAGAACGACTGCTCTGTCCCTGGAATCCATTTCGAAATTAAATAGAATCTTCAAGTCGTTGAGGATAGGATTATTTATATAATTAGCCTCATCAATAATGATAATGGGAGTTTTCCTTTTTTCGATAGACAGCCTTACAATCTCTTCCTGGATAATGCGGAAGTTATCAGATTTTTTGAAAGCAGGTTCACTTCCAAGCTCATGAACCAAGTTTCGATAGAAATCATTAGCAGTCAGTGTAGACAGACTAGAATAAATCACCTTATAAAGGGAGGAATTTAGAGAAGAGGACCAGTTTCTTATGATAGTAGTTTTTCCTCTTCCAGGACTTCCGGTAAGCAGACCGAAGCCCTTTGTTTTTACAAGATAATCCAGTCTGAATAAAGTTTCTTTATATTCGGAAGTATCAACAAGGATCTCCTTGGAATTCTTTATAAATGGGTTGAATTCTAGACCATAGCGTGTAAAGTATTCCATTATTCCTGCTCTCCTTGGAGGGCATGCCCTCTACATAGATGAATTTTGTCGCGTTTTACGTTTGCATTTTCAGTTTTATTAAGAAGCTTTATTGGTGTCAGAGTCCCATCAGCTTCAACAATGAAGATATGCTTTAAGTTTGGAGAATAACGAAGGCGGATTCTTTGCTTTGCAAAGCGGTAATCTACTTCATAGAGGGTCTGATCAATTACAATAACACTGTCGGCAGATACGCGCCGTTCAATCTCTAATAGAAAGCTGTTTTCGATGTCAGAATCAGAAAGACGCCTGATGCATTCGGGTTCTGAAAAGAAACGGTCCTGAGGAGAGCTGCCTTTTAATGAGGAATGTCCGGTTTGATTATAAATCTGGACATAAGCAAATAGATTTCCTCTTAGTTCATCAAGAGAGTGAAACTCTCTTATATCAAGGCAGGACATCCATTGATCTTTCATTGTTCTAAACCAGCGTTCAATCTTGGCTTTTTGAGTTGGAGAATAAGGCTGGTCATAATGCACGACAGAGCCGATGCGGGCAGCGAGAAGTTCCATCTGCTTGTTTTTATAAGAACTGCCATTATCGAAATTGAACATCTTTGGTCTGCCATACTTTGCAACAGCCGATTTCATGACAGACATAAGATTTACAAAGTTATCATTGAAAAAGACATCGATACCTACAATAAAACGGCTCGCATCATCAATGAGAGCAATGATATATACCTTATGTTTCCTGCCATCAGATGTGACAAGATAAGGGCCGACACTGGAGTCTCCGCACCATACTTCGTTGATATGTGGTCTTTCATAACGCCGCATATCCTGCTTTGTAGTAGTTTTCAATTGAATGGAGGCGATGTTTACAAATCGATTAACAGTAGATTCGGATAACTGTCCAGCCTTGATACTCCCATTGTCTTTTAATTGTCTGTAAATAGCAGAAGAAGACATTCTGGGATAGTTGGTTTTTAGATACAAAATCTGTTCCTGAAGCTGTTCGTCCAGTTTTCTGGGAATGCCCTGATCAGCACGTTTGGTGGGAACTAGAGCATCGAAACCATCCTGCTTGTAATTGCGGTACCAATGCTCAATGGTGGCTGGAGCATAGTGCTTTATAGAACCATCAGGATGGGCGACGCCTTTGGCAGAGGCATCACGAAAAAAAGCTTCAAGAGAGGGGTAATCTTCTGAAAGCCCGGAAATAAGAGGTGCAATTGCAGAATAGCGCATAAGAGCAATATCATGCTGTTTTTGTTGATCCATAAGTGGGTTCTCCTTTGTTTTTTCTTTAGTATAAGGAGAAACATTCAAGGAGTCGTGTTAGGTTATGTGGTATCAGGAAAAAGATAATTGGTAGTTCTTTTAATCTGCATAAACTGTCTGGAATAAATATGAAAGCATTGCCTGATCAGAACAGAAATGAGACCGATAGAGATGGAAAATGAAACAAGACGCTGCTTCCAATGCTTGCGATATATATGAATTACATGGCGTATGGTACTTTCGTCGACAGAATTATTGTTTTTTAAAAGTGTTGCAGTAGGAGCATCAGCTTCATCAGCAGCAATGATTTCAAGATGATCTTTTAAGGAAAGCTGGGAATAA
>CAZJWA010000101.1:0-2522 GCA_964549585.1 uncultured Butyrivibrio sp. | reverse complement strand
CATAGGTATGAGAAGGTGCCATAAAAAAGTCGGTAATAATATTATGCTCTTCAAGGATTGCTCTGCCTTCCCTGATCATTTCGTCCTGCTTATCAAAAGAGAGCCCAACAAACTCGGATTTATGATTAAGTGGAAACAAACCCCCGCTGCTCTTCATATACACATGATGAAGTCCATGCATGGCAACTATCCAGCCGGTATCCTGAAGGCTTACTATCATCTGCCAGAAATCTTCCCTTGCAGGACTAATTGAAAGCTTTGGATCTTTATTATCAGGTACCACTCCAATAAGCGGCTTTACCTTATATTTATCAAGAAGAGCTTTGAATCTCTCAAAGCTCTTCTTGTCCATGTCCGGAGTAATATCATCCAGCCTTATTGCAATTTTCATTTACAGTCTCCAATAATCAAATCTTGGCGCTTCAAAACTGTTCTTATCAAAGATTCCCTTTACATCAAGGATTACCTTTGTCTTGTGATTCTTGTTGTAATAGCCTGCGAAATCATCAGGTGTAAGCGGCGTAAATTCCTTATGGGCAACAGCAACGATTACTGCATCCATATCCTTTACATCGCTCATTGTATTAAAGGTTATTCCATAAAGTCTCTTTGCTTCATCACTATCTGCCTCAGGATCAACAACAACAGGTGTGATTCCGTATTCGCCAAGCTCCTTATAGATATCGATAACCTTTGTATTTCTAGTATCAGGGCAGTTCTCCTTGAAAGTAAAACCAAGAATGGCAACCTTTGCTCCCTTAACCGGAATATCAGCTGCAATAAGCTTCTTTACACAGCTCTCTGCAATATACTTACCCATATCATCATTAATGCGGCGTCCTGAAAGTATAATCTGTGAATGATATCCAAGAGACTCTGCCTTGTATGTAAGATAATAAGGATCTACTCCGATACAGTGTCCTCCAACAAGTCCTGGTGCGAATTTAAGGAAATTCCACTTCGTTCCTGCAGCTTCAAGAACTGACTTTGTATCGATTCCCATTTTATTAAAGATCATTGAGAGTTCATTCATGAATGCAATGTTGATATCTCTCTGACTGTTCTCGATAACCTTTGCAGCTTCAGCAACCTTGATAGAATCTGCTTTATATACTCCTGCAAGAGCTACAAGGCTGTATACCTTTGCAACTGTATCAAGAGTTTCGGCGTCCATACCGGATACAATCTTGGTGATTGTCTCAAGTCTGTGAATCTTATCGCCTGGGTTAATTCTCTCAGGAGAATAACCAATCTTAAAATCATTTCCGCATTTAAGCCCTGATTCCTTCTCGAGAATAGGAATACAGATATCCTCTGTAACTCCCGGATATACTGTTGACTCATATACAACTACAGAACCCTTTGTAAGGTATTTACCAAGTGTATGGCTTGCACCCTCTACAGGTGAAAGATCAGGTGTATGATCTTCGTTTACCGGTGTAGGAACTGCTACAATATGAAATTTGCATTCGCGAAGCTTTTCAGGATCTGCTGTAAAGTCAACATTTGAAGCCTTGACTGCTGCGTCTCCAACTTCTCTGGTAGGATCAATTCCCTTATTATAAAGATCTACCTTGGCAGCATTAAAGTCATAGCCGACAACCTTGATTTTCTTTGCATAGGCAACAGCAATTGGCATTCCTACGTATCCAAGTCCAACTAATGATAACTTTTCTTCTCCTGCAAGAAGCTTTTCATATAAATCCATTTTGTCATTCTCCATTCTTAATAAAAAATATTAGTCAAAATAAAGTGATTATTTTAATTTTTTATTACATCATTTATTTTACTAATATACGCATCTATTATACACTCTCTGTCAAATTCACGCTCCATCTTCTTTCGCCCGTTAATGCCCATCTGTGCGCGCTTTTCCGTATCAAGAAGCATAAATTTGTCCATTGCATCAAAAAGCGCATCAGCGCTTTCCTTCTTTATCAAAAATCCGCTTTCAGTATTATCTACAAGCTCTCTGCAGCCACTAATATCAGTTGCAATAACAGGTCTTCCCGTTGCTGCTGCCTCCATAACTACATTACTCATTCCCTCATGGTAAGACGGCATAACTACGCAGTCTGCATTTACAAGCCACGGAATAATATCCTTCTGAAATGGAACTGCCTCAACATATCCATCCTTTACGGCGCGTGTGATTTTCTCGTCATAGTCTTCGTCGCTATAACCAATCGTCATTGCCTTAAAGCAGGAGCCATATTTCTCATGCATTCTTCTTGCGCTTTCAAGAAATTCATCGGTTCCCTTCTCACGCATAAGCCTTCCGACATAAATAAATATTGTCTCATTCTGTTCATGAAGTGGATACTGCGAGAAGCTATGTCTTTCAAGATCAACTCCTGAGCCGCCAACAAGTGCGTCACTCTTTCCCAGAATCTTAAGCTTTCTAAATACGCCTCTGTTTTCAGCATTTTGGAAAAAAACACATTCGCTTCCCTTTACGCCCATGCGGTACATCTTTACAATAACTTCCTTCATGAAACCACTTTTTTCAAATGCGCTTCCAA
>CAZJWA010000100.1:0-2673 GCA_964549585.1 uncultured Butyrivibrio sp. | reverse complement strand
AAATAAAGGTTTAGGAAATAAAAAATGGTAGTGAATTTGACACTACCAAAATTCAAATGGAGGGTAAGGTATGATTAAAGATTTAGTGATTAATAACAGAAGTTGCAGAGGCTTTGATAATTCTTATACTTTTTCAAGAAAGGAACTTGAGGAATATGTCGATACAGCAAGGCTTTGTGCCTCAAGCGCGAATATTCAACCATTGAAGTATTATCTTGCGTTTGAGAGCAGTGAAGTATTAAAAATACAAAGGCAAACGAAGTGGGCCGGAGCCCTTCCTGATTTGAATCTTCCATATGATGGGCAGGAGCCGACTGCATTTATTATCATTTGCATTGATACAGCAATTGCTGCAAATATAAATCAATTTCAGAAGGATGTTGGAATAGTAGCTCAGACAATTTTGCTTGAAGCAACGGAGAATAATCTTGGAGGCTGCATGATTGGTAATTTTCAGCCGTCTGAATTAAAAAAAGAGTTATCACTTTCTGACAATATTTGCCCAATGCTTGTAGTGGCTCTTGGTAAACCAATAGAGAAAATTGTGCTCACTGATGTAAAAGAAGATGGTAAAACTGCTTATTATCGCGATGAGGCAGGTATTCATTATGTTCCGAAGAGAGCACTTAAGGATGAGATAATTAATAATTAGACTGTAACTGTAGTTTTCATATGATAGAAATGATTAGCTATGCATAAGTATTAGTACACGGAGGGAAATAATGGCTGAAGAAGAATTAACTATGAAAGATTTTGAAGAGGAAATAAATAAGTCTTTTAGAAAAATCAAAGAAGGAGATATTTTAACAGGAACGGTAATTGGAATAGATGATGATAAATGTACATTAGATTTAAAATATTATGCTCCTGGAATAATAAAAGCTGATGAATTAAGTAATGATCCGAACTTTTTAATTAGAAATGATATTCATATAGGTGATGAAATTTCTGCAACTGTTGCTTCTCCAGATGATGGTTATGGTAATATTCTTTTATCCAGAAAAGAAGCTGATAATGTTCTTTCCTGGGATAAATTGAAAGATTATATGGAAAATAAAACTGAGGCCGAGGTTACAATTGTTGAAGCGGTTAAGTCCGGTTGCGTCGCTTTTTTGGAAGGAGTAAGGGGCTTTATCCCTGCTTCAAAGCTTTCTCTTGGCTATGTTGAGGATGAAAAGCTTCAGGAATATGTTGGCAAAAAGCTTACAGTTAGAGTTATTACTGTCGATGAAGAAGATAAGAAACTTGTAATGTCAGCGAAGGACATACTTCGCGAAGAAGATAATGAAGCGCAAAAAGAAAAAATCACAGGAATACCGGTGGGACTAGTTACAGAAGGAACAGTAGAAAGCATACAGCCTTATGGAGCTTTTATTAAACTATCAAATGGTGTTTCGGGTCTTTTACATATTTCTCAGATTTCAAATAAAAGAATTACGCATCCGTCAAAGGTGCTCAAAGAAGGTCAATCTGTTAAAGTAAAAGTAATTGCAATAAAAGATGGAAAATTAAGTCTTAGTATGAAAGCACTTGATGACGTTTCTGCTACGGAAATTTCGGAGTCAGGAGAAGATACGCATTATGAGAGCGAAGGAAGTGCAACTACTTCACTGGCTGATCTATTAAAGAAAGCAGGCTTTTAGGCTTGGAGGCTAGGAATGAATGAAGAAATGGCTAGACTTAAGGAAATCATCAACAAAAGTGACAATATTGTTTTCTTTGGTGGAGCAGGTGTATCAACCGAGAGTGGAATACCTGATTTTAGATCGCAGGATGGACTATATAACCAGAAATACAAATATCCTCCTGAGCAGATTGTAAGTCATTCGTTCTATGAACAAAGGCCAAAAGATTTTTTTGATTTCTATAAGGATAGAATGATTTACAAAAATGCCAGCCCAAATAAAGCACACATTAAGCTGGCTGAACTCGAGTCTCAGGGAAAACTTAAAGCAATAATCACGCAAAATATAGATGGACTTCATCAAGCAGCAGGGTCAAAAAAAGTTTTAGAGCTTCATGGAAGTGTCCTAAGAAATTATTGTGAACGATGTCATAAATTTTATGATGTTGATTATGTTTTGAATGCACCTGGGATTCCTTTATGCGAATGTGGTGGAAGAATAAAACCAGATGTTGTTTTGTATGAAGAAGGATTAAATCAAAATACTCTTTCAGAGGCTGTAAGTTATATTAGTAGGGCAGATGTTCTGATAATTGGTGGCACATCGCTTGCAGTATACCCGGCGGCTGGGCTGATTGATTATTATGAAGGAAATAAGCTTATAGTGATAAATAAATCTGCAACACCGAGAGATAGACAGGCAGATATACTTATTCAAGGAAGTATTGGCGATATTCTTGGAAGTATATAATAGAAGCTTTGTGTTATTAAGAAGAATGGATATTATATGGAAATAAATGTAGGCGATGTAATTAAAATGAAAAAGCCTCATCCTTGCGGAAGCGATCAGTGGGAGGTTCTAAGAAGCGGAGCTGATTTCAGGCTAAAGTGTATGGGCTGCGAACATCAAATTATGGTTCCTAGAAAACTTGTAGAAAAGAATTTCAGAGGATTTATTAGGCAAGATAAAAATTTGCTGTAAAATAAAAATAATCCTGTCAAGCGTTTTTGAAAATGTCCCAAAATAATTAAAATATCTGCCCCGGTAA
>CAZJWA010000099.1:0-2745 GCA_964549585.1 uncultured Butyrivibrio sp. | reverse complement strand
AGTAAAGAGGATTGCACCTGTCCCGATTGTGGAAGTCCTCTTTGCAGAAGAGATAGCAGGATATTCTGATGAATATGACGCAGAAGGAAATGGAAACGGAATCATCATTCCTTCTTCTGAGAAATACGTAAACGGACTTTATACAGAATCAACAAAAGGTTCAGCTTCACTTGGATTTGGTGCTGCTACAAATGTTTGGCAAGATAACTTCGATTATAACTTTAATCGTATTTATTACAAAAAAGAATTAGATCAGCTTTCAAGAGAAGTTCAAAATGACGATGGAGAGTTGATTACAGAATATTACACTATAAATGATGGTAATCACTGGCATTATGTAACAGACCATACTACTAACTGGAGTTCAAAAGACGGAGAAATATCAAAAGTAACAGGAACAGTAGCTCGTACTGCTAATTATCTCTATCTTTGGAATCTCTATCTTTGGAATCTTGACCTTTACGATTTTAGTAATGCTGAAACAGCAAATGATACATTTACTGCAGATGTTCAAGATTATGCATCAACAGATGACCATTTGATAAATACAAAGGTTACGCCTTCTCTTGATGGACCTGTAAATGATACAGGTTCATATGGTTCTACTTCAAATGCAAGACCTACATATGAAGCAAAGGTTGGGCTTACTACAGGCTCTTTTGACGTAACAGGAGGTTCTGATACAAACAATTATCAGCTCGTTACAAATATGAATCCTGCTGACAGTTCTCATGTATCATGGACAACACTTACTCTTTCAGACGATGATAAGAATCTTGGAACAGTTGGTTCATTATCATATCACGGTGATGGAATAGGAATGACCCCGGCAGAAGTATATGGAGAGAGTTCTGAAATGGCCGGCGTAGCAATGCAGCAAGCTATTCATAAAATGAATAACTGGATAGGATATGGAAAAGATACAGATACCGTATATGAACAGTCAAGTATGTCAGGAAGTCATACATATGCAAATGTTACTTCCGATAAGCTTATCCTTGGATATGATGCAAAGACTATCCTTGCAGAAGAGACACATGATGTAAAATTCGACGATACCGAAACTTGGTCAGATAAATTCTCAGCAGTAACGAGTAAGTATCCGTCATATCTTGTATCACAGATTAACTCGACGATATCTGCAATGAACAGCTATTTTACTAATGTAGATAAAGAAACATATGAGTCATCACCTGCTTTTGGTAAAACACAGCAGACTATTCCTTCAAATCAGGCTAATGGAAGTTATCCTACATCAATAAACAGTGCAAATTACAAGAGAGTTCTTCTTGCACTTGCAGGAGAAGGAACAAGTGCTTCACCAGATGGAATACTCGCAGATTATGCAGCAAATGAACAGATTATCGTACAAACTCCTGTTGTTGCTCCTGTATCAATTCATGGAGATACCGGGAATTCAAGTGCCAGCCAAGGAGAATCAGATGCGCTTACTCCATCAGATGGAACAACACAGCTTGCAGGACAGACAGCTACAGATGGACGAAATCCTGACCTTACACAGCTTCGACTTGATGAAACTTACTGGTTTAAATTTGACCCAAGAACGCATCTTCAGACACAAGGATATTCAGACATCGATGCAGCAGCTGATGGAAAATTTGATAATACCTGGGACGACGATACAATAAAATTTGATAAATATGTAAAAGCAAAATATGTGCATTTCCCATTTGCAGTATGTCTGTACGAAAATGGAAGCAGCACACCGACATATTATCCATATGTATCCGATGAAAATGCTGATAATTACTTGATAAAGCTATATGACAAGGATGATGGTGATACAACAGAAAACATCGAATGGACTAAATTCTATATCCCTGCATGGGCAATTGAAGGAAGTTATGCTGATGATGACGGAATCAGATATAAAGTCGAATCTATCAATGTAACAACAGATGATGGAGCAGATTATCGTAATGATCCAGCAGCAGAACATGACAGCCTTAATGATGATGGTTCAGACTTGATGCATCCAGATGAACAGTATTACACAGCAACATATGATATAGATGTTCAGGTATCAGGATGGATCTATGATTTCCAAGTCATCGGAACAAATAACAGAGACCTTTACGATCCTGAAATGTCAGCAGAAATAGCAAAATCATGGCATGACCTTGTTTATCCATTCTGTTTTTCATTTGAGGAGAAAAAGAGCGGAACACTAAATCGTTTTGGCGGAGATGATAGATGTTCATCATTCGACGAATATGTAAGATATTCAAAAACAGGACAAATAGCACATGAAGGAGACAGCGTATCAATAACTCCTACATTCTGGTATCTTACAAAAGACCGTGGAAACGACTGCTCAAAGATATCTGAAATGTATAACATCACAGACAGCAACCTTGCAGATGTTGAAAATGTATTTCAGGAATCAATGCAGACATGGTATGGAGAATACCTTATCCCGTCAAAGCTATATCTTACAAAGCTTACTCAGGTTCTACGAATACGGAAATCAGATAAACAAAAAAGAGAGCAAACAAGAATGCTCTCTTTTTGTTTATGCGGATAACAGGACTTGAACCTGCACGCCTCTCAGCACAAGAACCTAAATCTTGCATGTCTGCCAATTCCATCACATCCGCATGAGTAAACATCAATATATTACTATTTATATTTTATAAAAGCAAGTAGAATCTTTTTGCTGTATAATAAAATTTGTAGGATTACAATTGATGTGACACTTTTCTGATATACAAATAGCGGCTGAGT
>CAZJWA010000098.1:0-2853 GCA_964549585.1 uncultured Butyrivibrio sp. | reverse complement strand
GTAAGCGCTTAATATTTCGCCGTATTGCTTAATCCTTTTTTATTCGGTAAAGTGGAGTATTTTACTACACTTTACTACCGTTCAAATATAAAACGGCTCCAGCCATATTTGAAGCCGGAGCACATTGACAATTCATATACGATTTATTTTTCAGAAGTGACTTCTACCATACCATCATCTCCATCAAACTGGGCTCTTATTGCTCTTTGGTTAAGTTCATCCTTGACGTTTTCATTCCAAGGTGCAAGCGCTTCGAGCTGGTCATCACTCATATCGGAAGAAGGTGCTTTATCCAGTAAATAGTACAGATAGTGATATGGATTTGCTCCATTGATTTTTGCCATTTCTATCATGGTGTAAACAAGAGAGCTTGCTTCTGCACCATTTACTGTATCTGAGAACAGCCAATTTTTCCGCCCCATCACGAAAGGCTTTACTGCCCGTTCGCTGGCGTTATTAGAAAAACTGCAATAGCCATCTTCAAGATAGTTTGTAAGATACTGCCTTCTGGATGAGATATAATTTACTGCTTTGTCCATTCGTGATCCGTGTACAGGCACCTGTTTGTCAAGCCACGACCAAAAGGCTTCCAGAACAGGTTTTTCTTTCTGGAGGCGTGCTTCTTTTATGGCATCAGCAGTTTTATTCTTTTGGTGGATATCTCCTTCCAATGAAAAGAGCTTGTCAGTATATATGACGCCTTGAACAGCGGGGCTTGTCATGTCATTCTCTTTTCCCTTTGGTATTGCATCTATAAGATATCTTCTGGCGTGAGCCCAGCAGGATGTTCTCACAACAGTTTTTACCCTGTTGTATCCGCTGTAACCATCTGTCATCAGATATCCGCAAAAGCCATCAAGAAAATCAGCTGCAGTATCTCCGGCTCTTGTAGGAGAATACTTGTAAAGGACAATGGGCGGATTTCCATCTTCACCACTGTGAAATACCCACATATATGATTTTGACTGGGCCTGCTTTCCCGGTTCCTTAAGAACCTGCAGTGGAGTTTCATCTGCCATTGCATGATGCCTTTTAAGAAGAACCCTGTGAAAGTAATCAAACATTGGACTAAAGAATTCTGTAGCATTACTTATTATCCAGTTAGCAAGTGTTGCTCTTTCAAGCTTTATGCCGATTTCATCCTTGATACTGCTTTCCTGCCTGTATAGTGGAATGCAGCTACTGTATTTCTGATACATTACCCATGCAACTGTTGATGCCGATGCCATTCCATGAAGCATATGTGGATGACCATCAGAGCCTTTGACTATGATAGGAGGTTCTGTTGATATTTTGTCACATTCAGGGCATTTATAATTCATGCTGTAATACTTGATGATTCTGCCTTTTGCCGGAACAAACATGAATTCTTTTCTGATAAATGTTCTTCCTATAGGAATCAGAGGCGCGCCACAAACACTGCAGAATTTTTCACTTTCCTGGAGATCAAGGACTTTCTCATATACCTTCAGACCAGCAAATCTTTCGTCAAAAGTGGTTTTGGTTTTCTTCTTTTTAAATGATACTTCTGTTACAGCAGCCTTCTCTTCTTTAGCAAGAGCTTTTGCATCCTGCTCAGCTTCAGCCTCATCGAAAAGATTATACTGACCGGGCATATCAATGACTTTTTTCTCACTTGATCTGCCAAAGAGTTTTTTGGTCAGAAAGTCAACCTGCTCCTTTAGATTATCTCGCTCCTGCTTTAATTGAGCGTCATCAGCCCTGAGTTCAGCAATAGTCTTCTGAAGCATTTCCACTGTTTTATTCAGATTTGTTATAAGATCCTTCAGCTCTGCAAGCTGTGTATCTTTTGAACTTAACGCCACTGTTTTTCTCCGTTTCTTAATATAACAATTATACCAAAAACGGAGACCAATTAATAGTAAAAGGTGCTCAAAAAGTGCCGAAAATACGCTGTTTTACAGACTCTTTATGTGCAATATTCAGATTGGATTTATGACCTGTTTTGACCAATTTTTATTGCCTTTGGCTGATCAATATCGATGCCTGACATAAGCCAGTCAAACTCCTGCCATGTCAGATTTCTTGCTTCTGATGATTTCCTTGGCCAGCGGTATCTGCCCTGGGCAGTCAGCCTTTTATAGATCATTACATAACCATCGGGTTCTTTAAAGATAACCTTTATCCGATCGGCACGTCGCCCACAGAAAAGAAACATGGCAGAAGATATGGAATCCATTTTAAGCTGATTCTGAATGATGCTGCAGAGACCATCTATGGATTTCCGCATATCCGTGTAGCCACAAATAAGATATATTTCACTGCAGGACGTGATATCCCCTAGCATGACTCGCTCCTTATAGCATCAAGAACGATGTCAAGAGCATTACGGTCAACATCATTACTGACTTTTACCATCACATTTCTTATAGAGATTTCTATCGTATATGAATTGTCAAAGTGCGAGACTGTATTTCTTTGATATACAGCTGCCGAAGGACTATCCGGCTCTATGTCAATCCTGACTACATCCTGCTTGGAAGATGTAATATCAAGAGTCTGACTTGTAGTATGAAATGCTGAATCAGGTAACTGAACAGCCTTTTTTCTTAGCTTTGAAACCGCATTGTAAAATGAACTGGCGGGAATATCGTGATTTTTACACCAGTCATAATCAGAAAGACCGCTCTGACGACACAAAGTAATCAGATCAAACCATTCCTGAAGGGAGCGCTGTGGATGATGAAACTGTGATGACATATGTTATAACCTCCATAAGTGTAGAGAAATGTTACCGGCATCCAGCAATACTGGAGTAAAATACTACCGACTCCACTTAATTATGGAAGATAAATATAAAAATTTCTATCCGCTATATTTTTAAGCGCTTAC
>CAZJWA010000097.1:0-2910 GCA_964549585.1 uncultured Butyrivibrio sp. | reverse complement strand
TCCATTGAAATTATGGCAAGAAATGCCATGCATAAGGTGATATAAAAGTTAAGTGGTAAACGTCAAATCATGCGCCTTCTCAAATGTTTATAATACTGTCAAACTAAGTGTAAAAAACTAGCTCACTTAACGAGTTTTTTACATCAGGAGGCAACAAGATGGATGAAATCACACATGAAGTACGTCTTTCAAATTGGAAAGAGATAATTAGTCAATGCGAAAATCGTAAGGAGGGAGTTTCTGCAAAGCAGTGGCTATTGGATAATCATATACCTCGCGATCGTTATTATTATTGGCTACGTCGTGTTAGAAAAGAAGTTTTTACATCAGCAGAGAAAGCTGCATTGCCGCAATTAAAGCCAAAAGCAGATCCAGTAACGTTTGCAGAAATACCAGTAAGTAATTCTCCATCTTCTTCTGGTTCTGACAGCTTCGTACCAGACGCAGTTATCAGGATGGGTCATACTACCATCGCATTGTCGAATACAGCATCAGATGCTTTGATTTCTAAAATAATGGAGGTGTTAAATGCTTGCTGAAGCTCCTTCTTATGTAAAGAAAGTGATAATTGCGGTAGGTTACACGGACTTAAGAAAGGGGATTGATGGGCTTTCTCAGCTTATAGGTACAAAATATGATATGAATCCTTTTGAAGAGAATATCCTTTTCTTGTTTTGCGGTCGACGATGTGACAGAATAAAAGGCCTTCTTTGGGAAGGAAATGGATATTTGCTCCTGTATAAAAGACTTGAAGACGGTTCCTTTACGTGGCCACGTTCGCCTATGGAAGTAGCAGAGATTACGCCTGAGCAGTATCACCTTTTGATGCTTGGATTAAATCCGCTAAATCCTAAGATCAGAGATGTTCATCCACAAAAGACTCTGTAAAATGTTTGGTTAAAACAGAGAAATTTTTCCAATAGTTTTATGATAATAAATTTGCATTATAGCCCTGTCTGGAACGATGAAAGATATGCTCCAGACAGGGTTTTTCTGCTTCTGTGAATAGATTAAAAAAAACATAGCATTCTATATTTCTATAAAATGTGATGTATTCTGATGAAGTTTAACCATAGGCATAATGACGAATGCATAAAATCCAAAGAATGGCTATTTATAAGGCTTTCCAGTATAATCAAATGTAAAAGAAAGGCATTGTAAATGGCTAAATATACGCAGGATGAACTTAATAGCTGCAGCAAATCCATGCTGGTATCAATGATTCTCGATATGCAGGATCAGATGAACAGAATAAATGATAATCTGGAAAAGCTTATTGAACAGATAAGAATAGCCGATCAAAACCGTTTTGGCCGACATACAGAACGTCTTGATGAAATAGTCGGGCAGATGAACATGTTTAATGAAGCTGAAGCCTATGCTGATGATTCTATAGCTGAGCCATCCGAGAGCGAAGTCATTATTTCTGCACACACAAAAAGGAGTTCTGGAAAAAGAAATGAAGACTTCAAAGATCTTCCTCATGAGTCACATGATCATAAACTTACAGATGAACGCTTAGACGATTTTTTCGGCAAAAACAACTGGAGACGTATTAAGCCTGATAAATATATCCGTGTAAGATGCCAACCGGCAGCGTATACAGTTGAAGATCACTGCGTTGATGTCGCTGTAGGAACTGATGGTGACCACCAGGATGAATTTATTAGAGGCGACCGTCCTGCTGATCTTATCCGTAACAGCGTTGCAACTGCTTCGCTTATGGCAGCAATCATCAATGGGAAATATACAAATGCCCAGCCGTACTACAGGATAGAAAATCAATTTAGGATTAATGGTCTTAACATATCAAGGCAGACTATGGCAAACTGGACTATAAATGTTTCGCAGAAATACTTTGAGGCTTTTTGCGAACGTTTGAAAGAAGAACTGCTTGGGGATGATGTAACGCAAGCGGATGAAACAACAGTCCAGGTCATAAATGATAATGATCCGGATGACCCGAATGATCATAAAGGAAGAGCCGGACACAAGAATTATATGTGGGTCCATCGTTCGGGAGAATTTGAAAAAGCACATCCGGTAGTCCTGTATGAGTACCAGCGAACAAGGCATCATAAATATCCGCTTGAATACTACAGAGACTTCAAAGGAATACTTGTAACAGATGGTCTTCAGCAATATCATATGCTGGAGAAAGAGCTATCTGATCTGCAAAGTGCGAACTGCTGGGCTCATGCCAGACGTGATTATGCAGATGCAATAAAGGCTATCAAGAAGGATAATGTTAATGCCGTCAAACACTCATTAGCTTATCAGGCACTTGTAAGGATTGCCGCCATCTACAAGATTGAAGAGACACTTAAAGACCTTACCCCGCAGGAGCGTCTTAAAGAGAGAAGAACTTCCATTGCACCATTGGTGGAAGAATACTTTACGTGGGTAAAAGAACGCCTTGCTGATGGAACAGTTCTTCCAAAAGGAAAGACCGCAGAAGGTCTTAATTACAGCTTAAATCAGGAAAAATATCTGAGAGTCTTTTTAACAAATGGAAAGGTCCCTATAGATAATTCGGCATCTGAGAGATCAATACGTCCTTTCACAATAGGTCGAAAAAATTGGATCCTAATAGATTCAATAAAGGGCGCAAAAGCCAGTGCAGCAATTTACTCAATAGTGGAAACTGCAAAGCTAAATAACCTTAACCCTTATTACTATCTTGAATATCTGCTTACAGAATTGCCAAAGCTTCGCGATGAAGAAGGAAATATAAAAGCAGACAAGCTTGATTCACTTCTTCCATGGGCAGATGGTCTACCAAAGCAATGCTTAAAACCGCGCCGTTAATAACAACGGCGCTTATTTATTGCTTTGGCGCGTGATTTGACGTTTACGTTAAGTGCGTTGATTGCTTTTAACTTACGCACACGAAAGTTTTCAAACTGGAAC
>CAZJWA010000096.1:0-2974 GCA_964549585.1 uncultured Butyrivibrio sp. | reverse complement strand
GTATTGCGATTAACAAGGGGGTTGAATAAAATGGTGATTATGTTATGGGTAAGAGAAAGGTTTGTAAAAAGGTTGCAGTAATCATAGCTTCAGTTATGCTATCGATTACAAGTGTTAACGTTAATCTGCCAGAGGTTTATGGTAGTGAGACAGAGGGAGACTTAAGTAGCAGTAGTTCTAGTTCAAGCGAAAACGGTAAATCAGATGCTGAGACTTCAAAGGATGATGATAAGGAAAAAGAGTCATCGGATGTTTCAGGTACAGGCTCATCAGCAGAAGGGGATGCGAAGGAAATTTCTGATTCGTCTTCGGAAAGTTCAAAAGGTAGTTCATCATCAGAGAGCACAAGTGATAGCTCTAGTGATAGTTCAAGTGCGAGTTCATCTGGCGAAGAGGACGAAGCAGCTGAATCATCTTCTAGCGCGGATAGTTCATCTGATGAGATGGTTTTTACAGATAGTTCTGAGAGCGGCGTAGATGTCGAGGTTACTGCGGAAAATGGTGCATTTCCGGAGGGTACGCAGATGCTTGTTTCATCTGTTTCGAAGGACGAGGCTGCTCGTGCTTTACAGGAGATTGTAGGGGACGAGAGTGAGGTAATTGATGCAGAGGGTGTTGATATTTCTTTTTCCTATGAAGGAGAAGAGGTTCAGCCTGCTGACGGAATGACGGTAGATGTAGTTATTTCGCTTTCAAAAGAGCTGGATGATAATGACGATGACAGTGCTCAGGTGCTGGTCGGACACGTTCATGATAATGATGGTTCAATTGTTGATAGTAAGGAAGCTGATACAACAGGCGCCGAATTTAGTATTGGTTCATTTTCGACGTTCTATGTTGGAACGACTACTGATGCGACAGATAAGAATATTTCAGTGAATGGCAATCTTTATTCATCATTTAGCGATGCGTATGATGCTATTGCTGATTCAGGCGATACTATCACGATTTTGAGTGATAATGTAGTAGATGATTTTACAAAAGAGATTTCTAAATCTTTTAAAATAGATCTTGAAGGAAATTTGGAATTTAAGAATGGACTGAAGTTTTCCGGTAGTGATATTTCTTTTGCCGTGACAGGGTCTTCAGATTATACGATGACGGTCTCGAACTCTTCGGATAGTGCAATTGATTATGGCTCAGAGGGCGCTTTGACATTTGATATAAGTGGTGGAGCTGTGGTAAAGGCTACTTCTACGAGTAGCTATGGAATTAATGTTCATGACTCGGCTGCGATGGATATTAGTGTTAAGGATGACTCGAAGCTATATTGTTGTGATAATAGCGGAGATGGCATGAGATTTACAGGTGCTGATTCTTCAATTACTGTTGGGGCTGATGCCGGAGTATACTGTGACAGTAATAAGGGAAATGGTATTCTTATTGCTGGGAGTAATCAAATCAGTATTACAATAAATGGATATATGTCATGCTCAGGCAATAGTATAAATAATAGTTCGGACGGACTATATACTGAGGAAAATTCATCAGCTTTTCTGATTTCTGTTAACGGAACTTTGGATTTGAATGATAATTATAACGGTATCGTGGCTAGATATTCTACGATTTCTGTTAATGAAGGCGCTGTACTTAATGTAAAGAATAATTTGAAGCAAGGAATTCTTCATGGATTAATTAAAACATTTGATGGCGCAAATATTAATATAAGTGATTCTGCGTATGGAATAGTATATTCGAGTTTATATATTCAATCTGGGGCTGACGTTGAGATAAGTAACTGCACAGGAAGCGGTGTGTATTTTGGAAATAATAGTTATGGTACAGCAAAAGCTGTTGATAGTGTAGATTATCGTTTATATGCTGAATCCGGATCTACTTTTAAAATAAGTGATTGCGGCACTGGAATTTGTGCACGAAATGCTACAGAGCTTAATGCAATGATTTGTGATGGCTGCGGTTTTGAAGTAACAGGCTGTAATAATGTCGGAATTTGGAATGCAGGGAATTTTATCATGAATGGCGGATCGGTTCATGATAATACAGCGGTATATGGAGCCGGTGTACTAAATGTTAGTAAAGGTACATTCATTCAGGGCGGAAGTGCTACAATTTACAATAATCATAATGTTACTACTGAGAATTATACTGATTGTGGCGATGATATCTATAATATGTCAGGAACTATTATTCTTAGAAATCAAGCTTCGGAAGGCAATCTCATTTTGAGTGATGATGGTGCTGTAATTACAGGCTGGTTTATTGATGGAATAGATACTGATGGAAATTCTACAGATAGATGGGCTGTAAATGACTATTATCAGAGTGTATCAGATTATGAAGATGGAGCTCTTATATTTAAAAGCACTGTAGCGCTAAAGGCAGCTCATGGACTTATTACTAACGATGATACTACAACGACTGACACAGATACTACAACTACAACAACTTCTTCGACTACAACTACGACGGAATCTACTACGACTTCAACAGTACTTGGCGCAACAAGGACAATTACTGAGGAGCCTGCAGTACTTGGAGCAACAAGAGAGAGCGAAGATACACCTGCAGTACTTGGAGCATCAAGAAATGCAGCAACAGGAGACTATACAAATGTAGTAGCTAGAGCACTAGTTATCATCATTTGTGCCGGCGCAGTAGGCTTCCTTGTAAGCACAAAGCGCAAGAAGAGTGGTAAATTTTAATTGGCATTTCTTTTTATAAAGATAAAACCTCAAGCTGTTCCTAAAGTATAGGCGCGGCATTAGGATATAATGTGGAATCCCCGGCTCAAATGATATGGGTAGAGTATCATTTGATGAGCTGGGGATTTTAATTTTCACGCGCGATTAGTGCCATCTAACCATTTGAGCTCGCAGTAAGCTTTTCGTTCTCGTACCGAGATTTTGCTATATGGACCCTAAAATATTCAAGAAACCAATTGCATGAAAATCGTTTTCGTGATATAGTCTTTTTTGTCTTAAATATAGTCATTGGCTTTTCGAGCCTTACCGCG
>CAZJWA010000095.1:0-3162 GCA_964549585.1 uncultured Butyrivibrio sp. | reverse complement strand
TTGAGCGTAAGACTAAATTCAGCATGAATGTGGAATTTACTTTTTTATTTAACCCCTTTTTATTCTACAGATCTAAAATGAATTTTATATAATCTTTTCAGATCGTATTTAGTAGTAACCTATGTTTTATAGACAGACATTAAATGGATTTTTATTTTATAAATTTCTATCATTACCCAATATACCGATTCTGCATTTACTAATCTCTATCGTTATCATCATCTGGTAAGTCTTCACGAAGCTTCAGTACTCTGGCAGCTTTTCGTCTATTTGTATCATCAATAGCTGCATAATGTTTTCTTGTTGTATTTACATCTTTATGCCCAAGTACATCAGCAACAAGATAAATATCGCCTGTTTCATTATACAGATTTGTGCCAAAGGTACTTCTAAGCTTATGAGGCGTTATTTTCTTTAACGTAGTTACGTTTCTAGCATATTTCTTTACCAGATTCTCAACCGCACGAACAGAAATTCTTTTATTTTGAAGTGAAAGAAATACCGCGTTTTCAGAGCCACTTTCAGCTGAGAGTTCTTTCCTTTCATCTAGATATTCTCTTAAAGCTTTTTCAACCTCATCACCAAAATAAACAATTGTATCATAGCCACCTTTTCTATGAATAGAAAGGCCATTGGTATTAAAATTTATATCATTTATATCAAGGCCTACACATTCTGATACTCTTATTCCAGTTCCAAGAAGAAGCGTTACAAGAGCTACATCACGTAGTTTAGTCTTATTATGGTATTTTTGCTGCGATTTTGTTAGTTTTTCGCCATCTTCAACCATATCAAGCATTATTGCCACTTCATCAGGCTCAAGCCTTATAATGGCCTTTTCATGCATTTTGGGCATAGTGATGAGAGATGAGGGATTAGTAGTAATCATTTCACTCTTATAAAAATAGTTATACATCGAACGAAGCGCAGAAAGCTTTCTAGCTTTACCATGCTCAAGGTTAGATAATTCTTTGCCGTCTTTGTCATACAAGGATATGAATTCTACATATTCTTCTAAATCCTCGCGCTTTATCATGTCAAGGATACCTACATTATATTCAGTTATTTCTTTCTTTGAGCAAAAGGGGTTCTGAGAATGAAGGTACTCAAAAAAAGTTCTAAGATCATATGCATAGCCAAGTCTGGTCCTGGCAGAAGTAACTTCCTCGATACCTCTAAAATATTGTTTGCAAAATAAAGGAAGTGTTGTTAGCACCTCCCTCATTTTACGTATATTGCTTTTATCTTGTTCATAGTAATATTTCTCGGTTTTATCTATACCGTTTTGCATAAGAGTACCACTTTTCTCACCCAACTATTCGTTAAACCTGTGTTTTGCGAATAGTTGGGTCTATATCTCTTCAACTATTCTTCTTGGATTCTTCAAAGCTGTCAATATATGATTCTATGAATTTTGCTGTTCCTTCAATTCCAAGTATTGCAGAATTGACGATTAAATCGTAACTATCAGCATAGCCCCAACGCTTTGATGAATAATAGTTATAATAATTCTGACGTTGTTTATCTTTTTTATTGATCATGTCTTTAGCTTTTTCATCACTGGTAAGATCAGCAAAACGCTTTCTGATTCTCTTAACTTTAAATTCCTCATCAGCACTGATGAAAATATTAAGAACATTTGGCTGTCCGCTAAGTGCGTAGTCTGCACATCTACCGACGATTACACATGGTCCTTCTTTGGCAATATTCTTGATTGTATCAAATTGTGCAAGAAATACCTTATGGCTAATAGGCATGTCAACAAAGCTTGATGAATTATATCCAAAAGAATAAGTATCCATGACAAGATTATAAATAAAAGAATTAGTCGGTCTTTCATCATGTGTTTCAAGCATTTCCTGACAAAAGCCGCTTTCTTTTGATACTCTGGCAAGAAGTTCTTTGTCATAATACTTAACATCATAATGCTTGGCAATAAGTTCTCCGATTTCTCTTCCACCGGTTCCAAATTCTCTTCCAATTGTAATAATAGTATCCATAATAAGCCTCATTTCTGAACGACCTGTCGCCATGTTGTTTTGCATCATTATGTATAAACTCATGATGTCGTTAATTGCTTATCTATATTATAACAAATTGATAGCAAGTTTCAATAAAACTATTGAATGAATAAGCAAATTTTCGAAATCTTTTGTTATTTTCACCTTATTACGTATTTATTCTAATATTTCGAGTAAATGTTCAAAATACTCTGGAAGAGGCGCCTTTGTTTCTATGTATTCGCCGCTTTTTGGATGAATAAAGCCAAGAACAGATGCATGAAGGCACTGCCCATTAAGTTTAAGTTTTGTATTTTTTTGAGAATTATAGACGTCATCTCCCAAAAGTGGATGCCCTATATCAGCCATATGTACTCTAATTTGGTGCGTTCGTCCTGTTTCAAGTTTACAGCTAACAAATGTAATTCGGTCCTTATAAAACCTCTTTAAAACATGATAATGGGTAATAGCCTCTTTACCATGAGAATAGTTTATGCTCATTTTCTTTCTATCAATAGTGCTTCTTCCGATAGGCTTATTAACAACTCCATCGTCCTCTTCTATTATTCCACAGACAAGAGCCAGATAAATTTTATTTATTGTATGTTTCTTAAGTTGATCTGCAATGGAGTTATGTGCAAAATCATTCTTGCAAACAATAATAGAGCCTGTTGTATTCTTATCTATTCTATGTACGATTCCTGGTCTAAGGACTCCATTTATCCCGGATAAATCATCCCTGCAGTGAAACATCACTGCATTTACAAGTGTACCGGAAATATGCCCTGCAGCCGGATGAACAACCATATCTTTAGGCTTATTAACAACAAGGATATCCTTGTCTTCATATAGAATATCAAGAGGAATATCTTCAGCTAAAATCTCTGGATCAACTGATTGTGGTACAAATGCTTTGATTTCATCCCCTGTGTGAATCAAAGCACTTTTTTTACTAATTTTGCCATTCAAATAAAAAGAATCCTTATCAAAAAGTCCCGAAATAAAGCTTCTTGAAAGCTCAGGAAGTTCTTTGCTTAGATACTTATCGATTCTAATGCCATCATCTTCAGAAGTGGCAATAAAAGTCTTTTCATCAAAATTCATTTAATCTTGTATGATGTTTTCAGAAGCAAAACACCATATCTTCCTTTCTTTTTAATAT
>CAZJWA010000094.1:0-3716 GCA_964549585.1 uncultured Butyrivibrio sp. | reverse complement strand
TTGAGCGTAAGACTAAATTCAGCATGAATGTGGAATTTACTTTTTTATTTAACCAGATTTATTTGTACACCTTCAGGAACTCCCTTTCTCGTATTTTGATGATAAGCCACATGGAAAGATTCAGGTGAGAGTCGTAAATTATGTTAATAATTTAAGTGACCTCCTTTCAAACGGAATAGTAAATACGATAACAGATATGTTTTCTCTTGTATTTATTATCATCATCATGCTGTTTCTGAACGTGAAGTTTACACTTATCTGTCTGGCAGGCATGCCTGTTCTTGCAGCAATAGTTCTTTTTATAAAAAAGAGACAGCACAGAGCGTGGCAGATTCAAAGTAATAAGCAGTCGAATCTGAATGCGTATATTGCAGAGAGCGTAAATGGAATTCGCGTTACGCAGTCTTTTGTCAGAGAGAAAAGAAATACGGAGCAGTTCAACGAGCTTAACAGGCAGGCAAGGACTTCATGGCTTAATGCAGTTAAGTATAATTTCATATTAAGTCCTGTAATTGAGATAATTACAGAGGTTACAAGATCGGTTATCTATGTTCTTGGAGTAACCTGGCTGATGCGCGGTGATATGACGATCACTGTAGGCCTTTTGACAGCATTTGTAGGTTATATTTCAAGGCTTTGGTCACCTGTTACAACTCTTTCCAATTTCTACAATTCGCTTTTAACAGCGATTTCGTACCTTGAGCGAATATTTGAATCTATTGACGCTCCCGTTCTTGTAAAGGATAAGGCTGGGGCAAGACAGATGCCAAAGATTGATGGAAACGTTGAATTTAAGAGCGTTTGTTTTAGCTATGAGGACGGTATAAGGATTCTTGATAATGTGAGCTTTAAGGTAGGTAAGGGGCAGTCCTTTGCAATAGTTGGGCCTACCGGAGCCGGAAAGTCAACAATAGTTAATCTTATCAGCAGGTTTTATAACATTGATTCAGGAGAAATTCTGATAGATGGAATAAATATTGAAGATGTGACGATTAAGTCACTTCGAAAACAAATGGGTGTCATGATGCAGGATAGCTTCATTTTCAGTGGAACTATCATGGATAATATCAGATATGGTAATGAAAGTGCTTCGGACGAGGATGTGATGAAGGCGGCAAAGACGGTGTGTGCGCATGACTTTATTATGTCGCTCGAGGATGGCTACAATACAGAGGTAAATGAGAGAGGCAGCAGACTATCAGCAGGACAAAGACAGCTACTTTCCTTTGCAAGAGCTGTTCTTGCAAATCCGGCTATTCTGATTCTGGATGAAGCTACTTCATCAATCGATACCGAAACTGAAATACTTCTTCAAAAGGGGTTGCAGGAAATGCTTAAGGGAAGGACGTCGTTTATTATTGCGCATCGTCTTTCAACGATAAAAAGTGCTGACTGCATTATGGTTGTAGATCATGGACATATAATCGAAAAAGGAAATCATGATGAGCTGATGTCAAATCCTGAGGGTGAGTATTACAGGCTTTATCAGTCTCAATATGATTTCCTTAAGGCTTGATATGTAAATCAAATTGTAGTGTATTATGTTTTTGGCGATTTCCTGTTTAGGGGTAGCTGTACTGTAAATGTGACCATTTGCTGCGAGGGCTCTGCAGCAGCTTCATTGCTATTTGTTAAATTATTTGAAGCAGATGATTCATGAAGTGATGCGCTCACTTTTCCGCCATGTGCTTCTGTGATTGATCTAACCACTGACAGACCTATTCCATGTCCGCCTTCTTTAGTATTTCTTGAGGCTCCGGGGCGGTAGAAGCGGTCAAAGAGCTTTTCAAGATCTTCTTTTTTGAGGCCTAAGCAGGTATTTGATATTTCAAGGACTGCTGTTTTGCCCTTTGAGAGCTTTACAGTTACATTTCCTTCGGGAGCAGAATACTTCATGGCGTTATCAAGAAGAAGAGAGAAGAGCTGGAGCAGAGCATTTCTGTCAGCACTAATTTTTATGTTATCTTCAACTTCAATGGTATATGTTTTGGAGGAAGCTTCCGCAACAGCGCGGTACTGCGCAGCACAGTCGCTGGCAAGCTTGGACAAATCAACATCGCCAAATACAAGGGGGTTCTTACTTTCATCAAGCTTTGAGAGAGTCAGCATGCAGCTGATAAGTTCAGTCATTCTCTTTATTTGAGTATGAATGCTTTGTGTCCATTCATTCTTTATGCCGTCGAGCTCAATGACGTCTACATCTGCAGAAATTATTGCAAGAGGTGTTTTGAGCTCATGCCCTGCGTCTGTTATGAAGCGCTTTTGCTTTTCCAGAGATTCGACTACGGGCTTAACCGCGCGGCCGGCAAATACCGATACCAGTATGAACATAGCGATAAGGCAAATGGCACCTATAAAGAGTGAACTTAGGAATAATGAATATGCACTAAAAAATGAGGAGCCGCAATCAACAAATATTACGAGTGTATCGCCGCCCGAAAGCTCTTTTTGCAGGAAGCGGTAGCTGCTCATAAAACCCTTGGTCTTGGATTTGCTGATAACATCGTTTGCATAGCCGGATGCTTCTGAGGATGTTACTGATGCAATATGACTTGTGTTGACTTCGTATGGGTTCATATTTGAATCAAATCTTACCCAGAAGTACCTTGTTTCGTAAGGAGTTTCAGCAGAAGTTCTCATAGTTCCCAGAGAAGGAGTGCTGTTGGGAGCGGGATTTTTGGTATTAGCAGTAGGGGCAGCTGAGTTGTTTTGGGCAGCGCCTTGTCCCTGATGATCCCATGGATCAGGAAAGAAGCCTTCGTTTTCTGCCAGAATATGCAGAAGATTATCGGCACTTTGCGTTATCTGATAGTAATTTAGAATATTTATGAAAGCAACAAAAAAGATTACTATTACGAGAAGAGCACTCATTGCAGTAACAACAAATTTTTTGCGAAGCTTTTTTACCATGGGATGCCTCCAATCGGGAAGTTATTCCTGCACTGAAACAGAATAGCCAAGTCCGCGGTGCGCTTTTATTGTTGTAGTTGATCCAAGGGAAGCGAGCTTTTTTCTGAGATTGGAAATATAGACCCAGACTACGTTTATGTCAGCATCACCATCGGACCAAATGTGAGTCATGAAGCTGTCTACAGATATTACCTGTCCGGGAGAAGTCATAAGCATTTCAAGAATTTGAAATTCTCTTCCGGAAGTACTGACAGGCTCATGTCCATCTACGGAGAGCATGTAATTGGAGCAGTCGAGGGTCAGATCTCCGCAGATAAGCTTGGTTGGAGTGAAATTATCTTTTCTTCTGGTTATTGCGCGAACTCTTGCAAGAAGCTCGCCCATATCAAAAGGCTTTGTCAGGTAATCATCTGCGCCCAGGTCGAGACCATTTATTCTGTCTTCGATTTCGCTTTTGGCAGTAAGGAAGAGAACAGGTGTGGAAATTCCCTTTTCACGGAGCTTTGCAAGGACTTCGGTTCCCTCAAGTCCCGGCATCATGATGTCGAGTATGATGGCGTCATATTCTTCGGAAAGGGCATAGTCAAGAGCATCGCGCCCGTTGTAGACGGCGTCGACAGTATAGCTGCTCCTTTTTAATATGGCTACAAGAGCATTTGAAAGCTCCTGCTCGTCTTCAGCAAGAAGTAATCTCATAATGGACCTCCATTATTAATAGTATTATTGGAAAAAGTTATGTAGAAACAATTTATATGATGTTGGGGTCAAAAGCCCCTCTATAGTACCTTGAAAAGTTCATATATTTT
>CAZJWA010000093.1:2149-3836 GCA_964549585.1 uncultured Butyrivibrio sp. | reverse complement strand
TACCAGGTGGATTCCGGACTTACACCGGTTAGAAACGTGCGCCGCCAGGCGCACCATTAAAAAGAGGAATGCGCCGCGGCGCATTCCTCTTTTATTTGTTTGCTATAAGAATTTTAATCTTCCTTTAGAGCAAATATCGTTTCCTGTTTGGATATAAACTCGCTGTTCTTGATAGCTCTTTTGCCAGAGTATTCAATCTCTCCAACCTGGTTATCATACGGATCAGCTCGAATAAACTGTTTGCAGGGATCAAAATCCATCTGAAACTCTCTGTTTGCGACCATTCTGTATGGGTCAATATTTCCGAAATAAAATCTCCTTCTATCCTCATCATTATCCCTGACAGCGCCGCCTCCAAATGAAGGATCAGCAAAGAGCCATCCATACTCATCAGTGTAAAACTGTGCCCAGTCATGACAGCATGCTTCGTGAGGATTAGCAATAAGGCCCGACTGCCATCTGGCAGGAACTCCTGCAATTCTGCAAAGCGTAATAAACATCAGCGCCTGAATTCCGCAGTCTCCTCTTCCTCCAATCGCCGGGTATTCAGAAAGATTCTCAATCGTAAAATATGCTCTGACATATGCATACTTCACATTTAGTGTAACGTAGTCATAGATAAGTTTTGCCTTATTAAGGCCGTTAGTTTCTGTTCCAATGATTTTCTTTGCAAGAGCCTTCATAAAAGGCGTAAACATGATGTGAGGTGCCTGCTCTCCAAGATAGTTTTGGGGTCCTCTGCTATTATCATTTTCCTTCTCGCATTTATCATTTGAAGGATATGCTCTCTCGCCCTGACTTTTTCCTGAATATGCATCAATATATTTAAGTTTTATCTTGTATTCATAGGAAACGAAGAATTCTTTATTTTCTGTCAAATCTTCATTAAAGCATATTGTGCGCTGAGGGCATTTTGAATCTGACACATGATAATCATCTGATGAAGCTGATATTATCTTCATATCGCCTGTTTCTTCGCTATAGCAGGGAATCGGCAGGTGTACAAGAACTTCTCCGGGGTCAAAGACTTCATCCTTAATTTTTATTGAATTTCTAAGACGGATTTTATAGGTCACATACTCGCCTTTTTCACTGCTTTGTCCCTGTGCTTTCATATCCTTTATTGCAGATAGAAGAGCTTTCTGATAATCCGTTACAGGCGGCTCCTTAAGGCCCATGAGCTTTGCCGAGCGTGCTTTAAGCTCAGGATTTGACTTGATCAGCGTAGCAGCAAGTGTATCAATATACTTCTCTTGTCCATTCACATATATCCAGTCAATCTTTCCATTATCCTTAAGGTCGTAAAATTCCTTTTTGGTAATATCTGGAAGCACTTCCTTTACTTCTGCAAATGCTTCATCAAAGCTGAATGGATAATCATCAGGTAGTACCTTAAGAATCTCTTTTTCCAGGATAAGCTTGTCTTTAAGGTCTTCCGGAATATCCCGCTTTAAGTAATTGTTGATGAGTCGTATAGCGCCTTCAAAGTCGCCATAGCATTTCTTCTTCATGATATCTTCCGGCAAGCTTACTGAAAGCGCGGCAAAATTATAATTTGTCATAGTTTTCCTTTCGATTGCGAATGTATTTTCGGTGATTTGGGTGTGTGGCTTGGTGAGAGCATGGGTGCTTTATTGCGGCTGAACGCCCTTTGTGGAGGCACGAGGGTGCTTGTAGCGGCCACCAG
>CAZJWA010000093.1:0-2049 GCA_964549585.1 uncultured Butyrivibrio sp. | reverse complement strand
CTCCTAATAGCGTCTATACGGTGCCTTGTACATATAAGAATGGCTGTTTTGGCTACTCTTATATGTATTTCCGCAAATTTGGGCGTGTATTTGATGCAGCCCCGAGCTCCTAATAGCGTCTATACGGTGCCTTGTACGTATAAGAATGGCTGTTTTAGCTATTCTTATATGTATTTCCACCGATTTGGACGTGTATTTGGTGCATCCCCGAGCTCCTAATAGCGTCTATACGGTGCCTTGTACATATAAGAATGGCTGTTTTGGCTATTCTTATATGTATTTCCGCAAATTTGGACGTGTATTTGATGCATCCACCAGCTCCTTGTACATATAAGAATGGCTGTCTTGGCAACTCTTATATGTATTTTGCAGATTTGGGCAAGTATTTAACGTAGCCAAGGATACTTTATTGCGGCCAAGGTGCTTCATACCAGCGGCCAAGGATGCTTTATTGCGGCCAAGGTGCTTCATACTTGCTGCCAAGGTACCTCATGCTAGCTGAGGACACAGTGCTTACAGCACGATTTTACTAAGTGGTGAGATTTCAATGCCTTCATACTCAAGTGCTATGCGGATCTTGGAGACGAAGGCAAGTGCCTTTGCTCCATCACCGTGTACGCATACCGACTGAGCATCAATGTCTATATCTTTGCCAGTGATTGCCTTTACCTTCTTTTCTTTTATCATGCGAATTACACGGCTTACTGCTTCATCCTCATCAGTAATCATAGCGCCTTCCTTGCTTCTTGCTACAAGGCTTCCGTCTTCTTCATATGCTCTATCTGCAAAAACCTCTTTGGCAAATGGAAGCCCCTTTGATTCGGCTGCCTTTAACATTTCGGAGCCGGAAAGTCCCAGAAGAATAAGTGTAGAATCAACGCTTGCAATACCCTCAACAATAGCCTCGGCAAGCTTTGCATCCTTGCCTGCCATGTTGTACAAAGCGCCATGTGGCTTAACATGCTGCAGGCAGACTCCATAAGCCTTACAAAATGCCTTAAGTGCTCCCACCTGATACATTACAGAAGTTCTTACTTCGTTTGGCGACAAATTCATCTGCCTTCTACCAAAGCCCTGAAGATCTGGAAATCCAGGATGGGCGCCAATCATGACACCACTTTTTGCAGCAAGCTTTACAGTTCTATCCATAACAACCGGATCGGAAGCGTGAAAGCCACAGGCTACATTTGCTGATGTGATAAGCGGTATTACCTTTTCATCCATACCTATAGTATACGCCCCAAAGCTCTCTCCGAGGTCGCAGTTTAAATCAATTTTATATGACATAAGTGTCATCTCCTTTCAATCCAGAAGCCACCTGGGCCCTCAATTTTGCGGGTTTTCTCGAAAGCCACCCGAACGCACTATTTAGTTCTTCAACAAAGTGTTCTTCACATCTGAAATAAACATGTGTCCAGGTGAATGCGTTATGCAAAATGAAGGCTTTGAATTCATTACTACAGACTGTGGAGTCACACCGCAGCACCAAAAGACCGGAACCTCCCCATCCTTAATCGTTACCATGTCACCAAAATCAGGATGTGAAAGATCTTTTATCCCTATTGCCTCAGGATTTCCTATATGAATCGGTGCTCCATGAACACGCGGCATCTGTGAAGTGACAGTACACACCCTCACAACCTTGTCATAGGGAATCGGGCGCATGCTTACTACCATCTTCCCCGAAAAAACGCCTGCCGGAACACAGTCAATATTTGTCAAATACATCGGAACATTGCAGTGCTCGGTAATCTGTCTAACCTCAATTCCTGCCTCAATAAGCTCTGACTCAAATGAAAAACTGCATCCGATAAGAAAGCTTACAAGATCATCTCTCCAAAAATTAACCACGTTTGAGTATTCACCTACCAGCTCACCATTCTCAAATATCCTGTATTTTGGAATATCCGTAGCTACATCCGCATTATCAGCAATAGACTTAATAATTCTCGAACCCTCATCCGTCACTTCAAGAAGTGGACAGGACTTTGGATTTCTTTGTGTAAAAAGAAGAAAATCATACGCATACTTCTTTGGCAAAATGCAAAG
>CAZJWA010000092.1:0-4291 GCA_964549585.1 uncultured Butyrivibrio sp. | reverse complement strand
ATTAAAATAAGAGTATAAACGAATAATTTATGATTTATTTATAGTATCGTTTAGAGAAGTTCGGCGAGGACAGGTATGGGTGCATCAGTTTCGTTAAAAGATATTTCAAAGGCATGTGGAGTCTCAATTGCTACGGTCAGTAAGGCCCTTGGCGATCGAAGTGACATTAGTGCCGAAACCAAGAAGAAGGTTCGTAAGGTAGCAGGTGACATGGGGTATTATCCCAATTCTGCAGCGCAGTCGCTTAAGACTCACAGGACGAATAACCTGGGAGTTTTATTTGTGGATGAGGCGCAGAGCGGTCTTACTCATGATTATTTTGCACATGTGCTTGACAGCTTTAAGCGTACGGCAGAGTCAAATGGCTATGATATCACTTTCATTAATTCAAATCCCGATGGAATGAATGGAATGTCGTATCTTTCACATGCGTTGTACCGCGGCTTTGACGGCGTTGTCATTGCCTGCGTTGATTTCTATGACCCAAAGGTAGAAGAGCTTGTAAGGAGCAGCCTGCCAGTCGTAACTATCGATCACGTATATGATAACCATATCTCTATTGTTTCTGATAATATCGGCGGAATGCATGATCTGCTTACATATTGCTACGAGCAGGGCCACCGCAAGATAGCGTATATTCATGGTGCAGATTCATCGGTTACCAAGAACAGGCTATCAAGCTTTTACAAAACGGCGCAGGATTTGGGACTCAAGATTCCTGATAAATATATTCTAGAAGCAGATTACAGAAACATCACCAAGGCGCTTGATTGTACCAATCAGCTTCTTGACCTTGACGATCCGCCGACATGTATTCTTTATCCTGATGATTATGCCTGCATTGGAGGAATGACAGCAATTCATACAAGAGGCCTGCAAATTCCACAGGATATCTCAATTGCCGGTTATGATGGAATAACTATTGATCAGCTTCTTGACCCAAAGCTTACAACTCTTGTTCAGGATACTGAAATGCTAGGGCAGCTTGCGGCCGAGAAACTTATTGGACTAATTAATGAACCAAAGACAGCTCTTATTGAGCGTTTCATGATTGAAGGACATATCAGCAAGGGCGGTTCTGTAGCCAAAATCTGATGACGGTTTTTAACGAAATAAGCAGCTTGTAATGAGTTTTTTAGGAGAAAAGATATTGCGTAAATTTGAAATTGTAGTGCCATGCCATTTTGGACTTGAGGCGGTACTTAAAAGAGAAATAATTGATCTTGGATATGATATAACTGCGTCCGTTGATGGCAGAGTTTCTTTTGCCGGAGATGAAGATGCTATTTGCCGTGCAAATATTGGACTTAGAAGTGCTGAGAGAATACTTCTCAAGGTTGGAAGCTTCCATGCGGAAAGTTTTGAAGATCTTTTTCAGGGAACAAAGGCACTTCCATGGGAAGAGTATATTCCTGAGAATGGGAAATTCTGGGTTACGAAGGCTGCGAGCGTAAGGAGTAAGCTCTTTAGCCCATCAGATATCCAGTCTATCATGAAAAAAGCTATGGTAGAGAGAATGAAGGAGAAGTACCACAAGAACTGGTTTGATGAAGATGGAGCTTCCTATCCTGTCAGAGTTTTTTTGCTAAAGGATGAGGTGACAGTTACTATCGATACTACGGGAACCTCGCTTCATAAGAGAGGCTACAGAAGACTTGAATCTAAGGCTCCGATTGCGGAGAACCTTGCTGCAGGCCTTATTATGCTGACTCCATGGAGGGGCGACAGACTTCTTATTGATCCTTTTTGCGGAAGCGGAACGATTCCAATTGAAGCAGCGATGATGGCTGCAAATATTGCGCCTGGCATGCATAGGCGCTTTACTGCTGAAACATGGGATAACCTGATTAGTAAGAGCAACTGGGATGATGTCAGGGAAGAAGCTGAGGAGAATATCGATCTTAATATTGAGACTGATATCCAGGGCTATGATATTGATCCGGAGGTTATTGAGATTGCCAGAATCAATGCAGATAAGGCAGGAGTGGGCGATTTGATTCACTTTCAGGCAAGAGATGTTGCTCAGCTAAGCCACAGGAAGAAATATGGCTTTATTATCACAAATCCGCCTTATGGCGAGAGAATTGGCGAAGATGCTGAGCTATTGGGCTTGTATAAGACTCTTGGAGATAGATACAGAGCGCTTGATTCATGGTCGATGTATGTTATTTCGGGATACGATAAGGCTGAGCAGCAGATAGGCAGAAAAGCTGATAAGAACCGCAAGATCTACAATGGTATGATTAAGACCTATTTCTATCAGTATATGGGTCCTAAGCCGCCAAAGAAGAAGTACACACCTGATGAAGGAAAAAGTAATGACTAATGATAAAATGAAAAAGACAGCCATTTTGACGGCTGTCTTTGCTTTCTTTTCAATAACATTTATGCTAGTAAGCTTTGATAACAGCTCAGTTGTTGCTGCTGATGGCGTAAGTGATACAAGAGAATATAATGGAAGAGAATATGATGAGAACGAGATATCGCTGGATATTTCGGCGCTTGATGCCGCAGATGAATCTACTGATTCCATGGCAAAAGAGATTTGTATTCCGCTAGACAAAGGAATGAGCATTAAGTCTGTTTCTCTCGAGAATCATTACATTGACCGAAAACTTCGAATTTATATCGATGATATTTCTCAGGGCTATACTGATAGCCTAAAGGTAAGCTGCACTGATAATACCGCGGCTTTGGCTTCATACGTTCAAAGAACAGATGGTGATGGAATATGCGTTACTATTACTACGGATGAAGTGTATGAATATGAGAGCAAAGTGGCTGATGGAAAGCTCCTAATTTCGGTTATGAATCCTCATGATGTTTACGACAAAATCGTTGTTGTTGATGCGGCAGGGGGCGGAAATGAAGCGGGAAATACGTCGGCTGATGGCTTTACAGAAAAGGCTGTGACCCTGAACATTGTAAATAGCTTGTATCAGATGATGAGTTCTTTAGACATAAAGATTTATTATTCAAGAATGGATGATACGTCTGTAAGTGATGAAGAAAGGACGTCTCTAATTGACAGCATAAAGCCTGATATGGTCATCGGAATCTGCGCAGATGGCAAAGGAGTTTCTACATATTATAATGATTCTTTTTATATAAGAAATTTTGGAAATGTGGAGCTTGCAGACAGGCTTGAAAGAGACACCGCATATGAGACAGGAGCTGATGCACTAGGGCTTTTTTCATCAGATGGGAAATATCAGATTCTGGAAAATTCTAAGGTGCCATCTGCAGTTTTATGCGTAGGTGATGCTTCTAATGCGGATGATGAATCGAATCTTTCTGATTCTTCCTATATTAAGAAGATTGCAAAAGGAATAAAGAATGCTATCGAGTATAGCTATAGTGAGATGGAGGAGAAGAAATGAGAATTATATTTGCAACAGGCAATAAGGATAAGATGCGTGAAATTCGTGAAATAATGGCAGATACAGCTTCAGAAATCGTTTCGATGAAGGATGCAGGTGTATTTGTTGACGCTGATGAAAATGGAGATACATTTGAAAAAAATGCACTTATTAAAGCCAGGGCAGTTTATGAAAAGCTTATTCAAAACGGCGAAAATTCAGATACAATTGTTATGGCAGATGATTCAGGACTTGAAGTAGATTATCTAAATAAAGAACCGGGAATTTATTCAGCAAGATATATGGGTAAAGAAACGTCCTATGAAGTTAAGAATAATAACATTATCAGCAGGCTTAAGGGGGTTCCTGATTCGAAGAGAACTGCCAGATTTGTATGTGCGATTGCAGCGATACTTCCTGATGGAAAAGAGCTTACGGTACGCGGAGAGATGAATGGAATTATTGGCTATGAAATTGCCGGAGCAAACGGCTTTGGCTACGATCCGATATTCTTCCTTCCACAGTATGGTAAAACCTCTGCAGAGCTCTCAGAAGAGGAAAAAAATGCCATTAGCCATAGAGGAAATGCACTTCGAAAGATGAAAGAAGAGCTTCAGTAAAAAAGATATAGCAGAATAGTTGAAACTAAAAAGCCTCGAAACATTATGAATGTTTCGAGGCTTTAAATAGTAGTGAGACACGTGGGAATCGAACCCACGACAACTTGATTAAAAGTCAAGTGCTCTACCAACTGAGCTAGTATCTCATAAATATTAAACTGGGCTAGTCGGATTCGAACCGGCGAATGCAGCAGTCAAAGTGCTGTGCCTTACCGCTTGGCTATAGCCCAATGTTACGGTAACCAAGCAATCGTAACTCTTAAGTAAATAGAATTACTAAAGGGTGGGTAGTGGGATTCGAACCCACGATCT
>CAZJWA010000091.1:0-4337 GCA_964549585.1 uncultured Butyrivibrio sp. | reverse complement strand
AGGCTCAGCCGCTATTTGTATATTAGAAAAGTGTCACATCAATTGTAATCCTACAAATTGCATAATTAATATTTTGAAAAAGAACTTGATAAATTTTATTCCTTGAAAATTGGGAGAAATAAAGAAATGGAACTTGTAAGAGCACGAGAAAATGATTTTAACAGAATAAAAGATTTTTATTATGACCTGATTGACAATACGCCTGAAATAGATAAGCATGCACAGTGGAAAAAAGGTCTTCATCCAGACGAAGAGGATATTTTTTCCTTTATCCAAAATGAAGAAATGTATATGCTCATGGAAGACGCAAGTATTACTGGGGCAGCAGCTGTAACAAATTGTCAGGGCAGTGATTACCATGATGTTGACTGGGAGGTAAAGCTTTCTGATGAGGAAGTTTCAGTTATTCATCTTCTTGGTGTCGGACCTTCCTTTCAGGGACAAGGAATAGCGAATAAGCTTATTGATGAGATAATAAGCTTATCCAGAAATCAAGGGAAAAAATCACTTCGCCTTGATGCTATTGCTTCTAATATTCCTGCACAGCACATGTATACCTCTAAAGGCTTTGCGTATAGGGGAAAGCAGAATCTTTTCGCCGGAAATACGGGATGGATTGATTTTTATTTCTACGAATACGCACTATAAAAAGTTCACCAAGAAAAATAATCTCTTTTGTCAGGAGATCATAAGGATGACGGAAAAGATTTTGACTGTTCAAAGAATGCAAAGTAATTGATCTTGCATATGATGCAGGCTATGACAGTGTGGATGGCTATCAGAGAGCTTTTCACAATGAGTTTGGCTGTGATGTAATTACACTTCCTGCTGCAAAATACCTGATGTTTCAGGGCGAGCCATTTAACGAGGAGGATTACTGCGATGCAATAATTGCTGTTCAGAATGCTATGAACAAATATGATCCATCTGTAATTGGCTATTTGTGGGATGATTCTAATCCAAGAATCCAGTTAGAGCCAAGAGGAGAAAGAGGATATATAGAGCTTAAGGCAGTCAAAGATCTCTAATTATTTGTAAAGAAAAGTGCATCTGGATTGTAAATATAAAGGCGCCGCTGTTAATTTAAGCGCCGCTTTTTTATTACATGGAATTGCATATTTTATTACAACTTTACGCAGAACGCTTTATTATTTATTAGTATAAAAACTATAAAATAGGAATACCAACGCTTGAAGTCGTAAAAGAATTTGTTAGGCGTGGCAAGGAAGGAAGCACGTATGGAATACAGTGAAAAAATAATACTAAAAAATGGCAAAGAGGCTTTATTGAGAAATGGGATAGCATCAGATGGGAAAGCAGTATTTGACAACTTTAATCTTACTCATGATCAAACTGATTTCCTTTTGAGCTATTCTGATGAAAACAGCTTTAATTCGGAGCAGGAAGGGCAATTTCTGGAGAAAAAGACTAAGAGCGAAAATGAAATTGAACTTATAGCCATAGTTGACGGTAAAGTAGCAGGTACAGCAGGTATTGAGGCGGTTGGAACAATATATAAGGTTAGACACCGGGCTGAATTCGGAATAAGTATAGATAAGGAATACTGGGGACTGGGGATAGGAAGCGCTTTGCTCAATGCGTGTATTAAATGCGCCAGAAAGGCCGGATATATTCAGCTGGAATTAGATGCTGTTGCAGCAAATGCCAGAGCAATTTCTCTTTATAAAAAGCTGGGATTTATCGAGTATGGTCGTAACCCCAAAGGCTTTAACTCCCGCCACAGCGGATTTCAGGAAATAGTATACATGTCTTTAGACTTAAAAAAGGATGAGAATAAAGGTGGACTCGTTATTTACAAGGGAAGACCTGATTCCAATAAAGGACGCTTGGAAAAAGAAATCCGTACTTATGATTTACTTGATGATCTGAAAATTGAATATGAGAGGGTTGATCATGAAGCAGCAAATACCATGGAAGCTTGTGAGGAAATAGATAAGGCACTTTCTCCAGCTGTTATTTGCAAAAATCTTTTCCTTTGTAATTCGCAGAAGACAAAGTTTTATCTTTTGATGATTAGGGAAGATAAGAAGTTTCTGACAAAAGAAATATCACACCAGATAGGCAGCGCAAGGCTTTCATTTGCACCTCCTGAATTCATGGAAAAATACCTTGATATTACACCAGGTTCTGTAAGCGTTATGGGGCTGATGAATGATCATGATAACAATGTACAGCTTTTAGTTGATGAAGATATCTTAAAAGAGAAGTATTTTGGCTGTCATCCATGCATTAATACATCAAGCCTTAGATTAAAGACCGGAGACGTATTTGGAAAGTTCCTTAAGAAGATTTCACATGATTATATTGTTGTAAAACTTGGAGAAAATGTTGAGGCATAGATGAAAATAACCGAATTTGGCACTGAAAATACTGATGTAATAATTCTTTTGCATGGAGGCGGCTTATCCTGGTGGAACTTCAAAGATGAGGCGAATTTACTTAAGGAAAACTATCACGTGATTCTACCTGTTCTTGATGGACATGCAGAGAGCGGAATTTCTTTTTCCTCGTTAGAAGATAATGCTAAGGAGCTTATACACTATATTGATGAAAATTTTGGAGGAAGTGTTCTTGCAATAGGCGGCTTGTCACTTGGAGCTCAGATTCTTGTGGAAATGCTTTCTGAGAGAAAAGATATATGTAGGTTTGCACTTATAGAAAGCGCGCTTGTGATTCCAATGCCATTTACAAATGCACTCATTTCACCAATGTTTGAAATGAGCTATGGACTAATTTGCAACAAGAAATTTGCAAAACTTCAGTTTGATACGTTAAAGATTAAATCGGATTTATTTGATGATTATTATAGGGATACCTGCAAAATAAAGAAACAGGACATGATTAATTTTTTAAAAGCAAATTCGTCATATAAATTAAAAGATAGTCTTAAAAATACTACTGCAAAAGTACTTGTCATCGCAGGTGGGAAAGAACAGTCAAAGATGACTAAATCTGCTAAGCTTCTTAGTGAAATCATTCCTGATTCTTCGCTTAGTATTATTGATAATTATTATCATGGCGAGCTTAGCCTTAATCATCCAAAAGATTATGTCAGTATGATGACGCAGCTCATTAATGGGAAAAGGCAGTAAAAAAGATTTAGCTGATAGATTTGCAGTAGAAGGAGAATGCCAATGAATAATCTTAGTAAAATACAATTTGGAATGCCAACACTTGTTGAAAATGCTACGCTTTTTGATAATATAAAGCTTTGCACAAGACTTGGGCTAAATTTTATTGAACTTAATATGAACTTTCCGGAATATCAGATTGATAAGCTGGAGGATGTAAATACTTTTTTTGCGGCTGCAGATAAGGCAGGAATTTATTATACGATTCATTTGGATGAAACTCTTAATGTTGCTGATTTTAATCCGCTTGTTTCAGATGCTTATTTTGAAACGGTAAGAAGGACGATTGAAGTAGCCAAAGAGTTTGTTGAGCTTAGAAACAGATATGGAAATGATGACAAACCACTTACTCTTAATATGCACATGAACCATGGAATCCATATTACTCTTCCTGATAAAAAGGTTCAGATGTATGACAGAAATTTTGAAGCTTATATGGACTCTTTTGTCAGATTCAGAAATATGTGTGAGAAATGGATTGATGATGCAGATATCTGTATTGCAATTGAAAATACAGATGGCTTTTTTGACTATGAAAAAAAAGCAATTGAATATCTTCTTGAAAGTCCATTTTTCTTGTTGACATGGGATATCGGTCATTCAAAGGCTACAAAGGAAATTGATGTACCTTTTATTATGAAGCATAAAGATAAGCTGAGGCATTTTCATATACATGATGGAAGTGAGAATCCGCCAAGAAATCATCTTGCACTTGGAGATGGCGAAATTGATTTGATGGAAAGATTAAATTTGGCTCTTGATTGCGATTGCAGATGCGTTCTTGAAACAAAAACCATAGAGGCTCTTGAACAATCAGTAAAATGGCTTCGTGAAAAGAAATGATATGAGCGATTACACAGAAAAAATAATCAGAAAAAGAATAAAAGTCTATGGTTATGTTCAGGGAGTCGGATTTAGATATAGAGCATATCATGCGGCAGGGATGGTTGGAACCTCAGGATGGGTCAGGAACGAGGCAGATGGGTCTGTTTTAATGGAAATTCAGGGAACTGAGGAACAAATTGATAAAGTCTTCACAATGATAAGCGGTGGTACCTATGTTTCGATTGAAAAGATGGATTCGAAAACAATAACAGTTGTAGACGATGATTATGCTTTTCAAATTATGGATGTCAAGCGTTTTTGAAAATGTCCCAAAATAATTAAAATATCTGCCCCGGTAAA
>CAZJWA010000090.1:0-4594 GCA_964549585.1 uncultured Butyrivibrio sp. | reverse complement strand
AGACAAAAAGAAATTTCTAGCTATTTTATACTTGACTTTTCATAGCTGGTCTCCCTGATTTTCTTTTGCTGTTTGAAGCTAAGAAAAGCAAAATCTTTTTCTTTATAATAGAACAGAAAAAGAATAATAAGCAGTACAGTAGAAACAGTCACACAAATATCTGCAAAATTAAAGATAGGGAAATTAATCAAAACAAAATAGATAAAATCAACAACATAATCAGTTCTTATTCTGTCTATCATATTTCCACACGCACCGCTGCAAATCATAACGAGAAGAATATGCAGTGCATTGTATTTCTTATCATCTGGCATAATGCAAAGTACATATGAAATTATTCCAATAATGAAAACTGCTATCAGAATAAAAAAGATTTTTTGATCCTGAAGCATTCCAAAAGCAGCTCCTCTATTTTCAAGATAATTAAGTTCAAGCACATTTTTAATTATTGGAACAGCACTTTGATCTTTCAGATTAAGAATAGCAAGATATTTTGTGAACTGGTCGAAAACAACAAGACAAATAAAAAGTAAAACATCTAATAATATTATTTTTTTCTTTTTTGAAGTAAATAATTTCATGAAATCTCCTTTTTTATCAATGTTGACCTTACCAGTCAACATCTGATTATATTGACCATTCCAGTCAAAGAAATAATCATTGACTTTATTGGTCAATCTGAATTTTTATTCTTTTCTTGTATTATTTGTAAAAAGCATTTTTATTTTTAAAGTTGGTATCATAAAAAGCAGAAACACTATTCTGCTTCATCAAGGCAAAGCTCATTTAGTGCGTCTTTTATTTCTTTTTCGGTAACTGTAGAATCTACATATGCATTACCAAGATCTTTAAGAAGGATAAATCGAATTTTTCCTGAATCAGCTTTTTTGTCTGATTTCATGAGTTCATATATCTTATCAATATCAATATCATCTACTGTGATTGGAAGTCCAAATGGAACAAACATATCTCGTATTTCATAACATGTATCCGTATCAATTAAACCTTTTTTATTTGAAATTATCGCAGCTGCAACACATCCAAGAGCTACGCATTCACCATGAAGAAGTTTAAAGTCTTTATACTTCTCTATTGCGTGACCAATTGTGTGTCCAAAATTTAGTATCGCACGTATCCCCTGTTCTTTCGGGTCCTGTTCAACTATTTTCTTTTTGAATTCACACGATTTCATAATCAGGTATGCAATAGCTTGAGGATCTCGATCATTTATTTCATAAATATTATCGATAAGCCATGTATAAAAATCATTATCCATTATTAGTCCATATTTCATTACTTCAGCAAAGCCTGATGCAAATTGTCTTGCGTCAAGAGTTTTTAATACATTTATATTAATGTATACCAGTTTTGGCATATAGAAGGCGCCAACCATGTTCTTGTACCCTTTATAATCAACGCCGGTTTTGCCTCCAACACTACTATCTGTTTGCGCAAGCAGTGTCGTAGGAATTTGAATAAATCCGATTCCTCTAAGATATGTTGATGCACAAAAACCGGTTATGTCACCAACTACTCCTCCGCCTAGTGCAATAAGTAGGTCTTTTCTATCAAAATGATGTTTAATTAAATCCTCGTAAATTCCGTACACTGTTTCAAGATTCTTATAATTCTCACCTGCAGAAAATTCATGGATAATTATATTATCTGATACCTCTGAAAGAAGGTTTTTGATTTGCATACCATAAAGCGGATTGACATTTGAATCAGTTATTATCGCTATTCTTCTTTTGCTATAGCCAAGATTCTTTATGCACTTTGAAAGCTGTAAAAAACTGTCATGTATTATTATTTCATAACATGGCTTTTCTTCGTAATTAACTTTAATTATCTCCTGCACTTCTCTTTACCTCTTTTATTCTCAAAACTATTTTTTGCTTTTACTAAAACAAAAAGCAGAAGAAAAAACTTCTGCTTTTATATACTTATACTTGTGATGAATTTAATATATCAAAACCCATTTTACTATTTAATTAAAATGATGAGTATCATCAACCGAACCAGTTAACATATTCTGAAAATCTCCTGAAATATCAACTATTGAAGGAGTAATAATAAAAATGTACTTTGAAATTTTCTGAAAATTACCACTTATTGCATAACATGATCCAACAGAGAAATCAATAATTCGCTGCGCAACGTCAACATCAATCCCTTCAAGGTTAAGAACTACTGTTCTATTTGAAAGAAGTGTTTCAGTAACTTCCTTCGCTTCCTCAATAGAAGTTGGCTTTAGTACGCAAACCTCCATACCTGCGGTATTTGTATTTACTACTGTTTTTTTTGAAGACTTCGAAGAAGTTGGCATCTGCTTTATTGGTGTTTTCTTGAGTTTATCTTCAGGAACTTCAATTGATGGATCATCCTTCCCTATTGGTGTCTTATGAAGTGAACCGCCTTCATCTTCAGAATAGTATGCTTCATCATCTGAATCATAATAATCATCATCACCATTATTTAAATTAATTACATTAAGGAACTTATCCATCATGCTCATATTCGTTTCTCCAATCATTAAAAATACAATAATATTATCTTCGTTTTTGCCTTCCATGTCAACAAATTATCGGTTATTAGAAATCTAAATGAAATAAACGTCTTCAAAAATAATTTAATTATAAACAAGATCATCTTCACTTACTGAGGAAGTATCCAAAACAATATAGTCATAAACATTAAGACCATACTGAGTATTTGATTGAACAATAGAATATTCATCATTGGAATATAGTACATTGATCTGTCTAAAGTCGGCATACCCTTTATTGATATTATATACACCCTGAAGTGTATCTTGTTCACTTACAGTAAATGTATCTGTCGAGTCAGGTTTTACAATAACATCGCCTGCTCTAAGTGACGATTCTCCTAAATAATAGCTATCTTCTGTTTCATTATATATTTGAGAATCAACAAATTCTGTTGACTCACTTCCGTCCTCTAAATAAGTTTTTCGAAGGACTCCATCATTATTATCAGTTCCTTTAGTTAGATAATCCTTTGGAACAATAAAAAAGCTGGTTTCAATAATTGATGAATTAGGAATTTTCAGTCCCTTTTGCTGCTCGGTGATTAATTCTATATCAAGAAATCTGTCAGCAGCAAATGTAAGCATGGAATTTGTAAATGAAAGCATAGTAAATGTATCACCACTTCCATTAGTATAATATGATACACTTGCCCATGAAACATCCTGGTTCTTAAGGAATCTAACTTGAACGTACTCAAGATCTGCCAGTTCTTGTGCTGTATCCAAATCAGTCTGAATTACTATTGACCAATTTTCGTCACTGGTAATTTTGTATACTGGATCTCCCTTATCAACAAGTGCATTGCTTTCAAGAAGATTTTTGTTATATTTCTTTTCATCAAACATATCTGCAGTAATGTTCTCAAGAGTCATATCTTCATAGCCATCGGTATAATATGCTATTATTCCAGTTGAAGAAGAATTACAGTAGTTTATTGATGATGAAGAGCTGCCACTGTTAAGCGATTGAATGTCCTTTAGAATATTGTTATTAGATAATTTTTCAACAGTGCCCTTAAGGGTATTCTTGAAGTCATATAATGAAGAAAAATTATAGTCGCTATATGTGGATGAATAATCAACTAGCGAAGCTCTAAGCTCTTTAAGATCAGTATCTGAAAGGACTATATTATTTGACCCTTCAGATTTAAGCTGGTCAAGAAGTTCACCGGATTCATCAACAGTATATACAAGATTTCCTACTGCTACTCTTTTAGATTCACTGGCAAAGTAGTTAACATATCCTGAATACTCCGATGGAACAACGGTTTCGCTTCTAAGTGCCATTCCTCGATAAATATTATTTGTAGAAAGTGAGCCTTCCATAACCTCGTATCCAACAATGTGCTTTGTATTAATATAAATAAAAATACATGCAATTACATAGATAAGAATAACTGCAAAAATGCACATTCCTACGCTAATATGGCGGTGCTTTCTTAATTTTACGACCTTGTTATTACCTGCAGGCATTTAACCACCCTCAAATAAAAGCCGCGGATTTTTAGTTCCGCGGCTTAATGATTTTTTGGAAATTTATAAAGAAATTACTACGTTGGATTTTACTTCATCAGGAAGTTCCTGCTCATCCATAGAAACGCTTAAAATAAAATCGACGCCAAACTTTTCGCTTAATTTCTGAAGTTTCTCAATTGTTGGAGCAATATCTGCATCAACAAGATTGGAAATATTTAAAAAGCTGTCAAAATACATCTGCTGAAGATCACGATCTTGGGAAATAATTCCACTAACAAATCCCACAAACTCATCAGCATTAGAAATCATAAATTCGGGAGCAACAATAAGTCTGACTTTATTGTTGAGTTCATACATATGCTTAGTACTCTTATCTAAAAAAGCTATGTTACCAAGGATATTTTTTACTTCACTATTGACCTTTTCCAAGAGACATTTGGTTTTTCCTTTTCCCTTCTTACCGACGATCAGCTGAACCATAGCATATCCTCCCTTGTGTAATTTATTATTATTTAATTATAGTGTATCGATATGTAAAAGACAACATTAATTAACTATTTTGTTAAGCAG
>CAZJWA010000089.1:1507-4750 GCA_964549585.1 uncultured Butyrivibrio sp. | reverse complement strand
TATTGGGACATTTTCTTTTGTGGTATATTAGGACATTATCAAAAATGTTTTATATTTTGGTATATAAATCAAAAAATTCAGTTGAAATAACCGTTCAATTATGATAGAATTTTTAATGCATGTAACAAATGGAGGATAAGATTGTGCTGAAAATATTAGTTAGATTCGGAATACTTGGAATTTATATACTTGTTTGTATTGCATTAGTTGTCATAATTCTTTCGCAGCAGGGAAAGGCTCAGGGACTTGGAGCACTCACAGGATCAACTGTTGAAACCTACTGGTCAAAGGCTAAGGGACGTTCAAAGGAAGGAATGATTAAGAAGTTTACAGTTGCGCTTTCAGTGCTGTTCTTCGTTATTTCATTATTCATTGATATGAACCTTTGGAATCTGTTCTAAATAAAAGGATTCTATGGCACTCTGTTACAGGGTGCCTATTTTTTTGCGTTGATAATAAGTGCATGTTTAGCATAATGATTATCGGTAGATATTATAAGGAGATAAATTGAGTAAAACCACAAAAACAAAAAAGACAAAAACAGAAACTGATTTTAGCTTTTCAAATAACAGGCTTAATCTAGTAAAGGACCTGATAAATGATCCGGGCTATTCGCCAATGAAGGAGAAGGAGCTTGCAGTTCTTTTGCAGGTGACTAAAGAGGATAGAGACGAGCTCAAGACTATTCTTAATACGCTTGTAGAAAGAGGCGAGGCTGAATGTACTTCCAGAGGAAGATATATTAAGTCTGATGGTGGAATAGTTGGACAGTATACTGGAAACACTAAAGGATTTGGCTTTGTCACTGTCGAAGGAAGAGACGAGGATGTTTTTATACCTGAAGAGAATACAAATGGAGCCTTTCATCTTGATACCGTTCAGGTTGAACTTCTTCCTGGAATAACCGGAAAGAGGCAGGAAGGGCGCATTACTAAGATTATTACCAGAGGAATGACTGACATAGTTGGAACATATACTGATAATAGAAACTTTGGCTTTGTTGTAGCTGATAATACAAAGATAGCATATGATATTTTTATTCCGTCGGGGCAGAGCCTTGGAGCAGTAACGGGGGATAAGGTTGTTGTAACAATATCTGACTATGGTGATATCTTTTTTGGCAAAAAACCTGAGGGCAAAGTCACTGAGATAATTGGAAATATCAATGATCCTGGCGTAGATATACTCTCAGTCGTTAAAGGCTACGATATTCCAAGTGAATTTCCTGAAAAGGTCATGAATCAGGCTGCCAGAACTCCTGACGAAATTATTCCTCAGGATTTGGAAGGACGTCTTGACCTTAGAAATATGCAGATGGTTACAATCGATGGCGAAGAAGCAAAGGATCTTGACGACGCAGTAAGCCTTCATATTGATAATGATCTTTACTATCTTGGCGTTCATATTGCAGATGTTTCAAATTATGTTCAGGAGAATTCTGCTCTTGATAGAGAAGCATTAAAGCGCGGAACCAGCGTATATCTTACGGACAGGGTTATTCCAATGCTTCCGCACAGACTTTCAAATGGTATTTGTTCACTTAATCACGGAGAGGACAGACTTGCCCTTAGCTGCCTTATGACAATCAACAAGATGGGAGATGTTATCGACCATCAGATTGCTGAAACTGTGATAAACGTTGACGAGAGAATGACATATACAAGTGTTGCAGCGATTCTTGATGATGCAGATCCAGATGAATGTGAGAAATACAAGGCACTTGTTCCAATGTTTGAACAAATGAAGAAGCTTGCTGCCATACTTCATAAAAAGAGATCCGATAAAGGTTCGATTGATTTTGACTCAAATGAAGCAAAGATAATTCTTGATGAGAAGGGCGACCCAATAGAAATAAAGCCTTATGAGAGAAATACTGCTACTGATCTTATTGAAGATTTCATGCTAATGGCAAATCAGACTGTTGCACAGCATTTCTTCTGGCTTCAGGTACCTTTCCTGTATCGTACACATGAACAGCCAAGCCCTGAGAAGATAGATGCTTTGTCAGTATTTATTAAGAATTTTGGATACTTCCTTAAGGTGAAGGAAGGTGAAGTCACACCTAAAGAAATCCAAAAGCTCCTTGTTAAGATAGAAGGAACAAAGGAAGAAGCTGTTATTAGTAGAATTGCGCTAAGAAGCATGATGCAGGCTAAATATACTACTGAGTGCACCGGGCATTTTGGACTTGCAATGGATTACTATTGCCATTTCACTTCTCCTATAAGACGTTATCCTGATCTTCAGATTCATAGGATAATCAAAGAGCAGCTTCGTGGGAAGCTCACTCTAGAGAGAATAAAGCATTACGCTGAGATCCTGCCTGAAGTTGCAAAGCATTCTTCAGAAACAGAGAGAAGAGCTGATGATGCAGAGCGCGATACAGATAAGCTCAAGAAAGCTCAGTTTATGGAGAATCACGTCGGTGAAATCTTTGATGGAGTTATTTCAGGTGTTACTGCCTGGGGAATGTTTGTTGAGCTTGATAATACCTGCGAGGGACTTATCAGAGCTGCCTCTATGTGGGATGATTACTATGCTTATGATGAAAGCTCATATAGCCTTGTTGGTGAATCAACCGGTAAGACATATACGCTTGGGCAAAAGGTAAAAATAAAGGTTGATGCAGCTGACAGGCTTGAAAAGACAATTGATTTTAAGCTTTATTCTGAGAATGAAGATGATGACAATGCAAGTGGTGCTGCTTTTAAACGTAGTAGAATGAGAGATAATATGGCAGAAGATAACGAAAGAGATAGCCGTGGCAAGAGAGACGATGGAACAGATTCAGGCTTTGATGCTCCAAAGAGAAGAAGGTCATCAGAGATAGATGATAGCTCTTTTGACAAAAGAGATAATAAACATCCGTATGATACAAGAAAGGTAAAACCTTCAAGAAAAGGAAAGACAAGCGGTGAAAGAGCTTATGCTAAGTCCGGCAGGGCTCATTCAAAGGATGATAAATCATACGATAAGAGTAGAAAGGTCGATTATTCGAAGCTTGACCTAAAAGATATTGAGCCTGATTCACGAACAGGAGAGCCAAGACCAAAGCATACTACAGGTAATAGTAAATTTGGTAAGCATTATGGTGCCTCATCAGGAAAAAAGTATTCAGGAGCAGCCGGAAAGTCTGATAAGAAATATTCATCAAAGAAGAGCGATGGAGGCTATGGAAAGTCTGATAGATATTCATCAAAGAAGAGCGATGGAGGCTATGGAAAGTCTGATAGATATTCATCA
>CAZJWA010000089.1:0-1407 GCA_964549585.1 uncultured Butyrivibrio sp. | reverse complement strand
AAAAAGAGTGATGGATATCGTGGAAAATCTGAAGAAGGTGCTTCATCAGGAAAAAAGTATTCAGTTCATAAGTATAAGAAGTCAGCAACATCAAAGGGTGCAAGAATGAATCAGGGAAAACACTGATTTATTCTGAAAACTAATCCGCCTTTGAACTAAAGATGTTATGGGGATTAAACGACATGGCAGAAGAGAAGATTAAACTTGTTACAAATAATAAGAAAGCATATCATGAGTATTTTATCGAGGAAAAATACGAAGTAGGACTTTCACTTGTAGGAACAGAAGTGAAGTCGCTTCGTATGGGAAAATGCAGCATAAAGGAAGCATTTATAGAATTTCACGATAATGAAGCATATGTTTGCGGGATGAATATCAGCCCATATGAGAAAGGCAATATATTTAACAGAGATCCGCTGCGCATGAGAAAGCTTCTATTACACAAAAACGAGATTCTAAAGCTTGAGCAGCAGATTAAAGAAAAGGGATATACCATTGTTCCTCTTGAGGTATATTTCAAGCATGGAAGAGTAAAAATGGAGATAGGACTTGCCAAAGGAAAGAAGCTGTATGACAAGCGCGCAGATAAGGCCAAGAAGGATCAGCAGAGAAATGCTGAGAAGGAATTCAAGGTAAGTTTTAGATAAGATATTACATAATTCAATAAAGGAATAATCTTATGACACTAAATTTAATGTTTTTTATTAATAGTATTTTTCTTGGAATTGGGCTTGCTATGGATGCCTTTTCTGTATCAATGGCAAATGGGCTTAATGAACCAAATATGAGTCGTAAAAAGACAGCAGAGATTGCCGGAGTGTTTGGCTTCTTCCAGGCATTAATGCCAATGATAGGATGGATTTGTGTTCATACTATTGTTGTTTATTTTAGATCATTTGAAACTTTAATTCCGTGGATTGCTCTAATACTTTTGTGTTTTATCGGCGGTAAGATGCTTTTTGATGGAATAAGTCAAAAAGGAACTGATGAGAGTGATACAAGACTGACTATTGCAGGCCTTATGGTGCAGGGAATAGCAACTTCTATTGATGCGCTTTCAGTTGGCTTTACAATTGCAGATTATGATTTTGGTATGGCACTACTTGCTGCTGTTATCATTGCGGTTGTAACATTTATTATCTGCATAATTGGACTAAAGATTGGTAAGAAATTTGGAACAAAGCTTTCCGATAAAGCACAGATCTTTGGAGGAATCATTCTTATTGCGATTGGATTTGAGATTTTTATTTCGGGAGTGATTTAAGAGAAGGCATAGTTAATTACTTGCGTTAATTAAAAAATATAGTCTTGCGATATTAAGAATGTACCTTGTGATATTAATAAAAAATTCACTGTCAAGCGTTTTTGAAAATGTCCCAAAATAATTAAAATATCTGCCCCGGTAAA
>CAZJWA010000088.1:0-5076 GCA_964549585.1 uncultured Butyrivibrio sp. | reverse complement strand
AAAATATATGAACTTTTCAAGGTACTATAGAGGGGCTTTTGACCCCAACATCATAATTATTATATTATTTAATTTTGTCTAAAGGGGCAGGCAATAATGAAAACAGAAAAGAGAATCATATCACTATTATCCGTTATAGTACTTTCACTTCTTTTTATATTCACCAATCCTATATCAGCTAAGGCAAATACTAAGTCAGATTCTACATCGGTTCCTCCATACTATAGCAACTTGTATTGTTTTACAAATTACTATAACTTAAGATATCCGGTTTGTTGGAGTTCATGGAAGCGATCAAATCTTCCATCAACAACATCGATTAGTTCTTCAACGTGTTCATATACGCTAGAAGACTTTTCGATATTTGATTTTAATGTAATTGAATCTCTCGACAGCATGTATACTGCGGAGCATACAAAAATATCTACATCTGAGTTTCTTCTAAACGGCTTATTAAATGGAGAATACTATTCATACGTTTACTATATTTATTTGGATCATGGTTTCTTCACTGATTATTGCGATACGTTCAAATCACTTGGTTGGATAGATCCCTCATATCAGCTTCCATCAACTTACTATAAGTGCACACTGATAGGCACAGATGAATATACAGCGGAATGTCCGGAAATTGCAACCTATAATGCTTTTCCCATCCAAGCAGCGAGACCAAATATTTATCACCCTTATCCTCTTGGTCAACCATATGACAAAGCCGAATTCTAAACTCAACTTGATGTCCTATATTTACCAAAATTTCTGCGAGATCAAGGTAAAACATCTGTTGATAGCTGATCTCTTATCCACGGTGTAAAAGCTATGTTTTTTAACGGTTGCCCAGGCCCCCTCTTCCAATATATACTTAATAGTAGGAACATATTTCTTTTTACTAGTCAAAAGAGATATGAAAAATGGGTGATTACGCAAAAAGAGAAGGAGAAAACTATGAACACAACAGAACTACTCTCTGGGAAGACCGCAGTTGTAACCGGAGGAACAAGAGGAATTGGCTTTGCTATCGTTAGAACATTTCTGCAAAGCGGGGCAAAGGTAGCTTTACTTGGCTCGCGGGAAGAGACCGTAAGTAAGGCTCTTGAAGAGCTAAAGAAAGAAGATTCAAGCTTTGAAGTAATTGGCGATTATCCGGATTTGTCAGATTATGCACAGGTAAAGAGTTCTTTTGACAAGATAAAAGAAAGCTTTGGCAAAATTGATATCGTTGTTAACAACGCTGGGATTTCAGCACGTGAATCAATTTATGATTACGATCCTGAAGCCTTCAAAAAGATAATGGATTTAAACGTAAATGCAGTCTTTAACTGTTCAAAGGCCGGTGCAGAAATCATGAAGCCGCAGGGCGGCGGATGTATCATCAATACCAGCTCAATGGTCAGCCTCAACGGCCAGCCATCAGGTTGTGGCTATCCTGCTTCAAAATTTGCAGTAAATGGACTTACCAGGTCTCTTGCAAGGGAGCTTGGAAAGGATAACATTCGTGTAAATGCTGTCGCACCGGGAGCAATACGCACCGACATGGTAGCTGCTCTTCCTGAAGAAATGATAAAGCGTCTTGCTTCAACTATTCCGCTTGGACGCCTGGGGGAAGTTCAGGACATCGCAAACGCTTGTCTATTTCTTGCAAGCGATCTTGCATCCTACGTATCTGGAAGCATTTTATCAGTAGATGGAGCAACAATAGTTTAATAAAATTAAGACAAAAAAGCTGCGCAGAGAGAAAAACGTTAATGCATTTTCTTTGCGCAGCTTATTTAGTTAAGTTTGGAGCAAAAAAGTTTGCTTGATTATCCAGATGAAGATCAGACTAAAAAACTGCTCCCACTATCAACAACAGTTCTTATTATCTCTTTTTCCTTCTCAGAAAGAGCAAAAATCTCCGATATCTTATCGTCAATTTCATCGTAAAGAGCTTTGGCTTCATCAGAAGTGACATTATTAAATGAAATAAGCTTATCGGCAAGTTCAATTATTTCACGCTGACTATCACTATTTAGGGCAGGAATCGGAATACTCTCAATGTGATTTCTAAGAATCTTCACTGAATTAAATTCCTTAATAAAAATAAACTGCGCTATGCGCGAATTAAGTACAGCCAGTACATATTTCATATCCAGCTCTTCGATTTGCGGAATAACTATGTTACAGCTATTTAGCGATAATGTCTGATTATCATCGTATGCAAATACCAGGCGGTTGCAAATAAACCTGTAAAGCAGCTTTTCCTTTGCCCTATAGTACTTTGGCTGCGCCACCTGCTGGAATTTTTCCGGGTCAAAAGAAATATAATTGTCCGTTTGGTTAATGTGATATTTACAGATATCTGATCCCTTGAGAATCATTTCATTCGAATCAGTTCTAGTATTTGAAATATATTCTTTGTTATTCCCTGTTACAATTCCAAGAGCAAAATCAGCATTATCCTTTAGATAATGATTGTTTTCTTTTTCTTTAAGCTTCTTTAATATTTCATATTCCTCATCACTTGTAGTAAAGCTAAAGCACTCAGCTGACACTTCTCTGTCACTCGAAATAACAAAACTTCTTTTGCCATCATCAACCTTCATACCTGTTGTTGCAATAGCCTTACCAGTATGCTGCAGCTGAAGGATTATGCATGGGCACTGAACGCCGTCAAACGCATTTCCAAGAAAATCCAGGCTTAAAATCGAGTTATTTTCTATAATAAGGTGCCTGATTGGCATATGAGATTTCACATTTAAAAGTGCTTCAGGAAGAACAAAGGCAAGCCTTCCATAGGAAGATAGCTGTCCAAGAGCCTGCTCAATAAAAATGTCATAGGATTCTATTGATTTACCTGTGGCTGCTACAAATTTATGCCTAAATTCATCAACTTCTGCATCATCAAATTCAAAACCCCACGGAGGATTTCCAATAATAAAATCGTATTTTTCTTCAGAATCTGTTGTCAGATAATTCCTTAATGAAATGTGTTCACAGATTATGTCAGGATCAGTATCCGGGAATTTCAGTGCCATGTTTACCCTGGCAATTAAAACGCTTATTTCATCGATGTCGCTCCCATAAATATTCTCCGCACTGATTTTTCCAGGCAGCTGCATCAGAAAATTTCCTGTCCCACAGCACGGATCAAGTATTCTGCTCTCCTTCTCTACCGGCAAATGGCGAATGAGCTTCTTCACTACCTTCGTTGGGGTAAAATATGACCCAGTTGCTTTTCTCTTCCCTATGTTCTTACATGAAATATAGATTAGACCCAGAATATCTTCATTAGCTTCATATTCATATTTAAGTCCAAATAATATCGAATAATCGCTACAGAATTTAAGCGTTATATCGCGGTCAGATATCAGATTCGAAATAAAAGGATCAAATCTTCCAATCGAAATTTCTTTTCTCAAAAACTTCTGAAGGAGGTTCTTATCAGCCTCAAAGCTTAGGTGCTCCTTACTTGCAAACAAATGAAGAGCCGCGTCCGCGACAAGAATTCTGATGATATCATCATCTACCACGATTTCATTCTCATCAATAAGTGCAAAAACCTTCTGAAGCTGCAGTACTGCGTCACAGCTTTCTGAAATGTATGAATTATAAAAAGAATTCCCTGAAACATATTTCTTGTTTCTACGGCTCTTAAGTGCCTTTACGTCGCCTGTAATAATGCTATTCTTAAGTCCCATTACATAATCAGTAGTAAAAAAAGCTCTCTTCTCATGAATGAAATCCGGCTTAATTTTCCCAAGCTTTATCCAGTTTTGTCCTGTTGCCACAGAAATTGACAGTTCCATGCAAAGCTCTTTTAACGATAAATAATTTTGTGTTTCTACTATCATCTCCAGCCTTTCGGTATTTCCTTATTGTGGTCACTAAATCTATAATAAATCTTTCTTTATGTAGCTCTAATTATGTATTAACGGCTTGAATCATAGGCAATCATCCTATATATTCGCGAAAGAAGCTACATTCATCATCATTACACTTAGCTGCTTCCTTACTATACATATTACAATGAAATACGTGTCCAAGTGAATGGTTCTTATCTCCATACATATGAAGAACAAACGGAACATCAAGCGTTGCAAGAACTGTTGCCATCTTTGGCGCATCATCTCTTAGGAAATCTCCAACAGCAGTCATAATATAAACCGGCGGAAAATTTGCATTAAAATGAAGTGCCGGGGAAATAAGCTCAAGCTCTTCTTTCGTCCCTTTTCCTTCAAGAAAATCTGCAAGAAGATCTTTGGTACTATCTCCCTTTATATCGGAATTACCGACCATTGCCATGCCGCAGTTAAGCGCTATCGCCTTTGGAACAAATTTAGTAGGAACCTTGAAGTCAAAATTATCAGCGTACCCGGTACCTGTACAAATCGAAGTATAAAGTGCAAGGCACTGCGCACCGGCAGAATCTCCTACCATAAATATATTATCAGTATCAAAGCCATATTCCTTAGAATTGTCCAAAACCCATTTTATTACAAGATTTGTGTCCTCTAAAGGAGCCGGAAACTTAAAGTCAGGTGCCAGTCTATAAGTAAAATTGACAACCGCAAAGCCTCTCTGTGCAAGGCTCATACAATAGTACTGATACCTTTCCTTATCTCCGTATACCCATGCGCCTCCGTGAATACTAACTATAACAGGTAGCTTATCATCACCGCAACATAGCGGTCTGTATACATCAAGCATCTGCCACTTCGTATCTGTTCCATAGCAAATATCATCAAATCTTCTTACATCCCCCGGCGTCACAAGTCCCGCATCTCTCTTGTCATCCCCTGCTTTAAACATTCTGCATACAACGCTGCTCATTGCTGACATACTGCTTCTCCTTATGTTTTCCTATTGATTTGTAGTATGGAATATAGATAATATATTGTCGATACCCCATTTTTCTTATTTTCTGGAAAAAGAGCTTTCAAAAAAATATACAAAAATTCCAAAAAAAAGTTGACATTTCCATTCCTCTATAATATAATAATTCTTGCGCTGTGAGAAATCAAATTTATTAACAGTTGCAGTTTACGGGGTGTGGCTCAGCTTGGCTAGAGCGCCTGGTTTGGGACCAGGAGGTCGCAG
>CAZJWA010000087.1:0-5767 GCA_964549585.1 uncultured Butyrivibrio sp. | reverse complement strand
ATTTGAATTAATACAAAATGAACCTGTGACAGAAGAAAAAAATTATTATAAGGAATATAAAGTTGAGAGGATATTTTTTATAATAAATGATGAGAATATTGAAGTCAAAGAGTCATTAACTCAACAACAAGATAATTTGCTTAAAAAAGGCGGCTTCTTATGGAAGCAAACAGCTGAAGGTTTTGCTTTGCTAAATGCGTCATTTATAAGTTGTCCGCTAGAAATTGAAAATGTTGGAAATGGAGCAGCAATTAATTTTAGAGTAGGGTTCAATCGAGTTAATCAAAAGCGGTTATATGTAACACCGTTACAATTGAAACAAAATGAGACTCTTTATATTCATATTTTTTCAGATTCAGTTACAAACAATACACTTGGAGATTATGAATTAGAATTCTTCTACGAAGATATATATGGGACAAAGTATACACAAAAGTACAAATTGTCAGTTGCAAAGGAAAAAGAAACAGATAGAACATATAACAGTATAGATTTTTCTGGTAAACAAATTGAGTATAAGGAGGAACAAACTAATGAATAAAATGAAGATGGAGTCGGTAGATATGACGGCAAATAATATAGAAAAAATAGGGAAGATGTTTCCAAACTGTATTACCGAAACAAAGAATGAAAATGGAAAATTAAAAAGGTCAGTTAATTTCGAAATGCTAAAGCAGGTACTGTCCTCTGATGTGATGGCGGGTGATGAAGCCTATGAATTTACATGGGTAGGTAAAAAGGCATCAATTGTGGAAGCAAATAAACCCATTCGCAAATCCTTGCGTCCTTGTCTTGGAGAAAGCAAGGACTGGAATACTAGCAAGAATCTTTACATTGAGGGAGATAATCTTGAGGTTCTGAAACTTTTGCAGGAAAGTTATTTGGGGAAAGTTAAGATGATTTATATTGATCCACCATATAATACTGGAAATGATTTTATTTATAGAGATGATTTTAAAGTATCAAAAGAAACCTATGACGAAGAGTGTGGCGCAATTGATGAAAATCAGAATAGAACGTTTAGAAATACAGACAGTAATGGAAGATTTCATTCTGATTGGTGCTCTATGATTTATTCACGGTTGTTATTGGCGAGAAATATGCTTTCAGATGACGGCGTAATTTTTGTATCTATTGATGATAATGAACTGGCTAATTTAATTAAAATTTGTGATGAAGTGTTTGGAAAATCAAATTTTATTGCAAATATGGTATGGCAATCTACGGCAGGATCTAATACTGGTTCAGAAGTTGTCACGGTTACGGAAAACATTTTGATATATACAAAAAGAAGAAATTCATTTGCATTTAATGGTATGTTAGCTTCAGATAAAAGTTATATATTTAGTGATGAATATGAAGACGAGCGTGGAAAGTATGCGTTAGATAAACTGGATAGGAGACGAGTGGGGAGTCATTATTCTCCTGCACTTAATTATGCTATAGAGATGCCTGATGGTTCAATGAGATATCCGGGTGGTGGTAGCGAAGCTGAAGATGGATGGAATTATTTGTGGAGTAAGTCAAAGGTAAAATGGGGTATAGAAAGAGGGTTTATTGAGTATAAGCAAACTAATGGAAAGTGGAATGTTTACAATAAAAGATATGCAAAAATCGACAATGAAGGGAATCCTATAGAAAGAACAGTGCCGTTTAGAAATATAATTTCGTCTGATCAATATAATACTGCTCAAGGGACTGCGGAATTACGGTCAATATTTGGATTTAGACCATTTGATTTTCCCAAACCATCGGAACTTATTAAGAAGCTGATGTTGACAGCAATTAGAACGGATAAGGAAGCATTGGTAATGGATTTTTTCTCCGGTAGTGCGTCCACTGCTCAAGCTGTTATGCAGCTAAATTTAGAGGATAATGGACATCGAAAATATATAATGGTACAACTTCCAGAAACAATAGAAGAATCGAACGAAGCATGGAAAGCAGGATATAAAACAATTTGTGAAATTGGTGAAGAACGTATACGCAAAGTAGGCAATGAAATTTCAAATAAAAATAAAAAAATTGATGTTGGGTTTAGAGTGTTTTTTTTGGATGATTCCAACATGAAAGACGTATATTATGCACCTGAAGATTTAGGACAGCAAAACCTTGACAGTTTAACGTCTAATATTAAGGAAGATCGTACTGATCTTGATCTTTTATTTGGCTGTGTCCTTGATTGGGGGCTTCCACTTTCTATGCCATATACCTCGGAGAAAATCGGTGAATTTACAGTGCACACATATAATGATGGAGACTTGATTGCTTGCTTTGATGAGAATATTTCTGAAGATGTCATTAAGACAATAGCGAAACGCCATCCACTTCGTGTTGTGTTCCGTGATAGCAGTTTTATAAATAGTCCGGCTAAGATTAATGTCGAAGAGATTTTTAAGCTTCTTTCTCCAGATACAAGCGTCAAAGTAATATAAGGAGGCGGCATAGATGAAGTTAAAATTTAAGCATCAGAAATTTCAGGCAGATGCTGCCAAAGCCGTGGTAGATGTATTTGCAGGACAGCCTTATCTTACTCCAACATACATGATGGATAAAGGTACTGGAAATTATCAGATTAATATGTCTGAACAAGAAGATTATACCGGTTGGGGAAATCAGCATCTTATTCCGGAATTGACTGATGATAGAATTTTGGAACAGATAAATAAGATTCAGAGAGTAGGTCAGATTGAGCCATCTCAGAAACTTGAAGGAAAGTATAACCTTACTATTGAGATGGAGACCGGTGTTGGTAAAACATATACATATATTAAAACAATGTATGTGCTCAATAAACAATATGGATGGAGCAAATATATTATTGTTGTTCCTAGTATTGCTATACGTGAAGGTGTGTATAAATCTTTTCAGATTACGCAGGATCATTTTGCAGAAGAGTATGGGAAAAAGATTCGATTTTTTATATATAATTCTGCACAACTTACAGAGATTGACAGGTTTGCCTCAGATAGTTCAATCAATGTCATGATAATCAATTCCCAGGCATTTAACGCAAAGGGAAAAGATGCTCGTCGAATTTATATGAAGCTGGATGAGTTCCGTTCACGTAGACCGATAGACATTATTGCGAAGACAAATCCTATTGTTATCATAGATGAGCCTCAGTCAGTAGAGGGAAAGCAGACAAAGGAACGTCTTAAGGAGTTTAACCCTCTTTTTACGCTGCGTTATTCGGCAACGCCCAAGGAATACTATAACCTTATATATCGCTTGGATGCTATGGAAGCATACAATAAGAAACTAGTAAAAAAGATTGCAGTAAAAGGTATTACAGAGACCGGAACTACTGCAACGGAGAGCTATGTTTATCTTGAGAGTATTAATCTCTCTAAAAGTGATCCAACAGCAACACTGCAGATTGATGTCAAGATGTCATCTGGTCCTAAGAAAAAGTCAATCAGGGTACAGGTCCAGACAAATTTATTCGATCAGTCAAATGGGTTGGAAGAATATAGAAATGGTTTTGTTGTCAAAAGTATTGATGGCAGGGACGATTCTGTAGAATTTCTGAATGGAATAAAAATCTATGCTGGAGATGTAATAGGCAAGGTGGATGAGAATCAGCTTCGCCGGATTCAGATTAGAGAAACTATTATTTCACATTTGGAGTGTGAACATCAGCTATTTAACAAGGGAATTAAAGTTCTCTCATTATTTTTCATTGACGAAGTTGCAAAATATAAAGAATATGTAGATGGACAGCCACAAAATGGAATTTACGCCAAGATGTTTGAAGAAGAATACGCAGATGTTGTTTCAAACTATCAGATTGGCATTGAAGATCAAGAATACATCAAGTACTTGAATAGTATACCGGCAGACAAGACACATGCAGGATATTTTTCAATTGATAAAAAAGGTAAGTTAATAAATAGCCGGACAAAGGGCAAGGAGACATCATCAGATGATGTTGATGCCTATGATCTGATTATGAAAAACAAGGAATTGCTTCTTGATAGAGATCCACACAAATCTCCGGTAAGATTTATTTTTTCTCATTCTGCACTTAGAGAAGGCTGGGACAATCCGAACGTATTTCAGATTTGTACATTAAAGCAAAGTGGCAGTGAGGTTAGAAAGCGCCAGGAAGTTGGACGAGGATTACGTCTTTGCGTTAACCAGGATGGGGAACGTATGGATGAAAATGTACTTGGGAAAGATGTTCAAAACATTAATATATTAACTGTAATAGCAAGTGAAAGCTATGAAACGTTTGCTAAGGGTCTTCAGAGTGAAATGGCTGAGGCAGTTGCTGATCGGCCACAGAAGGTGAATCGTGATTTGTTCCTGAATAGGGTTATTACTAATGCAAGGGGCGAGGAACAGATAATAGATTCTGATCTGGCATCAACACTTGTATACGATATGATCAAAAATGATTATATAGATAAGCATGGCATATTAACCGACAAGTATTATGAAGATAAGAAAAATAATGAAATAAAACTTCCAGATGAAGTTAAAGAAAGTGCTGATTCTGTTGTGAAGATTATTGATTCAATTTATGATCCAAATGCAATGAGACCGGAAGACGCACGTAGCAATAATGTTGATCTCCAAGTAGATAATAGTAAACTTGCAATGCCGGAATTTAAAGAACTTTGGTCCAGAATCAATCAGAAATCAGTTTATGTAGTTGATTTTGATACTGATGAACTGATCAAGAATTCGATTGCTGAATTAGATGCAAAGTTGAAGATCCCGAAGATATATTTCAAGGTCGAAAGCGGAAAAATGGATGAAATCAAGTCCAAAGATGATCTTACTAATGGGACCGCATTTACATTAAATGAGACTGGTCAATATAACATGAAAGAGATAGTGGCAAGTTCAAATGTTAAATATGATTTAGTTGGAAAACTTGTTGATGAGACCGGACTTACGCGAAAGGCAATTGTAGAAATACTCAAGGGAATCCAGAAGCCTGTATTTGATCAATTCAAATATAATCCGGAAGAGTTTATTATTCAGTCGGCAAATTTAATTAATGATCAGAAAGCTACTGCAATTATCCAGCATATTACATATGATGCTATGGATGAAAAATATAGCACTGATATATTCACAGAGCCTACAATCAAAGGAAAACTTGGCGTAAATGCAATGAAAGCCAAGAGACATTTGTATGATCATATTGTTTATGATTCTACAAATGAGCGTGATTTTGCAACAGAATTGGATACAAACAAAGATGTAGCCGTATATGTAAAATTGCCTGATGGCTTTTATATCAATACGCCTGTTGGACATTACAATCCGGACTGGGCTATTGCATTTTATGAAGGGACTGTAAAACATATATATTTTGTGGCAGAAACTAAAGGTGCAATGTCTTCCATGCAGCTGAGACTAATTGAAGAATCAAAGATTCATTGTGCACGAGAGCATTTTAAGGCTATAAGCGGTGAAAAGATCAAATATGATGTTGTAGACAGTTACCAGAAACTAATGGATCTAGTGTCAAAATAAGTTAAGAGGATGATAAATAATATGGCAGATTTTAAGTTTGAAATAACGGAGCATATAGGGACTCTTTCAGAGAGCCCCAAGGGATGGACAAAGGAGCTAAATAAGATTTCATGGAATGGTGGCGAACCAAAATATGATATTCGTGATTGGGCTCCGGAACATGAAAAAATGGGTAAAGGTGTAACATTGACGGAAGAAGAAATAAGAAAAGTGCAAGACATTATTAATCCTGAATTATTCATGACGGTATTAATTCCGGTTTTACCGTCTGCTGTAT
>CAZJWA010000086.1:0-5801 GCA_964549585.1 uncultured Butyrivibrio sp. | reverse complement strand
GGTACTTTAGGAGATGTTATCTCTTTTGAAATTACATTTTGCGGAAACTCAAGACTATTTTGGGGCTGCACATGTGCAAGAAAGTATTGTTTTGCCTTTGTTGCCCATATAAATGCAAGTACAAACTGAATTATTACTGTTACTAACCCCGGGAAAACATTTACATATCTTCTTGAAATCAGGCAACATTCAACATATACGATTAAGTCTGCAAGCCCAATTGCGATGCACTGTGAAAATGCCGTTTCTCCAATTTGAAATGAAGCAATCTTAAAGGCTTTGTATACTCTTGCTGCCTTTATATAGATGATTGTATATATAACAATCGTTGTAATTGCTCCGGAAACTCTATGAGAGCGAAAAGCATAATCGTTATAATGTCCTATCCACACTAACGAAAGGCATCCAACTGCTAGAAAAGTCATTATGACGGCTGCTGTATTTGTTATTCGCCGGTCATCAATTGAACTATTTCTGTCATTCATAAAACCACCCACCTCACGATGCTATGAAACATAACATCAAAAGCTTTACTCACTTACTTCCTTATAGAACACATTAACCACAAGATCCTTAAGAGAATCCTCATCATATGTGAATTCTTCATATCCGGTGTCTGCAAGCTTGGTTGTTCCATCTATAGAATAGATATGATCAGAATCGAAGCTGTAGCCAAGTGCCTGCGTGGCAAGATATGATACCTGTGATACGTCTATATCAGTTACCATGTACGGAGTAATAGTATTAAACAGGGTAACAGGAAATGTGATATTTTCTTTTGTTTTACTAATGAGCTGCTTTTCAAATGCGCTAAGGTACTGTTTCTGCCTATCAAGCCTCATTGTTGCGCTGTCAAAGATGCCGTCGTCTCTCCATTTGACGTACGTAAATGCTGTCTTTCCTTTAAGGGTAACTGTGCTGCCCTTAACAAGGCTCTTATCTGCCTTAGTCATATCCTCGAGAACTTCAAGTGTTACTCCATCAACAGAATCATTTATCTTACTGATGGCTCCCATATTTATGGCTGCATATCCGTGAATAGGAAGGTTGTACATGAGCTTTGAAACTACATTTTCCTGTCGTTCACAACTGACTTCCTTAGCATCTCCGTAGCCATGCTGAAGGCAGATTTGAAGCCTTCTAGTATCTACGAAGTTGCCTTCCTTATCATATACATCAACATCTGTCATAAGATTTCTGTTGATTGCCACAATATTTATCTTTTTATCATCAGGATTAAGTACGAGAAGAAATAAAGAATCTGCCTGTCCTCCATCAATACCATTCTTAGCAGTAGTAATCTTTCCGTTATGGTCAATTCCCATAATCAAAAATGTAAGTATGTTATCGTTATACTCATATACCTTACCGTTATAACGAACCCATCCCTCCTGCCATTTAATATCTGATGAAGAAGCACTGTCTGCTTCGCCGGCAAGTGTCGGTGCCTCAGACTGAGAATTATCATACAAACTCTTTTTTCCAATAGTAGTAAGTACTGCAAAAGTAATCAGTACAATAAGTACGAAGATGACTATTCCTGCAATTATGTAGCTGATTATTCTGACAGCCTTTGGCATTTTGCCTCGTCTGCCCTTTACACTTTTTCCCATACCAGGTACTTATCTCCTGTTTCAAATTTGAATTGTTTTTGACTTATTATTTTTTTGTGCCTCTCTTCTATATAAGAAGAGAGGCGCACCACATGTCTTGAGGTTGTAATACTTATTTCACCTTTGAAGGTGATGTGTCATGCATGACATTATTAAGTGCTTAGTTTAATGCGATTTTGAATGTTCCTGTTGTTGTAGCCGGAACAACTACCTTACCGTTTGAAACGGTTGCAGGTGTTTCTACGATACTGCCATCAGGAAGGATTTCGTATACAGTAACTGTCTGTCCATCATACTTGTTGCCAAGTCCGAAAGTTATGTACCATGTTCCGAAGCTATCCTTAACTGCTGAACCGCTCTTGTACATTCTTACCTTGAAAGGTCCGAATGTCTGCTTGCCTGCAGACTTAGCTGCTACATAATCACTAAGGACTGTAGTTGCTGCCTCTTTAGTGCTTGCAGGTGTAACTGAACCAACAAGAGACTTGTCTGTAACTTCACTATAGCTTGATGTAACACGAGTTGAGCCAACGACTGCAACTCCGCCACCGCTTGTCATCGTATAGGTGCTACCTGTAGAAGCTGGCTCACTCTTTGTTGCAGATGTGCTAGCTGAAGCAGTACTTGGAGATGATGTGCTTGGGCTTCCTGCTGCAAATGCTGTCATACCAAACATTGATACTGTTGTAATTGCAACAAGAATAAAAGATACCATTTTCTTTTTCATGTGGTTATTCTCCTTCCCTCAAAGAGTCATGTGATATATCAAATCCGGCAAAGCCAGACTTAATACCGAATTATTCTTCACCGCACATAACTGCCTGCACGATGAATGTTGTGCCTGCCTTATCTGCCTCTTTGGTAGACAGGGTAAGTATGAAGCCTGTTGCTTCTATTGAATCCTTTACGTCCCAGTCAAGTACTGCGTTCATATCCTTGATTGAATAAATCTGTGTTAAGTATTTATCAAATTCATAATAATCGTACAGATTATAGGTTCGAAGTATGTCCTCTTCTGTCGATGGATATGCTGCAAAAATTCTGTATTCAATAGTTCTGTCTGGTGTATAAATATACACATATGGACTTTTATTAAAGAATTCGCTATCGCCGTATGCTATAAGGTCTGCGAATTGGGTACCTTTTGTAGAACTGTTTCCATAAATAACTGTATTAGGGTCCATGAAATCCAAAGAATTGCCTATATCTGAATGGATGGCACCATTTGTATCAGCATCGCCATCAGCATTATGTGTGTCATAGTACGTCTTCTCACCGTTATGCTGTAATATTGGTCCGTCTATCGTGGTTCCAGGAATTTCTATCCATGCATAAATATCCAGATTCTGAGTCTTGAGTGCTTCCCAGTCTATATTCTTCTCTTCACTGTCGCCTTCCCAACTGTATGAAGAACCACCGTTGTCATCAAATATAACTTCAGAAGAGTCTGTATTTGACGGTGCATTGTCTGCCCTTGATTCATAGGTAGCCTCTTTTGAACTTTCATCTGAAGATTCAGAAGAAGCATCAGATGAAGGATCTGCTTCACCACCACTTAAAGTTCTATATAGAAGGCTTCCAACGACAACTGCGGCAAGAACAATGATTAGTCCAATCAAAAGAAAAAGAAAATTGTTGTTCTTGTTATTCTGCTTTTTGGTCATCACTTATCATCCCCGTAATTTCCGTAATATTTCCCGTAGTACTTGCCATAATACCTGCCATAATACTTACTTCCGTAGTATCCGCCGTTTGATTCCATATTCACTTTATTAAGGACGCATCCAAGTATTTTGCATTCAGCCTTTTTAAGCTGCTGAATCATTCTCTGAACAAATTTATAGCTTATTGCTCCGCTTTCAATTACAAGCATTACTCCGTCGCTTTGTTTAGCCACGATTGCACTGTCAATTACGCTTCCAAGTGGCGGTGTATCAATAATTACAAGATCATATTTCTCTCTGGCTTCCTTTAATACACTTTCGAAATGTTTGCCACCCAAAAGCTCAGACGGATTTGGAGGAACAGGACCTGAAAAAATAATGTCATACCCTGGAATATCCGTTCTGCATACTGCATCATCAAAGGCAACCTTTCCAACTAGCACATGAACAAGTCCATATCTCACTTTTCCATTCTTAAAATGAACCTGCATGACTGACTTTCTCATATCAGCATCAATAAGGAGAACCTTCTTACCTGCTGTTGCAAATGATTCTGCAAGTTCAAATGATACCTGGCTCTTTCCTTCATCAGGAGTACAGCTTGTGACTGTAATTACATGAATCTCTTCTCCTGAAAATTCTATATTTGTCCTAAGAATTTTATATGCTTCTTTACTTCTAAATTTCTGGTCATAATGGAGTAATTCTATTTCCTGCATTGGAGCATCTCCTTATATATTAAAAAGTCTTTTTAGGTGTAATCCTGTTTTCTATCTTTACTTCAGTACCTGGTTTCTCAAGCTTGATATTTTCAATTTCAAGAGGTTCATCATCTTCATCACTATCCTTCTGTGATGAAATTGAAGATGACTTAATGCTTGAAGAAGGTGTTTTACTACTTTGAGACGAGCGATTGCTTTGCGCAGCAGCTTTCTTTTCTTTCTTGAGGTTCTTCTCTCTTTGATTACCCTTCTTGCTGTACTGTTCATCAAGAGGAATAAGTGCCAGCGTATATAATCCAAGATATTTCTCGACATCATCAGATGTCTTTATAGTGTCATCAAGTACGTATCTAAGGAGTATTATTGCAGCTGCAAGAAGGAAACCAATAGCTGCGCCAATAAGAGACCACTTCGATATACTTGGACTACTCTTTTCCGTAGGGAGATTTGCTCTTTCAACAAGATTGACAGCCTTAATATCCATAATTTGTGTAATGCTTTCTGCTGCAACCTCACGAATTGTATCTGCAATCTTCTGTGCAACTGCCGGATCAAGGTCTGTTACAGTTATCGATACGATTCGTGTATCCGTAGGTGTTTCTACAGAAATTCTCTTTTGAAGCGATTCATAGTCATCATCAAGATTGAGCTGTGAAATAACCGCTTCAATGACATCACGGCTCATAATAAGTTCTGAATAATCCTTTGTTAGCTGTGTCCCAATCTGGATATCGTTATAGCTGACAGTTCCTGTAGACTCTTTGTTAAGGATATAAATCTTAGTAGTGGACTCAAATTTCTCAGGTACAACAAAATCACTTAAGAGAAATCCAATTGCTCCGCAAATGATAGCCGTTATAAGAAGTATTGGCAGTTTGTGAAGCAGCACCCCAAATACTTCAACAAGGTCTATTTCAACTTCATCGTTATTGTCCTTAACATACTGTGTCTGTTCATTGTCTAAAGTCTGATTCATTTCTGTTTTCCTTTTTCAGATTCTCGTATTTTCTATAATAGAAATTGTGTTCTTAGCCATTAATTCTTCTATATATGATTCATGAAGTCCAAGCCTCTTCTGCAAATATATAAGGCACGACTTCATGTCAGGAACTCTATTTCCCACGTCGCTGTGGGCGTCAGTTCCAATAAATGTAACCAGCTCTTTGTTTAATAGCTTCTTGCAAAAAGTGGCAGTTTTCTTTCCAAACTTTCCTGTAATGCTTCCAGTATTGCACTGCAGATATATACCATTCTCTGTCAGATCAATTGATTTATTGAGACTAGTGTCATCTACCATGCACATATATCTCTCAACATGTGCAAGAATTGGAATATATCCAAGCTCCAAAAGGCTTATAAGCCCATTGGAGATATATTTGTATTCATCCATAGGGTGAAATTCAACAAGAATATATTTGCTGCCTGCCATCGTAACTGCTTCTCCGCTCTCAAGTCTGTCTCCAAGTTCGCTATCATAGAAAAGTTCGCTCCCAGGATAAAGCTTGATACCAAGATGTTTCTCATCAGAATAATCATTAAGCAGTGCAGTCCTCTTAATTATTCCCTCTGGTGATACACAATGCCTATCGCCTTTATGGTGCGGTGTAAGAATGATTGTTCTGACATTGTCATCAGCCATCATTCCAAGCATATTTTCAGACTGAATATAATCCTCGGCGCCGTCATCAACGCCTGACATAAGGTGGCAATGCATTTCAGATAAAGGGATTTCGGATAAATGACTTGAATAAGTTTTTCTTGAAAAGATACTCATCTCATAGATTCTCCCCTCTGAATCAAAA
>CAZJWA010000085.1:0-5919 GCA_964549585.1 uncultured Butyrivibrio sp. | reverse complement strand
AGACAAAAAGAAATTTCTAGCTATTTTATACTTGACTTTTCATAGCTGGTCTCCTGTTTTCGGAATAATCCGTATTTCAAATTGTTTTCATGTTCATGTTTCATAATGAAAATTTATCATATGTTCGTTAGCGTAAGGTTCACGGAGTATTAATTTTTGGTTAAGCCAAATGCAAGGTATGAATATTTTAGTGAGGGAAGTCAGAAGTTTTCATTAAATCACTAGTGCTGCTTAGCATTTTTTTGATATTCGCGAAGCCTTTCATTAAATTCCTCTGCGCTTTTTTGATCATTTATATACATCACAGCATAAACAACTATATAAATAATTATAACTGAAAGAAAAATAGCAATCCACGTACCTGTGTTATATTCATTTCCAGACAAAAAATTCAGTCCGCATACAAGCGCTTCAATGAATATAAAATGACAGATTTGTTTAATAGCTTCTTGCTTAATCGAAAGCTCTTTTGACGAATCAAAAATCAGTTCCGGAATAGAAGATAACAGTCCGAAAATGGGTGGTGAGAAAAAAGCATCCCATGACAAAATCTCATTTGGTCTAAAAATAGTTCCAAAAAAAGCCTGAAAAATTGTAATACATGCCGTAACAATAAAAAACGTCATACAAAAGCTGATAAGTCTTTTCTTAATCTTCATATTCCGCTTCCTCCAATTACAATTTTCTTTAGCACTGGTGCATACTGTCTTGAAATAATGACTTTCTCTCCATTTTTCATATGTGCAGTAAATCGTCCGCTAAGTGCAGGACTGATACTATCAAGCTTCATTAAATTAAGTATTACCGACTTTGAACACCTTACAAAATGATGTGCTCCATAAGCCTCTTCTACTTCATAAAGTCTTATTTTTAGTTCAAATACTTTATCTTCTGTATATGCAAACACTTTTTCATCAACTGCTTCAAAATAACACACATCCTCTAAGCGAAAACGGCTCAAAGTATCTCCAAGTTGGCCCGAAAGTTCAGTACCCTTTGTAAGCGCATAAGCATAAATATCCCTAACTTCACGAGTAATATCTGTGCACTCAATAATAACCTGCTCATTATTCTCATCAGCAATTTTCCGGATTACTGCCCTCATAAAAATCCCCATTTCCAGCCTGCAATCTCTAAACGAAGAATGCAGGCTTTACAACTCTTAGTACTCAGCTTTAATATTCCATTCTCCTGAATCTTTTAGATAATAGTCAAAGAAATTAAGAACAATAGAATTTACGTTCTCTATGCACTCTCTTGCATTAACTGAGGCACTACCAGAACTTGCAGTTCCTTCGCACATTAGCTTTGAAAGAATTGGGGAAACCATTCCTAAATCCGTAAAGTTTAGATGGCTCGCTCCGTCAATTACAACCTCATGAAAATCCTTTGCATTTTCTCCGGTTCTAAAATTAACGTAGGTTTCTCCATATTCACTAGGAAGTGCTATCGCCTGGTCATAGACCTCTTTTGAATTCACATCTAAAAGCGGAATCGGATAAGGATCTTCATCATATGAATAAGTTCCATTTTCAAACCCGGTATACTCTCCAAACATCGTGCCCTCAAGATCTATTACAGCGTCAATATCACTGCGCTCTCTTCCCATCTCTACGGATGATGCTCCGCCAAGCGAATGACCAAAAAGTCCAATTTTATCTATGTCAATTCTATCAAATGGTTCCTCGCTGCCGTCTTTTGACTTCGTAATAATCGTATCCAGAACAAAGTTCTCATCGCCACAGCGAATATCCATCCATTTCTTCGACTCTTCATAATTTTTCTTTTCAGCCTGGGCAGAGTCATCGCCATTACCATCATATATTTCGTTAATAAACTCGCTACTTCTAAGGGTTATTTTGCCACTTGTATCTTTAACGTAAGCAGCCTGATAGGTATGTCCTATGCTCACCACAACATAACCGTTTGATGCAAGCTCTGTACACGTGGATGTATTAGAATCAATTACTCCAAATGCTCCATGAGAAAAGACAACAAGTGGATAGCTTCCCTCATCTTCCGGATACCAAACTTTAATCGTAAGCTGGCGGTTGTCACCAGTGTCTGTATATGTCTCAATACGGCTCTCATCAGTCCACGTATATTCTTTTATCATTGTTTCGTGCGTTCCTGTGATTGCCGGTTCCTCATGCTGCGGAAAAATAATTGCAACAAGAAGGGCAAAAGCATAAAGAATTACATTTCCAAGGAAAATTCCGATTTGCTTACCCTTACTGAATTTCTTATCTCTTTTTCCTCGAAAAATAAAATATCCAATCACGCTCTGCAATACAAGAATCAGAATTAAAATTGCATAACGAAGTAACCCGTCAAGCACTCCTGTCAGCAATAATACAACTAGCAGCGCGCCGCTTCCCGCTTTTACAACACTCTTTTCAAGACAATGTTTTTCATTAGAAGTAATCGTCCATATCAGGAAAAAAAGCTCCATAACAATCAAAGCAAATAACAATACAACTCCCATTTCATTTTCCTCCGTTTGGTTTATGTTTGTCACAATAGCACTGTGCTAAAACAATTCCAACACATTAGAGGATGAGCTGCATTATTTGAAGATGAGTTGCCAAAGCTGGAAATAACTGTATGCTTAAATCTTTTTACTCATGCATATTGATTCGGGCATATCAGCATACTGTCCATAATTCATAATCTTGTCATAACCGGCTCTTTTGTACATATGACATGCCGCTTCAAGGACACTTCCTGTTTCAAGAATGCAGTACTTGAAGCCTTTCATCTTTGCCTGAGCCTCTAGTCTTCTTAAAATTTCGGCGGCAAGACCTTTTGCGCGATATTCATGCCTGGTATAAATTCTCTTTATTTCAGCATGCTCGTCATCATACATTTTGAAGCTTCCGCATGCAGCGGCAGCTCCATCATAATACGCAATTATCACATCATGGATACTATCAAGCTTGTTATATTTATCATAGCATTCCCTTTGTTTATGACCGCCTACGATTTCATTTAGATCATTATCAAGCTCCATACAAAGATTAATAAAGTCCTGATTTGAGCCCTCTGTATTTACAAAAGAAGCTTCTTCAAGTTCTGACAAACGATATTGAGCTTTATGTGTCAGGCTATCAGCCACAGTATCATAAGCTTCATCAATCATTTTCAAAAGAATATCTTTATCAGTAAAATTGTCTAAATCGATAGTATTCCAATATGGCTGCTGTACCGGCGGACAATGATAACCTCTTACCACAACATCCGGAAACATCATCCGGTAATTCATTGCAAGTTCAGGGTCACATTTAAGCGTTATTTTAAAAAAATCTTTCTCTGGATTAAACTGCGCAAAAATCTTACCCATTATCCGATAGCAAATAGGATATTCGCCAAATGGTCTTGATTCATATGAACCGGTTTTTCCAAGGCAGTAGTCATTTATTTTATTAAAAAATGCATCATCACTAATCATGTTCAATTATTCCTTATCTGAGGTTTGTATACAAATCTTGGTCCCTCTATAATTAAAATTTCAATGTCATTTGCTCAAACTTTTCAGGAAATTCTTCCAAATAAGCAAAGCACTTATATGGATTCGAAATAATGTTATTCTTTTTACAAATATCATGAAAAAGAGCCATCAATTCCTTATCATTTGGACTTGGAAGTTCATATTGATTTCCATAAGTTTCAATATATCTTTTCTTAAGTCCGGGAAAGTTCTTATCAAGAGCCTCATAATAGTATTCCCGGTCGCCATCTCTTAGCGTAAGACCCATATCAAAGCAAATAATTCCCTTAACGCCGATACGAACACACTCAGATAAAATGCTTTCAATATTCTCTTTTGTATCATTAATAAAGGGAAGAATTGGAGATAGCCATACAACCGTTGGAACCCCGCGATTACTAAACTCTTCAAGTACTTCAATTCGTCTCTTTGTTGTGCATACATTTGGTTCAACAATTCTTGATAAATCATCATCAAAAGTAGTAAGCGTCATCTGAACTACAGCCTTGGTCTTCTTATTTATGCTTTCAAGAAGTGAGATATCGCGAAGAATAAGCTCAGACTTTGTCTGAATAGCTACTCCATACTCATATTGGTCAATCAGTTCAAGGCATCTCCTGGTGATATTTAAATTCTTTTCTGCAGGAATATATGAATCACACATAGCACCCGTTCCAATCATGCATCTTTTTCGCATCGAACGAAGTGCCTTTTCCAAAAGCTCTGGAGCATTCTGCTTGACTTCTATATCCTCAAAAGCATGATCAAACTGATAGCACTTACTTCTTGCATCACAGTATATGCAGCCATGACTGCAGCCTCTGTACACATTCATGCCCTTTGCAGTTCCATGAGGCGTCAGTATTCCTTTTGCGTCAACAAAATGCATATATCTCCCCTTTTACTTGGTTTTTATAGATGCTTTCTTTTGGTAAAGCTGAAAAATTATGACATACTGAAGTTTAACTAATAAAACAATCCCAGCACTTATTGCCAAAACTAATATAAGAACAAATGGAAAGCCACGATCCGGGATATTTAAAATACCATACATCCAATATCCGGAAATATACCCATAAACAATGACATAAATAAAATAAACAGCCGGAAAAATCAGAGCCGTTACTACAAGTTTTATCGTTGCTTTCTTCTTGCTTGTAGTAAACAAAAGCAATTCAATCGTCGCGGCTATTGGGTTGATAACATGTAAAAAAAGATAAACTCCAAAGAAACGAAACTCGTTGATAAACACTGTACAAATGATAAATACCAGTTGCATCAAAATAACAAAATTCATATACACAAATTGTGGAAAATCCCTCTTCCTTATCACACCATAAATACCTCCGCAAATAAAGAGAACACCAACAATTGTATTTGATAAAAAAGTAAGTTCATATTCATACATTCCGTTTTGAAGAATACCTGGAAGATATGCCATTCCTACCGTCACAATGAACAAAATTCCTGTCAAAATCATAATATACCATTTTATGTTATTTAACGGATAGTCCGTCTGCTTTGCTGTTATCACGCTTACACCTCATTAAAATATATTATCACGTCAAACATGTCATCTTTATGTCATGTTTGGAAATATTTTTCTTCATGTTTCTTGATTAATTCATCAAAGCCATATGAAGTATCTCTTTTCCAACTTTCCCTCCCAAGCCTCAAACAAGCCATGCCTTTGCTTTTTCAAAATCATCAATGCAAATAAGCAAAAAGCCTGTATTTATTTTCCTGATATGTACTTTCATCATCGGTCCAAGTCCAACTATTACTACTTTACAAATTCTTTTCTCCAAAGTATTCAAAGTACCAATGATAAAATCCAAAAGCTTCTTATCAACATCTGTTTCATCCAAGTTTATCGCAATAAAAGAGCTTGTTGATGGGCATTTGATAATATTTAAATCCTCTGTGAATTTCTTGATAACTAAATCTCTTTTGTCAAATAATCCATCAAGATGCTCACACCAAATACTGCCATTATTATATGAAAGTTCAAAGGATTTCTTTTTTAAACCGTCTTCATAATTGCTCATAAAAAAATTCCTCTACTCATTTTCCAATTTGAAATTCACCTGATTATCCAAATTTCTGTGCGCAAATATTGTCCCATCGCCTTTGGTCAAATCGTAAACAACTGACCATTGAAGCTTATCTTCATGCTTATCATTAATTACTCCAATATCAGTAAATAGGTAAATTGCCTTTTCTTTGTCAAGACAGCCATTATTTGCTCTAATTGTTTTTTGGGCGGTTTCATATCTATCAAATTCTGTACCACCTTCACCGATATTTAGTCCATTATAGGCAATAAAATTCGATGCAATCTGATAGTTTTCGTCTGTTTTAACCGTTCTTAGGGCTCCTGTAAACGGCAAGTACTTTTCCATAAATTTTGGCAATTATGTTTCCATAATTAC
>CAZJWA010000084.1:0-5941 GCA_964549585.1 uncultured Butyrivibrio sp. | reverse complement strand
ACAGTTTTTTTACTAGTAGAACTTAGTTAGTGTAACTTTTTTGAAGAGTTCACATACAAATGAAAATATGCAGATTGGAATAGATTATTGCCAAAGAGCAAAGGAAAAAGGCGCCGATATTGCTTTGTTTCCTGAGATGTTTAGCTGTGGTTATGATATTCCTGAGGACATTTCTTTACTTAATTCTATGGCAATAGATGAAGAAGATGAATATATACGGACATTTAGGTTTCTTTCAAAAGAGCTGAATATGGCTATTGGAGTTACCTTTTTGGAAAAGCATGAAGGCTTACCCAAAAACAGCATCATAATTTATGATCGAAACGGTGAAAAAGTCCTTCATTATTCAAAAGTTCATACCTGTGATTTTGGCGAAGAATGCAGGCTTACGCCAGGAGATGATTTCTATGTTTCTGATCTTGATACCAGAGTAGGAGAAATTAAGATTGGTGCAATGATTTGCTATGACAGGGAGTTTCCTGAAAGCGCAAGAATCTTGATGCTTAAGGGAGCTGAGCTAATTCTTGTTCCAAATGCCTGCCCGATGGAAATTAACCGCATTTCTCAGCTTAGAGCTAGGGCGTTTGAAAATATGCTTGGCATTGCAACATGTAATTATCCTGAAGGGCAACCCGATTGCAACGGACACTCTACGGCATTTGATGGAATAACATGTGCAGATGGATATTCATATCCAAGAGAAACCTGCATTATTGAAGCCGGTGGTGAACCTGGAATCTATCTGGCAAATTTCGATATAGATTTGTTGCGATCATATCGCTTAAGGGAAGTTCATGGTAATTCATACAGACACCCTTCAAAATATAGTCTTCTCATAGATGATCAAGTTGAAGCACCTTTTATCAGAAAAGATAGTAGACGATGAACTTATTTATCTGCCACGGCAATATTCATATGAAACTGTGATCTATGGAGAAAAATAGGCATACTGAATCAGAATTGAAAGAGAGAAATGCGTGAATAAATATTTACTAGAAACAAAAATGCTGAATTATTCAAATGACGAAATCCAACAACTAATTGACGAAAAAGGTTGGAGAAAATTAACATCTTTTTATTGTACAAAGGCAATTTACAATTATGTGAGAGATGAGATCTTATTTGGATATAATATTGATGATACAATTTCTGCATCGAATGTGTTAAAAGATGGATTCGGGCAGTGTAATACGAAAGGCACATTGTTCATGGCACTGTTAAGGGCATGCAATGTACCTTGTCGCGTTCATGGATTTACAATCAATAAAAAACTGCAAAAGGGTGCAATGACAGGATTTGTATATAGAAATGCACCACAGAATGTATTTCATAGTTGGGTAGAAGTTTTTCTTGATGATAGATGGTATGAGTTAGAAGCATTTATTTTGGACAAAAAATATCTTGGCAAACTACAAATTCGTAATAGTAATTGCACTGGTGCATTTTGCGGCTATGGAGTAGCTGTAAAAGATTTTCAAAATCCCATCATTGATTTTGATGGAAATAATACATATATTCAAAGCGAAGGGATAAATCAGGACTTTGGAGTTTATGATTCTCCGGATGAATTATTAAAAGAGCATCACCAGGAAATGTCTTCTTTAAAAGAATTTGCATACAAACATATAGGGAGACATTTGATGAATAGAAATGTTAAGAAAATTAGAAATGGAAAATGATTCAAGAAAAAGTCATGCTGTAATTGTTGCCCTTGACAAGTAAGCAAATGCTTACCACTGCAAAGGAGATTATTTCGATGGAAAATAGTTGTTTAGTAAATAAAAAAAGTGTTAAGAACAATAAGGGCTTAAAAACAGCTCAGAAAAAGGCAAGAAAGTATTATAAGGAAAAGCTATTTGAAAAGGCTCCAAATGCTACTAAAGCTAAAATAAGGAAGATTGCTGATTTATCAGAAGTGGAATATAAGGCTGTTTCAGAATTTGAGCTTTCTGGTGATAATATCAAGACTGAATTATCAAGGGATGAGCTTATTTCACTATGTAAAGAAGGCAATCTTACCGGACGAAGCGGAAATGGTTTTGAAACCTATAGAAAGCTTGAGGCTTTTCACAAAGAAAATGGTACTCTTATAATAAACGCAGTTGAATGCGATCCGGGTCTTGTATCTGACTCGTGGCTTTATAGAAATAAACAGAACCTGATTATTCAAGGCGCCGACATAATAAAGAATGCACTTGGAATCAATAAGGTAATCCTTGCTACAAAAGAACCACATATTCAGCTTGGTAACTTAAAGCAGATAAAGGTAATTGATCGTTTCCCAATGGGTTATGAAAATTATCTGATTAATTATGTTCTAGGAATTTCATTAGGCGATAATGAGCTTCCTCAGGATAAGGGCATCCTAATCCTGAATCTTCAGACCGTTATAGCAATAGCAGAAATGACACATGATATTAAGGCTAGTGAGTATAAGTATATTACTGCTTCAAATCTTTTTACTTCTAAAACATATGTTGTTCAAGCTCATATCGGAGATAAGGTACAGGATGTTCTGGAAAAGTGCCTGTCTCAAGAAATAAATTTATCTCAGGTCTATGCAGGCGGCGGAGCACTGAATTGCCATAAGGCAGCTGAAGATGAAACTATCGAGAACACAACGTGCTATTTAGCTATTGGAGCAATGCCAGGTTATGAAGAGGCGGGTAAATGTAAGGGCTGTAAAGCCTGTACAAAGAATTGTCCCGCAGGAGTAGAAGTACATAAAATCGTTCAATATGTTGATAAAAATGGTATGAATTATGCCAAAAACTGTGAGCCTTTTAATGCTACTTCTTGCATAGGCTGCGGCGCTTGTACCTATGGATGCATGGCGGGAAAGGACGTAAGAAAGGTTGTAAGATGGGCAAAACTACAAAAGACAGAATAATATTCGAGGCATTAAATCTTTTTTCAACAGATGGTTTTGAAGCAACCTCAACCAGGGCTATAGCTAGAAGCGTCAATTGTTCAGATGCTGTTATCTATAAACATTTTAAAAATAAGCAGGAAATCCTGGACTCCATAGTGGAGATTTGTTCTAATAGGCTTTTGAATAAAACAAATGAGGTTAAGCTTGAAGAAATGTGCTGGAGGGATGTTGAGAATTTATGTCTTGATATGTTTAAGTTCCAAACGACAGATGAGTGGATTGTCCCTTTCAGAAGACTTTTGGTTATTGAACAATTTAAGAATAAGGAGCTTGGAGAGATTTACCGTGATGTGTTTATTGATAGACCACTACAAACCATGGAATGCATGTTTAATACACTAATTAGTCTTGGATATATGAAGCCGGGTAACGCAAGGGTTTATGCCATGGATTTATACAGTCCTTTTTTTATGTACCATACGATGGGAGCAAAGGATAAAGAACAGCTTAATAACCTGAAGGAGCACGTAACTTCATTTTGAAAAAATGTTGTAACCAACGAGGTTTATTTAAACTCTGATGAAATTGGCATTTGAACGATGAGTCACGTTATCGCAAACAAACTAATAACAAGAGTATCAGTATGAAAATGAAACCTTTTATTTTAATTTTATTTTAAATAAGGTGGTCCATAAAACTACCAGGAAGAATGATAAAACTATAATCAGTATGAAATAAAAGATGCTTCCATTGTTATCTGCTGCAATACCTTGGGAGGAAAGCGCATAATGTGTTCCATCAGTGTAAACAGTAACCTCACTTCCAATAGGAGATGCTACCCGGCCACCAATACCAATTGAAATTGTATCCCCATTTTCAAGCTCAATTACTTCAGTAGTACTACCTGAATAATAATCGCCGGCATTCATTTCATCTTTTATATCTGTTATCGTGCCATTAAGAGTAGTATAACTCGTGTCATCGCTTGAATTATCATTTATATGGGAAAAAGAAATTCCAATAAATATGATACTGATTCCTGTAATAATAGCGCAAATTAGTAACTTTTTGAGTGCTAAAGGTGATAGCTTTTTTATCATCGATTATCTTTCCTTTTTTTAGTATGAATAATACTATATAATTTTTAATCAAATTAGTAAAGCTTTAATTGTTAAAATAGTGGAATAATTCAATGAGTAATATGATGAAAACTAAATATTATTAACCAGGTTCATGCACTTCAAATGATACAGAATGCACCTTAAAATGTATATACAGATAATATGATCCGGATTATTATTTTCATAATAAACAATTGTTTATAGAGGTAACTTATATGAAGACAGGTGAGAAAATTTCTTTTTTGAGAAAAAAGAAAGGCTATACTCAGGAACAGATGGCAGAGATTTTGGAGGTTTCCAGGCAGTCTGTATCAAGGTGGAAAATAGATATGGCATTTCCGGAGACTGAAAAGCTGATTAAACTGAGCCGACTTTTGGAATGCAGTATAGACTATCTTTTAGATGACAAAGATATTGATGAAAATGATTTTCAGTGTGAACCTTCTGTATCTGATGCATATCGAATGATAAAAGAATGTGGTTATTTCTTTCTTGCAACAGATTCCGGTGGATTTCCTAATCAACGTCCTATGGGAATGATTGTTTGTACCAATAATATGTTGTATTTTGGCACGGATAGAAGAAAGCAGCTATTTGCTGAATTAATGGAAAATTCCAAAATCAGCATAGTAAGCTATAATCTTCAAAACAGAAGATGGGTTCGCATATTAGGTGAAGCGATGGAAGAAACATCAATAGATATTTGCGATTCAATGAAAGATTCTTTCCCGATGCTTAAGCAAAAATATACACCTGAGGAAGAAATATATTTTGTTACCATGAAAATAATTATTTCTCTAATTGAGATTAACTAGGGCAGTTGTTATAAAACTATGGAGGCGATTTTATGGATCAGAATGCACTAAGGATATTGAAGGAACGTTTTGGTAAAGATAATGTAATTGCACTTGGAACAATGAACGGAGATTATCCGGCTGTCAGAGATGTGGACGCATATTATGAAGATGACGCATTTTATGTAATTACCTATGCATTATCAAGTAAGATGAAACAGATCGGAATAAACAATAAGGTAGCAATATGCGGCGAGTGGTTCACATCAACTGGTAAAGCAGAAAGTCTAGGATATTTTGGAAAGGAAGAAAATAAAGAAATTGCGTTGAAGCTAAAAAAAGCATTTGCGTCATGGATTGATAATGGAGATAATAATTTCGAGGATGAGAATACTATTATTTTGAAAATATGTCTCGAAAATGCTATTCTTTTTTCTCATGGAACGAAATATGAATTGGATTTTAGTAAGGAATCACTTTAAATGAATTTTAATTCGGAAAGAGATAAATCCCAGTATGTCAAGCTAAAAACCTTTTGTTACATTCAGTGTTGTGTTTTATTACATTAATTGGGATATGATGTTGAATATGTCATAATAGTAAAAGCAAGCAAAATGAAAGGAAAACTATTATGGCATATCAATTAAAAAAAATATCTATTCACACAGACAATTCAAAAGAAGGAATGGATAAAATCAATGAGGTCTGGAGTGATATAGTAAGTGGGAAGATTCCACTTATGTATAACAGCGATGGTCATTTCCTGCAGGGATTGTCACCAATTTCTTTATATACTAATTATGAATCTGATGAGCAGGGAGCATATGATATAGAAATCTTTACTGCAAGGGCAGATTTTTTCACAGAAATGGAACTAAAGGTTGAGCAAAATCTATATGTAAAATATGATTTTGACGGCAAAGATATTTCAGAAGCTGCAAATAGGGCATGGTCAAAGGTATGGGAAGATAAGGCAGCAGGCAAAATAGCCCGTGCATTTTCAAAGGATTATGAAAGTACCGTTCCAGGAGAATATACACCCGATGGAAAGGCACATTGCTATCTTTATATTTCAATTGCATAATTAATATTTTGAAAAATGTAAGTTTGTAAATGATGTGACACCTAATTCTATAAAATAAATAAGACTATGA
>CAZJWA010000083.1:0-6181 GCA_964549585.1 uncultured Butyrivibrio sp. | reverse complement strand
ATCTGCTGACAGTGAGTAAGAGCAATTCGGCGACAACTCATGGAATTAGTAACAACAATAAAGACTTAAATAAAAAAGACTATGTTGGCTTTGATTATAAGCAGGTTATAGCCGAGTCACAAAAAATCGGATTTATGATAGATTGTTATGAAAACTTTGGTTGGAGTTTAGATGAATGTACTTCTGATATTAAGGATAATGGAAAAAGTGGTCTTAATATGAAGCGTGATCGAAAGATTATTAATAAAGTTGAATTAACAAGACTTCAAAGACACTTCGAAGATTGCACCACGCAGATTGACAGGCTAGAGAACCAGAAAACTCAAACTGCTACAATGGTAGCACTTGCTGTCGGAATAATAGGGACTGCATTTATGGCAGGTGCTGTATTTGCAGTAACTCATGAACCACCAATAATTTGGTTATGTGTTCTCTTAGCTATTCCTGCCTTTGCAGGATGGATTATGCCATATTTTGTTTATAATAATATTAAAGCCGCCAAAACAAAGCAGATTCAGCCATTGATTGATGAAATAAATGAAGAAATATACCAGATTTGTGAAAAAGGACATGGATTACTTTAAAAAGCAAATTAACAATTCTCAAACATATTCCAAACAAAACATTAATATGAAATCCTTATGATAGTTTTATCAAATAATAAAGGATGGAAAACAAATGAATTTGAAGGATAACACAGAGACGTTCTTAGTAAAAAAAGCAATTGAATTTTTGGATAAGGATCCGGAAACGAATTTTCCCAAACTATTAGATTGGTTTGATAAAGCTGATATCAAGGGAACACTAGTTAAGCAAAGAACAGCTATTCGCAGTATTATGGATGACAAGGATAATAACTGGTATAAGCTAATCATGAGCTTATGGAAGGATATTGATCCGGGAGTAAGAAACCGTTTATTCGAGAATTTTATTATCAATGGCTCACTAATTGGTTATCAGAAGCAAAAAGCTAATAAAGAGAAATATAACTGCAATATACCTTGGGCAATTCTTATGGATCCAACAAGTGCATGTAATCTAAAGTGTACAGGGTGCTGGGCTGCAGAATATGGAAATCATATGAATCTTACCTACGAAGAAATGAGCGATGTGGTAAGGCAGGGAAAAGAGCTGGGTACTTATGTATATCTTTTTACAGGAGGAGAGCCGCTTGTTCGAAAGAACGATATAATTCGTTTATGTGATGAGCATCCTGATTGTGTCTTTTCAACCTTTACCAATGGAACTCTTATTGACGAAGCATTTGCGGATGAAATCCTACGTGTGAAAAACTTCATTCCTGCTATCAGTATTGAAGGCTTTGAGGAGGCTACGGATGGAAGAAGAGGACAAGGCACATACCAGAAAATCATGAAGGCAATGACCATTTTGAAGAATAAAAAGCTCCCATTTGGAATCTCATGCTGTTATACCAGTGCAAATGCTGAAAATATTGGAAGTGAAGAATATTTTGACTATATGATTGAACTCGGAGCAAAATTCGCATGGTTCTTTACATATATGCCGGTTGGAAAAGGTGCTGTTACTGAGCTTATTGCAACCGCAGAGCAGCGAGAGATGATGTATCACAAGATCCGTGAATATAGAAAAACAAAATCTTTGTTTACTGTAGATTTTTGGAATGATGGAGAATATGTAGGCGGCTGTATTGCAGGCGGAAGAAGCTATTTACATATTAATGCAAATGGAGATATAGAACCGTGCGCATTTATTCACTATTCAGATTCAAATATTAGAGAAAAGACACTACTTGAAGCATATCAGTCACCATTATTTATGGGATACCACGACAATCAGCCATGGAATAAGAATATGCTTCGCCCATGTCCGGTTCTCGATAATCCGGGAAGGCTTACAGAAGTTGTAGATAAGAGCGGTGCTAAGAGTACCGATTATCAGAACCTTGAAAGTGCAAAAGAGTTTTCTGATAAATGCGTCGATACGGCAGAAAAATGGGCACCTGTTGCAGATAAACTGTGGAATGAATCACATCCAGAGTAAAAATATTAAAAAAATAATTGGGCGAAAGCTCAATTCTTTTTTAATTCTCTTAAAGTTCGTCGCGGGGCGAACTTTTTATTACATTAATACCTGTATCTTATTACAATTTCTTTTTTTATTAATGAAATGTCCTATAATCGTTATAATGCATTTTTATTATTATGATAGGAGTAGAATTGAGGCGATGAGGATGAAAAAAGAAGGGTATAAGTATAGAAAAGTAAATGCATTTACTGCAGAAGGCTCAGTTGGAAATCCAGCAGCTTATGTAATGCTAAATGAGGATTTTTTGTCAGATGAGCAGATGCTAAAAGCTGGAAAAGAACATGCGGGATTTGTTTCTGAGATAGTTTTTTGTAATAAGTCAGATAAGGCAGATGTTAAGCTTACATACTATTCATCAGAATGTGAAGTGGCATTCTGCGGTCATGGTACGATAGCTACTATGTTTGATCTTGCAAAGAATAATGAGGACTTTTCTTCGAAGGAAGAAATTTCTATTGAAACAAATAAAAAGGGTATTCTTACTGTTTATAATAGAATAGATACAGATGGAGCAGTATACATTACTGCGCCTGATGCTATTTACATGGACGTACCGATTGATAAGAGCGAGATTGCCAAGGCTCTTGGAGTTACTAAGGCAAACATAGATGATAAATATGACCTGGGCTTTATTGACGCAGGGCTTAGAACACTCCTTGTTCCTCTAAAAAGATTTGAAACAGAAATATCAGTATATCCTGATAAAGATGCACTTAAAAAGTTTTGTGAAAATAAGAAAATTGATATTATATTGATATTCACCATGCAAACAGGAAGAAAAACAGCATTTGCTCACAGCAGAGTATTCGCACCAAAATTCGGATATCTTGAGGACCCTGCAACCGGAACCGGAAACAGTGCTTTTGCCTGCTATATGCTTAAAAATAAAATGTGGGATGGCTCGAGCATTATTATTGAACAAGGCGGAAATAATGCTGCATTTAACGAAGTATATTTAATTAAAGAAGATGATAAAATATTGTTTGGTGGAAAAGCTGAGCTAAGAATTGACGGGGAGTACTATCTATAAAATTTACGACAAGGAAACATTATTGAGCTTCAGAGCTGGAGGGAAGGCTTTTCGAATTCAAGGCACTTTGGATTTTTCTTTGATTGGAATTTTATCAAAGATTTCATCTTTACTTGCTGATAATAATATCGAAATTTTTGCAGTTTCCACATATAATACAGACTATATTTTGACTAAAGCGAATAATTTTGATAAAGCAATAGAAGTTTTATCGGATGCAGGTTATCAGGTTGAATAAATTTTTAATTTATTCTAACAATGTCAATAAAAATTGACAAAATCTGTAATTATGATTAATATTATTGACATAAGGAGAATTGCTTATGCCAAAAAAAACGGTTACTTTATTACCTGATACAACAAAAATACTTGAACAAATGGGTATGCAGATTAAATATGCCAGACTACGAAGAAAATTGTCTGCAGAACTTGTAGCAGAGCGAGCTGGAATTAGCAGAGCGACATTGGTCTCGATTGAAAATGGATCACCATCTGTAGCTATAGGTTATTATGCTGCGGTTTTACATGCACTAAACTATATGGATAAAGACTTACTTCTTGTTGCAAAAGACGATGAACTAGGGCGTAAACTTCAAGATTTGGGCTTACCAGTAAGAAAACGGGTGGCAAGGAGTAAATGAGATGAATAATGAACAATCGATATATGTTTTTGCAGATTTTTTGTCTTTTCATAATGAAATGATAGGAACTATATTTGTTACTAATGTTAAGGGAAAAGAGTTTTATTCATTTGAGTACTGTAAGAAGTGGCTTGAAAATCAAAACATGATATTAGATCCTGATTTACAGTTATATAAAGGAAGACAATATATCAATGATGATAAAAATCTTTTTGGAATGTTTGCAGACTCATGCCCTGATAGATGGGGACGACGCTTAATGAAACGCAGAGAAGAACTTCGAGCTAAAGAGGCGAACGAGAAGCCAAGGAAATTATTAGAAAGTGATTATCTATTAGGAGTGTATGATGAAACACGTATGGGCGGACTGCGCTTTAAATCAGATTTAGAAGGCAACTTTTTATCTGATGATAATGAATATGCTACGCCTCCATGGGCGTCATTAAGAGAACTTGAGCAAGCTTCAGATTCTTTTGAGAATGATGAAGGCGAAGCAAACAATAAATGGATTAAACAGTTACTTGCACCAGGCTCTTCACTTGGCGGAGCAAGACCTAAAGCATCAGTTATTGGTCCAGATGGGTCTCTTTGGATTGCAAAATTTCCGTCTCGACACGATGATTTAAATTCGGGTGCATGGGAAATGGTAGTACATGATCTGGCTATTATGTGTGATTTAAATGTACCGGAAGCAAAAATTAAAAAGTTTTCGAAACTTGGCACTACATTTCTGGTAAAACGCTTTGACAGAGATAGAGATAAACGCATCTTTTTCTCATCAGCCATGACACTTCTTGGAAAAAAAGATGGAGCAAACGCGGCAGATGGAAGCAGTTATTTGGAAATGGCATCTTTTTTAAAAGCAAATGGAGCAAACTCAAAAAAAGATTTGGAAGAATTGTGGAAGCGAATTGTGTTTAGTATGGCAGTATCTAATACTGATGACCATTTTAGAAATCATGGATTTATTTTGGAAACAAATGGTTGGAAATTATCACCACTTTATGATGTAAATCCAGATATTTTTGGTAAATATCTTTCATTAAACGTAGATTCGGAAGAATCAAGAATAGATTTTGAACTGGCGATAGATAGTGCACCTTTTTATGGTTTATCAAAAGATGAGGCGGTTCAATCTGTTGATTTTATTAAGAACAAAGTCAGAAATAATTGGAGGCTTCTAGCAAAGAAATATGGTATTACTAGAGGCGAAATTAATAGATTGTATCCAGCTTTTAAAATCTGTGAAGAATGAATTTAACTCCTTTTAAGATTTATCATAGGATTTCTGATTTTTCTTCTGATATTTCCAAAGAGACTTAAGTTAAAAGAAATAAAGCACGAGCTTTACTTTGCTCTTGCTGGATTATTCATATCGCAGATTAAGAAAAAAGATACATCAGAAGAAGCAGAAATTGAACAGATTTGATTGGAGAGAAATAGGTAATGAATGATGCAATAGATTTTTTGTCAAAAAATAGCGTAGGAACGCTTGCAACGGTTGGTTTAGATGGAAAGCCAAAGCTTCGTCCATTTACTTTTTTCTTTGAGAAGGATGGAAAACTTTGGTTTGAAACTTCAAGCACTAAACAGGTTTATAAAGAATTATTAGAAACTCCTTATATTGAATTTTGTGCATCTGGTCCCAAAATGTCCTGGATAAGATTATCTGGAAAAGTGAATTTTTCAGATAGCCTTGATATTAAGAGGGCAATGTTTGAAAAGACAAATAATTTGTCTTCTTTGTACGATAACCCTGAGAATCCTGTATTTAAAGCGTTTTACTTAACGAATGCAAAGGCTGTCCTTTATAGATATGACATGGAGCCTGAAGAATTTTCTGCGAAATAAAAACTAAATCTTACTTGAACCAGTTTGAGAAAGGAAAGGACAACATGACTCAAAGAATAATTTCTGCTTGTGGAAATGATTGCTCAGTATGTCCCAGGTATACTTCATCGCCTTATGAAAAGACAAATGAACAACTCCGGCATACTGCAGAGCTTTGGATGAAAATTGGGTACAGAAATCATCTGGTTACTAATGAAGAAATTTCATGCCATGGATGCAAAGTAGAAAACTGGTGCAGATATAAAGTTGTTGCATGTACTAGCTCTAAAGGCATTTCAAACTGCGGTGAGTGTGATGAATACCCATGCACAAATGTTAAAGAGTGCTTTGAAGTGACTAAATCTTTTGAGCCGGAGTGTAAAAAAGTTTGCACTAATGAAGAATACGAAATAATGAAGAAAGCTTTTTTTGAAAAAGAAGAGAACTTAAGTGGTAAATAATTAGATATTAGCTGACTACTAATGCAAAAAGGGGAGTTTTTGTTATGAATAATGAATTGTGCGTTTCATTACTACAGATGCTGCCGGGCAATAATACAATATGACCTCTGCATAAAAGTTACACTAAACGGCATCCATTACCAAGGCATCTG
>CAZJWA010000082.1:0-6287 GCA_964549585.1 uncultured Butyrivibrio sp. | reverse complement strand
CTTTTAATTTGAAGAATTTTGGGCTAATTGGAAGCAAGTAATGTTACGAATAACAGTATAGTAACATCAAAGCTGAGAACAGCAACATCAAGGCTGAGAACCTCAAACAAAGCAAAGAAATCGAGGAATTAAAAGCACAACTTGCTGCATTAAAAAATAATTAGTGTATTGCTCCGGCCCTATCACAAGCCGGAGCTTTTTTATCTGCTTCTCTCTTATTTTCCATTTCTTAACCCAAAAAAGCTGCAAAAAAAAATTCCCTCTAGACAAAATCCTATTTCTACTGTATTCTAAACGAGCACTTTAAATACATACAAAACTCAGGGAAGTATTCAATACTTGCCGGTATGTAAATCAATTGGAACAACTCGTTCCGGATTTCACAATGAAAGGATTTATTACTAAATGTTACAAAAAGAAAAGATTACCGTACCACCAATTATCAAAGCACCCGCTGTTCCGTTCGAGGAAGCCTCCGGTGCAATTCCCTACAACATGACAAATGATTACATGTTTCGTATAGTTTTACAGGAAAATGAAACTGTACTTCGAGGTCTTGTTGCTGCGCTTATTCACCAAGATCCAGAGTCTATTCAGACGAAAATCACGAACCCGGTTCTTCTCGAAGAATCTGTTGGCAAAAAGAACTTCATTCTCGATGTTAACGTACTGATCAATAATGAAACCAGTATGAATCTGGAAATGCAGGTCATTAACGAACATGACTGGACAGACCGGTCTCTAAACTATCTTTGCCGAAACTACACAAAGCTTATTAAAGGAGATAACTATTTCCTCGCAAAGCCTGTCATTCAGATTGGATTTCTAAATTTCGATCTATTTCCCAAAGAGCCTGAATTCTATGCTACATATCGAATGGAAAATGTAAAATCGCATTCACTCTACAGTAGTAAATTGCAAATCGGTGTAGTAGAATTAAATCGAATAGACATAGCAACTGATGAAGATAAAGCCTACAAGATTGATCAATGGGCAAGACTATTTAAGATGAAAGACTGGAAAGGATTAAAGGCTATGGTTAAAGATAATAAATACCTAGAAGAAGCAGCCAAAACCATATACTACCTAAATTCCGATGAGCATATCCAGGCTGTCTGTGAAAGACGTGCTGAGGTTGAAGCCGAAGAACGCCGTCAAAAAAAAATTGAAGCAGACTATGAAACCATAAAAATTGATTTCAATAACGTCAAAGCAGAAAATAATACTATCAAAGCCGAGAACAGTAACATCAAGGCTGAGAACAGCAATATCAAAGCTGAGAACAGCAACATCAAAGTTGAGAACAGCAACATCAAGGCTGAGAACAGCAACATCAAAGCTGAGAACAGCAACATCAAAGCTGAGAACAGCAACATCAAGGCTGAGAACAGCAACATCAAGGCTGAGAACCTCAAACAAAGCAAAGAAATCGAGGAATTAAAAGCACAACTTGCTGCATTAGGAAAAGAATAACAGAATAAAAAACAGCCTCTTTTCAGATTAAAGTTTCTTCTAAAAAGAGGCTGTAATTTTTTAAACCCAGGTTGAGGTTATGCCAACTGATATTGCCCTCCCATTGTCTTTGTACTCCCTTGGGAGTATAATACTAATAGGAGGACAATTTTATGTTAATTGAGATTTATCATGGCTCCGAACATATTGTTCAAAGCCCCAAATTTGGATATGGTAAGGTCTTTAACGATTATGGTCTTGGCTTTTATTGTACCAAGGACAAAGACTTAGCTAAAGAATGGGGAGTTGGGAAAAACCGCAATGGCTACGCTAATCACTATGAAATTGAATGCGATGGACTAACTATTCTTGATCTAAATGCTTCTAATTACTGCATACTACATTGGCTTTCTATTCTATTGCAAAACCGCGAGTTTGATGTTCCCTCAGGACTTGCTTTGGAAGCAAAGGAATATCTTCTTCGAACTTTCTACGTAGATTACTCTTGTTTTGACATTATCATAGGATACCGTGCCGATGACAGCTACTTTTCCTTCGCGCAGGATTTTATTAATGGCACCATTTCCTATAGACAACTCAGTAACGCCATGCGACTTGGAAAATTGGGGCAGCAGTTTGTCCTTAAGAGTGAACCTGCTTTTAATAGATTTCATTTTCTAGATTATGATTCTGCAAATAGCGAAGAATGGTACATAAAAAAGATGCAACGTGATAGCACAGCTCGCCGAGAGTATTTTGATGTCGAGCGAAATCATCGACAATCTGGGGATTTGTATATCACGCAAATATTAGATGATGAGGTGAAGCCAAATGATTCACGCTTATGATAAAGTCTACCTTGATAAAGCACGTATCGCATTAGGACGGATGCTAGATTTTGCTGTTCATGAACTTCATCAGTCTCTACCAAATTACTATCAGCTTTTTCTAGAATCTGATATTTCCAAGCGCTTTGGTGATGGAGATTATACTCTTCTTGTTGGACGCTCCGGTGTAGAACTTACCTATGAAGTTATGAATAGTGTTCAAAAATTTACACCTCCTACAAAAGTTCAATATGCAGTTAACCGCTCGGCAGAGTATTGGACTGGCTGGGCTCTCGCCTATTATCAATGGGAAACCGGCATGTCATTTGCCGAAATCGACAGACATATTCCAATAATGGATATCTATATGCTATATAACCCATACCACGAGATGGATATTCGACAGTTTGTTGACAGAATGAATGAACTATATCGTTCTTCCAAAACATGCACCAACTTGAAGTACCTCAGACAAATAGCCGGGCTTAGCCAATCAGAACTCGCAGCCTTTAGCGACGTTCCGCTTCGTACTATCCAGCAATATGAACAACGTAAAAAAGATATCAACAAGGCGCAGGTCACCTACCTCTTTCGTTTTGCGCAAACACTTAATTGCAATGTTGAAGATTTGATAGAGCGAGTGCCTTGAGTATTAATCAGTTTCTAACAAAGTAGCCTCTTTTCAGAAAAAGGTTTCTTCTAAAAAGAGACTGCTCTTAATTTAACTAATCATTCATGATACCAGCCCGTATGGCAGTTTACAGCCACATAAGGCACTACGTCTCCATCAACCTCCACATACACCTGATACAATCCATCCCCCAAATCTTCATAATGATCTGGAACAACGTCATAATTTTCTAAAAGAGATTTCTCAAACAATTCCTTCCAGTTATCAGGCGCGGGAGCATATTCACATAAATGCTTAGCAAAAGAAGTTACATCTCCCTCTGCTCCACCTTCATTAAGATACAATGCATATTCTTCATCAAAATCCACTGCATCCACATAGTCTTCGTCCCACTCTACTACCTCGTTATCTTCAGAAAGCAAGTACTCCTTTGTAGATTCAAAAAAAGCTGTATTGTCCTCAGATATACTATCCGTATCAGATGAGCTCATCTCCTCATCATTAGAATCAGATGAAATCTCCTCTACGCTTTCAGAAGTGGACGAAATTAACGAATTTGCGTCCACTTTGCAACCTGCACGCGCCAATTTAAAATTCCCTCTAGACAAAATCCTATTTCTACTGTATTCTAAACAAGCACTTAAAATACATACAAAACTCAGGGAAGTATTCAATACTTTCCGGTATGTAAATCACTTGGAACTACTCGTTCCGGATTTCACAATGAAAGGATTTATTACTAAATGTTACAAAAAGAAAAGATTACCGTACCACCAATTATCAAAGCACCCGCTGTTCCGTTCGAGGAAGCCTCCGGTGCAATTCCCTACAACATGACAAATGATTACATGTTTCGTATAGTTTTACAGGAAAATGAAACTGTACTTCGAGGTCTTGTTGCTGCTCTTATTCACCAGGATCCAGAGTCTATTCAGACGAAAATCACTAATCCGGTTCTCCTTGGCAACACTATTGGCAAAAAAGATTTTATCCTTGATGTTAATGTACTGATCAACAATGAAACCAGCATGAATCTTGAAATGCAGGTCATTAACGAACATGACTGGACAGACCGGTCTCTAAACTATCTTTGCCGAAACTACACAAAGCTTATTAAAGGAGATAACTATTTCCTCGCAAAGCCTGTCATTCAGATTGGATTTCTAAATTTCGATCTATTTCCCAAAGAGCCTGAATTCTATGCTACATATCGAATGGAAAATGTAAAATCGCATTCACTCTACAGTAGTAAATTGCAAATCGGTGTAGTAGAATTAAATCGAATAGACATAGCAACTGATGAAGATAAAGCCTACAAGATTGATCAATGGGCAAGACTATTTAAGATGAAAGACTGGAAAGGATTAAAGGCTATGGTTAAAGATAATAAATACCTAGAAGAAGCAGCCAAAACCATATACTACCTAAATTCCGATGAGCATATCCAGGCTGTCTGTGAAAGACGCGCTGAGGTTGAAGCCGAAGAACGCCGTCAGAAAAAAATTGAAGCAGACTATGAAACCATAAAAATCGATTTCAATAACGTCAAAGCAGAAAATAATACTATCAAAGCTGAGAACAGTAACATCAAGGCTGAGAACAATAACATCAAGGCTGAGAACAATAACATCAAGGCTGAGAATCTCAAACAATGCAAGGAAATTGAGGAATTGAAAGCACAGCTTGCTGCATTAAAAAAATAACTTAGAGTAATACTCCGGCTTATTCAAAAGCTGGAGTATTTTTATTAATCGCATGCCCTATATAAAAACAGCCTCTTCTCAGATTTCTCATATCGTCTGAAAAGAGACTGCTTTTTTAATTAAATTTCATTAACTTTAAATCTTTCTTCTCTTTCTAAAGAAGAACCATGCTCCGCAAGCTGCCATAGATACAAGTATTGAGAACATCCATGCTGCCGCATCTGATGCATCTCCTGTTGCAGGTGATCTGGTTGCTCCAAGAACTGAAGGCGTATCAGTAAGCGGTACTGCCTCTTCGGTTATTCCACGTGATGCACCAAGAACCTGTGGTGACTCTGGTGTCTCCGGCGTAGAAGGAGTGTCAGGCGTCTCTGGCGGCGTATCCGGTGTATATGGCGTATGGGTATTGGTAAGAACCACATATCTTCCCGTATCACTATACGTATATGAGAAGCTAGCCGAATAACCATCTACCGAATCTTCTGTAACTGTATACTCTGCAAGCTCTCCATTAACATACTTAAGCTGCTTTCCAAAGCTGAACTCCCAATTGCCATTTTCATCCGGCATTACTGTCGTAGTTGCAATCTGATTTCCATTGCGGAAAAGATGTATCGTAATGGATGAAGGTCTGATGCTATCCACATTGCTGCTATCATCCCAGTACTTAACTCCACTAACAACTATCTTTGAAGGATCATCCTCTACCTCAACGATTACCGGTCTTTGTACTCCGCTATCTGCGCTGATAGTAAACTCATGATGTGTTGTATCAAGTTCATAACCAATAGGAGCTACAGTCTCAACAAAATAGTATGTACCATACCTTAAGTTATCAACTGATATGGATCCATTTGCAATTGTAGTATAAGTATCACCAATTTTGGTTACTGATTGGTCACCATTAACTCTGTACAGCTCAAAAGTTGCGTTTGCAAGAACTGCTCCAGTCTCTGAATCTGTCTTTGTAAGAGTTGCTGAACCATAGTCATAATCATCTGTCATTACAACCGTGTCAACTGCCTTACCATCAACTGAAACTGAATTATCATCGTTAACAGTAAATGTAATTGACTCAGCAACCTCATAACCATTTGGAGCTGAAATCTCAGTAAGTGTATATGTTCCTGCTATCAGTCCTGATACTGTATGAACTGAGCCATTAGATTTCCATCTTGTAATCTCTTTATCTGATAAATCTGTAACTATAAGGGTTGCTCCTGCAAGCTCTTTGCCAGCAAGATCAACTTTGCTGATATTTACATCATATGTAGTATATACATTATCAAATGTAATACTCTCAACTGCTTCAGATACCTCATTTCCATCCTTGTCCTTAATCTTTTTGATGGTCTTTGCTGCTGTAAGGCTTCCATTTCCGTTATCACTTACGACAACTGCCACATCATACTCACTCTGATCATAGGTATAACCTGAAGCTTTATTCTCAGGAATTACTTCCTTTACTGTATAATGCTTTGCCTCTGTTGATACATCTCCCTGATCATAACTGATTGTTCCAAATGATATGTTTCCGCTGGCATCATTAGTAACGGTCTTAGGAGCGCCATTCCCTGTAAGTTCAAATGTGAACTGTCCATTTACAGGCGTCTCATCCCCATTTATAGTCTTGGTCGCACTGATTGATGTTGATCCGCTTGCTTCATATTCATT
>CAZJWA010000081.1:0-6502 GCA_964549585.1 uncultured Butyrivibrio sp. | reverse complement strand
CAAATCAACGGATTGCAGCCTTTTATCATTATTTACTGTCAAAGATGGGATTATACAACAAAAAACCACGTTTTTAAATAATCATTTCTGATGAAAAAAATGCATATTTTGAACAAAAATGTGAAATTACGAAATACAGAGTTTATCTTCACAAATCGTAGTGCATTAGCCAAAATCTCCAGATATAAGCTACGTCTTTTTATAATTCTCCGAAACTAATCAGGCTTTCATCTGACCAAGAAAATATTCCCAGACAGGCTCAGAATCTGCTACGCCCTCTGTAATATTCTCAAAGCACATTCTCTCGGGATGCCACTGCAGTGCTGTGATTGGAAGCTTATCATGGATCATACCCTCTATTACTCCATCACTACTTGTTTGAATAACCTTTAGTCCCATACCGACGCGTCCTATCGCCTGATGATGAAAGCTGTTAGTTACAAGCTTGTCTCCATAAATCTCATGCATAAAATTCCCCGCTGTGACCGACGTTTCATGTACTTCACCAGTCCCATCATGATACGTATGACGAGGTCTTCTCTCATCATCAAGATCCTGAATAACATCGCCGCCAAAGTATACATTTATCACCTGCGCGCCTTTACAGATTCCAAGTATTGGTTTATTTCTTTTGACAAAAAAATCCATGAATGTAAGCTGCGCATCGTCAAGCGCTCTGTCTATCGTCCTGCTGCCTTTGTTCTCCTGTCTAAAAAGCGATGGATCAATATCATCTCCGCCAGGGAGAATCAGAGCATCAAATTCATCCATTCTCTCTTCAAAGTTTTCGGGAACCCTATCCATACATTCAAACTTTACTCCAATGTTTACAAGTGCGCTCTGATAGCGCAGAGTATCCTTATTTTTATTTGCAATAAGTACCTTTTTCATAATAAGCCTCCTAACATACCATGCCGCTATATTTACAAGCTGGCAAATACACGAAGTGAATTTCCTGCTACCATCTTTTCAACCTGCGTCCTGGTCATTCCCTTTTCTATTAATAAATCAAAGAGCTTATACATATGCGTAGGATTTGGAAGATCTCCTGCCGTTTCAATTCCGTCATAGTCAGAGCCAAGGCCTAAAACATCTTCGCCTCCTACATTTAGCATATGAAGAACATGTTCTGCAAGATATTCCAGCTTGCAACCCATCTCACATCCATTTGGAGTGCAAAAGGACTCTTCAAGATTTATCCCTATAACGCCGCCCTTATTGGCAATCATCCTTATCATCTCATCTGTCAGGTTTCTTGGATGGTCAGTTAATGCTCTGCAATCAGAATGTGATGCAATAAACGGTTTATCGCAAAGCTCGTAAACATCTCGAAAACCGCCATCAGATAAGTGAGAAACATCTACAAGGATTCCAAGTCTGTTCATTTCCTTTACAGCTTCTTTTCCAAAATCAGTAAGCCCTGTATTCATAATGGAAGCATCTCGAGAATTCGGAGAGCCAAAGCAGTTTGCATAGTTCCAGGTAAGTGCTATTGCGCGAACATTCATTTCATAAAGCCAGGAAAGCTTCTCCATCTTGTAATCAACCATTCTTCCATCTTCTATGGTAAGAACAGCAGAGCATTTTCCTGCTTTCTTATTTAATATAATGTCGTCATAGCTATTTGCCATAGCAATGATATCTTTATGTTTATTCGTTTGCTCAATTAACGAATTTCTGCACATTTTAAAATAATCATCATCAAGTGGGAGCTCTCTTCCATGATTATCAAGAAGTGTTACTTCTTTTCTTGGAGGAAAAAAGACTGCATAAAACTGGCAAAGCTGCTCTGCTTCTTCCATGAGCTTAATGCTCTGCATGCCTTCTCCGTTGTATATTGTATCCGTGTTCTTCTCAAGAAATCCTCTTTGAAGTGTATCGCAGTGCATATCAAAATAATGATATTTATTCATGTCAAATGTCATGCCATTTTCTCCCTCTATTAGAATTTTCGATAAAAATAGGCAAAAAGAATTCGAAAACAACGCCTTCGTTCTTTTTGCCTATGCCTTATTATATCCAAAATCAAAAACACTGCAACAAAAACTTTTTTGCATAATTATTCAATAATTTGTTGTAATTATTTTCAAAAATACTATTTACAAATCTGATTTGGATGATATACTTAACATAATTTTTAGCAGGCAAGCGCCGCATAATTTGCATACAAACCAGCACATATTATTAAATGTTATATCATATAATTTGGGCAGACAGACAAAGAAGTCTATTATTTTTCTTTGTCTGTCTGTCCTTTTTTTATTAAACGTTTGGCTATAGTGCACTTAAATAACATTGCTGCGTTTTCCTAAAAATTAGTATATTGACGGAGGTTCATTACTTTTGAAAAACATTTTAATTGGAACATTGAAAAGGCTTCTTGATGCGATTCCCGTTCTTATCGGTGTAGTTCTTCTTATCTTCATCATGCTAAGGATAGTACCTGGGAACCCAGTCACTACTATGCTTGGCGAGCATGTAAATGAAGACGTAGTAAAGAAGATGACAGCAGAGCTTGGTCTTGATAAGCCGCTCTATGAACAGTTTTTTATCTATTTAAAGGGGCTGGTAACTCTTGATCTTGGAACAAGCTATACATTAAAAGCACCTGTTTCGAGACTGATTGGAGAATCGTTTCCTGCAACTCTTCAGCTATCGCTTCTTGCAGCACTATTTGCTTGGATAATCGGAATTTTCTCCGGAATCATTGCAGCTATTCACCAGAACAAACTTCTGGACAGATTATTCATGGGCTTCTCACTTCTTGGAATATCTATGCCGGTATTTATGATTGCACTGCTTCTTCAATACCTATTTGCATTTAAATTAAAAATATTCCCTATTTCAGGTTATGGCTCTTTTCTCCAGCTTATTCTTCCTTCAATAGCACTTGGCTGGAACAGCGCCGGAAGTATTTCAAGACTGACAAGATCTAATCTTATAGAAGTAATGCAGGAGGATTATATCGATACTGCAAGAGCAAAGGGACTTTATAAATGGAAAGTCATCCTGTTCCATGCTCTTCGAAATTCGCTTCTTCCTGTCGTAACAATGATGGCAATTCAGCTCTCATCCATGCTTTCCGGAGCAGTAATTACTGAAAGCGTATTTGGAATCGGAGGAATCGGACAGCTCGCAGTTAACGCAATCAGCTGCAGAGACATGCCACTTCTACAGGGCACAGTTCTTTTTACAACAATACTTGTAATGCTTGGAAATCTGATAGCAGACTCCCTGTATGCAGTACTTGATCCAAGAATCAGAAAGGGGGCTATCTAAAATATCCAGGAAAAAAGATTTTATTGACAAAGTAACAGCTGAAGAAAATAATGCTCCTCTTTCAAATGTAATAAAGATAGATGAAAAGAGTGAAGATGAGACAATTCTTACACAAATAGCTCAGATGTGGAGAACAAATCATCTGGCATGCTTTTCAGCAATATTTATCCTAATCCTAATACTGATCGCAATATTTGCTCCTCTCATTGCTCCTTACGGCTATGCAGATCAGGATCTTCTTTCAAGACTTGCTGCCCCAAGCTTTGCACATCCTCTTGGAACGGATGAGCTTGGAAGAGATATTCTTAGCAGAATTATTTACGGCTCGCGTGTGTCCCTATGCATTGGACTTTTTCCAACTTTTATTTCCATTGTCATTGGTATGATTTTGGGACTTATCGCAGGCTACTATGGCGGAGTTGTTGACAAAATCATCATGAGACTTGCCGATGTAATGCTTGCATTCCCATCTCTCCTTCTTGCAATGGTCGTTATGTATACTCTTGGCTCAAGCATCTTTAACGTATTTATTGCTCTTTCCATGATTGGATGGGCAGGCGTTGCCAGAGTTGTAAGAAGCCAGACACTTTCTATAAAGCAAAGTGAATACATCGAGGCTGCAAGGTCCATTGGAGTAGGTAATGGGACAATAATTATGAGACATATTCTCCCAAACTGCATTCCTTCTATAATAGTTCTTTTTACATTAGATATTCCATCATCCATTCTTTCTGAGAGTTCGCTGAGCTTTCTTGGAATAGGTGCACAGCCTCCGACAGCTTCATGGGGACTTATGGTTACAAGTGGCAAGGAATATCTCTTTTCACAGCCATGGATCTGCATCACTCCTGCTGTTGCAATCATGCTAATAGTGCTTGCGTTCAACTTCTTTGGCGATGGCCTTAGAGATACACTCGATCCATATCTCAAGAAATGATTTTGTAAAAAAAACTATAGAGGCAGTATATGGTTTGCATTTATGTAAACCAGCTAGATTTTAGAAAGGCACGGGAATAATATGCAAGAAGAAAGCATACTTAAAATAGAACACTTAAAAACGGTTTTTGACACCTCTAAAGGAGTATCACTCGCCGTAAATGACGTTTCAATTGATGTTCCAAAGGGCAAGATTATTGGAATTGTCGGAGAAAGCGGATGCGGCAAAAGCGTAACTGCCAAATCTATCATGGGTCTTTTAAAATATCCGGGACGTATCGAGAGCGGCAGTATCTCTTTTGACGGAAAAGATCTTACAAAGCTTTCTGACAATGAGCTTCGCGATATCAGCGGAAATGATATCAGTATGATATTTCAGGAGCCTATGACATCACTAAATCCTGTCGTAAAAGTCGGAAAGCAGGTCAGAGAAGCTCTGATGGCACACGATATCTCCATGAATAAATCAGAAGCCAAGATCAAAGTGCTTGATATGTTTGAGAAGGTCGGTATCAGCGATCCCGCTGCAAGATATGAAAATTATCCCTTTGAACTTTCAGGCGGAATCAGGCAAAGAATCATGATTGCGATGGCAATGATTTGTAATCCAAAGCTTCTAATTGCCGATGAGCCTACTACTGCTCTTGACGTAACAATTGAAGCTCAGATTCTAAGACTTATGAAGTTTCTAAGCACAACCTATGGAATGAGCATAATTCTTATCACTCACTCTCTTGGCGTTGTTGCGCAGATATGTGACTACGTTTATGTAATGTATGCCGGGCGAATAATGGAGCAGTCTGAGACCAGTCTGAGACATTTGAGCTTTTTGATAACTACGCGCAGCCCTACACAGAAGGACTTATGTCATCAATTCCAAGAATCGGTGAGAATGAAAAGAGGCTTTCCACTATTCCAGGGACTGTTCCAAATGTCCTTAGACTTCGTCAGGACAGCTGCTTTTTTGCAAACAGATGCAGTCATGTATGCGATGAATGCTACAAGGGATGTCCGCCACTTACTGAAGTTTCAGATAATCACCTTGTAAGGTGCATCAAGAGTAAAGAGCTTCTTGAAGAAAAGAAAATGCGAAAGGAGGAAGCCTGATGAGTGAAAATATTATAGAAGCCAAAAATCTTGTAATGGACTTTCCTCTTAAAGACGGAAAAGAGAAGGTTCACGCCGTTTCAGATCTTTCTATTACTGTAAAAAAAGGTGAAACGCTAGCGCTTGTTGGTGAAAGCGGCTGTGGAAAGTCCACGCTTGGAAGAATGCTGATAAGGTTATTAAATCCAACTTCCGGTGAGGTCATATTTGAAGGAAAAAACATTACTGCAATGAGTGAAAAGGAGTTTAAATCTTATCGCAGAAAGATTCAGATGGTGTTTCAGGATCCATATGCTTCTCTTAATCCAAGAATGAAAGTAAGAGACATTATCGCTGAACCCCTTGTTACATATAATATTGGAAATTCGAAAAGCGAAGTAACCCAAAAGGTTCTTGAGCTCATGAAGCTGGTTGAAGTTCCGGAGGAATTTCTTTCAAGATATCCTCACCAGTTCTCAGGAGGTCAAAGGCAGCGAATCGGTATAGCGAGAGCTCTTGCTCTTAATCCCGATATGATTGTGTGCGACGAACCAGTCTCCGCTCTTGACGTCTCAGTACAAAGCCAGGTTCTAAACCTTCTTAAAGATCTGCAGGAGCAAATGAATCTTACCTATCTATTTATAACGCATGATCTGTCAGTCGTAGATTTTATTGCAGACAGAGTTTGTGTCATGTTCCTTGGGAAAGTTTGTGAAATTGCTCCAAAGGAAGAGATTTTTAGTAATTCTCTCCATCCTTACACACATTTTTTGATAAATGCAATACCGCAGCCAGACCCGCATAAGAGAGATGAAAAGATATCCATTATGAAGGGAGAAATTCCAAGTCCGGTTCATCCACCATCGGGCTGCAGATTCAGAACCAGATGTCCCTATGCAACCTCTATTTGTGCAGGAGAAGCTCCCAAAATGAGGGAAGTAAGCAAAGGTCACTTTGTCGCATGTCACAATGCGCTTATGATAAATCACTAATTATTTCGCCCCGACGAATTATTAGTACCAGAAACACAGATGATTTTTTCTCAAAAAAAGAGACTTGGCCGACGCTGCGCTTAGGCCATGAAAATTAAAGTCGCAGCTATTATAAGGAGGTTTATATGAAAAAAAAGCTACTAAGTGTTTTACTGACAGCTGCTATGTCAGCCGCTCTTCTTGCAGGATGCGGAACTTCCAGCTCTGCT
>CAZJWA010000080.1:0-6978 GCA_964549585.1 uncultured Butyrivibrio sp. | reverse complement strand
ATTCAAAATAAAACAACAAAAATCAATCCAAATACAGCAAGTACAGACCAAGAAGCTGCATATCTGGCAAAAAGAAATATTCTGCGCTGCTTATCTGGCAAATAATTCCACATGTTTTTATCAGAAGACCATCTGTCTTCTCTTCTCATAAAAATAAACGAAATGACAAGCAAAGCAAAAATCAGCATTCCCATATTCCACATTTTGGAAGAAGCGCCGCCATGCTGAGCTGCCGGTATTTCATCTCCGTTTGCATCCTTGAAAATCACATTAAAGACATCATCGCCTTCAAGATACTGAGAATATGAATTTTGGATATTTATGCCAATTTCTTCATTATCATTTCCAAAAATATCAAACTGAGTCCGGTCAAGGATTTCTCCTCCATACAGTTGAAAAAATGCAGCGAATACAGTTTCTTTTGCTGTGAGTCCTTTGGTCGTAAAGCTTGAAGAAACATAAGTAAAGATATCCTTTAGGTTATCATCCGTTAAACGCTGATCAATATCATGATTAACAATGAATCCGCACTCTGCCTGCCCGGAAATTACCATTTCTTCAACATCTGCTGCATTTCCTGCAGGGACAAACTCATACACAGAATTCTCGTTTGAAAGCTTATCAAATAAGGTCTTTCCCGTCTCGCTTCCTCCATCATAAAACGAAACTTTGCAGTTACCGCTTGTCGGTACACTGATTGATGATGCAGTCCAAAGTATCAATATGAAGAAAGCCATTTGAAGCCAAAAGGTTTTCTTTTTTATTATCTGCTTAATTGAAAGCAGATACCATGTCAATAACTTTTGCATGTTTATTTCGATACCTTTCCAATCGATTTTTCCTAATCAGCTTGCCTTAATCTCTGCTTACCACTTACCTGCCAATTTCTTTCATTACTTAGCTTAAGCCAGCTCTTTTCGTGATTTTAATACGCAGATAATTTCCCCTATTCCAGTAAAAAGAGCTGCCAATACAAGCGTAATAATCAGTGTGTTTCCACTTCTTTTTCCGGAAGTAAAAAGCATCTGTGAAACTATTTCTCTCCACCAGGACAGCGGGAGAAATTTGCCAAGACTTCTTACCGCAGAAGAAAGATATACGCTTGGAACTACCATCCCGCAGCAAATTATCATAAATAAATCAAGAAGAAACAAAATCATCCCTGTATGCCCGGTTCCATCTCCTATTGAATAAACCATATGGAAGAACCCAGCCATTGAAAGCGCCGGAATAACTAGCATGTAAACAACAGAAGCCCTAAATTTCATTGAAATCGGAATCCCAAGCCTTATCCCCAGAAGTATCAGCAAATACGTAATTACCATAACAATCCATAACAAAATTGTCATGATAACTACTCTTATAATGCCAATCGCCGCAGAATCCACTCCATACATTTTTAGCTGTAATTCAGCAGCTTTATTCTGCTTCCGATATAAAAATGCACACCAAAAGCCATAAAGCAAAGCAACGATTGTAATAAAGACGCCTGTATAATACTTTGTAAAATCAATTGCTCCTGTCGGAGATACGATGACACTGTCAAAGAGCCTGTTTCTCTCAAGTGCTGTCTTTATAAAAAGACTCGTAAGAAGATTTTCCATTTCATTTCTGGAAACCTTCATCTCCACCGTCCCTGAAACACCTGTAACCGCATAAATGGCTGACTCGGTTGTTCTTACAATAGAAACTCCGTCACCAAGCAGTTCACGGAAAATATCTGTTTGCAAAGAAGGCGTTTCTTCAAGCATTACCGTAACCGGAGTGTTTATTCCATTATTAACATCATTATAAAAATCATCTCCAAGAAAAATAACAGCCTGAACGCTTCCACTTTTCAGAGCAGAAATCGCTGTTTCTTTTTCCATAATTGAAAAATCGCAGACGCTCCTTACACTATCCACAGCGCCTACGATTCCTGTAATTAAATCAACTTCCGGCTGCTCAGATTCCTCCACGATAGCAATATCTATCTTGTCAAATGTCTGTGCCTGTAAAAAGACATGGCTACCTCCGGTAATTAGTGCAAATAGTAGCACAATTACCAGAGAAAGCCGAAAGCTCATATGAAGCATCATCACTAATGCCTGTTTAAATGTCAGTCTGAAATAGCTAAAAGCATGCTTCATATTATGTAGTGGTCATCTTTCTATCAATACATCATATTATACATAACTGTCTGGATTTCCATCAAAAGATTCATCCAGTCATCTTCAGTTGCAGAACTAATATCGAAAGCATCATCAGAAGCTTCCATTACAGATACATCTGCTCCGCTTGAAAGAACTGCCTTACCTGAAAAATCCATATCTTCGCCGTCATATGAAAGGCTTGATATTTCAAAAGTAACACTGTCAGCAGTAACAGCAAGATTTCCGCTCATAGCAAATGGCGTGTAAGCATCATTAGCTGATTTAACTTCCATATCTCCACTTTCTGTATTATATGCAAGTGTATAGCTATCGGTGCCATCAAAAGTATATACAGAAGTCTCTGTAGTTCCATCGGTTGTACCCTTTTTGCTAAATATCTCTTCATCATCACGAGTAACAACGATATTCTCAGTAGGAGTAGCTCCGCCCTGGAACTCAATAATAACAGTAGCTTCCTGTGAAACTACGTCAATTTCAGCAATCTGATTCTTATAAAGATAGAATGATACTTCTGTTCCATCAATTTCATCTTCATGATCCTCAATCGTAGAGAAAACATCCTCCCATGAAGAGTTGTCTGAACTATTACTGTTTGCAAATGCTTCTCTACAATCTGTAATCCAGTTATCAACATTTTCTTTGGTTAATGTAGTAACATAACCCTTGCACTTAACTGACTCTTCGTTAACTGTACAATCTTTTGCATCTACCTTCTCAAAATCAAGTTCATTGAAATTATCCTTGGAAATGTTAAGAAGCTCTTCTTCTACGCTTTTTACACTATCGTAATCATCAGCATTAACAGGTGTTCCAAATATTGACTGAAGTGACTTATCAAGCTCATCTAGATTAGATGAATCGGTTATTTCAGTTATATATCCTGTTTTAGCATCTACATAGTTGTAAACGAGAGTCTTATCTGTAAATTCAGGTACGCTAAAGAGTAATTCGGTGTCATCCATATATGCTGCAACATTGAATGTCATTGAGTCATAGCCAACAGTACCTGTAATGCTCATATCTGAAGATGTCATATCAAGGGCTGTTGTAAGGTCTGCTGATACGCCTTCTCCTTCTCCTGAAAGAGCAAGAGTAATCTTAAATGGGTCAAACTTAACATCTGAAAATGTTGTGATAAGTGGCTCGTCCTTAACAGTATTATATGCAGCATCAATTATCTTATGGTTCTTACCAAGTGCCTTCTGTCTGATAACAACAAATGCAGAAGCAATTAATGCGACTAAACAAATTATACCAATAATAACAATAATGGCTACTTTTTTGCCATCCTTCTTTGGTGCATCTCCTTCTCCTGTAACATTTACAGCTTCGCTATTATTTACAGGTGTCTCTAAAGTCTCTTCTGCTGTTGCCTGGGCATCAGCACTACTACTTTCATCTGCCTTTCCTTCACCGGTAATTGGCTCTCCTGTCATAGGGTCAAATCTCTTTTCCATAACTTGTACTTCTCCTCTTTTTTCCTTGTTTTCTATATAAAATCTGTATATTACTACAGCTTTTATCTGCAATTATATGGATGCAAAACTCCATCCGTCATTTCATAAAGCCGGCTGCTGCTTTCCATCTCTTCCTTATCATGGGTGGTAATAATAAGCGTGCCATTCATCGAGAGGTACTTTTTCATCAATACATGAATGCTGTCCTTATAGTAAATATCAAGCGCAGTAGTAGGCTCGTCCATAAAAAGAACAGGCGGCCACAACGCCATTGAACAGGCGATGCTCACTCTTCTCTTCATTCCTCCGGAAAGCTTATAAACAGGCATCTTCAAAATTGAATCAAGTTCAAACATTTGAATTAAATCAGCATCCGGTTTTCCTATTTTTCCAGTCCATAAAGACAGGTTATCCTGAACAGAAAGTTCACTTATTAACGGATTACTTTGCGGAAGATATCCGCAGAATTTTGAAAAAAGCTTTTTATCTGCAAGTACGTCTTTTTGAAAATAGACAATACTGCCCTTATCAGGTTTGATTATACCGGTCAGAATCTGCATAAGAGTTGATTTACCACAGCCATTTCTTCCGATAATCGCAATCTGCTCGCCGCAGTCAGCTTCAAAGCTTATATCGTTTAGAATAATTCTCTTTCCATAGCTCTTACTTAATCCATCAACCTTTATCATTTATATCCCTATAAGAAATTTTGTTAAGCTTTTTTAGCGAATTTTAGTATATATCGAACTAAATGTTGTGTCAATTTTTATCGCAGAGGAATTCTCTAGTATTTCTACCGCCTCATCGCACCATTTTAAATAAGTTTCGTAAGACCTTTCCCCAAATAAAACCGTGAGATAGAAATAAACATGGTCTTTCTCATCCTGAACCTTTAGAAGATTTGCCTCATAAAATTTTAAAATTGAAAGTTCCTTCTCTGTCTCCTCTCTAAACTTCATTATGTTAGAAATTGCAACATTCTTTTCACAGTTTCCGCTAAAGAAGAGCTTTAGCAGGGTTTCATATTTAAGCTCATTACTAGCCTGTGAGTCTTTAAGCCAGTCTTCAAGAACTTTTCTACCTCTGCTTGTAATACTATATTCTATTCTTTCACGAGCGCTGTTATCAATTGGAGCTTCTCTTTTGGAAACAAGCCCGGTCTTTTCCATTTCGCCAAGCGCCGGGTAAATGCTTCCAAAGCTTCCTTTCCAAAAGAAATGTATTGAGCTATCAATCTGTTTCTTAATGTCATAACCTGTAAGAAATTCATGGCTTAAAAGTCCTAAAATCACCATATCAATTTTTCTATTTTTCCCCATTTAATTATTCTCTCTTTTTCCATAAAAATTTGTATGACAATACGCCTTTAGGGCAGGCGTCCACGCATGCTCCGCACTGAATGCATTCAGTACATGCAGAATTCTTATGACATTTTACCATATTATGAACCTCGAGTCCCATCGGGCAAGCGCTACTGCATTTCTTACATGAAATGCACTTACTCTCATCCGCCTCAATATGAAGCTGTGGTAAATCAAGAAAGTGCCCTATAGTCTCACCAATTATCATGAACGGTGCCATCCAGCACAGATAATGGCAGGCACCTCTTTTACCGTGAAACAGTGCAGGAAACACTAAAATCATGATTACTCCATAATAAATAACATAATTATAAATCTGAGCAATCGAAATTCCGTGATCAGTCATGTAAAAGAACTGAATAGTAACATCATTTTTGCCAAGGATAAATGTGGTAATAATCATGATGATCCAAATCACCCATATGACAAACTTGATCTTGTCTCTTCGCCCCTGCTTTGCAGGTTTATTATTTATCATCGAGCAGCACTACTGTAATCCTCCCGCCGGGCATAAATATCCGCACCAGACTCTGCCGCAAAACATTGAAAGTACAAGCATCGCGAGAAATACCCAGAAACTTCCATTTAAAATATGCTGTGAAAGTGCCTGAATAATTAGATATGGTGAAAAATACCACATCGTGACCGGGAATAATAGAAATGAAATAAAAATCAGTGTTTTTCTAATTGTTTGTCTTTTCATACATACCTCCAAAATGGATATATCAAATTGATATATCCATAATACAAGGTTCGGATGAATTGTCAACTGTTTTTATGTAATCAGTCCTTCCCGATATCTATTATCTTTTGAGCAAGATCCTTATAAAACGCCTCTTCATGCGATACTAGAAGAACTGTTCCGTGAAACTCCAAAAGCGCCTCCTTCAAAGACTCTTTTGCCTGAATATCCAAGTGATTTGTAGGTTCGTCCAAAATAAGGAAGTTACACGAGGTCAATGTCAAAAGACACATTTTCACCTTCGTCTGTTCTCCTCCGCTTAATGTTCCAACCGGCTGCATGGCATGTTTACTTGAAATGCCGCATCGAGAAAGATGCTTTCTTACTTCCTTCATCACAAGCTGCCTGTATGCATCAGATACGATTTGAATAGGAGTTCTCGTATCGTCCTCCCAGGTCAAATCCTGTTCAAAATATCCGATTGAAACCTGATCAGAGAATTTAAACGAGCCATTAATTGCCGAAATCTGGCCTATCAGAGTCTTAAGTAGCGTTGATTTTCCTATTCCATTAAAGCCCGTGATAACAACCTTCTGTCCGCCCTTAATGCTAAAGCTTTTATTTGTAAGAACAGGGTAATGATATCCAACGGACAGCTGTGAAACAATCAGCGCCTCGATATTTGTCGAGGGGATCTCTTTAAACTGAAAATGTGGCTTTATTTCCTTTTGATCAAGTGCCTCCATCTTATCCATACTGTCAAGCTGCTTCTGACGTCCTCTTGCCATTTTGGATTTTATCCCTGCTTTGTATTTTTGAATAAATTCCTCAGTCTTCTTGATTTTCCTTTGCTGCGCGGCATATTGACGGATATAGTCTTCGCGAAGCAGTGTCTTTTTTTTCAAAAAATCTGAATATGACCCGTAATACTTTGAAATCGTAGCATTATCTATATCACATATTCGGTTGGAAATCTTATCAAGAAATCCAAAATCATGTGAAATGACCATGTAGGCGTTATCAAGGCCAGCTAGGTAATCAGCAAGCCATGATACATGCTCTTTATCAAGAAAATTTGTTGGTTCATCCAAAAGAAGAACATCCGGCTTTTCAAGAAGAAGTTTGGCAAGAATTACTTTCGCTCTCTGACCTCCACTCATCTCCGAAATCGGGCGTTCAAGTCCTATAGCAAGGAGCCCTAGTCCACTTGCCACCTGATCAATTATCGTATCAATCTCGTAGAAATCATTTACTTCAAGTTCTTCCTGAATCTGCGCTGCTTTTTTTAGAGCTTTTTCATCTCCGTCTGCTGCCTTCTCATACAA
>CAZJWA010000079.1:0-7214 GCA_964549585.1 uncultured Butyrivibrio sp. | reverse complement strand
ATTTCAAGGCTTTTGAGGGATTTTTGCTTGGCTTAGGTGTCAAAGACCCGTGTATTTCGTAATTTCACATTTTTGTTCAAAATATGCATTTTTTTCATCAGAAATGATTATTTAAAAACGTGGTTTTTTGTTGTATAATTATCTTAAGATTGTTTTATTTTTAACAGGATGGAAAAAGAGTGTTAAAAGCAGGGATGGGGATAATGAGAACTACTGAGCGACAGAACAGAAAATTATTACTGATAGTTTGCATTGTTATTGTAATGTCTTATACATTTACCAGCTTGTTTTTTAAATATTTTGGTGGCCTTTCGGGCTATTCTTCCACACTTCTTGATGATAATATCTCTGTCGATATTCAAAGAGCGTCAGGTGAGATGGAGCATTATGACTCTAATGTGTTTCCAATTGTAAATAAGGGAGATACCTTGACTGCGCATATACAGATTCCGAATGATATTGATATAAAGGATCCTGCGCTTTGCTTTCATGTATATAACAGCGTTCTTGAACTCTACTATGAAGACGAGCTTCTTTATTCCTATGGAGAGGATATTGCTAGTAAAGGCAGGGAAATTGGCGACATTTATGTAAGCTCCTTATTTCCGACTGAGGCTTATGGAAAGAGCCTGACGCTTGTTTGCCACGTGCAGGAGGCCGATTCTTTTGGAAGACTTCATCATTTTACAATACTTCCTTCAACTAAAGCAGCATATGCTGTAATTCTAGACTATGAGGCGCAGTTTGTCCTTCTTCTTGCAGTTTGTGTTTTGATGGTTTTGTCAATTTTCTGCATGATTTTCGCGGGATTTCTTCATTATAATCAGCTTGCTTATGCAATATCAGTTGCTAATCTTTGCAACGTTCTTGCAGCGTATGAGATGGCCTACTATGGTTTGTTTAATATTTTATGTGCTGAACCGCAGGTAAATGCAAATCTCGAATATCTGACATTTTATTTTCTCCCTGTTCTTATTGGAAGCTTTTTTGTGTTTGGTACCGAGGATAAATTCTATAAGAAGGTCGTTATCGTAATGACCGGATTTTTTGCGGCCATCTTTGCGATTTTAACAATACTAAATTACACTACGAGCTCATTTCATTATTCGAATTTCGTATATGGAGAATGTATTGTAATTTCCGTTGCTATGATGATTCTTTTTATAATTACTTATTTCGATATTAAAAAGAGTGAAAGAAGTTTGCGGATTTCCAATATTGGATCTGTTTTCCTACTAGTAGGACTTTTTTTTGAAATACTTAAGAAGACCCTTGGAAATTTCAGCTTTCTTCCGGATGCTTTATACAAGCAGACGCCTATGTTTTGGGGAATGTTCTTCTTTGCAGCCTCAATTGGCGTCGAACTTTTGACAGAGCTTTTTAATTTCTATAGTGAAAGAAACAGATATGATGAGCTTGAAAAACTTGCCTATACAGATGCACTTACTGGTCTTATTAGCCGCGGAAGATGGGAAGAGTTTTCACAGAAGGTAGATGGAAATACAGACAAGAATTTTGCTATCATTTTCTTTGATTTAAATCGTCTTAAGCATGTAAATGATAATTATGGACATGAAAGTGGAGACAAATATATAAAATCTTTTTCATCAGCACTTGAGAACTGCCTTTCCCATGCGAGTGTATGCTGCAGATATGGCGGAGACGAATTTCTTGCGCTCTATCAAGGCCGAAATGTCAGGAGATTATCTGATGACAAAAGAGAGTTGGAAAAATATATTTTGAAGATGAATGAAGGAGGGTTCCTTCCTTTTGAGATTTCTGCTGCTATTGGAATTTCATACAGTTCATCTACTGATCCATATTCGGTAGCTGACGCTGTTGCACGTGCTGATGAGCTCATGTACGAGAATAAAGCAAAGATGAGGATGAAACGTTCATAAAACACGAACGTATACGTTCATAAAAACTTGAACGTTACGAGGTTTGCCAATGACAAACGTCGGGTTAAAAAATTAAATGTTCATAAGGACCGCGAAAAAAATGATTAACGATGTAGGTTGGGGTAGAACCCAGCCTTTTTTGATGTATAGTAATAAAATAAAAAAAAATTTGTAACGAAATGTAACATGCTTCGTCTAATCTATAGAACAAAAGAGGAGATGATAAGAAAATGCAGGGAAAAGAAGGTGATTCGTCCATCGATTATGAAAAAATGTATCGGGCCTATTACATGGAAGTTTATTCATATGTAATGACCATCATAAAAAATGCGGATCAAGCAGAAGAAATTACCCAGGAAACATTTTACCGGGCAATAAAAAACAAAAGTAGCTTTCAGGGAAAATCCAATGAATATACCTGGCTGTGTGCAATTGCCAAAAATTTCTGTACAGATATTTTAAGAAAAAAAGATAGGACACAGGAGTTAAACGAAGATATTCCGGCTGCGGACAATATTGCCAAAGCTATGGAAGATGAGCAGATGATGCTTTTGATTCACCAGATTCTTCATAGTCTGGAGGAACCATATAAAGAGGTGTTTAATATGCGCATCTTTGGAGAATTGTCTTTTTCAAATATCGGGAAAATATTTGGAAAGTCAGAGAATTGGGCAAGAGTTACTTATCACAGAGCCAGACTGAAAATCCAGAGCCAGCTCGAAGAAGTACAGCAGAAGTAGATAAAAATATTGAAATAATGAGGCCTATTTAGGAGGAACCAAAATGAGTGATAAAAAATATGACTGCGAAATGGTACGCGATTTGCTGCCACTTTATCATGATGGTATATGCAGTGATAGTAGTAAAAAAATTGTGGAAGAGCATATTGAAGAATGTGCGGAATGCAAAAAGATTTTGAATAAATTGGAAAATGAAAATGTGGATGAAAAAATTATTGATTTGAAAAATGAAGTGCTAGGTAAGCATGAGAAGAAGGAGAGAAGAAAGACATTTACAATAGGAATTGCAACAGCATGTGTACTTCATGTGCCGGTACTGGTTTGTTTGATTTGTAACCTGGCAATCGGTCACGGACTGGACTGGTTTTTTATTGTACTTACAGCACTTATGATGGTAGCGTCTGTATCTGTTGTTCCGCTAGTGGTTTCTGAGAACCGGTTGAATTGGTCACTGGGATGCTTTACTGTATCACTTCTATTATTATTCATGGTTTGCTGCATTTATATGAAATGTAACTGGTTTTTTATTGCCTCATCAGGAAGTATACTTGGAATTTCACTTATCTTTGGCCCGTATATTTTAAGTCACACTAATTTACCAAAGGTGATGCGGAATAAAAAGGGTATGCTACTTATGCTGTGGGACACACTTTTTGTATATCTAATCATTATTGCCTGCGGAGTAGTGACGCCGGATGTTAGAGAGTACTTTCGAGTTTCGCTTCCGGTTACCACAGTCAGTATCCTTATTTGCTGGATCTGCTTTGCAATTATCCGTTATCTTCGTGCAAACGGTTATGTGAAAGCCGGAATAATCGCAATTGTTGTAGGTGTGTTTTCTGCATTTGTAAATAACATCTTAGCGGTAGTATCGGGACTTCCATATGCGCCTACAAGTGCTGAAATCATTTCACGAGTTCTTTCACTCGTAATTGTCGTAGCAGCCGGTTTAATTTTGGTGGTAATTGGAATGAGAAAGAGTAAAAAACTGAATGAGAAAGAATAAATAAACTAAATGGTTGACTATAATTCATATTTTCTGTAAAATGAATTTGCTCATCGGAGGGTTTATATTCTTTAAGAATTGTAAGCTGGATAAGATGCTGGGATGGAAAGCCCGGTAATCTTTATCCAGCTTTTTTTTGTGTAGATAATGAACCAGGTATACAGATTCGTGCTTGCACGAAAACCTGTAAATTTGGCGAATATCCATCATCGAATGACGATAGTCATGAGATGACGGATATCATTATCATTATGAAAGGAAATGAATAAAATGGATAAAAATTTAACAAGCGGAACAGTGTGGAAAAAGCTTCTTTTGTTTGTAGTACCGATATTTGGTGCGAACCTTCTTCAGGCAATGTATGGAACGGTTGACCTTCTTGTAGTAGGTCTTTTCTCAGATTCAGCAGCGGTCTCTGCTGTATCAACGGGAAGCACCACCATGCAGACGATAACCGGAATAATAACCGGTCTTACAATGGGCTGCACTATTTTACTTGGTCAGAATATTGGTAGAAAAGACAAAGCGGCAGCTGGAAGAACGGTTGGATCAGCTATCTATTTGTTTCTTGTTCTGGGACTTGTACTTACCTTTTTGATGGCTTTTTTGGCAGGAACTCTTGCAGGAGTAATGAATGCGCCTGCGGAAGCCTTTGCCGGGACTAAGTCGTACCTTCGCATATGCGGACTTGGAATAATAGCGATAGTTCTTTTTAATGCAATAAGTGGAATGTTTAGAGGAATTGGAGATTCAAAGACGCCGCTTATTCTTATGGGAGTTGCATGTGCAGGAAATATTGCAGGGGATCTGATTCTTGTCGGCGGTTTCAGACTGGGAGTAGCAGGAGCAGCTATTGCTACAGTCGGAGCACAGGCGCTTAGCGTTATTTGCGCTCTCTTTATTATTGCAAAAAGAAAATATGATGTAATTTCAGATAAAAAAGCACTGAAGCCATATGCATTTGAAACTAAAACTATTTTGAAATTCGGACTGCCTATTGCTGCGCAGGAGGCTTTGACAGGCATTTCGTTCATGGTAATACTCTCGATACTTAATTCTTTTGGCCTTACTGCTTCTGCAGGAGTTGGAGTTGCAGAGAAAATCTGCGCACTGATGTTTATTGTTCCTGGAGCATTCATGTCTGGAGTTTCATCATTTTGCGCGCAGAATGTTGGAGCAGGTAGATATGATAGGGCAAGGAAGGCAATGCTTTGCGGAATTGTCGTTTCAGTCTGCACGGGGCTTTGCATGTTTGCCGTAAGCTTTTTTCACGGAACAGCGCTTGCTGGCTTCTTCACGACAGATACTTCAGTTATGGCGGCAGCAGGGGACTATCTAAGATCATATTCGATAGACTGCGTAATCGTTGGAATCAATTTCTGTATGATGGGCTATCTAAATGGAAACGGAAAAACGTCATTTGTTGCACTTCAGGGAATACTAAGCACATTCCTTGTCAGAATTCCGGTTTCATATTTTATGAGTAAGGTTCCGGGAGTGACACTCTTTCAGATTGGCTTTGCGACGCCTCTGGCAACTCTTTTTGGCATAATTCTTACCGGAAGTTATCTTTTCTTTTTTGAAAAAAAGATGAAAACGAAAAGAAACACATTTTGTTGAATTTTCTATCACAAATTCGTCACAAACTTAATGCATTATAAAATCATCAAAAAGAAAAAAGCATGCATAAGCATTTCAGGTAGTGCATAGCATATAGATTAAGAAAGGATGATGGATTATGTATAGCGACAACGAATTTGATTCAAACGGGAATTATTCCGGAGAAAATAATGGTGGATATTACCAGAGCACCAGTGGTGAAACAGGAACTACAGGAGAATCATCAGGCACCCCGGGAAAGAAAAATCATAAAGGAAAGCCGGGCTTTATAAAAAAGGCTGCACTTGTAATAGCGCTTGGCCTTGTGTTTGGAGTTTCAACGGGAGCTGGACTTCTTGCAGTTCAGAGCGTAACTGCAAATAGTGCTGCAGGAACTTCAATTAAGCAGACTACGACGACAGATAGTGCCACTGCAACAAATGCAGTTCAGACCGGTGATACATCAGATCAGATTAAGACAACGACATCAACAGATACATCAGTTACAACTACTGATGTTACTGAAATAGTAAACAACGTTATGCCGGCAATCGTAGCAATCGATAACAATTATACAGAGACAGTTCAGAGTATGTTTGGACAGACAACGAGTGAGGATGCAACCGCATCGGGTTCAGGAATCATTGTTGGAAAGAGCGATACAGAGCTTCTCATAGTAACTAATAATCATGTAATTGAGAACGAAGATTCACTTAGTGTAAAGTTCATTGATGACACTGAGGCAGAGGCAAATGTAAAAGGAACTGATGAGGACAATGATCTTGGTGTAATAGCTGTTGAACTTAGCAGCCTTTCAGATGATACACTTTCTAAAATTACAGTTGCTACTCTTGGAGATTCAGATGCTCTTCAGGTTGGAGAGCCTGCTATAGCAATCGGAAATGCACTTGGATATGGACAGTCTGTAACAACAGGTGTCATCAGCGCGGTTAACCGTGAAATTGAAGTTTCAGATGGACAGACATCTACATTTATTCAGACAGATGCAGCAATTAACCCTGGTAACTCAGGTGGAGCACTTATTAACTCAAAGGGTGAAGTTATTGGTATCAATTCTAATAAGATTGGCGGAGAAACTATTGAAGGCATGGGTTATGCAATTCCTATGTCAACAGCAGAGCCTATCATTGATAACCTTATGAATCAGGAAACAAAGGTAAAGGTTTCTGATGATGAAAAGGGTGCTCTTGGAATCAGCGTAATGACTCCTACAGGAATTGAAGGAGCATATGTAGCAGCAGTTGAAGACGGTGGCGCAGCTCAGAGCGCAGGAATTGAAGTTGGAGATATTATCACAAAGCTTGGTGATACACAGATTACTTCAAGAGAAGATCTGTCAGATGCACTTAAATATTACTCTGCAGGAACCGATGTAACTGTAACAGTTCTTAGAAGAGGCGATAGCGGTTATGCAACACAGGATATAACAGTAACACTTGAGAAATCAACGTCTCAGACAACGAGTACAGATTCTTCAGCATCGACTACTGATGGCTCTACGCAAAGCTCAGGATCAGCTGATGGTTCAGAATCTTCGCAAGGCTCTGATTCATCAAATGGCACAGGCTCATCAAATAGCTCAGCTCAAAGTGCCGAGCAGCAGATGGAGCAGTATTTCTCAAGTATTATGCCACAGGCTGGTAACTGATTTTTAATAAATAGTAGAAATAGAATCCTCTGACGACTTTTGTTTTAGGCCGCCGGAGGATTTTTTTATATAAGGAGCAGATGTGCAGGAAGCAGATGATGTGATGCACTAATTTTATTCAAAAGCAGATAATGTGACATATTGAAGAATAAGACATGGTGAACTTTTTGGGAGAAATATTAGTTTCGATTAACTTCAAAATAGTATATAATAAATGGAATAGTGATTGGAAAAGTAAACGAATAATGTGAACTCTTCAAAAAAGTTACACTAACTAAGTTCTACTAGTAAAAAAACTG
>CAZJWA010000078.1:0-7898 GCA_964549585.1 uncultured Butyrivibrio sp. | reverse complement strand
CGGAACCTAAGCTTGATATGCTTCTTGATATCCAGAAGATGATTGCTAAAGGTAATGATAAAGGTCAGGCACAGTTCAGCCTTGATTTTGCAAATAAGAAAAAATAGAAGGAGAGCCTTATGGGAAAAATAAAAAAGTGGGATGAAGTAAATGGAGTAGTAAAAGCTGATGATTCTCTGAAAAATGCAGAGATGCAGTTAGAGGATGATTATGACCAGATTGATGGGATTATCAACAATGGAAGTCGCAAGGAGATTGTAGAAGAAAGAAATTCTATTAAAGAGAGCATCAAACAGCAGCAGGAAAATTTCAAGAAGGAACTTAAAGAAAAAAACAGAAAGAAAGATTATCTTTGCCCAGAGAGGGAGCTTTGCTGATGAAAAAGAAATCCCAGGGAATCTATATAAAGGTTTCTCCGGAAGAATTGCTGGAGATTAGAAAAAGGATGGAAATGGCAGGCATTCGAAATCTGAGTGCCTACCTTTTGAAATTGGGAATGAATGGCTATATCTTTAAGATTGACATGTCCGATATGAAAAATGTGCTGAGACTTGTTCAGATCAGCAGTAATAACATAAATCAATATGCTAAAAAAGCTAATGCAACTGGGAATATATATCTTGAAGAAATTAATGAAATAAAGAAAAATCAGACGGAGATTATAAAGATTCTGGGGGAGCTGCTTGATAAATACAGGATGATAGATTGAGCTTAGGAGGATAGGATGGCAGCAACACGACTGATTGCAATGCATGGCAATAAAGGTAAGACAATCGCACAATGTCTGAAAGACAGGACTGACTATGCGAAGAATGCAGATAAAACAGAAAATGGTCAGTATGTTTCTTCTTATGCTTGCAACATTGATATCGTAGATAAAGAATTCGCAGCTTCAAAGGATGAGTATTTTCGGAATACCAGAAGAATTAATCCGGGTGATATTATTGCTTATCAGATTAGGCAATAGTTCAAGCCGGGTGAGATAACACCTGAAGAAGCAAATCAGATCGGCTATGAAACAGCTATGCGTTTTACTAAAGGAAATCATGCATTTATAGTTGCAACGCATACGGATAAAGCACATATTCATAATCACATCATTTTTAATTCTACAAATCTTGACTGTGATCGGAAATTCAGAGATTCATGGTTTATTGCTCTGGCATTACAAAGGTTAAGTGATCTGATATGTCTGGAACATTGCCTGTCTGTTATCATTCCCAAGAAGCCACATGAGAGAGTAAAGCGAACAATTTATCCCGATAAACAATCGCATAGAGACAATATTCGGAATATGATTGATGACATACTTGAACGACATCCCAAGGATTTTGATGAATTCATAAAACATTTGGAAATGTATGGTTATGAAATCAAACTTGGAAAAAATATTGCAATTCGAGGGAAAGACCAGAAAAGATTCGTAAGACTGAATTCTCTTGGGAAGGGATATTCTGAAGCTGATATACGACAAATGATTGCAGGTCATCTTGGAGAGCCAAATCGAAATTTTGATATGCTCATTGATATCAATAGGAAGATGTCGCAAGGGAAAGGCAAGGGATATGAACACTGGGCGAAGCTGTTTAATCTAAAACAGGTTTCGGCTGCACTTGTTTTTTTACAGGATCACAATATTCGTGATTATGACGAGCTTGAAAAAATTGCATCTGGAAATAGTGACAGGTTTAATCAATTGTCAGAGGAGATTAAGGGAAAAGAAAAGCGTCTTACCGAGATAGCAGTTTTTAAGACACACATTATAAATTATGTGAAGACCAAAGAGGTGTATGTGTCCTACAGAAAAGCTGGTTATAGTAAGAAATTTTATGAAGAACATCGTGAAGCAATTATGCTTCACAAAGCTGCAAAGAATGCATTTGCAGAATTAAACGTAACAAAGATTCCAAAAGTAAAAGAGCTTTCGGCAGAGTATGTAGGGATTCTTGCGGAGAAGAAAAAGCTTTATGGAGAATATCGAAGTGTAAAGAAAGATATGATGGATTATCAGATTGCGAAGCAGAATATTGATCAGTTCCTGAAAATAGATGCGGAGCAACAAGAAAAAAATAGAAATAAGAAAAAATACAAAGATACAGATAGGTAAATTTGAGGGCAGGTGACAAAGAACGTTTTGTTGCCTGCCCTTTATTTTAGTGCACATTTATGTGCGCGTAGCCAGACGAATGTCTGTTCAGAGGGGCTTGGGGTGTATACCCCCAACGAGCAAATAGCACAAGGTATATACCTGTGCACTGCTCGCGAATTAGTAAAACGTCCGTATCCGGACTAACCAGTATTACCGTTACCTTGCAGGTATTTTTATAGGACATGTCAGAAACTATAATGTAGAAAGTGGGAGAAAAGCCTAAAGCTGAATCAAAAAAGGAACATTATTAAGAAAAACAACGAAAAATAAGCAAATAAAAGCGATATAAATTACCCTTGTTGTCAAAATGAGTTAAAATATAAAAGTGTAATTAATTTTGGATATTTGATTCAAATTGCGATGGAGGCAAAAGTTGAAAGTTAACTTTCAACCTACGATGTTGGCCATGAATGTTCAACATCGTGATTATAGAAACTCACTTCGTTCGATACGTGGAGGTAAAGATGCCCAAGGGAACAAATCAGAAGATGAAACTGTATCGTCTTGCAAAGATCATGCAGGAAGAAACAGATGAAGACCATACACTTACCATGAGAGAGATCAGAGATGAATTGGCAGCGTGTGATGTAACTGCAGATCGTAAAACATTGTATGACGACCTTGAGTCGCTTCAGGAAATGGGATTAACAGTTGATGGGCAGCAGATCGGAAGGGATTATTATTACCGTGTAATCAAAAAGCAGTTTGAAATTGCTGAACTGAAATTATTAGTAGATGCAATTCAGGCATCCAAATTTATTACTGCAAAGAAGTCTAATGAACTGATTAAGAAGCTGACAGGTTTTGCAAGTAAATATGAAGCAAAGCAGTTAAACCGTCAGGTAGTTGTTAATGGAAGAATCAAGACGATGAATGAAAGTATCTATTATGTGGTAGATGACATTCACCGTGCTATTGCAACGAACAGGCAGATCAGTTTTGAATATTTAAAATGGAATCTGAATAAAGAACTGGTTCCAAGAAAAGATGAATTATATGAAATCAGTCCATGGGCAATTATGTGGGATGATGAGAATTATTATCTTGTCGGCTACGATGCAGCAGCTGATAAGATTAAGCACTACCGCGTTGATAAAATGCGTAAGATCAGTGTCCTTGAAAATAAGAAACGCCTTGGCAAGGAACATTTCAAGGAATTTAATATGGCCAATTATGCAAAAGAAAGCTTTGGAATGTATGGCGGTGAAGAAACAATGGTCACGCTGCAGTTTCAGAATGATCTTGTCGGAGTCATACTTGATCGCTTTGGCAAGGACATTACTATCCGAAAAGTGGATGATGAGCATTCAGAGACAAGGGTGTCAGTTGTTGTAAGTGATATGTTCTTTGGATGGATATTCGGAGTTGGTACAGGGTTGAAGATTGTCGGACCGGAAGATGTGAGAAATTCCTTTAAGGATATGTTGAACAAACAGAGCAAGAACTGTTAATGAGCATTTTTAGAAAAAGATAAGAAGGAAGCGGAATTCGTGAAGATTTTTAATAATATTACAGACATAGTAAAAGATGATATGGCAGTTACAATAAAGAGAGGTAGTAAAGTTTCAGTTGCAGCTGCCTGTTTTTCTATGTATGCATATAAGGAACTTAAGAAACAATTAGAGGGAGTAAGCGAATTTCGTTTCATATTTACTGAGCCCACATTTACCACAGAGAAGACAGCTAAGGAAAATAGAGAATTTTATATTCCAAGATTAAGCCGAGAGAATAGCTTGTATGGCACTGAATTTGAAATCAAACTTCGTAATGAGATGACCCAGAAAGCAATAGCTCATGAATGTGCAGAATGGATTAAGAATAAAGCCACATTCAGATCGAATATTTCCGGTGAAAATATGAGCGGCTTTATGACAGTTGAAGGTAAAGATAATCATGATGCATATATGCCACTTGGGGGATTCACTACTGTTGATATAGGATGTGACCGCGGAAATAATCGTTATAATATGGTCAACAAATTAGAAAATGAAGAATCAATTGCTTATCTGAAACTGTTTGATACTGTGTGGAATGATAAAGATAAAATGCAGGATGTTACTGAGCAGGTAATAGAAAATATTTCATCGGCATATAATGAAAATTCGCCAGAGATGATTTATTACCTGATGCTTTATAACGTATTTAGTGAATTCTTGGATGATATATCAGAAGATGAACTTCCAAATGAAGCAAACGGTTTTAAGCAAAGTAAAGTTTGGAATATGCTTTATGATTTTCAGAAGGACGCAGTGACAGCCATAATTGGCAAATTAGAGAAATATAATGGCTGCATTCTTGCAGACAGTGTAGGACTTGGTAAAACATTTACAGCTCTTGCGGTTGTAAAATATTATGAAAACAGGAATAAAACAGTACTGGTTCTCTGCCCCAAGAAACTTGCAGAAAACTGGAATACATATAAAGATAATTACAAGAATAACCCGATTGCGTCCGACCGGTTAAATTATGATGTTTTGTTTCACACAGATCTTTCAAGAAATAGTGGAAGTTCCAATGGACTGGATCTGGATAGACTTAATTGGGGCAATTACGATCTGGTTGTGATTGATGAATCACATAACTTTAGAAACGGCGGCGAAGTATCTGGTGAAGACGGTAAAGAGAACAGATATCTTCGTTTGATGAATAAAGTAATAAGAACGGGTGTCAAAACGAAAGTCTTAATGCTTTCAGCTACACCGGTAAATAATCGATTTGTGGATTTAAAGAATCAGCTGGCTCTTGCATATGAAGGTAATTCTGATGAATTAGACGAAAAGCTGAATACAAAGAAACCTCTTGAAGAAATATTCAGACAGGCTCAAAGGGCATATAATGCTTGGAGCAAGTTAGAACCGGAAGAAAGAACGACAGATGCACTACTAAAAACTCTGGATTTTGATTTCTTTGAAGTACTTGATAGTGTAACTATTGCACGTTCAAGAAAACATATTGAAAAGTATTATGATACTGCAAAGATTGGAAAATTCCCGGAAAGATTAAAGCCTATATCTAAGCGCCCTAATCTTACAGATTTAGATCAGGCGATTAACTACAACGAGATATATCAACAGCTGTCAATGCTGTCATTATGTATTTATACGCCTTCAAATTATATTTTCCCAAGCAAAATACAGAAATATATTGATATTACACATAATAAAGGGACAAGCCTTACACAGAAAGGACGTGAGGAAGGAATCAGACGTTTAATGAGTGTCAACTTATTGAAACGTTTGGAAAGCTCCGTTTATTCCTTTGACTTGACGTTAACAAGAATAAAGGAACTAATCAAAAATACAATTCAGGCAATAAATGATTTTGAAAAGAATGGTCTTTGTAATATTCAAATGTATGAGGCATCAGAAAATGATTTTGATATGGATGATGTGAATACGGATTATTTTACAGTGGGGAAGAAAGTTAAGATAGAACTTATTGATATGGATTATCAGACATGGAGAGATGAATTAGAGAAAGATGCTGAAATACTGGAGCATCTAACAACTATGGTCGCTGATATTACTCCGGAACATGATACGAAGTTGCAGACGCTGCTTAATCTATTATCCGATAAAATGGAAAATCCTATCAATGATGGAAATAAAAAGGTTATCGTTTTTACCGCATTTTCAGATACAGCAGAATATCTATATGATAATGTCAGCGTATTCATGAAAGACCACTTCGGTTTGGAGACAGCGGTTGTTACAGGATCAATAGATGGCAAAACAACAATCAAGGGATTTAAGGCAAGCTTAAATAACGTGCTTACCTGCTTCTCACCTTTATCTAAGGGAAAAGACCTGCTGATGCCGGATAGTAAAGAATTAGATGTTCTAATTGCAACAGATTGTATTTCTGAAGGTCAAAACCTGCAGGATTGTGATTATCTTGTAAATTATGATATTCATTGGAATCCTGTGAGAATCATTCAGAGGTTTGGACGAATAGATCGTATTGGAAGTAAGAATAAGTGCATCCAACTTGTTAATTTCTGGCCGGATTTAACACTTGATGAATATATCAATTTAAAGAGCCGTGTAGAAACAAGAATGAAAATATCTGTTCTGACATCTACAGGTGATGATGACTTAATTAATCCTGAGGAAAAGGGAAATCTGGAATATAGAAAGCAGCAACTTGAAAAATTACAGGAAGAGGTGGTTGATCTTGAAGACATGTCCTCAGGGGTTTCAATAATGGATTTGGGACTTAATGAGTTTCGAATGGATCTTTTGGAGTACATAAAAAATCATGATGATTTGAAGAAAAAGCCAAAAGGAATGTACGCAGTAGTGCCACATGATTCAGAGAATCCGGAAGGTGTGATCTTTGTACTACGAAATATTAATAACAGTATAAATATCGATCATCAGAATAGAATTCATCCCTTCTATATGGTGTATATCAGTCGCGATGGAGAAGTAGTGTGCGATTATCTTAATCCAAAGAAGCTTTTGGATACAGTGAGACTTCTATGTCGTGGTAAATCAGAACCATATACAGAACTATGCAGAGAATTCAATGATGAAACTGATGATGGACGAGATATGAGTGAGATGTCACAACTGTTAAGCGATTCAATCAATTCAATCATAGATGCAAAGGAAGAAAGCGATATCGACAGTTTGTTTAAAGCAGGAGGAACATCAGCTCTTATGTCAGAAATTTCAGGACTGGATGATTTTGAACTAATCTGTTTCCTTGTTGTGAAGTAAAGGAGGGGTATGTGTGCTTGGCTTACCAAAAAGTACTGAGTTTGACAGACGAATACCAAAACATAAATTCTATGAAAATTTGAATGTAACACCGGCAATGAAGAAAAGTTTTGTTGAACAGATAAAAACAATTCGCTGGAAAAATAAGATCTCTGCTTCAACAATGAATATTGGAGCAGGAAAGAATGTTACAGAGATAGAAGTATTCGAAATAAAGCTTACTGGCAAAACATTGGATGAGAATGTGCTTAAGCAGATCGATAAAGAAATACCGTATCACATATTGTCCCTGCTTGAGTGTGGGGAACAATGTAAAGCTGCTATCGGATATAAGGAAGCAACTGAATCTGGTAGCAATGCATTTAGTGTTACAAGGTATTTTTATACGGACTGGTTACAACATGATGAATTATCAATTAAATTTGATGGACTGGATATTGATGCGGTTTACGAAAATATTGTTAGACAGATTGCAGGAGATCAATTACAAAATAACTCAGCAGAGGGAATCAAGGAATCTGTAGAGCGAGAAGAAAAACGGAATGCTATACAAAGACAGATGGAACAGCTACAAACAATGATTCATAAAGAGAAGCAGTTCAATAAGCAAGTTGAAATGAATACGGAGTTAAAAATACTAAGGAAAGAATTGGAAAATATGTTATGAAAGTGTGGCTTAAAAATAACAAGTGGTATTTACTGCTATTTGTAATAGTATTCATTATCCTTATACCGTTGGGAATCAATATCGCATTTAAACAAAAGACTTCGGTTGAATTATTGAGTGCTGAATGGGACGCAAATGCAGCTCTCGGATTTTATGCAGCTCTTTTGGCATCTTTAATTACTGTTTACGGAGTGTTTTTATCAATACAATATGCACAAAAAAATTACAGAGAAGATATAAAAAACAGGGTGTTGCCTTATATCGCAGTAACTCATTACAAGTCAAAATCAAAGATAAATCTATTTGAATGATGTGGGTGTCAAAAGTATCTGGTTGACACCATGATACGGTTCCATTTGTA
>CAZJWA010000077.1:0-8024 GCA_964549585.1 uncultured Butyrivibrio sp. | reverse complement strand
CTCATAGTCTTATTTATTCTATAGAATTAGGTGTCACATCATTTACAAACTTACAAAACTTATTACTTGTTCTTATAAACCTTATTACTTATTCTTATCAAAAATTCTTTTGATAAAGCTGTAAATCATTCTGATAATATCTTATTCCTCATCATCAAGAATAATAACATCTTCATCTGAATCATCTTCAGCTTCCGGCAAATCAAAACTATCATGATCTACTTTTTTCTTCAATGTCAGCTTTTCAGGATCAGAGAAATGTGAATCAGTATTGATCGCTGTTCCACGATATCTCTTCATACCAGTTCCTGCAGGAATAAGTTTACCAATGATAACATTTTCCTTAAGACCGATAAGTGGATCAACCTTGCCCTTGATTGCTGCATCTGTAAGAACCTTAGTTGTTTCCTGGAATGATGCTGCTGATAGGAATGAGTTGGTTGCAAGTGCTGCCTTGGTAATTCCAAGAATTATCTGCTTACCTTCTGCAGGTTTCTTGCCCTCAGCTACAAGCTGTTCATTGCCATCCTCAAAATCAAGGAAATCTATAAGTGTTCCAGGAAGGAAATCTGTATCTCCGCTTTCGTCGATTCTTACTTTCTTGAGCATCCGACGAACAATTACTTCGATATGCTTATCACAGATATCAACACCCTGAAGTCTATATACACGCTGAACTTCTCTAATTAGGTAATCCTGAACTGCTCTAATTCCCTTAATCTTTAGAAGATCATGTGGATTAACACTTCCTTCAGTAAGCTCATCACCGGCTTCAACCTCTACTCCATCCTGAATCTTTATTCTTGATCCATAAGGAATCAGATATGCCTTTGATTCACCAGTTTCATCATTTGTTACAACAACCTCACGTTTTTTCTTTGTATCTTTAATCTCGGCTGTTCCATCAAACTCAGAAATAATTGCAAGTCCCTTAGGTTTTCTTGCCTCAAATAGCTCTTCAACACGGGGAAGACCCTGTGTGATATCGCCACCGGCAACACCACCTGTATGGAATGTTCTCATTGTAAGCTGTGTACCAGGCTCACCGATTGACTGAGCAGCAATAATTCCAACTGCTTCTCCAACCTGTACTGCCTCTCCGGTAGCCATATTGGCTCCGTAACACTTCGCACATATTCCTACGTGAGAACGGCATGTAAGGATAGTTCTTATCTTTACTGCTTCAATGCTTCCGCCCTTAGAATTAACTCCGATTGAAAGAATCTTCTCTGCACGGCTTGGCGTAATCATGTGGTTTTTCTTAACAATGACATTTCCGTCTTTATCCTTAATAGTATCGCAGGAATATCTTCCTGTAATTCTGTCAAGAAGTGGCTCGATTGTTTCCTTACCATCCATAAATGCTCTAACAGTCATTCCAGGAATTTCTTCCTTGCCCAGACTGCAGTCAATCTCACGGATAATAAGATCCTGTGATACATCGACCATTCGACGTGTCAAATATCCTGAATCGGCTGTACGAAGAGCTGTATCAGAAAGACCTTTACGAGCTCCATGAGCTGACATGAAATACTCAAGTACATCAAGTCCTTCACGGAAGTTTGACTTGATAGGAAGCTCGATTGTACGACCTGTTGTATCAGCCATAAGTCCACGCATACCTGCAAGCTGTTTGATCTGCTGGTTACTACCACGGGCTCCTGAATCTGCCATCATATAAATATTGTTATATTTATCAAGTCCTGCAAGAAGAACTTCTGTAAGCTTCTTATCTGTATCCATCCATGTATCAATAACTGCACGATAACGCTCTTCATCAGTAATGAGTCCACGGCGGTAGTTTGCTGAAATCTTATCAACTACTTCCTGTGCCTCATCGAGCATCTGCTGTTTCTGAGGTGGAACAGTCATATCAGAAATTGAAACTGTCATAGCCGCACGTGTTGAATAATGATATCCTGTTGCCTTTATTGAATCAAGAACTTCAGCTGTTCCAAAGGTTCCGTGAGTATTGATAAGTCTCTGAATAATCTGCTTAAGCTGTTTCTTACCAACCATGAAATCTACTTCAAGCTTTAAGAAATTCTCAGGATCAGATCTATCAACAAATCCGATATCCTGTGGAATAATTTCATTGAACAGGAAACGTCCAAGTGTGGATTCAACAATTCCTGTTACCTCTGTTCCATCAGCCTTCTTCTTTGTAATCTGTATCTTAACTCTTGACTGAAGCTTGCAGTAGCCATTCTCATACGCAAGAATACCTTCATCAACGCTCTTAAAGCACATTCCCTCACCAATTGCTCCAGGTCTTTCCTGTGTAAGGTAATAAATACCAAGAACCATATCCTGTGTAGGAACGTTTACAGGGTCTCCATCAGAAGGCTTCAAAAGGTTGTTAGGCATAAGTAAAAGGAATCTGCACTCTGCCTGAGCTTCAACAGAAAGTGGAAGATGTACAGCCATCTGATCTCCATCGAAATCGGCATTAAAAGGTGTGCAGGCAAGTGGATGAAGCTTAATTGCCTTTCCTTCTACAAGAACAGGTTCAAATGCCTGAATTCCAAGTCTATGAAGAGTGGGGGCACGGTTAAGCATAACAGGATGTTCTTTAATTACATCCTCAATTACATCCCATACCTGATCATCCAAACGTTCAACAAGCTTCTTAGCATTCTTAATGTTCTGTGATATTCCTCTGGAAACAAGCTCTTTCATAACAAAAGGTTTGAAAAGCTCGATAGCCATTTCCTTTGGAAGACCGCACTGATAAATCTTGAGTTCCGGTCCAACGACGATAACTGAACGTCCTGAATAGTCAACTCGCTTACCCAGAAGGTTCTGACGGAATCTTCCTGACTTACCCTTAAGCATATCTGAAAGAGATTTAAGTGCTCTGTTACCAGGTCCGGTTACAGGTCTTCCTCTTCTTCCATTATCTATAAGAGCATCAACTGCTTCCTGAAGCATTCTCTTTTCGTTTCTAACAATAATATCAGGTGCTCCAAGCTCAAGAAGTCTCTTAAGTCTGTTATTTCTATTAATTATTCTTCTATAAAGATCATTTAAATCTGAAGTTGCAAATCTTCCACCATCAAGCTGAACCATAGGACGAAGATCTGGAGGAATAACAGGAACACAGTCAAGAACCATCCATGAAGGTTGATTTCCTGATTCTCTAAATGCTTCAACAGCTTCAAGTCTCTTGATTATTCTTGTACGCTTCTGACCGCTCGCTGTTTCAAGACCTTCTTTTAATTCCTTATATTCCTTCTCAAGGTCAATATCAAGAAGAAGCTCTTTGATAGACTCAGCACCCATTCCTGCACGGAATTTGTTGCCGAATTCATCTCTCGCATCCTGATATTCTTTTTCAGAAAGAACTTGCTTATATTCAAGCGTAGTATCTCCTGGATTAAGTACTATATAAGATGCAAAATAAAGAACCTTCTCAAGTATCCTTGGTGAAAGATCAAGTATAAGACCCATTCTACTTGGAATACCCTTGAAATACCAAATATGTGATACTGGAGCTGCAAGTTCAATATGTCCCATTCTTTCTCTTCTGACACTTGACTTTGTAACTTCTACTCCGCAACGATCGCAGATTACACCCTTATATCTGATTTTCTTATATTTTCCGCAATGGCACTCCCAGTCCTTTGTAGGTCCGAAAATTCTCTCACAGAATAAGCCGTCTCTTTCAGGCTTAAGTGTTCTGTAATTGATTGTCTCAGGCTTTAATACTTCACCATGAGACCATTCTCTGATCTTTTCAGGTGAAGCAAGACCGATTTTTATGGCATCAAATGTCATCGGCTGATAAATCTGCTGAATCGATGATCTTCCACTGGAGGCTTCATTGATTGCTTTGTTCATTGTTGAATCTGACATGCTTGCTGCTCTCCTTCCAAACGATGATTATTCTTCATCGGATACATCTACTGGTTCACTATCGGATTTCTCCTCATATTCATCAGCAACGAGTTCTCCGCTTTCTTCGTCAAATGACTGCTTTGTATAGCCATTTTCCTCAAAAGATTCCTGATCATAATTTCTATTCTGATTCTCGCCTTCTATTTCAGCACGATAATCTGAATCTGTATAATCAACTGATTCAAGAATTTCTACCTCGGTATTATCTTCACGAAGTACACGAACATCAAGTCCGAGAGACTGAAGTTCCTTAAGAAGAACCTTGAATGACTCAGGTACTCCAGGTTCAGGAATGTTATCTCCCTTAATAATTGCTTCGTAAGTCTTTACACGTCCAACAACGTCATCTGACTTAACGGTAAGTATTTCCTGAAGAGTATATGCAGCTCCGTACGCCTCAAGAGCCCAAACTTCCATCTCTCCAAAACGCTGACCACCGAACTGCGCTTTACCACCAAGAGGCTGCTGTGTAACAAGTGAATAAGGACCTGTTGAACGAGCATGAATCTTATCGTCAACAAGATGGTGAAGCTTAAGGTAATGCATGTGACCAATTGTAGTAGGTCCATCAAACTTCTGACCGGTACGGCCATCTCTAAGCTGAACCTTTCCATCAGTATTGATTGGAACACCCTTCCAAAGTTCGCGATGATCTCTGTTCTGATACAGATAATCCATTATCTCAGGAAGTACAACATCTTTATATTTCTTCTCAAAATCTTCCCACTCGCTGTTGACATAATCATTTGCCATCTGAAGTGTATCCTGGATATCTTTCTCATTTGCTCCGTCAAAAATAGGAGTAGCAATGTTAAATCCAAGTGCCTTAGCTGCAAGAGACAGATGAATTTCAAGTACCTGTCCAATGTTCATACGTGAAGGAACACCAAGAGGATTAAGAACAATATCAAGAGGACGTCCGTTTGGAAGATATGGCATATCTTCTATAGGAAGAATACGGGATACGACACCCTTATTTCCATGACGACCAGCCATCTTATCTCCAACTGATATCTTTCTCTTTTGTGCAATATAAATTCTAACAGCCTGATTTACTCCAGGTGAAAGTTCATCGCCATTCTCACGAGTAAATACCTTTGCGTCAACAACGATACCGTATTCACCATGCGGAACCTTGAGTGAAGTATCTCTGACTTCTCTAGCCTTCTCACCAAAGATTGCACGAAGAAGTCTCTCTTCAGCAGTAAGCTCAGTTTCTCCCTTAGGAGTAACCTTTCCTACAAGAATGTCACCCGCACGAACCTCAGCACCAATTCTGATTATTCCACGATCATCAAGATCCTTTAGTGCTTCATCTCCAACACCAGGAACATCATTTGTGATTTCTTCAGGTCCAAGCTTTGTCTCTCTAGCTTCAGCTTCATATTCTTCCATATGAATAGAAGTAAATACATCATCACGTACAAGTCTCTCACTAAGAAGAACAGCATCCTCGTAGTTATAGCCTTCCCATGTCATGAAACCAATAAGAGGATTCTTTCCAAGACCAAGTTCGCCTTCATTTGTTGAAGCACCATCAGCGATAACCTGACCTGCTTTAACGTGATCTCCCTTAAAGACAATTGCTCTCTGATTGTAGCAGTTGCTCTGGTTTGATCTCTGGAATTTGATCAAATGGAATTCTTCTTTTTCGCCGTCATCATATGATACTCTGATAAGCTTTGAATCAACGTAATCTATAACACCATCTTTTCTGGATACTACGCAAACACCAGAATCGACAGCAGCTTTTGCTTCCATACCAGTTCCAACAGCAGGTGCTTCAGTAGTAAGAAGCGGAACGGCCTGACGCTGCATGTTTGAACCCATAAGAGCACGGTTAGCATCATCATTCTCAAGGAATGGGATAAGTGCTGTAGCAACTGAGAATACCATACGTGGGGATACATCCATGTACTCAAATGCTCCCTTTGGATATTCCGAAGTTTCTTCTCTGAAACGTCCTGATACATTATTACCCATAAAATGTCCCTGCTCATCAAGAGGAGTGTTAGCCTGAGCTACATGGAAATTATCTTCTTCATCAGCTGTGAGATATTCAACGTCATCAGTAACACATGGATTCTCAGGATCAGATTTATCTACCTTACGATAAGGAGCTTCAATAAATCCATACTCATTAATTCTTGCATAACTAGCAAGTGAGTTAATAAGTCCGATGTTAGGTCCTTCAGGAGTCTCGATAGGGCACATACGACCATAATGGGTGTAATGTACATCTCGAACCTCAAATCCAGCTCTATCTCTTGAAAGTCCACCAGGGCCGAGTGCTGATAAACGTCTCTTATGTGTAAGCTCTCCAAGAGGGTTATTCTGATCCATGAACTGTGAAAGCTGTGATGAACCAAAGAATTCCTTAACAGCAGCCTGGACTGGTTTAATATTAATTAAAGTCTGTGGAGATACTTCCTCAGCGTCATGAGTAGTCATTCTTTCACGAACAACTCTTTCAAGTCTTGAAAGTCCGATACGATACTGATTCTGTAAAAGTTCTCCAACGCATCTGATACGACGATTTCCAAGATGATCTATATCATCATCATTTCCAATGCCATACTCAACTGCGATATTGTAGTTTATTGATGCAAGAATATCTTCCTTTGTAATGTGCTTTGGTATCAAATCATGAACATGGTTTCTGATAGCATCAGCAAGTCCCTCAGCATCATCTTTTCCTTCGAAATCATCAAGAATAAGCTTTAGTGCAGGATAGTATACATTCTCCGTAATTCCAAGTTCCTCAGGATCACAATCAACAAAATGAGTAAGGTCAACCATCATATTAGAAAGAACCTTAACATTTCTCTCTTCTGTCTGGATCATTACATATGGAATTGCAGCATTCTGAATTTCTGTAGCAAGAGCTCTATCAATAGTAGTACCTGCAGCAGCAATCATTTCACCTGTAGATTCATCTACAACATCTTCAGCAAGAATCTGGCCCTTAAGTCTGTTCTTAAAATGAAGCTTCTTATTAAACTTATATCTTCCTACCTTTGCAAGATCATATCTTCTTGCATCAAAAAACATAGCATTAATAAGACTCTCTGCGCTATCTACGCTAAGAGGCTCACCTGGTCTAATCTTCTTATAAAGTTCCAGAAGTCCACTCTGATAATCAGTTGATGGATCCTTAGTAAAACTTCCCTGAATCTTTGGTTCATCTCCGAACAGATCGAGAATCTCCTCATTCGTTCCTATACCAAGTGCTCTGATAAGAACTGTTACAGGAACCTTTCTTGTACGATCAACCCTAACATAGAATACATCATTAGAATCAGTCTCATACTCAAGCCAAGCACCTCTGTTAGGAATTACTGTGCAGGCAATAAGTTTCTTACCAATTTTATCAAATGTTATATCATAATAGATTCCGGGTGAACGAACAAGCTGGCTGACGATAACTCGCTCAGCTCCGTTTATTACAAATGTTCCGGTTGCGGTCATTAAAGGAAGATCACCCATGAAAATCTCATGTTCAGTAATCTCATCCTTTTCCTTGTTATGAAGGCGGACTTTCACCTTAAGAGGAGCAGCATATGTTGCATCCCTCTCCTTACATTTTTCAATAGAATACTTTACTTCGTCCTCACAGAGCTTGAAGTCTACAAATTCCAAGCTGAGTTTTCCGCTGTAGTCTTCAATTGGAGAGATATCATCAAATGCCTCTTTAAGTCCCTCATCCAGGAACCACTGATAAGAATTCTTCTGAACCTCGATCAGATTTGGCATCTCCAATACTTGCTTCTGACGCTGAAAACTCATTCGAGCATTTTTGCCAGAATTCATAGGATGTATTCTGTACTTTTCCATTGACATTCACCCCGTTCTTTTGTATTTTGAATTCATGGAAGAAATTTGCTAAAATAGTATATGGTGTATACCATTCCTCTAAGCTATACAAGATGCATGGTTTATCAAAAAAAGCCTATGACAATCATGTGTATTGCAAAAAGGCGTAAAAAAGCCTTCCACTCCACAATAGTGCACTATCCATTATAAGGCTAGTATTTTTTTGAGTCAAGGGAAATATTTTTAAAATCATCCAAAATATAAACCATTTTTGATAATGTCCTAATATACCACAAGAGAAAATGTCCCAATAA
>CAZJWA010000076.1:0-8052 GCA_964549585.1 uncultured Butyrivibrio sp. | reverse complement strand
CAATATGCGTATTTTGGTGGGATTTTTATTTTTACGACATATTAAATTTTTGATCAGATTTAAACCTACAAAACGACTCCGTCCTTAAAAATCGAGATTTCTCTGCAGCCGTGTTTTTCGGCCTGAGTCTGCTTTCCGTTTGCAACTTCAAGTACGTAGTCAAGAAGTCTCTCACTGGCACTATCAAGTGATTCACCTTCGGCAACAGTTCCTGCATTGAAATCAATCCATTCATGCTTTTTAGTAAAAAGAGCTGAATTAGTAGATATCTTTACAGTAGGAGCAGGAGCACCAAATGGAGTACCACGACCTGTCGTAAATAGGATAAGGTGAGCTCCGGCAGCAGTAAGAGCGGTTGTACTTACAAGGTCGTTTCCGGGACCTGAAAGAAGATTTAGTCCATTGGAGTGAACTCGTTCTCCGTATGCAAGAACATCAGTAATCTGCGCGCTTCCGCCCTTTTGAACACAGCCGCATGATTTGTCTTCAAGAGTAGTGATACCTCCTGCCTTGTTTCCTGGACTTGGATTCTCATATACTACCTGTCCGTGTGATGTGAAGTATTCCTTAAAATCATCAACCATCTTCTTGGCTCTATCGAATGTTTCTTTATCTTTGCATCTGTTAAAAAGAATCTGTTCGGCACCAAACATTTCAGGAACCTCAGTAAGAATTGTGGTTCCTCCCATGGAAATAAGCTTATCGGAAAAGCTTCCTACAGTAGGATTGGCTGTAATTCCTGATAAACCATCGGAACCGCCGCATTTCATACCAATTACGAGTTCACTTGCAGGTACTGCCTCTCTAACAGATTTTGCGGCATTTTCTGCAAGCTCTAAAAGAAGCTTTGATCCTGTTTCAAGTTCATCCTCTTCATTTTGGCAAATCATGAATTTGACGCGGTCTGTATCAATATTTCCAAGCTCTTTTTTGAACTGATCCATAGTTAGATTTTCGCAGCCAAGTCCAAGAACGAGTACGCCACCTGCGTTTGGATGGTGAACGAGGTCTGCAAGAATTTTCCTTGTATTTGCATGATCATCTCCAAGCTGACTGCAGCCAAATGGATGAGTGTAGGCGTAAAGCCCATCAATACTTCCCTTTATCAAATCTGTATTCATTGAAACGAGCTGCTCTGCGATGCAGTTGACGCAGCCAACAGTTGGAATAATCCATATTTCATTTCTAATTCCAACGCTTCCGTCAGTTCGTCTAAAACCATTAAAGAATTTTGGCTTGTTCGAAATTGGGAGGATGTATTCATGGTGATCGTATACGAAGCTATCATCCTCAGAAAGCCCAGTTCCTGCATTGTGAGTATGAATCCATTCGCCTTTTCGTATAGCTTTTTTGGCAATAGCTATCGTATTTCCATATTTAATGATTTCTTCACCTTTGTTAATATCGCAAAGTGCGATTTTATGTCCTCGTTCAATATCTTCGAGAGCGGTAATAATAGCCTTCTCATTTCCTGCCTCGAATGAATAGGAACCGCCTTTGGATAGCGGAGAGAGAGCAACTGCGACATTGTCTGATGGATGAATCCTAATTAACTCCATTGTATATGAGCCTTTCTTTTAGTGATAATTATAACGGTAAAACGTCTATATTATTAAAAATGAGCTATGTTTGAGTTGTTAAATCTGGCTGCTGTGATCTGTTTTACTCGATAATCTGCTTAATTGCTTCATACATACCGAGCTTTTCGATGAGTTTAAGATCATCAATAACTTCAGCCTCAAAACCGTCTAGCTTTTTTAGACTATCATCCCAGAACTTCTCGTTATCTATCACTGCATGTGTGAGCTCTTCTAAAGTATCGCATCTATGGTCGTAGTAGAAGTCAAGAACATCTGCGTCATCCTTAATCTCGTAGGTGTCGTTATTTCTTTTGCCAATAAGAGAGTTATCGGCCTTTTCCTGACCATTATGGTAGAAGCAAAGGTATGCGGCAAATGAAAATGTCAGGCATTTAGGGAGCTTACCATTGTTTCTTGCAGCAAACTCAAGGAGTGATGGCATGCAGCGAGCCTTCCATTTTGAAGTTGAATTGAGCGAAATCGAAAGAAGCAGGTGGTCAACAAACGGATTTGAGAAACGCTCAGTTACATCAGAGGCAAACTGCTCGAGGTCATCTTTTGGAAGATCAAGCGTTGGAATGACTTCATCATAAATTGTCTTGTTCATAAAGCCGTGAATGACTTCATCCTTCATACAGTCACGAACGATATTTTGCCCAGAAAGATACGCTCCCATGATAAAAGAGGTATGGGCTCCATTAAGAATTCTGACCTTACGCTGCTTGTATGGTGTGACGTTATCCACAACGATTATCGGAAGCTCTGCTTTATCGAATTTAAGCTCCTGCATGATTGACTGCGGACCTTCGATAACCCAGAAGCCGAAGACTTCGCCGGTATCAATGAGATTGTCCTGATAACCAAGCTCCTGACAGATTGAAGCGGCTTCATTTCTTGGATAGCCAGGCACGATTCGATCTACAAGCGTTGAGCAAAAGATATTTTCGCTATCATTCCATTTTTTGAAATCGCTGCCGAGATTCCACTGATCTATATACTGTCCGACGCATTTCTTGAGCTCGTCTCCGTTGTGATCAATTAGCTCGCAGGAGAGAATGACAAAGCCCGGAAGCTTATTTAGAAATCTCTGATACAAAAAAGCTGTTAATTTTGCAGGAAAGCTTGATGCCGGCTTGTCAGTCATTTGGCAGGTCGGATCATATGCAATTCCTGCTTCTGTTGTGTTTGAAACGATGTAACGAAGCTCAGGATTAGAAGCACATTCCATAAGGGCGTCGTAATCTTTGTATGGATTTAAGCATCTTGATATTGACGAAATAACGCGCTTTTTATTGACCTTTTGACCATTCTCACTTCCTCTTAGGAAAAGAGTATATAAACCCTCCTGGTCATTTATCATGTCTGCAAGTCCCTGTTCTATAGGCTGTGAAACAACAACCTTACCGTTAAAATCAGTTTTTTCATTTAGCAGGTCAAACCAGTAATCAACGAATGCACGAAGGAAATTTCCTTCACCAAACTGAAGGACTTTTTCAGGCGCGTCCTTCAAAATATAGCCGTTATAATTTGATTCTGAGAGTGTTTTGTAACTAAGCTTTTCCATTTCAGCCTCCATATTGCAACTTTATTATAGTGACCGCGGGTTTGAAAGGTAGCTTTCAAACCCGCGCCTTTTCCTTTTTTAGATTTCAAAATAATTCCTGGCGTTACCAAAGCTGACGCCTTCGACAATTTTCTTAAGTGAAGCTTCTATTTCAGGATATTCTCCATCTTCGACCCATTTACCGATAAGGTTACAGAAAATTCTGCGGAAATAATCATGTCTTGTATAGGATAGGAAGGATCTGGAATCAGTAAGCATTCCGGTGAAGGTTCCAAGAAGACCAAGGCTTGCAAGCGAACGCATCTGCTTTTCCATACCATCTCTTGTATCGAGGAACCACCACGCAGCACCCAGCTGAAGTTTTCCGGGGATCTCATCATTTTGGAATGCACCAATAATAGTTCCGATAATGTTAAAGTCCGTTTCATCAAGTGAGAAGAGTATTGTTCTTGGAAGCTCATTTGTCTCATCAAGTGCGCTAAGAAGAGCAGCAAGGTTCTCTCCACAGGAATTTTGCGCTATAACGTCGAAGCCGGTGTCCGGACCTTCAATGTCAAACATTCTCTTATTAACATTTCTAAGGCAGGAGTAATGAATTTCCATGACTATATTGTTCTTGTGGTACTGCTTTGCAAGGTACATCAGGATGGTTGTCTGATACTTTTCTGCTTCATCCTTTGTGATGGCTTTGCCGTTCATCTTTTTAGCAAAGATTTCATTGGCTTCATCCATAGTGCAAGGGTTATACATAACATAATCAAGGCCATGGTCACTTGCCTTGCATCCATGATTTATAAAGAACTGAAGTCTTTCTGAAAGCGCATTGCACATCTCTTTTGCTGAAGTGAGCTTTGATTTGTTAACACTTGCAGCAAGCTTTTCAACGTATTCCTCAAAGCCGTCTTTACTGATATTGATTGCCTTATCAGGTCTAAAGGAAGGGCATACTTTAAACTCAATTGAGGAATCTGCAGCTATTTTCTCATGCCATTCTAGAGAATCAACTGGGTCATCTGTAGAACCGATGTAGTATACGTTTGATGATCTGATAATTCCACGAACTGTAAGATCTGGGTCATTTTGAAGCTTATCCTTGGTGATTTCCCAGATTTTATCAGCATTATCAGACGTTAATGGTTCATCTATTCCGAAATACTTATGAAGTTCAAGATTGCACCAATGGTACATCGGATTACCAATTGCCATTTCAAGAGTCTTAGCAAAGGCTCTGAACTTGTCTCTTGGATCTGCATCTCCTGTTATCAAATCTTCACTGATTCCCATTGAACGCATCAGTCTCCATTTATAGTGATCTCCAAAGTATGTTCCATCAGCATTTCTTCCGCCAAGCCATACCTCAGCTATATTATTAAATCTTCTGTCCTCAAATATTTCTCTTGGAGAAATGTGACAGTGATAATCAATTACCGGCATATTCTCTGCATAGCTGTGGAAGAGCCTTTTTGCTGTTTCATTTTGCAGCATGAATTCCTTATCCATGAATTGTTTCATTGATGTAGCCTCTCTTAATTTGTATTTGTTTTTTATTTAGTTTGAACCGGGTGATTGCTTTATGTAAGCACTTACATAGATTATCAGACAAATGCGTAAAAATGTCAATGTAAATGTTTTCATTTTTGGCATTCTTTTTGGTGGGAGAGTGTGAGTGGGGAGGCGGGGAAGAGTGAGAAGGGGAGGTTGGAAGCTGTGAGGTGGGGAGCCTTGAGATAGGAAATGAGTGGAGATGGGACTTTTTTATGATGAGAGTATGTGACAGATGAAAAAAGTTCTGTTGCATACCGTTTTTGTGAAATATAGGATGATTTTGAGTGGAAGAGTATGTGACTGATGAAAAAAGCTCTGCTGCATACCGTTTTTGTGAAATATAGGATGATTTTGAGCGGTGAGAGTATGTGACAGATGAAAAAAGTTCTGTTACATACCGCAAAACGGTATATTGTATGTCAATATACGCTAATGTAGCATTGCCGGTATGTGAGATTAAGAAAGTGCCAGCTGACATACCGGCTGACAGCTATACATATAATTGCATACGAAATAGTGTAAAAACGTGTATGTCAGATACAAAAAAAATCACGCTACATACATTCACACTGGTGGAATCAGTTCTCTGACAGAAAGTATACAAAAAAGTCATTCTTCGTACATTCACACAGTTAATAGACAAGTTCGCGCCTAAAGCGCGTATTTGGCGTACGAAATCACCGCAGCGGTGGAAATAGAACATGAAAAGTGAAAGAATTGCACCTTTCAGAGCATGATAAAGTGCAAAATTTGCACCTTTCAAAACAGCAAAAGGTGCAAAGCGGATTTTGATACATTAGAAAATGATATCCCATGGGTACTTGAAAAGCTTGTTTAATACATCCTTTGGGATATCAAAATACAAAAGCTTCTTTAATACATTTCATGGGATATCTAATTTAAAAATCAGTTGTATTTCTTTTGACGAGTTCGCATTCAATTTCTGAATGTGGCGGAACGTCAGCATTTTCCTTAAGGACACTAATCATCCTATCAATTGTATCGAAGCATACCTGCTCAACTCTGTTATCAACGCTTGTGAGCTCCGGCTCGCAGCAGATTGAAAGAGAAGAGTTATTGTAGCCAATTATACTTAAATCCTTTGGAACAGACAGTCCCTTTACAGCAGCATATTTGAGGACTCCGACAGCAATTTCATCATCTGTAGCGATTGCACTGTCAAATTTCAGAGTAGAATACTGAAGAAGCTGGTCCCTGACATAATGAATATCATTTTTGGTATCAAGCTTTAAGTCACCAAGAACCGGAAGACCTGCGTCGCTTAGGGCTTCTTCATAGCCTGACTTTTTCTGACAAGCACTGTAGGAGTGCGAATCTGTCAGGAAGAGAATTCTCTTTTTGCCACGCTTTATCAGACTTGTTGTAAGATCGTATGAAGCTTTCTTATCATTGCAGACTGTGCAGTAGATGTTTGCACCGTCAACTATTCCGTTAATGATAAAAATCGGAACTTCTGAAGCAGCTTCTCTAATATAGTCTGTTGTGTGCGTATTGATGCTGGCTCCCGAATAAGTCGAGCCAACGAGAATCAGAGCGTCAATATGCTTGGAAATGAGCATCTGGACATGGGATTTCTTTGACTCATCACTAAAACCGCTGCATGCGAGAATACAGTTGTATTCGTATCTAGACAGCCTTTCTTCGAGATGGTAAACAGCCTGCGACATATATGGATCTGAAATATCAGGAACCAGAATGCCTATTGTGTGCATGGTATTAAGACCAAGACTTCTTGCAAAAACGTTCGGAGTGTAGCCGGCATCGTCAATGATTTTAAGGACGTGCTGCTTGGTTTTCTCGCTTACCTTTTCACTTCCGTTAACTACTCTTGATACTGTGGCTATTGAAACGCCTGCCATTTTGGCAATGTCATAAATATTCACGGGATTTCTCTCCTGATGTAAGTGTAATTTCGTATCTCTTTGCTGATAATGCCTTGAGCGACTAAAAATATAGCATACCAAATGTAAATAATGTAAGTACTTACAACTATTATACAAAATATTCTGAGAATGGCAAACTATATTTCAGAAAAAGATTATCGTCTTAAAAATATAATAAAAAATGTGTTTAGGATATTCATTTTGATGAATCGATCCTTATAGGTTCATAATGAAATTATTTTACGCGAAAGGCTCTCATGAAGCATTATTTGTGACAATATAGTCACTTCCTACTGTAGCGTCAAAAGAGATACTGTTTTCAAAATCGATGCATTTCTGGCGGTTTGTAGAACTCTTCTGTATAAATGTGTGATAACCTTCCTGCTTGAGCGGAGTGAATCTCACTTGTGACAACGTCACCTTTTTATCCAAAGAAGAAGAGTCAACCTCGAGGGTGACATCGAAAAGGCAGCTGTAAAGATTCTTTTCATTAAACCAGAAATTTCCAAGACTATAAATAATTGGCTTATCCTTGTAATATTCAATTCCTTGAATTACATGAGGATGAGTGCCTATTACAACGTCTGCACCGGCATCGATAAACTCTTTTGCAAGCTTTCTTTGGGTTTTATCAGCATTATTTGAATATTCTGTGCCCCAGTGGATACTTGCAACGCAGTAATCTGAATTTGCTTTTGCAGTCTTGATACACTCAAGATACTGTGCTTCGTCATAGGCATAAAGAATACCAGGAGAATTGTCTCCGGCTTTTGGCGTCATAATATTCTTCTCGGCGCGGGATGCAGCTACATACGAAATCGTAATTCCGTCAATATCAAAATAAACAGGAGCCATCGCTTCGGAAATATTTCTTCCTGCTCCAACCTCCAGAATACCGGCCGATGAGAGCGTATCCAGCGTATCAAGAAAAGCATCCTTGCCATAATCATATACGTGATTATTCGCCATTAGGACAACATCTGTTCCAAGCACCTCAATCATGCTGATATTTGCCGGATTTGCTCTGAAGGTATAAGCCTTTCCCTTCATTTTGCTTCCGCGAGTACTGTACGTAAATTCGTTATTTATCATGAAAAGGTCATATGAATTTGTCTGCGCGATTACATCAGAACCTATACAGTCCGTGATATCAAGACCGTTTGAAGTCATATATTTCATCGTGCACCAATCATCGGAGAGGTTGATATCTCCTGCAAATCCGAGCGTAATAGTTTGCGGGCTAGTGTCACCTTGAGCATCTGCAGATTGTGCATTTTCCGCAGCCATAGCACTTGTCCATGGAAAAAGAACTGCTATCATAGCCGTGATTACGAATACTTTCCTAAAACGCTTAAAACCATTGAAATTAACTTTTCCTTTCATATTTTAGAACCCCCTAATTTTAAAGGTAGTGTCAAATTCACTACCATTTTTTATTTCCTAAACCTTTATTTTTCAA
>CAZJWA010000075.1:0-8185 GCA_964549585.1 uncultured Butyrivibrio sp. | reverse complement strand
AGACTCAGCCGCTATTTGTATATCAGAAAAGTGTCACATCAATTGTAATCCTACACCGAGATGCTCTCTTTACTTGAATAGTAATTGAAAATCTCAGTTAAGTCATATATAATAACTTTTGTTTATGCGCATATTAAGTGCATAACCGAGGTGAGTAATGAAAAATTTAAGAATTTCTTTGGTATTTGTGCAGGTAATGCTTGTCGCACTTTTGACGTCTTGTGGTTCATTTAGTGGGGCAGATTCAGATATTACCACAATTGGGGTTAATAAGAATGGAACAGTAGTAGGTGTTATTGTAGAAGATTTTTCTGCAAGCTACTATGATAAGGATGAACTTAAGAATACGATTGCTTCTGAAATCTCCGATTATAATAGTTCGAATGGAGATAATCTTGTTAAGCTTAATAAGATTAGCGAGAAGGATGGCAATATTAAGGTTATCATGTCATATGATTCATCAACAGATTTTGCACATTTTAATGAAGAGTCTTTTTATTATGGAACAGTAGATGATGCTTCAAACGGCGGATTTTCTCTTCCGGGCAATATGGTTGATACTGATGGAAATGCAGTTGATAGTACTTCCCTTGACAGCGTGGGCTCTAATCATATAATTGTTACAGCTGATGATGCTGATATTGAGACACCATACGATATTTTATATGTTTCAGACGGTGTTAGTATAAGTGATAAGAAATCAGCCTCGGTTAGTGAATCAGAGGATGATTTAAGATATATAGTTCTTTCTAAATAAGCATGTAATAATTAGTACAATATAGAATATTTTTTGCGAGGAGATTAAGATATGGATAATTCAGCAAAGACAATGGACAAAATTGTAGGCCTAGCTAAGAACAGAGGATTTGTTTACCCTGGTTCTGATATATATGGAGGTCTTGCGAACAGCTGGGACTATGGCCCGCTTGGAGTTGAACTTAAGAATAATATTAAGAAGGCGTGGTGGCAGAAATTTGTCCAGGAGTCAGAGACAAATGTAGGTCTTGACAGCGCCATACTTATGAATCCTCAGACATGGGTTGCAAGTGGACATCTTAAGAGCTTTTCTGATCCTCTTATGGACTGTAAAGAGTGCCATGAGAGATTTAGAGCTGATAAGCTTATCGAGGATTTCGCAGCTGAGAATAATATCGACCTTGGCGGATCAGTTGATGGCTGGTCACAGCAACAGATGATGGATTTTATTAATGAGCATGAGATTCCATGCCCTACTTGCGGAAAGCATAATTTTACTGATATTCGTCAGTTTAACCTTATGTTCAAAACATTCCAGGGTGTTACAGAGGATGCTAAGAGCACAATTTATTTAAGACCAGAGACAGCACAGGGTATATTTGTAAACTTTAAGAATGTTCAGAGAACTACAAGACGTAAGATTCCATTTGGTATTGGACAGATTGGTAAGTCTTTTAGAAATGAAATTACACCTGGAAACTTTATTTTCCGTATAAGAGAATTTGAGCAGATGGAGCTTGAATTTTTCTGCGAGCCTGACACAGATCTTGAGTGGTTTGATTACTGGAGAAAATATTGTGTTAATTTCCTTGAGTCTCTTGGCATGGAAAAGGATCAGATGAGAGTAAGAGACCATGATAAGAAGGAACTTTCATTCTATTCAAAGGCTACATCTGATATAGAATATCTTTTCCCATTTGGATGGGGAGAGCTTTGGGGAATTGCTGACAGAACAAATTATGATCTTTCAAGACACCAGGAGGTTTCTGGAGAAGATCTTACATATTTTGATGATGTAAAAAATGAGAGATATATTCCTTATGTTATTGAGCCTTCACTTGGAGCAGACAGAGTTCTTTTGGCTTTCCTTTGCGGAGCATATGATGAGGAAACAATTGGAGAGGGCGATGTAAGAACAGTTCTTCATCTTCATCCGGCTCTTGCTCCTGTTAAGATCGCGGTACTCCCATTATCCAAGAAGCTTAATGACGGCGCTGATAAAGTATTTGCAAAGCTTTCAAAGAAATATTACTGCGAGTTTGATGATCGCGGAAATATTGGTAAGAGATATCGCCGTGAGGACGAAATCGGAACTCCTTTCTGCATTACATATGATTTTGATTCTGAGACAGATAACTGCGTTACAGTTCGCTTCCGTGACAGCATGGAGCAGGAACGTGTAGCAATTGATTCTCTTGAAGAGTACTTCTCAGATAAATTTACGTTCTGATATAAATTTGGTTTTGGCTTATAAGAACAATATATAAATGAAATGGCAGAGTATTACCATTTTTAAGGATGGGGATTTTATGAAGAATTATAGTGTTAATGAACTTAGAGAAATGTTCCTTAAATATTTTGAAGAAAAGGGACACCTTCGCATGAACAGCTTTTCGCTGGTGCCACACAATGATAACAGTCTTTTGATTATCAATTCAGGAATGGCACCTCTTAAGCCTTATTTTACAGGCCAGGAAATTCCTCCAAGAAAGAGGGTTACTACCTGTCAGAAATGTATTCGTACCGGAGATATTGAGAATGTTGGTAAGACTGCCAGACATGGTACTTTTTTTGAAATGCTTGGAAACTTTTCATTTGGAGATTATTTCAAGGAAGAGGCTATTCCATGGGCATGGGAATTTTTAACAGAGGTAGTTGGTCTTGATGCAGACAGACTCTATCCATCTGTATATGTTGACGATAATGAAGCTTTTGATATTTGGCATAATAAGATGGGTATTCCTGTTGACAGGATATTTAAGTTTGGCAAGGAAGATAACTTCTGGGAGCATGGATCAGGTCCATGCGGTCCATGTACAGAAATATATTATGACCGCGGAGAAAAGTATGGCTGCGGTAAACCTGGTTGCACAGTTGGCTGCGAATGCGACAGATATATGGAAGTATGGAATGTCGTATTTTCACAGTTTATTAATGATGGACATAACCATTATACAGACCTTGTTCAGAAGAATATTGATACAGGTATGGGACTTGAAAGACTTGCTGTTGCGGTTCAGGGAGTAGATTCAATCTTCGACGTTGATACTCTTTGCTCGCTTCGTAATGAAGTATGTGATATTGCAGGCGTTAAATATCATGATGATGATAAGACTGATGTATCAATCAGAGTTATCGTTGATCATATCAGATCTGCTACATTTATGATTTCCGATGGAATCATGCCTTCAAATGAAGGAAGAGGATATGTTCTTAGACGTGTTATCAGAAGAGCAGCCAGACATGGAAGACTTCTTGGAATAGAAGGAGCTTTTCTGACAAAGCTTTCAGAAGCAGTTATTCTTGGCAGTAAAGATGGTTATCCTGAACTTGAAGAAAAAAGAGATTTTATTATCAATGTAATTGCTCAGGAAGAAGAGAAGTTTGATAAAACAATCGGACAGGGTCTTGAGATCCTTGGACAGATGCAGGATAAGCTTACGACTGACGGCCAAAAGATTTTATCAGGAGCTGACGCATTTAAGCTTTATGATACTTATGGATTCCCTCTTGACCTTACAAGCGAAATTCTTGAAGAAAAGGGAATGTCTATCGACGAGGATGGCTTTAATAAGGCTATGAACGAGCAGAAGGTCATGGCTAGAAATGCCAGAAAGACCACAAACTATATGGGAGCTGATGCTACTATATATGAGCAGATGGATGCCGAAATTAATTCAAAATTCATCGGCTATGATAAGCTGAAAGCAAATTCTAAGATTGTTTGTATGGCAGAGCTTCATGCTGATGACGATAATGAAGAGAATAGCCTTACCGATGCGCTTACTGACGGAATGATGGGAGCAATTATAACTCTCGAAACACCTTTCTATGGAACAATGGGCGGACAGATTGGTGATAAAGGAACAATAACAACTGCTGATGGATGCTTCGAAGTTAAAGATACGCTTCATGTTGCAGGATCTAAGATTGCTCATATAGGAGTTGTTACAAAGGGCATGATAAGGATGGGCGAAACTGCCTGTCTTAGCGTTGATGAAGCTAATCGTTTGGCTATTTGTCGCAATCATAGTGCAACACATCTTCTTCAGAAAGCACTTAGAACTGTTCTTGGAACTCATGTTGAGCAGTCTGGTTCATATCAGGATGCAGGCAGAACACGTTTCGATTTCAGCCACTTTAAAGCAATGACCGGTGAAGAGATTAAGCGCGTAGAAGATATAGTTAATGAAGAAATTGCAGCTTCGCTTGAAGTAAATACTACTGTCATGAGTCTTGATGAAGCCAAAAAGACAGGAGCTATGGCACTGTTTGGCGAAAAGTATGGCGAAAGCGTTCGCGTAGTTAAGATGGGAGATTTCTCAACTGAACTTTGCGGCGGAACTCATGTTGCAAACACAAATCAGATCGGACAATTCAAAATTCTTTCCGAAAGCGGCGTTGCAGCCGGAGTACGTAGGATAGAAGCTCTTACCGGCAGAAATGTCAGCAAGTATTATGACGGACTTGAGGATGAAATTAAAGAAGCAGCCAGTCTTTTAAAGACAACTCCTTCTGATCTTCTTGAGCATATTAAAAAGCTTCAGGAAGAACTTAAGAATGTAAAGAGCGAGAATGAATCATTAAAGAGCAGTGCTGCAAAGGAAGCTCTTGGAGATGTTCTTGATAAGGTTCAGGATATTAAGGGAGTAAAACTTCTTGCTACTTCAGTTAAAAATGTTGAGATGAATGATTTAAGAGATCTTGGAGATCAGCTTAAGGCAAAGCTTGGAGAGGGCGTAATTGTTCTTATTTCCGATACTGAAGGCTCTGTAAAGCTTATTACTATGGCTACAGATGGAGCAATTGCAAAGGGCGCTCATGCAGGAAATCTTGTAAAGGAAATTGCTCCACTTGTTGGTGGAGGCGGCGGCGGACGTCCGAACATGGCACAGGCAGGTGGTAAGAATCCTGCAGGAATTGAGGACGCAGTTGCAAAGGCAGCAGTAGTACTTGGCACGCAGATAAAGTAATTGAGATTTGTGCGCATACAGTATTTTTGATGCATAGTTATAATAATTTTATGTTGACGGTGTCAAAATATGTGGTATAATATTTGATGTTATAGGCAAATTGCCGTTTGAATAACAAATAACCCAATCAGTCATGTACTTGAAGGGACTGAAGGGAGGTTTAGAAGAGAATGTCTACAGTAATCGTAAAAGAGAATGAAACTTTGGATAATGCACTTCGCCGTTTTAAGAGAAGTTGCGCAAAGGCCGGTATCCAGCAGGAGATCCGTAAGAGAGAGCATTATGAGAAGCCTAGCGTAAAGCGTAAGAAGAAGTCCGAAGCAGCTAGAAAGCGCAAATACAACTAATAAGTGATGATAAAAGCCCTTGATAGTAAATATCAGGGGCTTTTTCCATGTAATATTTTATACTGGATAATGATAAGCAAAATATGCTAATATTGCCTTACACTGTTACTGACATTTGAACAATATTTTAGAAAGAATAGAGCGTAATGAGATGATTTTGGGAATATTTCTTTTTGTTCTTATAATAATTATTATTTCGCTGATAATTAGCTTTTTTGATAATAATAGATTTATAGTTAGAAATTATGAGGTTACATCGGCTAAGATTTCTAAAAGCTTTAGAATATGTCTGCTTACTGATTTACATGGAAAAAGCTATGGAAATAATAATGAGAAGCTTATTGAAGCAATAGATGAAGCAGCACCTGATATAATTATTTCTGCAGGAGACCTTATAAGTGCATATTCCAAATCTCATCAAAGAGGTGATGAAAGAGCAGTTTCTTTGCTTTCTGCTTTAGCCCAAAGATATCCGGTATATGCTGCAAATGGTAATCATGAATACAAACTAAAGAAAATTCCTGACTGCTTTGGAAACTTCTATGAAACATATGCAGCAAAGCAGAGAGATATAGGGGTTAATCTTCTTGAAAATGAAAGCCTTGGGCTTGATGAATACAAAACACAGATTACAGGATTTGAACTACAGCATTACTATTACAAAAGATTTTTTAAAAGAAAAATGGATGAAGATTATATTGCTTCTTTAGTTGGAAATACTCAAAAAGACAGATATAATATTCTTATTGCCCATAATCCTATGTACTTTGAAGAGTATTCAGATTGGGGCGCAGATTTGGTGCTTTCAGGGCACGTACATGGCGGAATAGTAAGACTTCCTTTTTTGGGAGGAGTTATTTCTCCTGCACTTATTTTTTTTCCAAAATATGATGGTGGGAAGTATACAAAGAATAATTGCACGATGATTTTAAGCAAAGGGCTTGGAACACATACCATCCCTGTTCGTGTACTAAATCCCGGAGAACTATGCGTGATTGATGTAAAGAAGACTGATAATTAAGATAATAGTAGCAATTCCAAACAATAATATTTCGATTTTGGGCATGGAGATTTATGATGGCACTTGAGGTGAAATTACAGGCTTTTGAAGGACCACTTGATTTGCTCCTTCATCTAATTGATAAGAATAAGGTTGATATTTATGATATACCGATTGCAATTATTACTGAGCAGTATATGGAATACATAAATCAGATGCACCACCAGGATATGGATGTTACCAGCGAATTTCTTGTTATGGCTGCAACACTTATAGATATCAAATGCAAAATGCTTTTGCCAAAAGAGGTAAATGAAGAGGGCGAGGAAGAAGATCCAAGAGCTGAACTTGTTGAGAAGCTTCTTGAATATAAGATGTATAAATATATGTCGTTCGAACTAAAAGATAGGCATGAGCATGCTGATAAAGCATTCTACAGAAATCAGAATATGCCTGAAGAAATTATGAAGTATGTTCCGCCAATAGATTTTGATCATCTTATTGGAGACAATGACCTCTCCGGATTAAATGAGATTTTTAGACAGGTTCTTAAACGGCAGGAAGATAAGATAGATCCAGTAAGAAGTAAATTTGGAAAGATTGAAAGAGACGAAGTTGATCTTGACCAAAAGACTGTCTATGTTCATGAGTTTATTAAGACACATGGGTCTTTTAGCTTTAGAGCACTTCTTGAAAAGCAGCATAATAAGAGTGAGGTAATAGTAACGTTTCTAGTTATCTTAGAAGAAATGAAGATGGGTAATATTGAGATAGCGCAGGAAACAACTTTCGGAGATATTACGATTACAACAAGGAAAGAGGCAGTTTGATGGGTGAGAGTGAGGCTAATAAGCAGACATCTGATAGCTATAATGACGATAATGCAAATGCAGAAATCACTAAGGCTGATAATAGTACTACGGATGATGGCATGACAAAAGATTCTTCTGATACTAAGATGGATGATACGGGTGCTGATTTTTATGAAGGTGTCGCGGCTATAGAAGCAATTCTTTTTACGATGGGAGATTCTGTCGAGATTAATACACTGGCAAGGACTCTTCTTGAAACACCGGGAGAAGTCAGAAAGCAGATTAAGTACTTAAAGGAAAAGTATTCGTCAAGTGAGAGCGGAATAGAACTATTAGAATTAGACAGTGCTGTTCAGCTATGTACCAAAAAGGACATGTTTGGTTATCTTATTAAGATTGCCAAGACGCCAAGAAAAGCTGTTCTTACTGATGCACTTCTTGAAACGCTTTCTATAATTGCCTACAAGCAGCCTGTAACTAAAGGCGAAATTGAAAAGATAAGGGGCGTAAACAGTGACCATGCAGTAAATAGACTTGTTGAGTTCAATCTGGTATCTGAGCTTGGCAGGATGGATGCGCCAGGAAGACCTCTGCTATTTGGAACTACTGAGGAATTTCTTAGAAGCTTTGGCGTCAAATCTCTGGATGAACTTCCAAGTGTCAGCGCAGTGCAGGTGGAAGAGTTTAAGCATGAGGCTGAGGATGAAGCCAAGGTTAGACTAGATATTTAATCATAATAATTATTGAAAAGCATTTGGCAAAAGTGAATTCCATGCCAAATGCTTTTTTTGTGTAGATAATGAGCCAAGCATACAGATTCGTGCTTGCACGAAAATCTGTATATTTGGCGAATATCCATCATCGAATGACGATAGTCATGAGATGACGGATATCATTATCGTAATCGAGTAGGGAACCTACTCGATTAGTAGGAAAGAGTAAACTTAAGGCCACAATTTGACTGCCAAAAATCCACTAAAAAAATTGTTAATTTTCTAACATTTTGCTAAAATTTCACTATGTGTAAGTTTGTAAATGATGTGACACCTAATTCTATAGAATAAATAAGACTATGAG
>CAZJWA010000074.1:0-8205 GCA_964549585.1 uncultured Butyrivibrio sp. | reverse complement strand
ATAGGTACTAATATCTTTGTGATATATGTGCCAACCATTATTGACAATATCAGTAGGAAGCCCTGAAGCAAAAAATATTGACAAGGTTCTTTGTACGATACAAAGCATCGAACATGAAAAAGTCAAAGAAATTGAAATGATGCGTGAATTAGAAGAAACCAACCAAAAGCTGGAAGAGATGATTCACAAAGCTGACGAAGCAAGTCGGGCAAAAACAGATTTTTTCTCTCGTATGAGCCACGATATGCGTACACCTATGAATGGTATCCTCGGAATAGCAGGATTATCCGAAGAAGAAACAAACATTGACATATTACACGATAATATCAGCAAAATAGAACAGTCTGGTCAATATTTGCTTGGTCTTATCAATGACACCTTAGATTTGCAAAAGATTGATAGTGGAATGTTAAAGCTTGAGCCTCAGATTGTGTCTACACGTGAACTGGTAAATAATGTTCTTATGATGATTCAGATTGAATGTCAAAAAAAGGGCATTCAACTAAACATGACTACCAGCAATGCCGATTTAGACTGCCTAGTAAAAGTTGACCCCATGCGCATGAAGCAAATCTTCTTCAATCTTCTTTCTAATGCGGTCAAATTCACACCGCCAGGAGGTATAATCGATATCAACTTCAAATGCCTCGGACATACAGGAAATATTGCTCATGATATCATTACTATCACTGACACCGGTATTGGTATGAGTAAGGAATTTTTGGATAACCAGATTTTCAAACCATTTTCTCAGGAGCACAGTGACATCGTGACAAATGATGCCGGTTCCGGTCTTGGACTTTCTATTGTAAAAGTAAAAAGACTCGTGGAGCTAATGAACGGGGAAATTACAGTCGAAAGTGAACTCGGAGAAGGGACAAAATTCATTGTCACCATTGATTTTGAACGCGCAGCGAAGCAAAAAATTGAAGAAAAGGAACATCAATCTGAAGTGCAAAAAAGCCAGACACTTCAAATCCTTGAAAATAAGCATATCCTGCTTGCCGAGGACCATCCACTAAATGCCGAAATTGCGAAAAGGCTTTTGAAAAAAGTCGGCTGTATTGTGGAATGGGTAAAAGATGGCCAGGAATGTATCAACCGTTTTAGTTCCTCTCCTATTGATGAATTTGATCTGATTCTGATGGATATCAGAATGCCAAATATTGATGGCATCACTGCAACCAAGATGATTAGAGCGCTTTCAAGAGCAGATGCATCTACTATTCCGATTATAGCTATGACTGCAAATGCTTATGATTCAGAGGTTAAACAATGTCTTGATTCTGGTATGAATGCACATATTTCAAAGCCCGTTAATCCGGATGTTATGTATGAAGCCATCATTCAGAATTTAAAATAGTTTTCTTTTCTAGATAGGCATCGGTACGCTTCGCGGCATTTTCACGAATATTCATGTAGTAGAAGGTGTAGCCCTGCCTTGGTCTGCCAAAAGAGACTTAGAATATTTTTCGTATTATCTTTTCACTAACAAAACACTTATAAATTACTTTCTACTATCTGCCAATATTCTATCCGTCTTGATTGCATATGCAAAAGCTTCTGGATTGGCTTTTCTAAGATATTTAAGTGAAGAAATATCTGACTGTGATAACTTCATATCCAAGAACTCTCTGTAATCCTCAACTCTTTCATATGCCACATCTGCCATCAGACAAGCAGCTATATACATTACTTTTGTTGCTCTTCCGACTGCAATTTCAGGACTATAGTTTTCAGAATAAATATGTCCTCTCAAATCTCGGATTCCATTAACATATAAAGAGTATTCGTCAGGCAGAATCTTTCCTCTTGACGCAATGCATAAAGCTGAATCAAATGTGTCTTTTACGCATTCTTTAGCAGATAGCTCTACTCCTCTATATTCCAATTCTGCCAAAGCCACCTTTTCATATGTTATTTTCACATCTTCAAAATCATCAAATTCATCCAATAATGTGCTTACATCATACAGTTGTTTCATGACTTCCATATCTTTTCCAACATTTAAAGGAATACCTGTTGTATGTGGTGCAAATGCTGTTAACTTATCTCCAAGAATGCTTTCAATACTTGGAACTTTAACACTCATATACTCCGGTTGTGTTAACAGAAGAGAATTCCTAATCTCTCTTGTTTCCACCTTTTCATACTGATTGTGTTCAAAAAGTACATCGAGAAGTATGTAAAATTTCTTTCCATTAATAGGTGAATCATATGTAAATTTGTAATGCTTCTTTTCTATATTATTCTTCCCTACTCTCTTCTGCTCATCAAATCTGATGAATGGAAATATCTCAGCAGCTTTTGCTATATACATTTCCACATCCGTATCCGGCTCAACAATAATATCTATATCTGTAGATAATCTATGTGGTTCTTTCAGAAGAAGCATAAGGCAGGTGCCTCCCTTAAATATAAATGGCATGCCCACCTTTGTAATTGCTTCCAATAATCCAAACGCATAAACAGTACGCTCTAGCAATGCTGGATCTCTTTTACTTTCACTCTGTAACTTTCTAATATGTTTTTCTGTAAAGTTCTCTGTTAGTAACATACTTACCCCAATCTCAATTTAACATTCGTTTTCTCTATTATAAACTGCTTTATTTTCTCATATGCTCCGCGTCTCTTTGCATATCGAAACAGACAGCTTTCATCAATTGCATATTTAGCAAAAGCATCTTCATAAATCGTTGGATATTCAGAAGTTGCTATCGAACTTCTAAGTAAATCATCAGATAATAAATCAACTAATGTTTTTTCAATTCTAGCATTCCATTTTTCCACTTTACCTAATGGTGCTTCAGAAACCATCTTAGTTATTACTATCATATCATCGCACCAATACGTGTGATATATTTCTGCTGACGGATTTATCAGTACCTTACCTGGATATTTTTCTTTTAAAGTATCAAAAACAAAATCCCCCAAATCCTCTTCAACGGCTACAAATATAACATTATGCGCTAACTGATGATTTATGAACTCATTAAACTGCACTAGCTCCATGATATTGAAATCAAGACACGGATGCTTCTCTTTCACTACACCAGCAACCTGCTGTGCTAATGTAGAGTACTCATATTCATAATTCTGAATGTTATCGTCTGCAACGCAATATGCATTCCTGCCAACTCTGACAATCTGTCCATTGTTTAGCAATTTCTGTAAATTTGCTTTTAATGAAGATTCGCTGAGTTCAAGTTTACACTTTTCCATTGCATTAAATAACTCTGTTCTGGAGAAACTTTTTTTGTTTGCTAACATCTGTAAATAATCCATTTGACATTCTTTCATTATATCGCCTCTTTAGCAATTCGGCAGTAAGTCAATGCCATTGCCGCTATGCTATGTTTAGCATAAACTTAATCTTTAAAAATAGCAATAACATATCGGCAGTATATTCACTCTCCTGCCAATATGTTATTGCTATTTATATTTTTATAAAAATTATACTCTGTATTATATTGAAAAGTTTAGGATCTGCTTTGCTGAAATCAATCACTAAATATCTTTTGCAATCTTCATTTGATGCAAAAATTAGAACTTTTCCATTGTATGCGTTTCTTCCAACTGTCGAAAGTTAATTCGTGCATTTCTAAGTCCAATATCGGTAAAGTAATACTTCATTGGTGATCCAATGTATTTTCTTCCTTTAATATCATTGATATATGTTTTTTCAAAAATATTCTCGGCATTTTGCAGTTGCACTACACTAGACAATACACCATATAGAATATAATCATGCCATCCGTCATATTAATTTCCATCACTTTCATTCCTCTTTTTTGCTTCATGAAGCGTTTTTACCACCCAGAGTCCTCTTAATTAAAATAAAGGCGATAAACAGAAAGCTCGAAATATCATTTTCACCACTAGGCCATGTGGAGCTGTATTCTCAAAAGATACAGTTCCATTATGTGCTTTTACCGTATCTATTACCAATCGCAGTCCTACTCCATGTGCAGAATCACCATTTTCACTGTATATTTCATAGTCCGTGGGCTGCACAACTGTTTGATTAAGTTCCAGAAGCATTTGATCATTCATTCCAACCCCATCATCTTCTACTTCTATTTGGAAACCCGCTTCTAATTGCCTTAATGACACAATGATTTTTACGCCCTCATTATTATGAATAATACTATTGTTCAGCAGATTTATAATCATACGTTTTAAAAGTGCTTTATCTCCCTGAAATTCGATAGAACAAACTTCAGGAATATCCGGTTCTATTTCAAAAGGTCCTTCATTGTTTTCAAGGAATTCAATAATCGTATCCCGAACAAGCTCCGCCGGATTCAAAGATTCAAGCCTTATTGGCTGCATCGAATACTCAAGTCTTGAGACCAAATTTAAATCCACAATTAAGTCACGCATACGCTCGCCTTGTTTTCTCATGAGCTTCGCCTGCTTTTTGCTTTCACTATTGAGCGTGGAGGAATCTTCCATTTGAGCTGCATATCCCATAATAATAGACAATGGCGTTCTGATATCATGTGTTACTCCATTAATCCATTGTGCTCTTGCTTCGTCTTTTTTCTGAAACTCTTTTTCTACCTGATGCTCAACTTGTCTCGAATTTTTCCAAAAAAGATAAATCAAAGCCACTACATTTCCAATAAGCATGAGTATCACAGCAATTATTGAAGAAGTAATAAAACCACTATCCGTTACATAATAAAGCTTCGTAATTGTAATCCCCAGCATATCCTCTGAATCATAACCAATTACAAGAAGACCGTCACCTACTACCTGCACAAGTACCGGGTATTCATCCAAATACCATCGGCTAAATTGTGCCACTTCACTGATTGTATAATTTTTATTCAGCTTATCCGGCAGTTGATAACTCGCCAACAGGCTTCCCTGTTCATTTAGAACCATCGCCCATATATGCTTATTTTTCATATATTCTTTGGCATTTTCCGAGAAAATATCCTGAGTTTCTTCCTGAGGAATCATGTGCTCGGCTACATACTCTATATCCTCGTTTGTATCTTTTGTATGATGAAGAATAATTGTAAATGCGAGTCCTAATAATAGAACATTCATAAATAGAAATATGAGGAGAATGATGATACTTCTGGTTAAATATTTCCGAATAAAAGCTTTCACAATGACACTCCTGTTATTTTACATTCAGCTTATAGCCTAGTCCTTTTACTGTAATAAGTGACCTTGGATTTGATGGATCTTCTTCTATTTTTTCTCTGAGATGCCTAATATGTGTCATCAATGTAGACTCATATCCCTGCCAGATATCTCCGCATACGACCTGACAAAGCGCGCCAACTGTCACAATGTGTCCGGAATTATCCGCCAATTTTTCTAGAATCGAATACTCTTTTGCTGTCAATGAAATTTCTATTCCATTTTTTACCACTACGGCTTTATCAAAATCCACTTTTGAAGAGATCAGTGAAATTATTCTTTCTCCGTCTCTATAAGTTCTTTTGAGGATTGCATCGACCCGCAGCAGCAGTTCTTTGGGCAAAAAAGGCTTTGCCAGATAGTCATCTGCTCCTAATTCAAATCCGGAGAATCTGTCCTCCGCTTCATTTTTGGCAGTTAATAGCATGACGGGAATATGGCTGACGGCTCTTATTTCCTGTAGTAGTTCAAAGCCATCCATATCAGGCATCATAACATCAGAAATAACCATATCCGGCAGCTTCTGCCGCATCAACTTCAATGCTTCTTTTCCGCTTTGGGCTGTAATGATATCTTTATACCCTGCGTTCAAAAAAATTGATTTGATCATTTTCAGAATTTCAATTTCATCATCTACGATTAATAATTTCCTGTTTATCATTTCAATTCCCTCATAAGTGCTCTCAATACTGATTATTATAAACTCATTCTCAGTCTCTAAAAAGTCTTTTGACAAACCTCAAGGAAATCTCAAGGTTAAAGCAAGGATTTCTCAATGTTCTCCTGCTATGCTTTTTTTGAACGAAATAACATTTAAAGAAAAGAGGAATCTAATGAAAAAATTTCTACATCGATTAACTAAAATAATTATAGTTCTTCTTTGTGTTTTGGCTTTTGCCAGTCTATCTTTTTGGACATACCATAAAATAAGAAGTGCATATGAAGCCCAAAAAAACCCATCTCCTTATGAAACCGTGACAGTTGATTCTAAAAATATCAGTCTACGTGTTCAGGGAAATGGGAAACATACAATTGTACTTTTGCCTGGACTTGGTACAACGGCACCTATTTTAGATTTTGAACCACTTGCTACCTCGCTGGCAAAAAATAACCGTGTCATCACAATAGAACCTTTTGGTTATGGCTGGAGCGATTTGACGGATAGTCCGCGCACGGTAGAAAATGAAGTTTCGGAGATACGAACAGCACTACAGAATGCAAATATTGAAGGTCCTTATATCTTGATGGTTCATTCCATTTCAGGTCTCGACGCAATTTATTATGCAAATGCCTATCCAGATGAAGTCGCCGCTGTTGTTGGTATTGACTGCACACTTCCAAGAATGCCGGATTACTTCCAGGAAGAGCTTCCAGAAAAAGAGCCTTCAATAATCGGTCATCTATGTGATATTGGAATTACCAGGCTTATCTGTATGCTAGATCCATCTAATTTTACTTCTGACAATACTATGGGGATATATTCACAAGAGAATCTTTATAACCAGAAGCTGCTTGCATGTCGAATGGCAGATAACAGCACAGTTGTAGATCAGTTAAACCACATCGAAGAGAATATCACTGCAACACATGATTATGACTTTGCTCAAGATATTCCGCTTCTATTCTTTACAACAGACGGCTCACAGCAGGAACCTCGCACAGACCACAAAACAAGCAAAACCTTCTACGAGTCTTATATTAATAATCCTTCCATTCAATCTGTTGTCTGTTTTGACGCACAGCATTACATGCATTGGACCAAGGCAAAAGAAATCGCTAGTGAAACAGAATCATTTATTGAATCAAATCTGGAGTAAAGAAATTTGCACATATCCCAGTTTTCTCCGAATTTATGCATAACATGTTCAAATGAAGCGTCAGCATTGCCTAGGTTTATAATAAGAACTTTTTCACAGAAGATTTTATTGATAATCACTATTAAAAAACATATAATTAATAATGGATTAACGCTTTTTTAATAGACTTGTTTTCATTTGCTCTCTGTCAGATTAAACGAATAAGGATTATTACATATGGATAAAAGAAAGTCTAGAGAAATGATTGCAATTGCGGTTCCTGCCGTGATTGAAAGCATTTTTACAGTAATAATTACATCTATTGATACAAAGATGATATCAGTGCTGGGGAAAAAAGCCATATCCGCCGTTGCTCTCACGACTCAGCCCAAGCAACTTTTTTTGTCAATATTTTTTGCACTGGGAACAGCAACTTCTATTTTTGTCTCTCAGGCGTATGGAAAAAAAGACAAAGAAGAGGCAAATCGATTTCTGGTAACTATTCTTCAGATCACAATCATTTTATCTATAATATTAGGCATGCTTTTGTTTATTTTTGCTTATCCGATTACATGGTTATATAACCGGCAGGAAGATACAATAGATCTTTCTGTTTCATTCTTCCGCATAATAATGGGAGGAATGATTTTCCAGGCAGTATCGATTGTTATCAAGGCGGCTTTACGTGGCATTGGAAAGACAAAGGTTACGCTTACAACTAATATAACAATGGAATCCTTGATATATTATTCAACTATTTGCTGATTGAGGGTCATTTTGGATTTCCCAAAATGGGAGTGACAGGTGATGCAATTGCTACAGTTATAGGAACTATAGCTGCATCCATAATCAGTATTATATTTGTATTAAGAAACTCCGATTTTCTGAGTCTCCATGGCCTTTTCAATTTTAGAATGTTAAGAGATAAAGTAATTATCAGAAGCATCAGGAGTAAGGCGACAAATATCGTTTTAGAAAATATCTTTATGAGAATAGGTTTTCTTTTATCAAGTATTATCGTTTCTACATTGGAATCAGGTGAAACAGCAGTGTACAGTGTTGGAATGATTCTGTTCAATTATTGTGTCATATTTTATATTCAAAATAAAAAAGGCTGCTACTCTCTAAAAAATAACAGTCTTTCTTACTATATCAGCCTTTTGGAATTTGACCATCGACATACAGAATGTGATTAATTAACCACTCTGTGAGATATTTTAAAATCCCCATAATCTGTTCATCTTGATCTTCT
>CAZJWA010000073.1:0-8401 GCA_964549585.1 uncultured Butyrivibrio sp. | reverse complement strand
CTAATTGCAACCCTCGCCTTTTGTTTATTTATGCGGCGAAACGGGTCGCACCTTCATGAACAGATGAAGGTAAAACATAAAAGCTTTCCTTCAACTCTCCATATATTGCACGAAGTGCACCTGGGTATATAAGACATCCTGCGCCAAAAAGCTTGTTCTTATTCGTTAGAATGTGCATTCCTGACTCTCCGTATTTATCAACAGAACCATTTCGAAACTCAAGAATATTGTCTTTATTAAAAGTACCGTTTTCATCCTGAAGTGTCACACTTACAGGTTTGCTCTCCTCATTTGCATCGTCCTTTCCCATTAAGCTTCTTACAGTTTCATCAAGAGATGATACTACTGCAGGAAAAATAACTGGTGTATTCTTTCTTGCCACTTTATCAAGTTCGCCTTTATCGATTCCCCAGTGATTAATGTGGCTGTTCTTAATCATTATTACTCCATCATCAATTCCATCTCCTGCAAGAGCATAATAGGTCATTGCCAAATCAAAAACCTTTGTGAAAGGAGCATCAAGTAGTAGTTCAAAATTTCTTTCATAGTTTACAAGTTTATAAAATATCTTATCCTTGACCTGTGAATATTCAGTGAAAAAAGACATATCTATTGATTTCTCCGTTCTTATCACGTTATACGTGGCAAGAACTTTTCTATAAGAATCCTCCATGTTTCCATTTTGAAGGAAATCTTCATAATGCTTCTCAAGGTAAAGAGTCGCCGACAAATTACAATCGTTCTTCTTTATGTTTAGTCCATGCAGCTCTACCCCATTATTCTTTTTCACTTTATTAATTTCTATTTGCTCATTATCCTTAATATCTCTCTGTAGTCTTTCTAAAATTCCTAAACAGTATTCATCCATCGTTATTTTATTCATCAATTTCTCCATTCAATATTTTTAAAATTTATTAACTCCATTACTCACTTGCACTTTCACAAATCGAGTAGGGAACCTACTCGATTAAGATAATGATATCCGTCATCTCATGACTATCGTCATTCGATGATGGATATTCGCCAAATATACAGATTTTCGCGCAAGCGCGAATCTGTATACTTGGCTCATTATCTACACAAAAAAGACAATAAGAAAACAAAAGTCTTCTTATTGCCTTACATGATTAGTTTATATTGAAAAAGAAAAATCAGTCTAACACTAATTTCGAATTTCGATATACCAAAAAAGCATATCAATAACTCAAAAATATGCATTCACAGAAAATACCGGAAATTAAGCTCTTCCGAGATATTCACCTGTTCTAGTATCAATCTTGATTCTATCTCCCTGATTTACAAAAAGAGGAACTGAAACCTGTGCTCCAGTCTCAACAGTAGCAGGCTTTGAAGCTCCTGTAGCTGTATCGCCCTTAAAACCAGGCTCTGTTTCTGTAATCTCAAGCTCTACAAACATAGGAGGTTCAATAGCAAAAACATTTCCATTATAGGAATTGATCTTAACCATTTCCTCTTCCTTAACGAATTTAAGGGAATCGCCTACGATTTCAGAGTTGATAGCCATCTGCTCGTATGACTCTGTATCCATAAAGTTAAAGAGGTCTCCATCGCTATAGAGATACTGCATATCTTTTCTCTCAATACGTGCCTGTGGAAATTTCTCTGTAGGTCTAAATGTTCTCTCAGTAACACCACCATTGATGATATCCTTAAGCTTAGTTCTAACGAATGCTGCGCCCTTACCAGGCTTAACATGCTGAAACTCTATAATCTGACATACATTTCCGTCTACTTCAATCGTAACACCATTTCTAAAATCACTGGCTGAAACCATACAAATTCCTCCTAAATTAAACAATCAACTTAAGACATCTTATACTACTCAAGAGCTTTTTTCAACTATTTTTTATCAATCCGCCATATTTTCTGAATAAAAAGATTGAACTATCAGTTATGATAATCTCTTCTTAATGTAATCTATAGCCTCAATATATCCGTCAAAGCCATGTCCCTTTATCTGTAAATCACATGCCGGTGCAGTAACAGAAACCTTTCTAAATTCCTCTCTTGTATCGATATCAGAAATATGGATTTCAACCTTTATTATCTTCTCGAGGCTTTTTAATGCATCATGAATTGCATAGCTGTAATGCGTATATGCACCAGGATTTATTACTATGCCATCAGTTCCATTATAGTATGCTTCCTGAAGCTTATCTATTATCGCGCCTTCATGGTTGGACTGCCAGGCTTCAATATCTATATTATCCGTTGCCGCTTTCTTGTTTATCATATCCACAAGAAAATCATAATTCTGCGCCCCATAAATATTTTTTTCACGAATCCCAAGAAAATTTAAATTTGGTCCATTGATCACGAGTATCTTCATAGCCTATTCTCCCAAGTGTCTTAGTTACACCACTATATCTTTAACAATTTTAATTATTTCATCAGCAATTTCATCTGGATTTTTGTCATCCGTATCAACAATTTCTGCCGACGCCTCAAGGTAATACGCCTCTCTATCTTTCTGCATATGAATAATTTTTTCAAGTGGATTATCAGAATTTAAAAGAGGTCTGGAATGGTCATATCTTGTTCTAGAATAAACGGTTTCCGGCTTAGTCCTAAGATAAATAACCGTTCCTATCTGGTTCATCAGCTCCCTGTTCTTCTCTCGAAGGGGAAGTCCTCCTCCACTTGAAATAATAAGTCTGTCACCGTTCATAGCAGAGATTTTGGATAATTCATCTGTCTCAAGCCTTCGAAATTCCTCTTCTCCCTTTTGCTTAAATATTTCAGAAACACTCATATTCGCATCTTTTACGATTTCTTCATCCGTATCAAGCAGCCTGCAGCCAAGCTTCTTAGACAGAACACGTGAAACAGTAGTCTTTCCGCTTCCCATAAACCCAATAAGAATAATGCTTGGTGCTTTTTGCATAGTTTGTTCCAAAATAGAATAAATCTGTTCTGCCTGTTCAGTACCAATTTGTGTATCATTCCAAAGCTCATACGCAGATACAGCCTGATACAAAAGCATTCTTAGGCCGTTTACCGCTCTTCCTCCGTTTGCCTTAACAAGCTTCATAAAGCGCGTTTCAAGTGGTCTATAGATAATATCTATTCCATATTCGATAAGCTTATAAAAATCTTCATCTTCAATTACTGCTTCATCACAGTTTGGATATAAGCCCACCTGAGTGCACTGAAAACAGATAAACGAATGATTGTCACCCGTATATAGCTTACTGTAATCCGCGGTAGCCATCGCAGATACATTTTTAAAATCCATTTTCCTGACAATTTCATCAGAAAGGCTCTGAGCCTTTTCAAGTGTTCTATTTAAAATAATAATCTGTTCTGCTTTTTTTTGAGCGCAGAGAAATGCAGCACATCTTGCGGCGCCACCTGCTCCAAGAATGATGACCTTTTTGGCACAAAGGTCAATATTTTCAAATAAAAGTTCTCTTGATAGTCCAAAAATATCTGTATTGTAGCCTTTAAAGCCTCCCTTATCCTCGTCTCTTACAAGTGTATTTACCGCTCCAATTTTCTCCGCCATAGGATCAATATCTTTAAGAAATGGTATTACCAGACTTTTGTGAGGAACAGTCGCATTAAGTCCAAGAATATTTAGAGCATATGCGCCCTGTAAAGCCTCTCCTATCTGTGAAGGAGTGACATTAAAAGCAGCGTATCTTTCATTTATTCCAAGCTGATCAGATAGCAGATTATGAATCATTGGCGACATAGTATGTTCTACAGGATGACCAATAAGTCCACATATTCTTGTTGTTCCATCAATGTCTCTACTCAAAATTACCCCATTTCTGTCCATTTTGCTTTATATATCTTCTGTAAAAAAACAAAACGACACTCTCAAGTCTTCTTTTTAAAACAATCTGTATCTCTTCCTTATCATCTATTCTATCAACCAGATAGGCTTTTATACAGGCTCTTTTCGAGCCCCAGATATCAGTAAATAGCTGATCTCCAACTGAAAAAGTATTATCCATATCAGTATCCATAAGTTCCATTGCTGTAAGATACCCCTTCAAAGAAGGCTTGTTTGCTTTATATAAATACAAAGATTCCACATCATCCGCAAATGATTTTACTCTTTTTTCTTTATTATTTGAAATAACAACTGTCTTAAATCCGATTTTTCTTAATCTATTAAACAGCTCTTTTGCCGCATTATCAGCAGGCGCACCGTGAGGCACCAGTGTATTATCGATATCATAAATAATTCCGCGATAGCCTATTTCATAGAGTTTCTCATATGGAACCGAGTATGCCGACTTTGCACAGGCATCCGGAAATAAGTAATGTTTCATTTTGTCTTCCTTTTCTTTTTATGGCTCTTTTCTATACAAAAAAATAGCTCTTCCTATCTTCGCATATTTAGCGAAAATAAAGAAGAGCAATAATTCAATTTGGAAAAAAATTTACAATTTAATAACTGTACCATCCTTATCGGAAGAGATAACTCCCGGCGCAGCATTTTGTCCTGCCCCAACAAAGTATTGATACTCTTCAAGGATAGAATCCTTCTTCATATCATTTAATGCGCTTTGAACATCCTGATTGCCAAAAGAAACTGTAACTGCACTGCTTCCAAAGCTTCCAGCCAAATCGTCAAAAGAAATATTAGAAATCCTGCTTTGACCTGATGAAGTATTTTCTGATACATTTCCAACAGGAGAAGAATTCTGAGTAGATTCAGTTTCATTATTCTGTGTGGTTTGATTAGGCGTTCTGATATTTCCAAGAGCTGAGGTATCATATGGCTGCTTATAATAATTAGAATATTCGCTATAGCCATTTGCATTATTCACTACTGCCATATAATTCCTCCTTCCTTATCAAATCAAATCAAATAATCATATCAGCATAGTAATTTTTGTAGTTACTATATTTTTCGGATATTTTTCAAATAACTTTATACCATATTAACACTTTTATCTAAATAAATACTAAACAATAAATAAAATAGCAATTTAAGTTAAATTCCATCAATTTTCATGTTGGAAATCGTCCACTATTCCAGATGCTTTCATAAGAGTTTTCGTATAATCCTCTTTAGGCATGCCATATACTTCGTCAATATCGCCATACTCAATTATTCGTCCGCCATTCATTATACAGACGTTATCACATATCTTGTACACCACCCTCATATCGTGCGAAATAAATAAAATAGCTATTCCAAATTCTTTATTTAGTCTTTCAAGAAGTGCAAGTATCTGCGATTGTATCGTTACATCAAGTGCTGAAACAGCTTCGTCAGCAATAAGAAGACCGGGAGCACACATTATTGCAGCTCCAATGCTAACTCTCTGTCTTTGCCCTCCTGACAGCTCAGATGGGTGTCTTTCCAAAAGTTCCCTATCAATTTCAATTTCCTTTATGACTTCCTCTATTCTCTCAAGGCGTTGCCCTCTGTTCCATTTGCGCCTTCTATCAACAATAAGTGGCTCCTCTAGAATCTGTCTGATAGTTTTGGAAGGATTAAGACTTGAATATGGGTCCTGAAAGACCATCTGAGGATATGGATCACTAAAGTTAACGCTTCCCTCATACTGCTTGTTGATTCCAGTAATAATTCTTGCAAGAGAAGTCTTTCCGCATCCGCTCTCTCCAACAAGTCCAAGAACCTCTCCTTTTTTGATATTCATTGAAATGTCAAAAAGTATCTGCCTGTTTTCTTTCTTCATCAGTTTTCCGATTCTTGTCTTGTAATATGCGTTAACGTTTTTTATTTCCAGAGCATAATCAGAAGTAGAATCATTATCTGCGCGGAGTCCATCAATAGTCGGAATAGCGTCAATAAGCTGTTTCGTGTATTCCTTCATTGGATGTTCAAAAATTTCCTTGGATTCTCCCTCTTCAACAACCTCTCCCTTTTGCATAACAAGAACTCGTGTGCATATTTGTCTTACAAGGCTTAAATCATGTGAAATAAAAATGATTGATGTATTCTTTTTTTTATTGATTTCTTTTAACAAATCAATTATTTGAGCCTGAATTGATACATCAAGTGCTGTAGTAGGTTCGTCTGCTATCAGTATTTCCGGATCAGAAATCATTGCAGCAGCAATCATTACTCTCTGTCTCATGCCTCCGGAAAGTTCATTTGGATACATCGAATATACGCCTTTAGGATTTACAATTCCCACATCTCCTAGAAGCTTTATCGCTCTTTCCTTTTGCTGATCCGTTGTCAAATCTTTAAAATGAATTCTAAGACTTTCTTCAACCTGCCATCCGATTTTTTTAACAGGATTAAGACTAGTCATCGGTTCTTGAAAAATAATCGAAATCTTATTCCCCTGAAACTGCCTAAGCTCTGATCTTGAGCAGGTCATTAAATTTTTTCCATGGAAGAGAACTTCTCCGCTCTTCTCCATAGAATGACGATTTAAGAGCCCTGCCATAGCAAGAGCACTTTGACTTTTTCCAGAGCCTGATTCACCAACAAGACCAACAATCTCGCCGGGTTTAATTTCAAGATTGAAATTTTGAACTGCAACCGTTTCTCTTTTATCGTGAAAAGAAATACGAAGGTTCTTAACGCTCATAAGACTATCGCTCATCTGCTCTCCTCCTTACTCCCTCTCCAAGAAAAGAAAACCCAAGAATCATAAGTACAATAACTACGCCAGGGCCAAACACGTATGACGGAGCCGAAAAAAGATATGTCTGTGCATCTGAAAGCATCTTTCCAAGGCTGGCATATGGAGGCTGTGAACCTATACCAAGATAACTAAGCCCTGCTTCTGCAAGAACCGCATTATTAAATCCGATTAAGACAGATGAAATCAGTACCCCTCTGATATTTGGAAGAATGTCAACAAAGATTATTCTAAAATCAGACGCTCCCTGAAGTTTTGCTCCCTTAACATAATCCATGTTGCGGCACCTTAAGACTTCACTTCTTACAATTCTTGAAAAGCTTGGAATAAAAGCTATTCCAAGAGCTATCATAATCTGCCACGAACCTGTTCCAAAAAGAGCTACCAGTACAAGTGCCAGAAGAATACTTGGAAATGCCAAAAGTGCATCCATTATTCTCATAAGGACTTCATCGATCACGCCGCCAAAGAAGCCCGTTAATGAACCAATGATTGTTCCAATACCTGCGCCTATAAATATCGTTCCAAACGCTATTACAAGTGTTACTCTGCTCCCATAAAGAACCCTGCTAAATACATCCCTTCCAAGATTATCAGTTCCCATAATATGGCTTAATGATATTCCCAAAAGCTTTGCTGACGAATCCATGCTCGTTGGTTCATATGGCGAGAAAAAGATTCCAATTATTACTAAAATCATAATAAATGAAGTAATTATTATTCCCGCAATCAGATATCCGTTTTTTTGCTTTTTATCTTCTTTTTTTAATATGGACATGCCTCTTAAAGTTCCTCAATTCTTGGGTCTACTATTCGATAGATGACATCTACTGCAAGGTTAATAACTACAACAATAATTGCAATTATCATTATTATTGCTTCGACAACAGGATAATCTCTATCGCTTATTGAAGTAAGCAAAATCCTGCTCATACCAGGAATACCAAAAACCTGTTCAATTACAAGACTTCCCGCAATCATGTCAGATAGTGCCATTCCCATGAAAGTGATAACAGGAATTACTGCATTTTTTAGAATATGATTTTTAAAAACATCCGTTGTAGAATTGCCACGGCTATATGCTGTTCTAACATAATCCTTCGATACCTCTCCAACAAGAGATCCTCTAAAAAGCTTTATTGCCATAGCAGCCTTAGGAAGTGCAATTGCAATTGAAGGAAGTAACAGATATCCGAAAAATCCAACAGGATCAGAATCAAACGAAACAAAGCCTCCCGGTGTAAAGAGCCTTAGCACCATTCCAAAAAGATAAGTCAAAAGAATTCCTGAGAAAAAAGGCGGAATCGACATAATAATTTGATTTATCACCATAATAGTCTTATCTGCAATACCATTTTCATGTTTTGCAGTATAAATACCAAGTGAAAATGTAAGAATAATCATTATCAAAAAGGCCATAAGCGCCATTGTAAGTGTTATTGGAATCTTACCAAGTATCATGCCACTTACAGGAATGCTATAGGAATATGATGTACCAAGATCTCCCTGTAAAAATCCGCCAAGCCACGAAAAGTACCTCGAAAGGAGCGGTTTATCCAGTCCCATTTGTTGCCTGAGCGCTTCTAGCTGCGCAGCAGTTCCATTTGTACCTAGAAGTCTTGTTGCCGGATCTCCCGGAATGATATTAAATGCTAGAAACACGCATAATGAAACTACTATAAGCGTTGCTGCCATCATAAGGATTTTTTTCATTACATATTTCATGAATATTTTCTCCGTAAGGATGAAATCGAGTAGGAGGGAGTGATTAGCTCCCGTCCTCTCACAGCACCGTGCGTACC
>CAZJWA010000072.1:0-8567 GCA_964549585.1 uncultured Butyrivibrio sp. | reverse complement strand
CCTTGAAAAATAAAGGTTTAGGAAATAAAAAATGGTAGTGAATTTGACACTACCAGAAAAACCAAAGGAGTACTATTATGAAAAACAAGAAAAGAACAATATTTGAGGCAGTACTTATTGTAGTAGCTATAGTTGCGATTGTAGCGCTTTGCTTTAATTTGAAATTACAGCATGGTACGTCAGAAATGTACACGTCAGATACATATGCAGATACTTCTTATTCAAATGATAATTCGGTTGCTACGCAGGGCAAGATGATGGGCGCAGAAACTGCAAGCTATTCAGATAATGGAACAGATTCAGGTGCTACCTCTGAAACAGTGCAGGATACTTCAAGAAAGCTTGTTACTACTGTTTCAATTGACGCAGAGACAGAGAATTTTGATGAGACAGTTGCAGGAATAAGTAAGAAGACAGATGAGCTTAAAGGATATATTGAATCCAGCGATATTGGAACAAATTCATATGGAGATTTTGCTGATTCAAAGTATGCAAATCTATCTATCAGAGTTCCGGCAGATCAGCTAGATAGTTTTCTTTTTGATGTAAATGAAGCCTGTAACGTTACTTATACATCTAAGAACGTTGAGGACATTACTCTGCAGTATGTTGATACAGACAGTCACCTTAAGGCACTTCAAGCTGAACTTGATAAACTAAATGCTATTATGAAGAAGGCTGAAACTGTTGATGAAATCATTGCAGTAGAGGATAAGATTTCTGACGTTCAGTATCAGATTAATACCATTCAATCTCAGCTTAATGTATATGATAATGAGGTTGATTACAGCACAGTTAATATTTATTTGACTGAAGTAGTTACTTATTCACCAGCTGGTGGTGCCAGCATTTCAGAGCGCATTTCCAAAGGCTTTGCAGAGAACATGGCTGCAATAAAAGACGGCCTTGTCAACCTGTTTATATGGGTAGTAGTTCACATAATTCAGATAATAGTTTTGGCCATTATTATCGTGGTAGTTTTGGTAATATTAAAGAAGAGAAAGAAATCTGTAAAAGCTAAAACAGAGGCTGAATCTCTTCAACAGAAGTAATAAATAATAAAAAGAAATGAGACTATGGACTGTTTCTGAGAAACAGTCGCTACGAGAGGTAAAGTTATGATTAAGAGATTTGTTGTCGGAAACCCGATAGATACAGAATCAGTAGTAAAGCAGCTGCAGGTTTCTGCAGAGGCAATGCCGTACTGCTCTTTGGATGAAAAGAATAATAGTATTTCTTTTACAATGACTAAGTATGATCTTGTATATGGCCTTGGCGAAACATCTAGAGGAATGAATAAGAGGGGCTGGCTATATGTCAGTAACAATTCTGATCAACCAAATCATGAGGAGAATACACATTCTCTATACGCTTCTCAGAATTTTTTTATCCTGACAAATAAGGACAGAACATTTGGCGTATACATTGATACGCCGGGTATTGTGAGATTTGATATTGGATATACCTGCCTTGAAGAAATGAGAATTACGCTTGATGATTTTGACGCAAATATTTATTTTGTGGAAGGCGAGAGCGCACTTTCAATTGTCCATGAATTTAGAGAGCTTATCGGGAAGAGCTATATTCCACCAAAGTGGGCGTTTGGTTATGGACAGAGCCGCTGGGGCTACAAGTGCCAACAGGATATTGAAGATGTTCAAAGCGGTTATGAGAAAGCCGGAATTCCGCTTGATATGATTTATATGGACATTGATTATATGGAACGCTTTAAGGATTTTACGATTGATGAAAAGGCGTTTCCAAAGTTCCCTGAATTTGTTAAGAGTATGAAGAACAAGGGAATTAGACTGATTCCAATTATTGATGCAGGTGTCAAGATAGAGGATGGCTATCCTGTATATGAGGAAGGCGTAGAGAAGGACTTTTTTTGCAAAAAAGATAATGGAGAGAATCTTGTTGCTGCTGTATGGCCGGGCAAGGTTCATTTTCCGGATTTCCTCCGCCCTGATGTAAGAAAATGGTTTGGAGATAAATATCGTTTCCTGCTTGATATGGGCATAGAGGGCTTTTGGAACGATATGAATGAACCAGCGATTTTCTATACGGAGGATCATTTAAAAGAAGTTTTTGAAAAGATTCGCGGATATGAAGGCAAGAATCTGGATATCCAGTCATATTTTGAATTCACATCACTTGTCAGCTCAATCAGCAATAACAAGGAAGATTATGAACGCTTCTATCATGAATATCATGGTCAGAAGATAAGACATGATAAGGTTCACAATATTTATGGATTTAATATGACAAAGGCAGCAGGCGAAGCATTTAAACGCTATAACCCTGATAAAAGATATCTCATGTTCTCGCGTTCTTCTTATATTGGGATGCATAGGTATGGAGGAATCTGGACGGGAGATAACAAGGCATGGTGGAGTCACATGCTTTTGTGCATACAACAGATGCCGGCACTTAATATGTGTGGCTTTTTGTATAGCGGATCAGATGTTGGCGGATTTGGAGCTGATACTACAGAAGATCTTGTTATGCGTTGGACAGAGCTTGGCTTGTTTACACCTCTTTTTAGAAATCATGCAGCACTTGGAACCAGAGATCAGGAGCTGTACAGATTTGAGCATATCGAAGACTTTAAGAATATCGTAAAGTTAAGATATGCGTTTCTTCCATATATTTATTCACAGTATATGAAGGCAGCAGAGAATGACACGATGTATTTCATGCCTTTGGCATTTCTTTTTACAAATGATGATAGGGCAAGAAGGGTTGAGGACCAGCTCTTTATCGGAGAAGGGGTAATGATAGCGCCTGTGTATCAGCAAAATGCGGAGGGAAGATATGTTTACCTTCCTGAGGATATGAAGCTGATTAGGTTCCGCTCCTATGATGACTTTGATGAAGAAGTTCTTGAAAAGGGTGATCATTATGTATCCTGTGCGCTTAATGAAATTCTTGTATTCATTAGGAAGGGGTACGAGCTTCCAATTGCAACACCTGGAAGAAATGTAGAAGATACAGATATCACAAAGGTTACTTATTTGAAATTTTAATATAATAGATTTGACAGCTTTTTTACCAAACAGATACAGCAAGGGAATGCGATTTGTGCCAATAATTTAAAAAGGAGACTATTTTCATGAAAAATCTTAAGGTAAGAACAAAGTTAATGCTTATGGTTCTGGTAATGGTGGTGATGTTTGTAATTGTTACTATAATAACGGTTGCATCAATGCTGGCTCAACGTAATACATCAGTTAGCAACCTTGAAGCTCAGGTTTATGCAGATTACGATGAAGAAATAAAGGGCCAGGTTGATAATGCGATTTCTATGCTTGATTCATGTTACTCTTCCTATGAAAATGGAGAGTGCACCTACGATGAGGCTTTTGAAAAAGGTACAAGCATATTGAGAGATCTTCGCTACGGCGAGAGCGGATATTTCTGGGCTGATAAGTCGGATGGTACAAACGTAGTTCTTCTTGGAAATGATACTGAGGGAACCAACAGAATGGCTACAGTCGATGCAAACGGCTATGCAATGGTAAAGGATATCATCGCAGTCGGAATGCAGGATGGCGGCGGCTACTGTGATTATTATTTTCCAAAAGAAGGTGCTACAGAAAGCTCACCAAAGAGAAGCTATTCATTGTATTATGAACCATTTGACATTGTAGTTGGAACAGGAAATTATACAGATGATATTGCGGCTACGGTTGCTGCAACTGAAGTAACTATCAATAACGTAGTAAAGATTAATATTTCTTTTATCATAGGGCTTATCGTAATTGCGATAATTATTATACTGACAATTTCAATAATGATTGCGGGCGATATTAGTGATTCTGTAAAAAGATTTACTGCCTTTGCAGGAAAGCTTTCGGAGGGCGATTTTACAGTCCGTGCCCGTAAGAAACAGATGGAGAGGAAAGATGAGTTTGGAGAGCTTGCAAGGTCTATGAACAATGTTGCTACAACCTTTAATACAGTTCTTGGCTCAGTTCGAAATAAGAGTGATCTTCTTGGCAACGTCGTACTTAGCGTCAATGGCAATGTAAATGATCTAAATGATGAAATAGAAAATGTATCGGCAACTACCGAAGAGCTTTCTGCAAGTATGCAGGAGACGGCAGCTTCTGCTGAACAGATTCAGAGCATGGTTAATCAGATAGAGACTATCACTGAGCAGATGACTGAGAATACTCAGGAGGGCACGGAGAAGGCAGCTGACATTCATACCCGCGCCGCAGGTGCGAAGAATGATACACTTCAGCATCAGACAGAGCTTAATCAGATTAAGGGTGAAATAAGTCAGAAGCTGACCGCAGCACTTGAGAATATTAAGATTGTTGACCAGATTGAAGTTCTTGCGCAGTCAATAATTAGCATAACATCTCAGACAAATCTCTTATCTCTTAATGCTTCTATTGAAGCTGCAAGAGCCGGAGAAGCAGGCAAGGGCTTTGCAGTTGTAGCAAATGAGATCAGAGGACTTGCTGATCAGTCAAAGAGCGCCGTCGAGAATATTCAGAAGGTAACAGTAAATGTGACTGAGGCAGTCAATGAACTTTCGGAATACTCGGAGAAGCTCCTGGGATTTGTTTCTGAGGATGTATCTCAGAGCTTTGATGATTTCCTGAATGTTTCTGATGAATACAACAATGATGCTAAATATATTGATGATATGCTTACCAATTTCAGTGCAATTTCTGAGGAGCTTCTTGCTAATGTTAATAAGATAGCTGAAGCAATAAATGAAGTAAGTAAGGCATCAAGTGAAGGGGCAATCGGAACTTCTGACGTTGCCGAGAGAAACGGCGTTATCTCAGGTAAATCCGGAAATGTATCCGAGGACGTCAAGAGCGTTGAAAACGCTGCAACGCAGCTTCGTGAGCAGGTTAAGATGTTTACGATAAACGAAGACGAAGTATCTGAATAATTAAAAGAGATATTTACTTCAAATAGTTATAGAAGTATTATTGAAGTAGATTCAGTGGGCGGGAACCTTGGGTTTCTGCCCACTTTCTATGTAGAGCTTTGTGAATTGTAAAAAGAAATACTGACTTAGGAAGTGATTGGAGAGCGTAAATGGGTTTGTTGGATTTTTTTAAAAAGAGCAATAATAAGGCGGAAGAGAACAAGAATACGGAAGAACTTGATAAGGCGGATTTTGTGGCGAAAGAGTCTACGAAAGAAACGCCTAAAGAAACACCAAAAGAGCAAAAGGCAGTAGATAATACGCAAAAGAGTGAGACCGGCTTTGTACTTGGAGTAATGGACACCTTTAAGCTTATAGATTCAAAAGATCTTGTGATTGTTGGAAATGTTAAGGGAACAGTTCATGTTGGAGATGCGGTATACTGCGCAAATCAGGGCGATGATGAAGGCGGAATGTTCCTTACAACAATTCTTGGTATCGAAATAAATGCGAAGCAGCCGGTAAACGAAGCAGCTGACTGCCATGTTGGACTAAAGCTTGAAAATGCTGCAGAAGCAGGGATAAAGATTGGAACAGTTCTTTTTACAAGGGAAAAATCTACTTCTGAAGTTCATGATGCATATATATCAGCACTTGGTGACACTTATGTCATGTCCAAAGACCTTGATTTGACAGATGAAGAGCTTGAGAAGCTTTCTGTAACGGACCTCTCTGAAATATGGAGAATGTTTGCCTGGTTTCATGGCAAAAACAAAGAGAATGAGGACGAAGGCAAGCGGGCAGATAACCATAAGAAGATAGAAAGAATTGCAGCTGTTATTTGTAAAAAGCTGTTAGTGCTAAATGAAATATATTATGTATATAACAAGCAGACTGGTGAACCTCATATGTTCTCGAGAACTGTAAAAAGAGATGAGGGTTATTTGTGTACTCCGCCTGATATTATGCTAATAACGAAGGCGTATCAGCCAGTAATGGATAAATATTATGCGGGAGACAGGTTCGAACTTCATAAAATCGAGAATGGAGAAGATGGCAAAGGAATTTACAACTTCCTTGGGAGTACATTCTATCTAAATGGAGCGTGCGGAATTGAGGTGAATTCTGCAGAGGTTTCTATAGATGCATCTATACTGGTTCCAAAGCCTGACTATTCGGGAATACCTGAGATAAACATACCGGAACTAATCCTGATGTGGAACGCTGGATGCTTCTTATCGGGCAGATGAATAGTCCTGAAACTGAGGATGAGAAGCTTATCTATCGGCTATATTATGGATTTATGTCTTCTGAAATGGTAAAGGCAAAATTCCTTATTCCTATGCAAAAAGATCCGGCTCAAACAGAGACTCCTGATGAAAACGGCAAGGTAACGCTTAAGAAAGATACAACAATCAACTTTCCGACAATGGATGGGAAGTACGGCAGACCGGCAGTTCGTATGTTTACAGATTGGAAGAGGCTTAGAATGGCTTTCCCTGATGAGAAATGGGGCGGAATGATTCAGCCAATCAGTGGATTTATAAGTGCTATGGACTGTGCCATAAATGCAACGCAGTTTACAAAAGCCGGTGACTATGTTGGCGAAGAAATGTATAAGGACATGGAAGAACTAGCAAAAAAGAAACAGGGACAGGATAAAAGCCCGTAGTGATGAGCAGTAACTGGCTACATAAAATAGATTAAATTAATTTAAACACAAATACAGGCGTAAAAATGTGGTAATGCACATTTTTACGCCCGTATTTGTGTTTTGACAATAACGCATATTTTTTAGATGTTTTTTTGACATTTTGAGCCTTTTCTGACTTATTTTTTTGACAGATAATTTAGATATCAGTATCTGAAGGCATTTCAAGAAACTCATTTTTAATTTCAATTTAGTCATTTTATGAAAAATGACTAAATTGAAATTGATTTTTGCGTAGATAAATAATATAATTCAATTGAGTCAAAATGGTGAAAATGACTAAATTGAATTTTTGGTGAGGTAATTAAGTGAGAAACTATGATTATAAGGAGAAATGGAAAAAGTTATTAACTCCACAAGTGGTTGGATATTTAACAACAATACATGAATATAAAGGCAAACAGAAACTTTTGGCAGATAGGCATGCTGATGTACTGGTTGATTTAATCGAAGTGGCAAAGATTCAAAGCGCAGAAAGTTCCAATAAAATTGAAGGAATTTATACATCTGACGAAAGACTAAAGAAAATTGTTATGGACAAGACTGTGCCGAGAAGTAGAAATGAGCGCGAAATTGCTGGATATCGTGATGTATTAAACACGATTCATGAGAATTACGAACACATTCCAATCAAAGACACTTTTATTTTACAGCTTCATAGGGACTTATATAAATTTGAAAATTCCGGAGTAGGTGGTGCATATAAGAGCGTTGATAATATTATAGAGAAAGAGGATTCTTCTGGAAATAAATCTGTTCGTTTTACGCCTGTTCCAGCATGGGAAACTCCTGAATCTGTGAAGGCACTATGCGATAGTTATAATTATTCATTGAACTATTCGGATGCAGATCCATTAATACTGATTCCGATGTTTATTTTGGATTTTCTGTGCATACATCCTTTTTTGGATGGAAATGGACGAATGAGTAGATTGCTTACTCTTTTATTACTATATAAATCTGACTACATTGTAGGAAGATATGTCAGTATTGAAAAGCTAATTGAGACTTCTAAGGATAGTTATTATGAATCATTACAAGAAAGCTCAATAAAATGGCATGATGAAGACAATGATTATGAACCATTTGTATCCTATCTGTTAGGGGTGATTTCGGCAGCTTATCGCGACTTCTTTGAACGAACAGAATTACTTGAAGGTGAAAGGATAGCAAAGCCAAATCGTGTAGAAGAAGAGATAAGGAAAACGATCGGAACAATCACGAAAGCAGAACTAATGGAGCGTGTACCAGGAATAAGTCAAACTACTGTTCAGCGTACATTAACAGAGCTGGTAAGACAGCGTAAAATCAGAAAAATTGGTAACGGCAGATATACGAAATATACTTGGAATTGGGAGGAAAAAAATAAATGATAACAGGTGATTTAAAAAACAAAATTGATAGTTTATGGGAAATTTTTTGGACAGGTGGACTTACTAATCCATTAGACGTAATTGAGCAAATGACATATATGATGTTCATCCATGATTTGGATGATACTGATAACATCCATGCTAAGGAAAGTGCAATGCTTGGGTTACCATACCAAAGTATTTTTGCAACTGAAGTTCAGATTGGAGACAGAACAATTGATGGAACACAGCTTAAATGGTCTGCATTTCATGATTTCCCTGCCCAGAAAATGTATTCAGTTATTCAGGAAATGGTTTTTCCGTTTATAAAGAATCTTCATGGAGATAAGGAGAGCGCTTATTCTAAATATATGAGCGATGCGATCTTTAAGGTACCAACCCCACTGATGCTTACAAAGATTGTAGATGCTATGGATAATCTGTATAAGCAAATGGAAGGACTAAAGGATACGGATGTACGTGGTGATGTATATGAGTATCTGTTATCGAAACTAGCTAATTCCGGAGTAAATGGTCAATTCAGAACTCCAAGGCACATTATTAAAATGATGGTAGAGATAATGCAGCCTACTGCAGATGAAATGATATGTGA
>CAZJWA010000071.1:5598-9368 GCA_964549585.1 uncultured Butyrivibrio sp. | reverse complement strand
TTAGATTCATGGCACAGTTATTAGTTCAGATACTGTTCCGTGAATAATTCAGGTTCAATGATATATAGTGTTAAGTAATTGATATTTTCTGCTATTAATGTTTCAATTTTATATATGAGGAATTCTCAGAAGGAGAGAAATGATTAAGATAATAAGTGCCGGATTTAACTATATTCACCACGAAGGATGGAGAATCGACAGACCTGAAGGTCTTAAGTTTTATCTTTTTCTTCACATAAAGGCTCCGTTTAGCATGCTGCTTGATGATAAAGAACAGTTCTTCTCAAGCCCCGCATACATAATCTATCCTCCGAATGTATCACAGCTCTTCTTTTCAGATGACAGCAGCTATTCTGATGACTGGATTCATTTCTATTCTGATGACGAAGACATGACGGAATTTTTTAAAGGCCTGGATCTTCCACTTGGACGCCCGATTTTTATGTCAAATACTCTTGAAATTTCTACCCTGATACAGGGCATTGATAATGAATGTCATTGTAACGGCGCCCATCACGAGACAATAATGGATCTAAAGTTTAAAACAATGTGCTACAAATTTAGTGATGTTCATCACGTTGAAAACACACTGCCGGATAACCTCAATAAATTCAGACATTTATTTAACGGAATTAGATCTCAAATATACCACTTCGATAATGCAACCAAAATTCAGGGAGTCAATGAGCTTGCAGAAAGTGTAAATCTTAGCCTTTCCTATTTCCAGCATATATATAAAGCTCTTTTTGGTGTAACAGTCGTACACGACCTTATTGCCGCCCGAATCGAATATGCCTCTTATCTATTACAGAATAATGCAAATTCAATAGGAGATGTCGCAGCATACTGCGGATATGCAAATATTGAACACTTTACAAGACAGTTTAAGCAGGTAAAAGGATTTTCTCCCAAGAAATATCAGACCCTTATAGAAAGCTCCGATTCGTAGTTTGCTCCTTAGTGGCTCTTAGTCCTGCGCTACATACTCCGCAAAATACTGCCACGAAAACACTCGACGTAATCGTCCCAAAGGAAACCATATTATTTTCCAGATATGATATTAAAATTAGACATAGGCATAGTCCTAAAAGCTCATTGTAATGCTCCTTATTCTCGTCCAACACACATATGGCATCAAGTGCCTTTTTTAAAAGAGAAACGACAAAGCCTCCAATACATAGTACTCCGATAGCCCCCTGCTCTATCAAAAGAGTAAGCAATGAGCAGTGAGCGTTTGTCAAAGCATCATTTCCAAACTGAGCTCGTACAAGCACCGCTATGCCGCTGTCTGATGCACCATATGTATAGAAGCAATCAGGCCCGATTCCCCACAGCCTTTCAAACAAGTTCATCTGAGATAAATACTCTTTGGCTATACTCCAAATCCCGCCTCTTCCATTTCCCCACGAATCCTGAAAACGGATAGTCAAAATTAAAATAAGCCACACCATTATCAAAAACAGCATGAAATATGCAGTTATCCTAACAGCTTTTGAATCTAACCTGCCTTTACTAAATAGAAGATACACTATAAATATCGGTACTGTAAAAAGAATGGATAGCCAAATACTCTCTGATCCGGCAGTATATGCGCTAATTATCGTTAGTATCATGAAAAGCCAATTTGAAAGGCGCATAACAATTCCGGTGCCCCTCTTCTTTGTGCTTTCCCCATATTTCATAATCTCCAAAAAGCAAACAAATTCCACCGGAATAAATACTGAGAGAAAACCGCAGTACCAATTCGAATTGCCAATCGTTGAAATAAAGTTCTCTCCTGATAAACCCGTTCCAAATAGGCTGATGCCGGCGTGATTGAAGAAGCCCAAAATAATAACCATAAAGAAGCCTATCAAAATGGCTCCAAAGTATTCTCTTTTCATTGCAAAAAAGAAATGCTCATAAAGCATAAAAAGCACTACCATGAAGACTCTTGTCACCAGCCCCATCCGCCAGCCCTCTATTCCCCAAAATGCTTCAGATTTGAAACTACATCCGGCAAAAGAGATAAAAAGCGCCGCCAAATAAATCATCAGAAAAAAATCGGGAACCGAGAAAATAAATCTCTTCTTCCCTGTTTCCCTTTTCTTTTCTGCCAAATATGCACAAATAAACGGAAAGAGAATGACAAATAAACAAATTGTCATTCTCAAAAACATTAAAAACTTACTCTCTCCAAGTTCATGATATCCGTCTCGCATATAAAGCGGTAGCAGCGTACTGGCAAGGAAAAGATACCCCGCCAGAATCAGTGTTATATTCTTTTTTATTCCGATAAGTGATTGTTTCATGTCAGTATCCAAATACCCAATATGCTTTTAAAGCAATAACATCTCTTGTTTACTTAAAATCCCCAAATGCTTTTCCTGACGGTGTAATACTAAATTCCATTTTTTCTTTTGTTTTTGGATGTGTGAAGCTCATTGATGCACAGCAGAGCACTATTTCTCCGGCTATCCCGGATTTTTGCCCATCTCCATGTCTTCTATCTCCGATAATCGGACAGTTTATTCCATTCATTTGAACTCTAATTTGATGAAATCGTCCCGTAATAAGATGAATTCTGATGAGTGATCTTATTTCATTACTGTCGTCATCTCTATTAGTTAGTTCTTTTGACATTATAACCTGGTACGAGAGTTCTGCTCTCTTGGCGTCCTTCTCATCCTGCTCTGCAATTCGAACATCACCGGATAGTTTATCTCTTACAAGGTAGTTTATGAGTGTACCAGTTTCTTTAGGCGGTGTTCCCCTGACAACCGCCAGATAGTGCTTTGTAATTTGCCCGCTTGTAAGCTCTCTGGTGAGTTCTGCTGCCGCTTTTTTATTTTTGCCCACAATAATTATGCCCTCAACCGGCTGATCTAATCTGTTGATCAGCGCGGTATAAGGGGCATCTGCATGGTTTCTTTCTTTTCGGGCTGCTCTCGATAGATGGTTTCTGACTTCGGACACTACGTCTCGCAGTCCGAAGTCTTTACTCTCTGTCGCCATTCTAGCAGGCTTATGAACAACGATCAGGTCGTCGTCCTCATAAATATATTTAAGCATCATACTTTAAATCTGTATCCTACTCCCCAAATTGTCTCGATGTACTGAGGATTCGATGTGTCAAACTCGATCTTTTCTCTTACCTTCTTGATATGAACTGTTACAGTTGCGATATCTCCAACGGAATCCATATTCCAGATTTTTCTAAAGAGTTCTTCTTTGGTAAAAACATGGTTTGGATTCTCAGCAAGGAAAGTGAGGAGATCGAATTCCTTTGTTGTGAAGTTCTTTTCTACTCCGTCAACATATACTCGTCTTGCCGTTTTGTCAATCTTAAGGCCTCTTATTTCAATAATATCATTTTCCTTTGTGCCCGATCCAACAAGGCGGCTATATCTAGCCATATGTGCCTTGACTCTGGCAACGAGTTCTGATGGGCTAAATGGCTTGGTAATGTAATCATCTGCTCCAAGTCCGAGTCCTCTGATTTTATCAATATCATCCTTCTTGGCTGATACCATAAGAATCGGCACATTCTTTTTTTCGCGGATATGTCTGCAGACTTCAAAGCCATCCATTCCCGGAAGCATGAGGTCGAGAATTATCAGATCAAAATCATCTGAGAGGGCTGTCTGCAGTCCGGTATCTCCTCTGTTTTCAATAGTAACTTCAAAGTCACTAAGTTCGAGATAGTCCTTTTCAAGATCAGCAATTGCTTCTTCATCTTCAACAATTAATATTTTGCTCATATATTATCTCCTTCTTTAAATTATGCAGCT
>CAZJWA010000071.1:0-5498 GCA_964549585.1 uncultured Butyrivibrio sp. | reverse complement strand
TTATCTCCTTCTTTAAATTATGCAGCTGTGTGTATTTTGTTATGCTTCTTTTGCAGTGGTATCCGTATCAGGCTTTGAAACACTTTCGAAGTATTTACGAAGTACGAAGTGCATGCATGTTCCTTCACCTTCATGGCTGGTCGCCCAGATGTATCCACCATGGTCTTCAATTATTTTTTTTACTATTGAAAGTCCTATTCCATTTCCGCCCTGCTTGGAATTTCTAGAAGAGTCAGTTCTGTAGAATCTGTCAAATATGCTTGCAATATCCTTCTGCGCAATTCCCTTGCCGTTATCCTCTATCTCTACTCTGACAGAATCCACTTCATCAAGGACTCTGATATCAATCTGGCCTGTTCCATCATCACGGTTTAAATACTTGACGCTGTTACTTATTATGTTATTTACAACACGCTTTAGCTGTTCGGGATCTGCAATTATTTCGGTGTCCGGCGCCGTAAAGTTCGAGTAATTTAGTTTAATACTCTTGCTTTCGAGATCTATTCCCACTTCGTCAACGCAGTCTCTGAAGTAATCTCCAAGGTTCATTTTATGGAAATTGTAAGGGATTCTGTTATTATCTATACTTGAGTACAGGGTGAGCTCATTTATGAGATTATTCATATCATTAGCTTTATTATATATGGTTTTGATATATTTCATCTGTTTTTCTTTTGTATCTGCAACTCCCTCGATAAGTCCCTGCGAGTATCCCTTTATCGCGGTGATAGGAGTTTTGAGATCATGCGAGATATTACTGATAAGCTCTTTGTTCTGCTGCTCATGCTCTATTTTTTCCTCGGCAGATTCTTTTAGTCTAAGCCGCATATCCTCGTAGTTACTGTACATTTCCCCAATTTCATCGTCCGTTTTATTGGTTGGAAGGTGGTATTCAAAATCTCCATTTTTTATCTTCTGCATTGCAATGCTAAGTTCGCTTATAGGCGTTACTATCGCCTGTCTTATCCATCCTGTAAGCATAAGACTTGTAAATATCATGATAAGTGCCATTGCTATGCACATATACGTAAGGAAGATTGGTGAAATTAGAGATTTAACGCTAAATATTATAAAGAGACTGCCGTTCGAGCCGTCGCTGAATTCGAAATCCACCTGGCTCACCCATCTGTTCTGTATAACAATGAATGTATCTGTATCTGAGTTAGAGGCAAAACCGTATTCAGGAAGTTTATCAATGAAATGTGAAAGATCCATTTCTGAATTGTTATAATATATTTCGTTTCCTTTTCTGACTACGATAAATGCGTCATCCTTATCAGCTATTTTTGAAAGCTCGTCAAGATATGAGGTGTCCTCGAGAATATTAGGATTATCCTTCTCCTTTTCCTTTATTGATGCATCTATTTCATCAACCAGTTTTCTGCTGACAGCATCAGAAGAGGTTACAGTTCCGTCCTGTGTTATCTGCATTTTCTGCTCATATTTCATATACGAACTTATTGAGAAAAAAGCTACTGAAATCAGAATAAGTGGAAGCACGATAATCGTCACTGCATTAATGATAAGTTTTGTACGAAGACGCATACATATCTCCATTCTCAAAAAATAAACTAACTTGATTTCTTAACCCGCGGCTTTGTGCCTTACACAAAAGCTACTATGTTTCTTAACCTGCAACTTTGTGCAAAGCACAAAGCTGCCAAAGTAAAATACAAAGTATTTTACTTTTAGTATACCATAAAAACACGGCCATACATGCGTGCGTATGACCGTGTTTCCTATCTTTATCTAAATATTATATTAAAAAAGAATTACCTCAATAATTCACACAGACATCACCGACATCAGAATCTGCTTCTATACTTCCTTCATTTCCGTTCTGACTATATGAATCTCCCTGATCTTTTCCATTTACACTGATACTTCCAACGCCTGAATCCAGGTCTAAATCATAATTATCAAGATCTTTAGCTGAAACTATGGTTATATCTCCGGTATTTGTAGAGAGCTCCATCGAGTTAAAATCATTTACGTTTGCAATAACATCTCCAACTCTTCCGGAAAGCGTTATATCTTTTGCCGTAACCTTATACAGATTAATACCACCAACATCCGCTGTTAAATCTATTGTGTCTGCTTGTGTTTCTTCTATATTAATATCCCCTACAGTTACTTCCCCTGTTATCTCTTTGATCTCTGCATCCTTCGGAACCGTGATTTCTAAGGTACACGAATTATCATGTAGTCCAAAGATATTATTATTTTGCTCCTGTGAAAGTTCAAGTGTTCCATTATCTACTGAGTATGTTGGCAAAATATCTTTATTTGCTGCTTCAACAGTGATTGCATAGTCATCGCCGTTTGTTATCTTCACATCAGTAGTATTCAAATCCATATCAATCTTTGTAAACACATCCAGCTTCGTCGTTCCATTCTCTGCAGATTCTTTCTTGCTGTCATTTCCAAATGTATAATCAAAGTGAAACCCCCTATGGCTTAGTAGTCCGGCATGCATAAAGGTTCCAAACACTATGCATACAACAGTAACGGCTACCAGCAGTATCATAAATAAATTTCCTTTTTTCATCAGTTCTTTCCTCCCTTTTCATCACTTCCCCAAACAGATCTAATCAGTGACTTTATTACTGCTGAAACAGGGAAAATAATCCACGTAATATACCAGTCAAATGTGAGGAAGCTCCAAATAAGATATATACATAAAACTATTTGGCTGTAAGCTTTCATGAAGGCTTTGAGATTCTTGTTTGAATAGTTGACTCTCTCTTCGCTTCCTGCATATTTACTGCTTACGGTGTCATTATCGTTAAGTGAAAGAAGTGTCTTGTAGCTATTGTTCTTACCGTTTGCCATCATTATCATCATTACTCCAATGCCGACAAATACGTGAATAAGTGCTTCTCCAACTGCCATGAGAATATTCGATGAACCTGTTCCAAGAAGGCTAAATACGCATATTGGCACAACACTAATTATTATCAGGATTATTCCAACTGTAAGAAGAAGAGAATAGCTTACTTTATACGCATCCTTCTGCTCTTTGAGAATTTCTGCCGTCTTATAATCTATTGAATAGCCTTCTTCAGTAATATAATTCCAGCTGTTTGCTTTTACTGACGAAATAACGAACATTCCAACACCCAGTGCAACAAATATAAAAAATATAATAAGTCCTACAGCCATACTTGAGTTCATATTGATATATCTTGTAGTGCCAATCATACTTGACATAACAAGGCTTGCCGGACATGTAATAAAGAAAAATGTTCCAAGTGCTCTCATAAATGCAACCTGTACATTCTCTCCTATATAATCTCTTACCTGTGCAAGTGTCATGAATTTCCCTGTCTTCTCTTCTGCCCTCATCTGCTCACTTATTCCAAGCGTTTCAGAGAGATCATCAAGATTTCCAAACTGAGCTATCACTGTTCCAACAGCTTCATTCTCATTCTTGCCCTCAGAGATAAGTTCATTATACTTATCCTCCATCATCTGCTGGAGTTCATCCTTGGCTTTTATTACTTCTGCGGTATTAGGAAGTCCCGCAAACATTGATTCAAGATAATTTCTGATTGTTTCCATTTTCATCACCCTCACTGATAAAGTTCTCAATTACTTCCTTTGTTAATATCCACTCTTCACATTTCTCTTTGTAGTACTCTCTGCCCTTGTCCGTGATCCTGTAATATGTTCTTCGTTTTCCGTTTTCAGCTGTTTCATTGAAGCTTTCAACTACCTCATTCTTTTCCATTCTGGAAAAAGCCGAGTATAATGTAGTTTCTTTTATCAGATACTTATCCTTTGAAAGAGCTGCTATCTGCTTGGAAATCTCGTAACCATAGGAGGGTCTTTGCCGGAGTAAATACAATATTATCGTGTCATTATATCCTCGTATAACGTCACTGCTGATGCTAACCATTTACTACCACCTTTCCTATTTAATTTTGCTATGCCTGTCGTACCACATCAGTCGTACTACGACTGTCGTACTATGGCTGATGTGGTATATACTATAACGGTTTATCGTTCTTGTCAACATCTTTTTTGTAAAAAAATAAGACACAGGCTTTTTTCAGTCTGTGTCTTTGGTTGGTCACCTAATTAAATGTTCTTAATCATATGCTCAACAAGCGCTGCGCAGTCGTGTGCCGCCTTGTCTTCAAAGGTTGGATAATCAACTACTGCCGAGCCGTCGGCTTTATCGGATATTGCTCTGATTATTACAAATGGAAGTCCATTAAGAAATGATGCCTGCGCAATTGCAGCCCCTTCCATCTCTGTACACATTGGATTAAATTCTTTCTTGATTTCATTCTTAACTTCACCTGCAGAAATAAACTGATCTCCGCTTACTACTCTGCCCTTAAATACTGATACATCCGGAGCCGCTACCTTTGCTGCTTCCTCTGCCTTTCCGATAAGCCATTCATCAGCATTAAAGAAACGCTGTCCAAGCTGCGGCACCTCGCCCTTTTTGTATCCAAATATAGTTGCGTCCACGTCATGATAGCAGCAATCTGTTGAAATAACAAAGTCTCCGATATTGATATCAGCATCCAAGGAGCCTGCTACTCCTGTATTGATTATATGTGTGCAGTAATAGATGTCGGAAAGAATCTGTACGCAGATTCCGGCATTAACCTTAGCTACTCCGCACTTTACTACAACAACATCAGTGTTTCCGATTGTACCTTCGCAAAAAATCATTGATGCTCTTGAAGTTGTACCTTTAACTTTCATGTTTGATTTTAATGAAGCAACCTCGACCTCCATTGCTCCGATTATTCCAATTTTCTTTTCCATAATGCTCCTTAAATCTTTCTATAGTTCTTTGTTCCTTGATTGATTAATTCCAGAACTACTTTACTCTGGATAAACCAAATGCTTTTGGGAAATATTATATAGTGTGTTATCCAGATATCTTCCTGCAAGGAAGTTTGCCATTCCAAGATTCATATCAAGATAGTTTCCACAATCCTTTGCTGCTGCTCCCGGAACCTCTCCCTTATAATCGCTGATAAATTCAAACATTCTTGTAACAAGAGGTGCTATTTCTTTTGACGAAATGTCTCCTGCCATTACCAGATAGAAGCCTGTTCTGCAGCCCATTGGTCCAAAGTATACTGTCTTTGATGAGTATTCAGAGTCATTTCTTAGAAATGTAGCTCCAAGATGCTCTATCGTGTGTACTTCAGCTGTATTCATAACAGGCTCACGATTTGGAGCTGTCATTCTAAGATCAAAGGTTGTAATGGTTTCTGCTCCAACCTTGTCTTTTCTTGAAACATATACACCTGGCTCAAGAAGCAGGTGATTGATCGTAAAGCTTGCGATTTTTTCCATTTGATTCCTTTCCCATTGCATAAATGCGGTATTTATAAACAAAATTTATTGTACCATTGAATTAAAATAAGTGGTATAGTGAACAAAGATTTTTTGTTCAAATCATACCAGATGTGAATATTGTGTCAAGCGTTTTTGAAAATGTCCCAAAATAATTAAAATATCTGCCCCGGTAA
>CAZJWA010000070.1:0-10515 GCA_964549585.1 uncultured Butyrivibrio sp. | reverse complement strand
GCACTGTGAAACAATCGTACTTCTTAGCCGCGAAGCAGAGATCATAGCGGAATGAGTAATGGATATTAAACTGTTGAACTATTGAATAATTAATTTATGACTTTATGCACATTAACCCAAGCTTGTGCATAAAGTCATATTGGCGTATTGGAGATAATAATGGCTAAAACGAATGAAGTATCCATTCACAGTTCTGCGGCAGAATACTTAACATATATTGCAGCTGTAGGTGATAATGCAGATAGTATGGAAATGCGATATGAAGACGAAAATATCTGGCTGACACAGAAGATGATGGCGACGCTGTATGATGTGAGTTTACCTACTATCAATGAACATATTAAAAAGATTTATGATGATGGAGAACTTACTGAGGAGGCAACTATTCGGAAATTCCTAATAGTTCAAACGGAAGGCTCTCGTCATGTCAACCGTGAGATTATTCATTACAATCTTCAAATGATTGTTGCAGTTGGATTTAAGGTTAATAATGAAAGAGCAGTACGTTTCCGTAAGTGGTCGGGACAGATTGTTAAGGATTACACCATTCAGGGATGGACAATGGATAAGGAACGTCTTAAGAATGGTCATATGTTTACGGATGAATATTTTGAACGACAGTTACAGAATATCCGTGAGATTCGCTTATCTGAAAGAAAGTTCTATCAGAAGATTACAGATCTTTATTCAACAGCGTTTGACTATGATAAATCTTCAAAAACCACAAGACTATTTTTTCAAACAGTGCAAAATAAAATGCACTGGGCTGTTCATAGACATACGGCTGCTGAATTGATTGTGGAAAGAGCTGATGCAGGAAAAGAGCATATGGGACTTACTACATGGGAATCAGCACCAGATGGAAAGATAGTGAAATCGGATGTAAGTATCGCTAAGAATTATTTGAGTGATAAAGAGATGTCTTATATGGAACGAATTGTTTCATTATATCTTGACTACGCTGAACTACAGGCAGAGCGTCAGATACCGATGAGTATGGAAGATTGGGCGAAGAGATTAGATGGATTCCTTGAATTTAACGGGAATGAGATTTTAACAGATGCTGGTAAGATTTCGGCAGAGAAAGCAAAGCTTCATGCAGAGACAGAATTTGAGAAATATCGGATTGTACAGGACAAGATATTCATGTCTGATTACGATAAATTTCTCCTCGAATTAGAAGAGCAGGCAAAGAACAATGATTCCGTTTCTGTTGACGAGGCTTTTAATCAATAATTGAAAAACGTACAGATTAAATTACGAATAATTACAGAACGCACGTCATCAAGCCATTGCCACCCCAAAAATAAAAGGCGTAAGAACCGGATAAATCCAAACCGGTTCTTACGCCTTTATTTTTATCATTAATTTATCAGAATCTTATTCTTTATGAAATGCAGCAAAGAGTTCTTTCTTTACTTCTGGGTCGGATTCTTTGTTGCAAATATTCAGGACCTGAGTGCGAAGGTACTCTGAGTTTATGGCCATTGCAGCTTTTGCTGCGGCAACCTTGACACCGTTATCTGAACTGTCGAGATATGAGGTGATACAGTTTATGGAATCCTCATCGCCAATCCCTGCCATTACATTTAGCGCGTCCTTAATTACATCGGAATCAGCTTTCTCAAGCATTTTGATGATTGCCTTAGTCTTTTTCTTGGCTGCTAGTTTTAAAATCTTGCTTTCTTCTTTCTCGTCTGACATCTTTTTCTCCATTTCCATGCTACGACTATAGTTAGGAGTGAGTGCGGGTATGTTATGCTCGTAAAAGATGTCCGGGATCATGCGTAGTTGTCGGTCCTGCAGTCAATATCTGGCTGGCTCCAGTAAATATATCTATTATACACTCATAATTCGAATAATGCTAAAAAGATTTTAATATTAGCTATGAATATTCGAACTGATTATTTATCCGTCAAAAGGGTGAAATTATTCTTTTTACAGATCAGGATTCCCTCGCGTTGAAGCTTGCCAATTTCATTGGAGAGGGCGCTTCTGTCAACGAATAGATAGTCAGAGAGCTCCTGACGGTCGAATGGAATAGAAAAAGAGACCTTCCCAGCCTTTAGTGATTCAGATGAGAGATATGAAAGAAGCTTATCACGAATTGTTTTCTTGGATAAGTAGCTCATTTTCCTTGTCAGGAGCATGTTTTTATTTGCGATAGTATTTAGAAGATTTTGAATGAGGCGCGTGTGAAAGCCGCAGGCAGAAGGACATGTAGTTAGAATTTTCTTAATGTCAAAAAGCATCACGGTAGTATCTTCGCTTGCAAGTACGCTAATTTCTGCGGGAAGGCTTGAAAGGCATGCATAGCTTTCGGCATAAAGTATTCCCGGTGTGATTTCAGAAATGATATTACGGTTTCCCCAAACATCTGCGCTTTCAATTAGTGCAAGTCCCTCTAATACCATACCGACAGAATGAATTTGTTCTCCACTTCTAAGGATGTATTCGTTCTTATGGTACGTCATAGTTTTTGCAGATAGACAACTTAGCATAGAAGATATTTCTTCTTCATTTATCCCACTAAACATATTTGTATTTTTGAGAATTTTAATATAATCTTTCATAAACGCCCTTTCTTATTTCAGCTTTCATAATTCCGGAAACTTGTACTATTATTTTTAGAATAGCACGTTTGATTTGAAGTCAAAAGAAAAATCATAAAAATAAAATTATTGTTGTAAATACAACAATTAAAAATAATTGTAAAACCGTCAAAAAACAAATATAATTATCTGTGTAGCCAGTAAATCTTTCAATTCTTAATATGAGGTTAATTCTATGAAGAAAATTGATTATTCCAAGATGAGTATGGCAGAAAAATTAAAAAGCGGATTTGGCGGTGTTACCAGGGTACTGATTATTTTGGGAGTTATTTCCGCAGTTGGTGTTATTTGTATGAATATGATAATTGTTTCTGTATTTAACGGACCTTTTGTATGTTCCGTTGAGGCTATGGGAATAAGACGTGACATCAATGCTCTAGGTAAGAACCTTCGATCGGCGATAATGTATCAGGATGCATCAGGGTATTCAGATACGATAAATGAGAACAGAGATTCAATTTATTCAAGACTAGATACACTAGATAAGAAGTTTAGTGGAGATAAAACGAATTTAAATGCACTTCAAAATTCTATGGCAGCTTTGATGGAGCAGCGCGACCTGATTGCAGCAGCAGCTCAGGATGGAGATTGGGATAAGGCACAGGAGATCTTATTTTCAACCTATGAAGATGATGCCACTGTAGTTGTTAGTGATGCCATTGCTCTTTATGATGATATCGAAGCAGATGCTACAAATAGTGAAAAAAGGGCAGTAGTCATTGCAGTTGCAATTTTAATTGCAATAATTGCCCTCATTGTATATTCGGTTGCATACTCGAAGAAGATTGCAAAGCAAATTACCAAGCTGATTGTAGACCCAATAGATGAGATGGTGGATGCTTCAAAAGCAATTTCAGAAGGCAATCTTGATCATGAAATAAAGTATCATAGCGAGGATGAACTTGGCAAGCTTGCACATGAACTTAGGAAAACAGTTAAAAATCTCAAACTTATAATAAATGATGTTGGTTATGTGCTATGAGAGATGGCTGATGGCAACTTTAATATTAAATCAACCTGTAGAGATAGCTATGTTGGAGAATACGAGCCAATGCTCTCATCAATAAGAAATATAAATACGAAGCTTAGTGAAACTCTTCAGAACATCAGCGAATCAACAGAGCAGGTTTCATGTGCTGCAACGCAGATGTCTGAAGGCGCGGTAGCTCTTGCAGAAGGCGCAACGGATCAGGCAAGTTCACTTCAGGAAGTAGTTGCTACAAGCGAAAGCGTTTCTGGTAATGTTGAAAAGAACTCTGATATTGCTGAGACTACAGCTCAGAAAATGATGAAAGTTGGAGCAAGTGCGCAAAAGAGCTCTGAAGAAATGAAGAATCTTACAGTTGCAATGACAAGTATAAGTGAAGATTCACAAAAGATTGGTGAAATCATAAATACAATTGAGAATATTGCTTCCCAGACAAATTTGCTTTCGTTAAATGCATCAATTGAAGCAGCAAGAGCAGGTGATGCCGGTAAGGGCTTTGCCGTAGTTGCTAATGAAATCAGGCAGCTTGCAGATCAAAGTGCAAAGGCAGTTGATAGTACTAGAGAACTTATTGAGAAATCTATTGAGCAGGTTGGAAGAGGAAATGAAATAACTCAAAGAACTTCAGATGCACTCTCAGATGTTGTTGAGGGTATTAACGAAGCAATCGAAATGTCAAATCAAAGTAAAGACATGTCAGCTGATCAGGCAGCTGCAATGCATCAGCTTAGCGCAGGACTTGAACAGATTTCGGGAGTTGTTCAGAATAATTCTTCAACTGCAGAAGAATCCTCCGCAACATCTCAGCAGCTATCAGCACAGGCTCAGACGCTGGCAGAAATGGTTGGACAATTTAAATTAAAAGCATGAAATTGCAATTCGTGATGTAAACGTGACAAAATTAAGCTCTCAGCGATAAGCGTTCTACTTGTCGATGAGAGCTTTTTAAGTACGCCTGGTAGCGCATGGCTCTAAGCTGTAAAGTTTGCACAATGCTCTCGCTGGTTCATGTTTTACTTACAGGCTCAAGAATAATTTGAGAGTCTGTACTATGCATTAATATTGATACTAAATTCATTTCTGTTATATCCCATTGTTGTCAGATTACGCTTATTTGTACTACTTTCCATAAGGCTTGATATAACAAAGGCATTTAGTGATGAAAGATTCATATCTGTGTCTGTTATGTTGAAAATTTCTCCACTGTCTCTAAGGATAATACGAATAGTGTTGTCAGATATAATAATTGTGAGTTCACAGTAAATTTTCTTCTCAGGATTTTTGCTTTCAATGAGAGTGCATAGTTCTTCAATTAGTAGCATGATTTTGAATATTATATTAGAGGGGATGTTGTGTTCATTAAGCAAGTTTTCAACACTATCTCTAAGTACAACAATCTCCTGAGACCCAAGAACTGTATCAAAAGAAGTTATTCCTGCATCGTCTATTGGATTAAGTAATAGAGGTACCTGTGATTTCCCATTTTGGATAAGAACTATCAGCATGCCGGCTAGTATTGATAATACCGGTGCAGTAGCGATTCCTATCCATAGACCGTTTATTCCAATCAGTTTTGCAAGAAGGAAACCTATTGCAACAGGACAAAAGAGATTGTTGATAAATGTCATGAATACCGGAAGAAAGGTTTTGTCCAAAAGGAGATAATAGGAGGTATAAAGATAACTTAGCGCTGAAAACACCATCGTTATTGAAATAATGCGTATTGCCGGTATGGACTGTGCTATGATATTTTGATCTGTAATGCCAATAAGAAGCGGAACATATTTTGCGAATATTATCAGCAAAATGGAAAAGATAATACCTTCTGTTATGGCAGTGATTTTTGATGTACGCATTATCTTTCTTATTCCAAGATTATTCTTTTCACCAAGAAAAGTATTAATTAGCGGAGAGACTGCTTGTCCGATACCATCAAAAATAATAGTTATTTCAACGAGACCTGTAGCAACGGTAATTACCGGTAAACTTGCGCTTCCAAATCTGGAAATAAAATAGCCGTTAAAAAGATAAAGCATAACGCCATTGCAGAGGTATTGCTCTCCATCAGTTATTCCATAGCGAAATACATGGAGCATGTCGGCTATGGAGATGTGTTTTGCATATTTTAGTGAATTTGCCTCTTTTCTAAAATGAAACAAAAGCGAGATTGTTGCCAGAAGGACGCCAACAAGGGTTCCTATACTTATTCCCATAATGCCAATAATTTGAACTAAAACAATTGAGCAGACAATGTTTCCTACAATCTGAACGAAATTTGCAATGTTACAAATCATATCGTCGCCATCAGAATATACTGCATCATATAGAACAGTATATAGAGGATAAAGAAGCGTTATAAACGGATATACTATGTAGTAGCTGTGCGCATAATTAAGAATATCAGCTGAAGGACCTAGTAAACTAAAGTATGTACTTTCACCAAATAGCGTTAGAAGAAACATGCCTATTCCAATGATAAAGGCTAAAATTATTCCCTGCCCAAAAAATTCACTGGCACGCTTTTTGTCATATTTCCCCATTTCATAAGAAAAACTAAAAGAAGTACCGGAGCTTATCATAGTTGAAAAGAAAGCAGATATAGCAAATACAGGCGTAACGATATTTACTGCGGCGATAGCACTTTCACCAAGCGACCATCCGGCTATAATAGTATCGGAGAGAAGCATAATATATGTGATAGCCATTCCGACAGAGGAAGAGAATAATAATGAGTAAAATTTTCGATCAGCAAAATCATGTTTTTGTTTCATATTTTATTTCCTTTCATATGAGTTAGAGACTTATTCAAAGATTCCTAAAAAAGAAATTATGAAGATTCCGGCTATTACCATTGCAATGCAAATATATTGAGATATCTTAAGTCTTTCTTTTAAAAAGATATGTGAAACGAGGAGCGTTACAACACTGTATGAATTTGCAATGGGTACAGTCAAAACTGCGCTTTTATCCAAAGCAAATATATATGTTAATGAAGCTACTGTTTCACAGAATCCTATTGTAAAAAACTTTATATCATTTTTCTTATGAGGAAAATATGGTTTGCGGGTTTTAAATAGGATAATTATCCAGGATATTATTCCGGCAATAAGATACCCTACTAAATAGATTCTTGTGTAATCTAAAGATCCAATTTCTGCTTCACCTTCTGCACCCATGTTGATACTGTCAATGAATGTTGAGACAGCGTCCATAATACAGAAACTAAGTGGAAATAGAAAAGCCAGTGCACCTTTTGAAAACTTGTTATCCGAAGGCTCCTTTTGAACATATGAATGATTTTGGGATGATGCAAGAAAAAATACACCTATAATTGAAAGAAGCATTCCTGTTATACAGGCTGGGGATAGATAAATAGATGAACTATTTATGGAACCGGTTATTATTAGAAAGAAAATGATCATTAGAACCGAGAAGCCACTGCTTGCATCTGCAATAGGAGTATAAACAGAAATATCCATATATTTGGCTCCTATGTAGCTTATTATCATTACTATAATGTAAATGATAATAGCGGCAGTTGCACTTATGTTTTCTGTAAGAAGATTAGCAATAGAAGCACCGCTTTCTGATTTGCCAGATACAAGGAATAAAAGTGGGATTGCCATTATTCCAAAGTCTACAGCTATTTTAAGATGGAAGTTGTCATCACTATCTTCTGAAGATACTTTGACAAAAACATCTTCAAGTCCCCAGAAAATCATTGACATTAGTGACCATAAAATCCACATGGAAAATCCCCCACGAAGTTATTTGGTACGTAAAAACAAAATGCATATAAATATTATAACGTATAATGAGATGAAATTGAATTCTTTTCACATATTGACAGATACAATAAAATATAAATAAACGCTGCGTGGGTCTCTAACCGTCATCAGTCTGAATGTAAACATTCAGATGTCCTAAAGGTAAGTCGCAGCATGTATGGAGGTTATGATGTTATCTTTTGAAAGTGATTATATTGAAGGAGCGCACGAGTTTGTTTTGAAGCGATTAATAGAAACAAATATGGAGCAGTTATCAGGCTATGGAAATGATAAATACTGTGATATGGCCAAAGAAAAAATAAAAGAAAAGTGCGATAATAAAGATGCTGAGGTACATTTTCTTGTAGGAGGAACGCAGACAAATCAGGTTATTATTGACACAATGCTTCAAAATTATGAAGGAGTCGTAGCAGCCACTTCGGGTCATGTAAGTGCTCACGAAGCCGGAGCTATAGAAAAGACAGGACATAAGGTCCTTACAATCCCTGTAAAGAATGGAAAAATTGATGCAGGTAACTTAGGGCAGTATTTGATGGATTTTTATGCGGATGGAAATCATGAGCATATGGTATTTCCGGGGATGGTTTATATATCATATCCAACCGAGTATGGTACCCTTTATTCAAAGGAAGAACTAAAGCAAATTAAAAATGTTTGCTCAGAGTATAAGCTTCCTTTATTCATTGATGGAGCAAGACTTGGATATGGACTAATGAGTAGTGCGGCAGATGTGATACTTGCGGATATAGCTAATATTTGCGACGTATTCTATATCGGAGGAACAAAGGTCGGCGCATTATGTGGTGAAGCTGTCGTGTTCACACATCACAACACCCCTGCGCATTTCACCACGCAGGTAAAGCAGCACGGCGCACTTCTTGCAAAGGGACGTCTTCTTGGAGTTCAGTTCGATGCTCTTTTTACAGATGATCTGTATTTCAAAATCAGTAGACATGCAATAGAAATGGCTGAGAAATTAAAGAGAGCATTTCGTGACAAGGGCTATACATTTTATCTTGACAGCCCTACTAATCAAATCTTCATTGTACTTGAAAACAAACAGCTCGAGATACTTGAAAAGTCTGTAGCCTTTGGCTTTTGGGAAAAGAAAGATGAAACACATACAGTTGTCAGAATTGCGACAAGCTGGGCAACTACAGAAGAAAATGTTGATAAACTTATTTCACTTCTTTGATACTGATTTGCTTTTTTTACTTGGATAAAAAACTTATTGAAAGGCATGGATATTACTATGGAAAAAGAAGTAACTACATTGCATGATAACCAAAGCAAAGTTATGAGCTCAGTTTTTATGGGAACGTTTGTGGTTATGGCGCTTGTATCAGTTGGACATATCACTGCTAATGTTGCTGATGGACTAGTAACCGGAAGGCTTATCAGTAGTAAAGCAATGGCAGCATATGGCCTTGCGGATCCAATCTATTCAGTAATATCTACTATATCCTCTTTATTTGCGGTGGGTATGCAGATAATTTGTGCAGAAAAGCTGGCAAAAGGGAAAACCAAAGAAATAAATAGCTTTTTTACAACCAATTTCACTTTTGTATTTGTACTTGTGAGCATACTTGCTATAGTTTGCGAAATATTAGTGACACCATTTTCGGTCTTTCTTAGTTCGAAGAATACGGATCCTGAAGTACTTTCTTTATTAAGAATATTTCTGATGGGTCTAATTCCGTGTGCGCCGGCGCATGCGTGTACTACAATGCTTGTGCCATTTCTGCAGCTTGATGGAGACAGCAGGCGCTCAAAGAATTCAATTTTGTTATTAACGCTACTAAATATTGCCGGCGATTTAATTTGCGTAACTATATTAGATATTGGAATTTTTGGAATAGGTCTTTCTACTACAGTGGCATACTGGGTAACAATGTTTTATCTGCTGATGCATTTTCGAAAGAAAGAATCAAGATTTGGCTTTGATTTTGTTCACATGGATGGATCTGCACTAATTAGTTCAATAAAAATCGGTTATCCCAAGGCACTTAGGTATATTTTTAGATTCATCTGCAGATTACTTACTAACAAATGGATTTTGTTTCTGGGTGCGGCAACTTTGATGTCAAGTGCATCTGTAAATAGCAATATAAGCTGCCTGCCGGGAGTTATTATTGACGGAATTCAGGGAGCTATCCTGCTTATGGTGGGTGTCTATTATGGCGAAAAGGATAAGGCTTCATTGCAAAATCTTATACGTGTTTCAAGAAAATACATTATTCGGATAGTAATTCCGATATCGCTGATTGGAATGCTTTGTTCGAATTTTTTGGCAAGGCTTTATATTACGGATTCACCAGAAGTAATTAGTCTTGCAACTGTATCTCTTATATGTTTGTTTGCAGGACAGCCGTTTTGTGCATATAACTGTTCATATATTGCATATTGTCAGGGACTTAAAGAAACGAAAAAAGCAAGTGTTTTTGTGGCATTGGAACAGTTTGTTTTGCCTTTGTGCCTTGCAATTATCATGGGAATCTGTTGGGGACCTTATGGTCTGGTTGCCAGTTATGGCCTTATTTACCCTATTCTTACTATAATAATTATCATTTACTCAGCAATCTGCAACAGAGGATTTTCTGGGACAATTGAAGGCCTTCTAAGTGATACTCATGAAAAAGAAGAAATAAAGCAGCTCTCATATACAGTTACAAATATGGAAGAGGCAGTCATGGTTTCGAAAAATTTGCCTGAATGTTTATGTAAATGGCAACTTGATACGAGGAGAAGCTTTCATGTATCTCTTTGCGTTGAAGAGATGGTTCGAAATATCATGGAATACGGGTTTAATGATAAGAAGAAACATTACATTGATATCAGGATAATGTTTGATGGAAGCGATGTAACCATTCGCTTTAGAGATAACTGCAAACTATATGATTTTACCACTAAAATGAATGATGTTTGGGATGATGACGATCCATGTGCAAACGTTGGTGTAAAGCTTTCTATAGGAGTGTCAAAAGAAATTAGATACATGAATTTACTTGATACAAATGTTCTTTCAATATCAATTTGATTAAAAAAGGCACTGCTTATTTATTAAGCCGTGCCTTTTTTAGTGCGCCCGGCGGGCGCACGTTCTAACCGGTGCAAGTCCGGAATCCGC
>CAZJWA010000069.1:0-10581 GCA_964549585.1 uncultured Butyrivibrio sp. | reverse complement strand
CGGTACGCACGGTGCTGTGAGAGGACGGGAGTTAATCACTCCCTCCTACTCGATTACTACTCACTTTGCCAACATACATACTAATTTACAATGGTTTTAAAAATGATATAATGTTTATTATAAACGTTATTTCAAATAGAACATATTGGAGTTGGTAACTTTTTAAGGAAAGAGATCTTTCTGAAAGTGAGGGGCAATATGGTTAGAAGTGAAAGAACAGATGGAAATATTTTTTTACGGGTTTTGATAGGCGTTTTTACTGTTTTACTTATTTTGATGTGTAGCTTTGGGACAAGAGTTAATGCTGCCCAGACTACGGATAATTCTCAAAGCACTGATTTGCCTGCAGTTGGCGATGAAGTTCATGGATTTAAGATCGTTTCTATAGAACCGATAAATCTTCTTGGAGCACAGGCAGTACTTTTTAAGCATGAGAAATCAGGAGCACAGCTCTTGTATATTGCATGCGATGATGAGAACCGCGCATTTGACATTACATTTCAAACACCGGCTTTAGACAATAAAGGAAAGCCTCATGTGTTTGAACATATTACAATATGCGGATCGCAGAAGTATAAAGATCCAAATCTCTTTTTCCCATTTTATAACAATACATATAATACTTTTGTAAATGCTTATACGTATCATTGTATGACCTCGTTTCCCGTAGCATCATTGTCGGAAAAACAGCTTAAGGTCATGATGGATTACTATTTATCCGGAGTTTTTGAGCCTCTTTTGTATACTGACAAAAATCTTGCAAGTAGAGAGGCGTGGAGATATGAGATTGCTGATGCAGATTCGCCTATAACAATTGCAGGAACAGTTTATAGTGAAATGCAAGGTGTCTACAATTTGAGCGCATGGGCAAATTATTATGATATGACAAATCTTTTTGAGGGAAGTCCTGTTGCATATGAAAGTGGAGGATTTCCGGATGCAATCAGAACGCTTACATATGAGGAACTTGTAAATTTTCATGACACATATTACAAGCCTTCCAATTCGCTTATTACTTTATATGGAAAGCTTGATTATGACAGCTTTCTTTCGTTTATTGATTCGGAATATCTTTCAAAATATGATAATGAAGAAGTATATGTAGAAAAAGGCAAAATCACTCCTTTTACCAGTACGCATTATAAGACATGTGAGGCTCCTGTTGAGGCAGGAACAGATACAGAAAATTCTTCTTATATATACTATAGCTATGGCGCTTCAGATGCTACCATATCTGATTACGAGGACTTGACACTTCTGGCATCACTATTATCTAGTGAATCCTCCGGTTTTATGACGGAGATTCGAAAGCAGCTTCCGCAGATAAATGTATTTGTATATGCAAGCTGTGAAGGACCGGTTCCTCAGATTACATTTAGAGCTAGTAATGCTAATGAATCAGATAGAGATACATTCGTGAAAATTGTTGATTCTTCAATTGAAAAAATTGTTAAAAACGGCCTTTCAAAAGAAGAAACAGCTCCTGTACTGTCAAAAGCAAAACTGATCAATTCTATGATTACAGAGGATTCAAATCTTGGGGTTGATGTAGCATGCGAAACTTCGCTTTTTTGGACTAGTTTTGGAAGTCTTGATTATTATAATGTAGTAGAAGATAGATTAAATACTGTAACAAATGATGATCTTACAAGTGCAGCTAAAAAGTGGCTTTATGATAATAAATATAGAGCAGTTACTGTAACTGTACCCAAACCCGGACTATCTGAAGCAAATAATGCAAAGCTCGAAAACGAGCTTACGGCATTAAAGGCATCAATGACTGAGAGCCAGATTAATCAGATGGTAAATGATTATAATTCACATGTTTCCTGGAGTGAAGCAGAAGCGTCAGATGATATTGTCAGCAAATTCTCAGCTGTTTCTGTCAGTGACCTAAATGAGAAGCTTACTACATATGATACTACCGACATTACTACTGATGGCATTAGGTGGATGAGCGCAGACGTAAATTCAAATGATGCTTATCAAACCGAGATTCGAATAGATGCATCAGGAATTTCAATTGATAAGCTTCAAGATGTTAAACTATATTTAAGCCTCCTTGGAAATCTTGGCACATCAGAGTATTCAAGGGAGGGATTATCTCTTTTGACAGATCAGTATCTCACCGGATTTTATGCAAGTCTAAGCTCTGATGAATGCATTTCGGGAGATGATAATTATTATGCAAGATTTTCGTGGAGAAGTCTTGGTGATAATACAGCGATGTCATCAGCTCTATTGGCTGAAATAATTAATAACACGGACTTAACTGATACGAAGGCAATTTCTGAAATACTGACGCGAGATGTAAATTCTTTCTCGCAAACAGTCGATAGTGCTGCATATTATATACAGAGTGCGAGATGTAAGGCAACTTACAGCGTTCCTGCAGCATTCTCAGAATATTTGACGGATTATGATTTTGATTCGTATTCGCAAGAAATGATTTTACTTGCTCAAAATGATCCGCAGGAGTTAACTAAGAGGTTAAGTGATGCCAAAGAGCTCATTTTAAATCGAAAGAATCTAATCGTGATAAGTACCGGTGACGGAAATGCTATAAATTCACTTAAAACGGATTTAACAGGATTTCTTAATTCATTACCGGAAAAAGAGATAACGAAAACCGATTATTCGCCTCTTCTTTTGAATTTTAAGAATGAAGCACTAATTAATAATAGCTCTGTGCATATGAATTTCCTGGTTGGACCAAATAATAACTTCTCGGGTAAAGACTATGCTATCGCTGCTTTTCTTGATGATAAGTTCATGCTTCCACAGTTTAGAAATGTAATGGGAGCATATGGCGCTTATTCGGCATTTGGCGATAGCCTGTTCGCACTTTATACATACAGAGATCCAAACCTTGACAGTACCTTTAATACAATGGAAAAGATTCCTCAGTTTCTTAGAACAACCGACATATCGCAGGATGAAGTTGACAGATATATTGTTGGCTGCTATTCGAGTCTAATTGATCATTCTGGTCCAATGACCGATTCGATGACTCAGATTGAAGATGAACTATGCGGTAAGACTACAAAGTATAATGAAAATATTCTTCATGAAGTTAAACAGACAAAGGTTAAGGATATTAGAAGCGCAGCAGATGAAATTGAAAATCTCCTTAAAAACGGAGTACGTTCAACATCAGGAACAAGCACTGCTATTCAAAATTCCGGCATGAGCTTTGATAGTATTAAGAATTAATTCCAAAACTAATTTGTGATAAAAAGGAAATGGAAACAGAATTAGCGTTTCCATTTCCTTTTTTCTAATTATTTCTTGACATCACAGCAAATTGATACTAAATTACTATTATACAAATTTTTAAGAAAGCGAGGAAAGAATATGAGAACATTAAATATTGAGATTGTAAATAAACTTCATATGATTACCTCGGCTGATTTGTATAATTAAGGAGAATTTATAAAGACATAAAAACTTCTTTTAATTTAATAATGCATTATTAGCCGTGGTATTCTGCCACGGCTTTTCTAATTAATAAAATCATTTTTTTCCTATAGAGTACTACGCCATGGCAGAAGAATGTAACTTTTTTTATGACACAGGATAACCTCAGAAAGGGTAAAGAATTGAATAATATAAAAACTCAAAAAGAAATCAAAGAAGATGAACATGAAAATGGACGTCTAGAGCAGCGTCTTGGAAGAATTAGTGAGATTCAAAAGAGTAAATTCACTATCTCTTATTTGGAGCAGGAGCTTCCTGCTTCACTTGCAGGCTCTTTTTACAAAGACGATAAAGAAACTCCGGTAGTTGGCGACTATGTTACGTTTGATTATAATCCGTATGGCGATTCAAGAATCGTATCGGTTTGTGAGAGAAAGAGCGTGTTAAAGCGCCCTGATCAGTCGGGGCACGCAATCGGATTTGTTAAGAATATGACTGAACAAGTGATGATTGCAAATTTTGACTATGTGTTTATAGTCACTTCGCTTTATGGTAATTACAATCTAAACCGTATTGCAAGGTATGTTTCCATAACGCTGCAGGGAGGAGGACTCCCGGTCGTTATTTTGACAAAGGCAGATCTTTGCGAAGACGATAAGCCTTTTATTAAAGAGGTAGAGGAACTTTCGGATCAGGTGAAGGTTCATAGCGTAAGTGCGATTAGAAATGAGGGACTTGACGCACTAAGCCTATACTTTACTCCCGGTACTACAATTGCACTTCTTGGATCGTCTGGAGTCGGCAAATCAACTCTGTTAAATGCTATTGCGGGAAAAGAGCTGATGAAGACAGGGGAAATCAGACAAAGCGATGCTAAGGGGCGTCATACTACAACTTATAGGCAGCTTGTTACGTTCGAAAACGGAGTTACAATAATTGATACACCCGGGATGAGAGAGCTTGGTATGTGTGATGTGGCAGAAGGCATAGGGGATACCTTTGATGACATAGAAGAGCTCACTTCAAGGTGCCGCTTTAGTGATTGCAGACACGATACGGAGCCGGGCTGTGCTATAAAGGAAGCACTTCAAAACGGAAGCCTTTCCCCCGAGAGATGGGAGCTTTATAGTAGTCTTAAGCGTGAGAGTAATAAGAGTGCATCTATGAAGGCAATTGCTGTTAAGAGACGCAAAATCAATAAATATGGGAAATAATATAGTATAAGTTTGAAAAAAGTTTTGAAAGAGGAGAATTTTATGAAATTATTTAAAAAGTTTGTAACGTATTACAAACCCTACAAGTTTGTATTTTTTATGGATTTATTTTGTGCGCTTATCGTTAGTTTGATAGATTTGGCTTTTCCGCAGATACTAAATTTCTTATCAGACACGTTTTATCTTGAATCATCAAGTGAAATTATCAGTGGACTCCTTAAACTTGGAGTAGGACTCTTTTGCCTGTATCTGATTAGATCCATATGCAGTTATTACATTACATATAAGGGACATGTAATGGGTGCATACATGGAGAGCACGATGAGGCAGGAGCTCTTTGAACAGTACGAGAGATTTTCTTTTTCGTATTATGACACACATAATACCGGTAAGATGATGAGTAAGCTAATATCAGATCTTTTTGATATTACAGAGCTTGCTCATCACGGTCCGGAAAATATTTTTATTTCATTTATCAAGATAGTAGGTTCTGTTATTCTTCTTCTTGAAATCAATGTTCCGCTTACGCTTATCCTTGGCGTAATCATTATCATAATGATTATCACGAGCTTTTACCAAAATGCTGTAGTTTCAAATGCATTTACTGATAACAGGGTTAAGATTGCAGGAATTAATTCCCGTCTTCAGGATTCGCTTTCCGGAATAAGAGTTGTCAAATCCTTTGCAAATGAGGATATTGAGGACAGGAAGTTTATCGAGGGAAATGATGCTTTTCTTGTTTCTCAGGAAAAGAAATACCGAAGGATGGCAGATTTTTTTACAGGAAATAATTTCTTCGAGGGAATGCTTTATGTGGTAGTTTTAACAGCAGGTGGATACTTTATTGCAAAGGGCAGCATTACTCCAACTGACCTTGCGGTATATGCGCTGTACATAAACATTCTGATAAATCCAATTGATGTACTGGTAGAACTTACAGAGCTTATGCAGAAGGGCATTTCGGGCTTTAGACGTTTTGTAGAGGTTCTTGATACAGTTCCGGAAATTCTTGATGCAAAGGATGCCAAAGAGCTTACTAATGTGAAAGGAACTATTGATTATAACGACGTTTCATTTAGATATAATGATGAAGAATCTGTTCTTGATCACATAAGCTTTCACGTTGATGCCGGACAGAAGATAGCTCTTGTAGGTCCATCTGGCGGTGGAAAAAGTACACTTTGTGCTCTTCTTCCAAGATTTTATGATGTTACGCAGGGCGAAGTTCTTATTGACGGACAGGATGTAAGGACACTTTCGCAAAAGAGCCTTCGAAGAGCTATTGGTATGGTTCAGCAGGATGTATATCTTTTTGACGGAACTATTCGTGAGAATATTCTTTATGGAAGAATCGGAGCATCGGATGAAGATATGATAAGTGCTGCAAAGGCTGCAGATATTCATAACTTTATTGTGAGCCTTCCTGATGGATATGATACATATGTTGGTGAGAGAGGAACAAGGCTTTCGGGAGGACAAAAGCAGAGAATTTCTATTGCAAGAGTCTTCCTTAAGAACCCTCCAATACTGATTCTAGATGAAGCGACCAGTGCTCTTGATAATGAAAGCGAAGAGCATATCCAGGAGAGTCTCGACAGGCTTGCAAGCGGCAGAACGACAATTACTATCGCACATCGCCTTTCTACTATTAAGAACGCAGATGAAATAATAGTAATAGATGCTGATGGAATTAAAGAGCGCGGAACTCATGAGAAGCTGATAGCTCAAAATGGTATTTATTCAAGATATTATAATATGCAGTTTGCTCATCAGGAAATGAACGTTTAATGATTTATTTTAATGCCCGCCTGCCATTGACACGGCGGGCATTTGTGGGTAGACTTTAAAATGATTTTGATTATTTTCAAAAGAGCTTTTTTGCCCTTTTGATTTATATGGAAAGGATAGTACACAAAATGGCAGCAGTATACAACGCAGGTGAGATTGAGAAGAAGTGGCATAAATATTGGGAGGAGAATGAGACTTTTAAGACTGATATTTGGGATTTTTCAAAGCCTAAGTATTATGTCCTTGATATGTTTCCTTATCCATCAGGAGTAGGCCTTCATGCAGGACATCCCGAAGGCTATACCGCAACTGATATTATGTCTAGATCCAAGAGAATGCAGGGCTACAATGTCCTTCATCCAATGGGATATGATTCTTTTGGACTTCCTGCAGAGCAGTATGCTGTAAATACAGGTAATCATCCAAATGGCTTTACTCAGGAGAATATCAAGACCTTTACCGCTCAGCTTAAGGAGCTTGGCTTTGATTATGACTGGAGCAGAATGGTTGCAACTAGTGATCCTGATTTTTATCACTGGACTCAGTGGATTTTTAAGAAGCTTTTTGAAAAAGGCTTTGCTAAGCGTATTGAAATGCCTGTTAACTGGTGTGAGGAGCTTGGTACTGTTCTTTCTAATGATGAAGTTATAGATGGTAAGTCAGAGCGTGGAGGCTTCCCTGTTGTTCGTAAGGATATGAAGCAGTGGGTAATTGATCAGGCAGCTTTTGCAGAAGAGCTTCTTGAAGGACTTGACGAGATTGACTGGCCTGAGTCTACCAAGGAAATGCAAAGGCACTGGATTGGTAAGTCTGAAGGTGTAGAGGTCTCTTTTGAAATTGTTGGAGGCGGAAGCTTCTCAATATTTACGACATGTATTGAAACAATATACGGAATTACGTTTATGGTTCTTGCACCTGATGGAAAGATTGTTCAGGAGCTGATGCCAAGAGTTGAGAATAAGGCTGAGGTTCAGGCTTACATTGATGAAACCATGAAGAAGAATGATATGGAGCGTACTGACCTTAATAAGGGAAAGAGTGGATGCGAGCTTAAGGGAATTTTTGCAATCAACCCTGTTAATGGCAAGAAGGTAAAGCTTTTCCTTGGAGATTTCGTTCTTGCAAATTACGGTACAGGCGCAGTTATGGCTGTTCCTACTCATGATCAGAGAGACTTTGAATATGCAACTGCTCACAATATCGATATGATTCAGGTTATCGATGGAGCAGATGTTTCCGAGAAGGCATTTGAGAAGTATGACTATCTTGGAAAGGGCTGCAAGCTTATCAATTCTGAGGAGTTTACAGGTCTTACAGTAGAAGAGGCAAAGCCTACTATTACTAAGAAGCTAGTGGATATGGGAGTTGCCAAGACTAAGGTTAACTATCATTTCCGTGAGTGGATTTTTGCAAGGCAGAGATATTGGGGCGAGCCAATGCCTGTTGTTTATCTTGAGAACGATGAAATCCATGTTCTTGATGATGATGAGCTTCCACTTATTCTTCCTGAGCTTGATGACTATAAGGGACATGGCGGAAAGGCTCCTCTTGAGAATGCTACTGAGTGGAAAAAGTATGAGCATAACGGCCTAAAGGGAACACGTGAGACATCAACTATGCCCGGAAGTGCCGGTTCAAGCTGGTATTATTTTAGATATATTGATCCTCATAATGAAAAGGAATTTGCAGATCCCAAGCTTCTTGAGCACTGGATGCCTGTAGATCTATATATTGGCGGACCAGAGCATGCTGTTGGACACCTTATGTATTCACGTATTTGGAATCACTTCCTTTATAACGAAGGACTTTCACCTGTTAAGGAGCCATTTAAGAAGCTTGTTCATCAGGGAATGATTCTTGGTTCAAATGGAATCAAGATGGGAAAGAGATTCCCTAAATATGTTGTTAATCCAAGCGATATTGTTCGTGATTACGGCGCAGATACACTTAGACTTTATGAGATGTTCATGGGACCTCTTGAAATTTCAAAGCCATGGAGTGATGAAGGCGTTGCCGGAGCTCACAAGTTTATCGGCCGTGTATGGAATTTCATGACTGATATGGATAAGATAACAGATGGCGACTGCGAGGCTCTTAAGGTCGTATATAATCAGACTGTCAAGAAAGTAACAGATGATTTTGATAAGCTCGGATTTAATACAGCAATAAGCCAGATGATGATCTTCATCAATGCTGCATATAAGAATGGAACATGCAGCCGTGAATACGCAGAAGGCTTTATCAAGATGTTTTCATGCATTTGCCCTCATGTTGGAGAAGAGCTTTGGAGCATGTATGGACATGATAAGACTATCGCATATGAGAAGTGGCCACTTTGCGATGAGTCAGCTCTTGTAGTTAACACTGTTGAAATTGGTATTCAGGTTAATGGCAAGGTAAAGGGTACTGTTTCACTTTCAGTGGATGAGGATAATGATTCTGCTATTGAGAAAGCAAAGGCTATTCCTACTGTTGCCAAGGCTATCGAAGGAAAGACAGTAGTTAAGGCAATTTACGTTAAGGGAAGAATTGTAAATCTTGTAGTTAAGTAAAGCATAATAATTATGTTTTAAGGTGAGCCCGTCGCAGTGATGCGACGGGCTTTTTTTTACATATAGGAAAGTATGCATGAGAAACATACGACTTTAAATAAAACATAAATATTACAGATATTACGTCATTTGTAATAAACGATAATACGTGAAAAAGATAGTGCATTAACAATTCAGTTCTGATCTAATTATTTTTATCAATTAAATTTTCTTTTTTACATATTTTTTTCTTTTGCTGATATTTTTTTAGGGCTTAATCGAACAGTTTTTTTGAGAGGGAGATAGCGCATGGAAGAGATAGAGAACAAAAGGCTTAAAAGTAATTCTAAAAAGAAAAGGGTTTTAATCTGGGTAAAAGGTCTTTTATTTATGGCGGCTATTTTTGTGGCCGTGTACTTCATTATTCGTTTCACGTTCGTGAGCATTCTTAGCAGTTATTATGATAACAAATATAATGAGAGCATGTCTCAGTATGCATCGCAGGAAGAAATATACGAAGTAGCACCTGCTGACTCCGAGGGAGACAAAAGAATAGATGCTCTTTCCTCAGAAGATGATACTGATGGAACATGGGATATTTATATCTACATGTGTGGAAGTAATCTTGAAGACTGCGGTCTTAATGAGCTTTCTTCGGTAAATTCTTATTTGATATCTCAGGAGAATTACAAGAAAGCAGAGTATAAAGAAAAGAAGCGTACAAGAAATCTTAATTCTTATTTATCACAGATTCGTCTCTCAGGGATGGTCTTCCGGAGTATATGTATCTTCCGAATAGAACATTCGCGGCCAGCTTTGATACTTCTGATTCCGAAGAAGCTTCTGATGATGAATATGGTTATCCGGAAGGGTATGCGTCTCTAAATATTAAGGATATTCTTAGCGTAGACCTTCCTGAAAACGTGAGAATTATTATTCAGACAGGCGGCGCCGGAAGATGGATGAATCCATGGATTAATCCTAATAAATCGCAGAGGTTTATCTATGATAAGGATGGATTTAGACTCCTTGAAGAGAACCCTATTGAGAATATTGGTGATGAGAAAACGCTCGAAGGCTTCCTTTCATTTTGTAATGATAATTACACTGCAGATCACAAGATGGTGGCTTTCTGGGATCACGGAGGCGGAGTAACAGGCGCTTGTTGTGATAATCTTTATGCAAATGACTGCCTTTCATTAACTGAAATCAGAAACGCTTTTTCAAAGGTATATGAAGAGGATACAGCTGATCCAGCAATTGACATCGTCGGCTTTGATGCATGCCTTATGGCATCTTGTGAGGTGGCAGACTATCTTGACGGCTATGGGAAATATCTTGTTGCCAGTGAAGAGCTTGAGCCCGGACATGGATGGGATTATGCTACCTGGTTATCTGAGCTGGCTGCGCGTCCAGGCATGAGCCCTGAAGAGCTTGGAAAATCTATAACAGATGCGTATATTGATTACTATGCTAATCGTTTAATTCAGCTTTCGTGGTGCGGAGCAAAAGACGCGTGCACGTTTTCTGTTGTTGATATAGATGAAGCTGCCAAAACCTATGATGAATATGGAAAGCTAATGGGCGTCGTTCTAAGTGATTTATCTGATGATCCTACTATAATAACTAAG
>CAZJWA010000068.1:0-10679 GCA_964549585.1 uncultured Butyrivibrio sp. | reverse complement strand
ACAGATGCCTTGGTAATGGATGCCGTTTAGTGTAACTTTTATGCAGAGGTCATAAATAAAGAAATTATATATAGAAACCAATTAAAGAGAACAAGCTGTTTATTGATGAGATTAGTGATACTAAGATTTGATTTAGACAGATTGATTTAGAAACTCAACTATACAATTATTTGAATAAAGGGTGATTACGAGATGGAAGTACATGAATCAGCAGAAGATTATTTAGAGAAGATACTTATGTTACAAAATAAATCAGGACAGGTGCGCTCAATAGATATTGCTGTCGAACTTGGATATTCCAAGCCCAGCATCAGTATAGCAATGAAGAAGCTTCGTGAGAATGAACTAATTGAGATGGATGGAAATAACTACATTACACTTACGCCTCGTGGACGTGAGATTGCCGAGAGAACTTATGACAGACATGTCACAATTTCAGCTCTTTTTACGCACCTTGGAGTGGATGAAGATACTGCTGCAAAGGATGCCTGCAAAGTAGAGCATGATCTTAGCGACGAAACCTACAAGTGCCTCAAAGAGTATATGAAGAAGAATGATTTGATGTGACGCAGTGTGGATGTTTGATTTGAGGCAGCGTAGATACGGCACGGATGTTTTGACTTGAGTTTTGATTTGAGAATGAATTTTGATCTGGATTTGAGATTTAAATCTGGAATTGAGATTCGATTTGTATTTGGAATTGAACTGATGAGTATTGATGAGCATGCAGGAGAAGAGAAATCTTTTCCTGCTTTCTTTTTTGTGCCTGAATTAATCCAAGTCTGGTTTGCACGGTATGCAGCAGAAAATGAGGAAATCTATCTCCGCATAGGAGGAATACGCATGATAAATTAAATAAATGCATTTTTATTCAAAAAATGTGGAAATTTATACCACTTCAGTGTAATATCATACTAAAGTAAAAACGCAGTGAAGTATCAATGCATGTTGAAACTGTCATAAACGGCTTGGAGAAGAAATTTAGAAAGCCAATAAACATGCAGAAATTATTCACTTTAGCGGATGAATTTAAAAGAAAAGGGGAGAGTATGACAGCACAGTTTTGTATCATTTTTGCAATTATCATTTATTTGATGATGATGATTTTTGTTGGCGTTTCGTATTCAAAGAAGAATGCCAGCTCAGGAGATTTTTATCTTGGAGGAAGAAAGCTTGGCCCTATTGTTACAGCAATGAGCGCCGAGGCATCAGACATGAGCAACTGGCTCCTTATGGGCCTTCCGGGAGTTGCCTATCTTAGCGGAGTTTCTGAGGCGGGCTGGACAGCAATAGGCCTGGCACTTGGAACCTATTTTAACTGGCTTATTGTTTCGAAGAGAATCAGAAGATATTCAAGTAATCTTGAAGCGTTCACCATACCTGATTTCTTTTCAAAAAGATATGGTGATACAAGTAATATCCTGACATGCGTATCAGCAATTATCATCGTAATCTTTTTTATCCCATATACCGCGTCTGGATTTGCAGCATGTGGAAAGCTTTTCCATACACTCTTTGGAGTAAATTACCTTCTGGCGATGATACTGAGCGCAATTGTCATAGTAATTTACTGCACAATGGGCGGATTTCTTGCGGTATCAACTACTGACCTTATTCAGAGTATTACGATGACGATTGCACTTGTAATCGTAGTATTTTTTGGAGCATCGATTTCGGGCGGGTTTGACAGCGTCATTGCTAATGCAAAAGAGCTTCCGGGATATCTTAGTCTTGTAAAGAGCTATGATCCGACTTCAGGAACATCGTCTCCTTATGGATTTATTACCATTATTTCAACGGCAGCATGGGGTCTTGGATATTTTGGAATGCCACATATTCTTCTTAGATTTATGGCAATTGAAGATGAGAATAAACTTAAGATTTCAAGAAGAATTGCTTCAATCTGGGCAGCAGTTTCTATGGTTATTGCAATATTTATTGGAATAATTGGATATAGTGCTTCTAAGGCAGGCTCTATTCCTACTCTTGAGGGAAGCTCTCAGTCGGAAACAGTCATAGTGCAGATAGCAAATGTGCTTAGTACTCATGGCATTGCAGCAGCACTTGTTGCAGGAGTAATTCTTGCAGGAATTCTTGCAGCTACCATGTCAACATCAGATTCACAGCTTCTTGCAGCAGCATCAAGTATTTCGCAAAACCTTCTGCAGGATTTCTTCAAGATTAAGCTTAGCGAAAAGGCATCGATAAGAATTGCACGTATTACCGTTATTATTATCTCGATTATTTCTGTATTCCTTGCACAGGCCCCTAACAATTCTGTATTTAGAATCGTATCCTTTGCATGGGCAGGATTTGGAGCAGCATTTGGACCTGTTGTTCTTCTTGCGCTTTTCTGGAAGAGATCAAATAAGAATGGAGCTCTTGCTGGAATGATTACAGGGGGCGTTATGATTTTTGTTTGGAAGTACGCTATAGCAAAGCTTGGCGGAGTATTTGCAATCTATGAACTCCTTCCTGCATTTATTTTGGCTCTCGTTGTAAATATTGTAGTATCTCTTGCAACTAGCGCTCCATCCAAAGAAATTACAGATGCATTTGATAAAGTAGCAGCAAAGTAATATAGTTATGAAACAAAAAGTGCGCCCTTATAGGACGCACTTTTTTGTGTAGATATCATAGCTGAAGTAATCGCTGGGCATTCTGATAACATATTTTTTCTCGAATACGTTCATTGATATTTACGGTTTTAATAAACTCAACCTCTTTTTGTGGAGGCATAAAAGGAAAATCAGTTGAAAACATAAGATGCTCATCCCCAACTTTCTTGAGTACATATTGGAAAAGATCGGGGTCATGAAAACCTGAAGTCGTATAATAAATATTTTTCTTTAAGTATTCAGGATACGCTTTCATTAGTGAACCACCAGTTGCATTATAGAGGCGATCCATGAAGAATGGAAGTCCCTCACCGAGATGACCTACAATTATTTTTAGATTTGGATGTCTGTCAAAGGTACCTGATGCTATCAGTCTTAGTACATGTACACCAGTTTCAATGTGCCAGCCCCAGCCACCAGAGGATAATACGGTCTGTGCATATTTGTCATCCATTTTATAGTAGGTATCTACTACTGCTTTTGGTGGCACGGCTGGATGAATGTAAAGAGGCATATTCAAATTCTCTGCAGCAGCAAGAAGCGGTTCAAACTGTGGTTCGTCAAGATAGTGTCCATTGATATGACCATTAATGATTGCCCCAACAAAACCGCCAAGATTTACACAACGTTCCAATTCTTTGGCTGCAGTCTTTGGATTTCCTGTAGGCAGAGCAGCAAGCCCGCGTAATCTCTCTGAGTTATTACGAATTCCTTCCGCAAGAATATCATTACTGAGTGTTGAATAATAAATAGCCTGATCATCTGGTAGCAGTTCCATATTTGCACTGCATATGGAAAGTATCTGCATGGATAATCCAATGCTATCCATCATTTTGATTCTTGCATCACCAATATCGGATATAGTATCGCACGTTGCTTTAAATTGTTCTCTGGATTGAATGATTCTTACAGATGCCATGCTGTCATATCCAGGAGTGCCTTCTTTTTTAAACAGTTCACGAGGACACCAGTGTTCCTCAAGTCCAATAATTCTCATTTAATATTTCCCTCTTACGATAAAAAAGAACCATACATACATAAATGGAACATTAAGCATTAACATCCATTCAGGAGCAAAAGGACAAACAAAACTATAGAGTGCGATGATGAATCCTGCTAGTATTCCGCATACCTTAATTACTTTATTTTTGGTAGTTGCAGCAGATGATATCATCCATATTCCTTCAAAAATATGGGCAGCGTAGCGTATTGCATTTGGCAGTGTAAGGCTGACGGCTGCAATTCCAAGATTAAGATCACCAGTGATACCATAGAAATTATTAAGATATATCAGACCACTTAATACGTCTAATACAATCCAGTAAGTTCCGGCTTTCTTGCCCCATTCCGGAGTAGAGAGTTTATTGATAAAAAAGAACATGGATAAATGCCATACTAGTCCAAGATATTCCCTAATATATTGTCCAGTACCGCTGTTGAATGCAAAAAAAGGTGTTGATGCAACAAGTAGAGCAAAAGCAATGACAGAGAGTGTTTTGAGCGGCGGAAGATGGTCATCTTCTGCCTTAAAACATGATGATAATTTTTCTTTCATAGGATACCTCCAATTCATGATGATGTTGACTTGTCTGTTTAATTTGGATTATAATATGAAAAAATAAGCGCTACAATAGTAGCACAACATATGCTACGAAAAGAGGAAAAAATGTATCACATCAAGAATGATAAACGAGCATACAAATCAGCGATACTGATTAGCGAAAGCCTGGCGGATATGTTGAAAGAAAAGAAATATGATGAAATAAGTATTACAGATGTATGCGTAGCAAGGGGAGTAGCAAGAACTACTTTTTATAGATTGTTTGATACGCTAGATGATGTATTAATCTATCAATTTGACACCTTGTTCGAGGAAAGCATTAAGCAATTTACCAGTGTAACGAATATGGGGAAATCTTTTGCAAGATTCATGGTTGAAATAGCAATGAATAACAGAGCTCTTGTTACAGCTATTGTTGAGAGCGGGAGAAGTGATTTGTTTGATTTTTCGACTAGAGCCAAGGAGCCTGTGATTATCCAGAGTATGAAGATAGTGGTGGATGATAAGGATAGACTTTATTGTACACCGATGCTTACACAGCTGGCCTATGCAGTTTTCCGCACCTGGATTAGTACAGGATGCAGGGAAACTGCAGATGAACTGTATGGAATTATGAAACAGGAATTAAAGCTTATTTACGAAAATATGTGATACTTTAAAAAGCTCCTTAGCGACTGATATGTACTCGCCTTACTGGATTGTCCAGTAAAGATAGTACATATCAGTCGCTAAGGAGCTTTGTTTATGGGCTCTTATAATCAAAAAGCCAGATTGTGTCGGAATATCTTACTTCCCGCAGCAGCAGTCGTCATCGCATTCGTCGTCATCATTGCAGCAGTCACAATCACAGTCTCCGTCGCAGCCGTGCTTAGAGTAGTCCTGATTGCCATTCATTGAGCCAATTGTGGTATCGCCCTTTGGACTACAGAATACTCCGATTACGATTCCGAGAAGTGCGAATGAAAATGCACCAAATATAAGTGCCTTTTTTGAAAAAATCTTTTCATCATCAAGTGAATCCCAAAATTCTGATATTTTGTCTAACATATTTGTCTCCTTTGATATTTGAAATAAGGTCTCATTACTAACTGCCTTACGAAAGAATAATTTTGTAAATTATCCTCTTACCACTAATATAGTAACATTCTACCACATACGATATAAAGTATGATAGTGTTTAGTGAGATGAATCATATTTCAAAATTGTTACCGATTATTGTATAATAATCGGTATATTATTTTGATCATACATTGACAAAGGAAAATTTCGTAAATACGTAAGCATACTACTAACTGTGGTAGGAATATACATGCTTTTTACAGGAGCGTGATGCTTTTAATGTATTACTGTAATATAATAAATGGAAATCTAATAAAATTTGGGAGACTCTATGCCAGAGAATACTACGACAAATTCATTTGAATCAAATACAGAGCAAACGATATCAAACTCTGCTTCTGTGGAGAATGAGAATGAAGCTGAGAAGATTGAGAAAAAATTGAAATCCAACATGAATAGAAAGTATACGCAGATTTCTTTTTACTGCGTGATAACCGTTCTGATAATCTACTTTTCGATAAGGTTTTTTGATAATATCGGTGGAATCTTCAGTGCTGTTGGCGTTGGAATCACATGGTTCGGGATATTATTTAAGCCACTTGCATATGGTTTTGCAATTAGTTATATTCTCTTTCCTGTAACTGAGTTTTTGGAAAAAAAGCTATCGAAAATAAAATACTATGAGAAAAAGAAAAAAAAGCCGCACGGACTTGCTGTTGCGCTTACATTTCTTATTGCTGTAGCAATAATTGTGGCATTATTATCCCTGATTATTTCTACGTTCACAAGCAGTATTCAGATGGTAAGCACGAATTCATTTGACGAATTTATTAGTTCAACGGTTACAACTATTAATAACTTTTACACTTCGCTCATTGCTGCGCTTGCCAAGCTTAATATTTCTTCTGATCAGATCAATTCTGCTATTCAAAGTGTTGGTAAATCCGTTGCGAATTATTTCCTTGATATTGGCAATAATCTGCAGGGCGGAATTAGTAATGTTACAGGATTTTTTACAACAGCTCTTTTCTCAATAATATTTGGAGTATATTTCCTGCTTGATGGCAAGAACCTGATTGCCTATTGGAGCAGAGTGCTTCGAGCTGTTTCAAGCGTGAAATTTTATAAAGGTTTTAAAATTGTAGTTGGTGACCTTGATAACTCTTTTTCCGGATATATACGAGGGCAGCTTGCGGATGCACTGTTTATGATGGTAGCTGTTGGTGTTTCACTCTCCATAGTAAATGTGAAATTTGCGATTATCATTGGCGTCCTAACCGGAGTTGGGAATCTTATTCCATATGTTGGCGCGTTTGTTGCCTATATTTCGACAATCCTTGCATGCCTTATTGATGGAGATATTAAGAAGCTTATCATAGGTGTTATTGTAATCTTTATAGTTCAGACAATTGATGGAAACGTCGTAAATCCAAAGCTCTTAAGTAAGAGCATCAGTATTCATCCACTACTTGTTATCGCTTCACTGATAATTGGAAGTGCTATTGGCGGTATAGGAGGAATGCTATTAGCTGTACCAATTGGCGCATTCCTTAAGACAAATTTCGAACGCTTTATTGATTATCTTCTTCGAAAGCGGAAGACTGACGCTTTGTGATTCTCCATTTTCTTGGAGTCATTTGATATTTCTTATAGAAAATCCGGTGAAAATAGCTGATGTTTTCATAGCCGGCTGCAACACTGATATCAGCAACAGACATATTTGTATTTACAAGAAGATGACATGCCTTTTCTAACCGCTTTATCCAAATGAGCTCGGTATAGGTCTGGCCTGTCATTTTTTTTACCATTTTTGAAAGCCAGGTGTAATTGACATTTAGATTGTCCGAGAGTTCGTACAGAGAACCCTCTTTATAATGCTCATCTACATACGTTAGAACGTTTATTAGTATTTCCTGTTCGTAGCTGTTGCGCCCTGAATCAATCATTTGAGGACTATTCATAAGCTCTGTAAAAAGAAGTCCCACAGTAATCTGCTCTGTCTTTTCCGCATTCTTTCCCTTATGGATTATAGACCAGATAAGATTTTCCATGAGATTTGAAACAGGCAGGTTGTCGCCCGTCTGAAAGTAGAGAAAATCAATCGGAGAATTTCCGGATTTAAGGCAGCCTGTCAGGAAATCTCTGATAAGTGCCTGCTCGGAATCCATCATTGAAAGTGCACGGTCAAAAAACTCCGGAAGTATTATGAAATTGATTGCTATATCATCTATGCCTGCAGGCAGAACTTCCTGCGTTGCGCCCTGGCTAAGAATTAGGATTTCTCCGGAATTTAGTACTATTTGTTTTCCATTAATAATATGAGTCGTGGAACCACAACACATATATACCATTTCAACATAGTTGTGTTTGTGACGCGGAAAATGAATAAAGCGCGTGTTTGGGCGAATTCTTATCAGAGAATTTGGCGAGAGAAATTTATGCGAATCAATAATGAATTCCTTTGAATCGGAATACATCTTCTGTTCAATTGTTGTTTGTCCGTCTAGAATCTGCTGCTCTTCGTTTGTGATTGGACTTAGTGCATCTAATAGTTCTTTATTCATATTCAGCCTTATAGTATGAGAGCCCTTTGAGTATATTTTAGTTTAGAAAAATAATAGCATATTTTAAATAAAAATGCACTTCATCGGCGCAAATAAGGACACTTTTTTTGATAAATGGTGTTCTTTTTTTGTAGCTCTTTTTATAGGACAATAGAAAAAGATAAGAGTCACTTTGATATTTGAATTAGTGCTTGGAGGGATACATGAAAAAATATGCACTCGGTATTGATATTGGTGCATCCGGCGGTCGTCACATCCTGGGGCATGTGGAGAACGACAGGATAATCACTGAAGAAATTTACAGGTTTGAAAATGGCGCGGATAAGAGAAACGGGCATCTTATTTGGGATACGGAGCGGCTTTTTGACGAGATATGTAATGGCCTAATTAGGTGCCGCGAAGCCGGAAAAATCCCCGAGACTATGGGAATTGACACCTGGGGCGTTGATTATGTGCTTCTAGGAAAAGATGGCAAGGCTCTTGGAGATACCTATTCCTATCGCGATCATAGAACGGACGGTATGGATAACGAAGTTTATAAGCACATTTCAGAAGAAAAACTTTATGAGAGAACTGGGATTCAGAAGCAGATATTTAATACAATTTATCAGCTTACGGCAGATAAAATTCAAAGGCCTGAAATATTAAGCAAGGCAGATACTTTTTTGATGCTCCCTGATTATTTCAATTATCTTTTGACAGGAAGAAAGATCTCAGAGTATACGAATGCAACAACTACGCAGCTAGTAAATGCAAAGACGCTCGAGTGGGACAGGGAACTCCTGAAAAAGCTTGAAATAAAGGATGACATGTTTCTTCCACTGCAGATGCCAGGCACTGTTGTCGGAAACTTTACCCGTGAAATTGAGGCAAAGGTTGGATTTTCATGCAAGGTGGTCCTGCCGTGTACACATGATACCGGTTCCGCGGTTGTTAGTGTCCCTTCAACTAAGGAAGATACTTTGTACATTAGTTCCGGAACCTGGTCGCTTATGGGAGCTGAGACGGATAAGCCCATTTGCACGCAGCTTAGCAGGCAGAATAATTTTACGAATGAAGGCGGTTATGAACACCGAAACAGATTTCAGAAGAACATCATGGGGCTTTGGATGATTCAGTCTCTTAGGCACGAGCTGGGGGATAAATATTCTTTTGCGAAGCTTTGTGATATGGCTCTTGAAGCAAAAGAGTCGGGATATCATGCTTTTGTTGACGTAAATAAAGAATGCTTCTTATCACCTGAAAATATGCAGGATGCTATTAGGAATGAGTGCGAGAAGACAGGGCAGGAGCTACCGGATAATACTTCAAAGATGGCGTGCGTAATATATGAAAGTCTTGCAGATTGCTATGCAAAGACGCTTCTTGAAATGGAAGAAATGACCGGTAAAAAATTCGAGGAAATCAATATTGTCGGAGGCGGATCGAATGCGGATTATCTAAACCAAATTACGGCAAAAGCTATGGGAAGAAGCGTTGTAGCAGGCCCGGGTGAGGCAACGGCGATTGGAAATCTGGCAGTTCAGTTTATTGCAGAGGGAGAATTTAGCAGTTTGACCAAGGCAAGAGAGGCAGTTGGAAAATCTTTTTCCATAAAAAAATATAGTGATGAAATTTACTAAGCTAACAAGAATTCCATACAAAAATGAATTCCATATAAATATGAAAGGAACAATTACGATGGCAAACGAAAGATACGAATCAGCAAGACAGATGTACAAGGACGGTCTTGGAATTGATACAGAGGAGGCACTAAAGAAGCTTTCCGAGATTTCAATTTCAATGCACTGCTGGCAGGGCGATGATGTAACGGGATTTGATAGCAAGGGACCACTCACGGGAGGCATTCAGGCAACAGGAAACTATCCGGGTAAAGCAAGAACGCCGGAGGAGCTTATGGCTGACATTGATGAAGTATTAAGCCTTGTACCTGGACATCACAGACTCAATCTTCACGCGTCCTATGCGATATTTGAGGATGGAGAGAGGGTAGATAGAGACGAAATCGAGCCTAAGCATTTTGCAAAATGGGTAGAATTTGCGAAGAGTCGCGGGCTTGGACTTGACTTTAATCCGACATGTTTTTCACATGATATGGTTAAGAATAATCTTACTCTTTCAAGCCCTGATGAAAATGTCAGAAGCTTTTGGATAAGGCACTGCCAGGCATGTATCAGGATTTCGGAGTATTTTGCAAATGAGCTTGGAAGCCCTTGCATGATGAATATATGGATTCCTGATGGCTATAAGGACATTCCTGCAGACAGAGTTGCTCCAAGAAAGCGTTTTATGGAGTCACTAGATGAGATTTTTTCGATTCCCTTTGACAGAAAGAAGGTTTTAGTTACTCTGGAGTCTAAGGTGTTTGGAATAGGCCTTGAATCCTACACAGTTGGTTCGATGGAATTTACGATGAACTATGCGGCAAGCCGCGGTATCATCCCGCTTATGGATAATGGACATTACCACCCTACCGAGGTCGTGTCAGACAAGATTTCATCACTTCTTCTTTTCTTTAATAAGATAGGGCTTCATATCACGCGTCCTGTAAGATGGGATAGCGATCATGTAGTTCTTTTTGATGATGAAACCAGGGAAATTGCGAAGGAAATTGTTAGAAATGATGCTCTCTCAAGAACGCTTATCGGACTTGATTTCTTTGATGCAAGCATTAACAGAATTTCAGCGTGGACTGTTGGAATGCACAATGCCCAGAAGGCATTCTTATATGCACTCCTTTCTCCTAATGATAAGTTAAAAGAGCTGCAGGAGTCAGGGAGGCTTACTGAGCTCATGATGCTTCAGGAAGAAATTAAAACTTATCCATTTGGCGACATATGGGATGAATTCTGTTCGCGCGGGGGAGTTCCACTACG
>CAZJWA010000067.1:0-10816 GCA_964549585.1 uncultured Butyrivibrio sp. | reverse complement strand
ATAGTCTTATTTATTTTATAGAATTAGGTGTCACATCATTTACAAACTTACAAATGCTCTTTTTCCAATGCGAACGCCTCTCTTTGTATATAAAAGAAGCAGAAAAATGATTCATTTTACCGCCACTCCAACATTCGGATGCAAAATGCCCACTTCCCTGCTTCTTTTAAATCTATTTACTATTATTTGATCAATCCTCAGATAACTGACCGTCAATGATATGAACTATTCTGGTAGCTGACTGGGCTACTGTCATATCATGGGTTATCATTACGATTGTGTGACCCATATCATTAAGCTTTTTAAAAAGAGCCAGAACCTCTTTACCACTCGTTCTATCAAGCGCTCCTGTAGGCTCATCTGCAAGAAGAATAGCCGGCTCCCCAACGAGTGCTCTCGCAATTGATACTCTCTGCTTCTGACCTCCTGAAAGCTCTGAAGGCTTATGGCGAAGTCTGTGATCCATTCCGAGAAGTTTAATTGTTTCCATACAGTGCTCTTCCGCTTCTGCTGTTGACATACCTCTTACAAGGAGCGGCATGATAATATTCTGCAAAATATTATATGTAGAAATCAGCTGATAATTCTGGAAGATAAACCCAATCTCCTTGTTTCGTATTTCTCCAAGATCCTCTTCTTCCATAGTATGAATTGCCTGTCCATCAAGATAATACTCTCCGGTATCCGCAATATCCATGCAACCGATTATATTCATCAGCGTCGTTTTGCCCGAACCGGAAGGTCCCAGTATAGCTACAAATTCTCCTTCATCCACATTAAAATTAATGTTTTTAAGGACGGGAACCATTTCATCTCCAAGCTTATAGCCCTTATTGATATTAACCATTTTAATCATAAGTTATTGTCCTTTATTCCTGCTCATTCAACGATCCAAATTTTATCAATTACTTCCGAATCCTTTTCAAGAGCAATTGCAATAATATCGCCGGTTGAAAGGCTTGAAAAAGTAGCCTTTGTTCCAAGAATAGTAATTACATCTGTTCCAACAGGAATCTGATAATCTGCTGTCTCACCGGTCTCAGTATATGATACAGAAGAAGAACTGCTCATTCCCTGACCTTCTCCCATCGAAGGGGCTTGTCCCATACCGCCGGAAGCTCCACTGCCTGCTCCCATTGAAGGGCCTTGTCCCATACCGCCGGAAGCTCCACTGCCTGCTCCCATTGAAGGGGCTTGTCCCATACTGCCGGAAGCTCCAGCATCAGCACTCATTTCCATATCATCAGAAGCTCCACTACCTACTCCCATTGAAGGGCCTTGCTCCTCGTCACTAGAAAGAGCCGCCGCCGAATCTGATGTTTTATCAAAAGAAGCTGAACCGCCTGCCACATCTTCCTTTGCCTGACTTTCATCGCCCTCTTCGACGATTGAAACAGAAATTTCGTTTCCTGCTACAGAAGTAATCTTTGCATATACAAGCTCTTCTCCATCAGAAATAGTAATATCAGTCAGAGAATTCTCAGCTGCTGCCTTTTCATCAAGATATTTTTTGACAAAATAGGTAGTTGTAAGAGCAATAAGAACCACAATAGCCGAAATAATAATTATCAGGCGTTTCTTTCGAGCCCTCTTTTTCTTCTTTTCCTTGTATTCCTGCGCTCTTGCCTGAATTTTTCTATCCTCAGCAAGCTCTTTTGCAAGCTCGGGATCATTTTCAAAGATTTTCTCAGAAGCAATATTACCAAATGCCTCATCTTCGGTAACCATCGCCTTTTTCTCGGCATCGGTTTCTCTTTTTCTCTTCACCTTCTGATCGTCATCACCCTGAACAGGCGTCTTTTCATCACTCATAGTAGTTTTATTCCAATCTTTAATTAAATCTGGTTATTCCTGATTAAGAGCCACAACCGGAATAAGTCTAGATGCCTTAAATGCCGGATAGAATCCAAATAATGTTCCTGTAATCAGTCCAAAAAATAATGCAAGCACTGCGCCGCCAGCAGAAAGCGAAACTCTCATTCCAAATTCCTGAAGAATCGGAGTTATTCCAAGGGCTGCAAAAATACCCACAACAGATCCTACCAAACTCATGCAGCTTGCCTCCATCAGAAATTCCATAAGAATATCTCTCTGACTGCAGCCTATCGCCTTTAAAATACCTATCTCATTCGTTCTCTCTTTTACCGAAACGAAGAGAACGTTCATAATACCGATACCTCCGACAATGAAAACAATTCCGGCCATTGCAAAAAGAAGAAGTGTCAATGTTTCATTAGACTGATTGGCAGCCTCCATCTTGGTTCCTGCATCTGTTATCGTAAACTCGGCACTTGGATATGACTCACTAAGAACAGACTCAATATTAGTCTTAACTGTATCAACATTGTCTGTATCCTCAGCAACTACCGTGATAGTTGGAGAAATATCATCGCCTGTAATGTATTTGATGCCTGTTTCATAGGGAACGAAAATCGTATCATCAGGGCTGATACCGGATGCAACTGTTCCTACCTGACTTATAACACCAATAACCGTATATGACCTGTCATCAATATATATTTCCTGATCATATGCATCGTAAACGCTTCCAAAAATCTCTTTTGCCGCGTCATAACCAAGAACGCAGTACTTATTCTTGTATGTATCATCATTATCAGTAATAAAGTTGCCAATCGCCATCTCCAAATTGGAAAGATCCGCATAATTGTACTTTACGCCTGCGATAGTATAGGTCGTGGTATCATCAAGCTCTCCGCCGTCAACATCCGAGGTTGTAGAAAAAGACATTGTGCTTGAAGCAATTCCGGGGACAAAAGTAGTAATATCATCCATATCATCTGTAGCTAGAACAACGTTAGTTGAAGCAAAGCTTCCCATACCGCCGCCCATTGATGATCCGCCCGGCATACCGCCGCCTCCACCAGATGGCATACCACCTCCTCCGCCGCCGGAAAAGCCTCCCATACCACCGCCCATTGAATCAGACGATGAGGATGAAGAATCATATTCAATATCGATTGAACCGGCATTGAGGTTCTTAAACTGCTCAGCAACTTCTTCTCTACTTCCTGTTCCAATCGCAATAACAAGCATTATCGTTGCAGCTCCGACCACGATACCAAAGCTGGTCAGAAGAACCTTCGATTTATTCTGTGAGAGGTTAAGCCAGACCATTTTAAAGATTTCAGAAATTTTCACTCGCTGTCCACCTGACTTTCTATAACGACTGTATCCCCCTCTGACAAGCCTTCCTTAACTTCAACATTCGTTCCGTCTGAGAAGCCTGTTGTAATCTCTACTGTTTCTATCTTGCCACTCTCATTCTTAACCTTTACATAGCTCTTTCCATCTTCTCTGGTAACAGCTCTGTTAGGAATGTAAAGAACATCCTCACTGTCCTTGGTTACAAAGGTAACCTCTGCAGTCATACCATCATAAAGCTCCGAAAGATCATCGCCCGAGATAGTACATGTGATCTCATAATAAGTGCTTCCTGAGCTGCTGTCATAGGTTGCATCTCCTACATCGGTAACCTCTGCGTCAAATATAGTATCAGGGAATGCATCTATACTTACCTTTGCCGTCGCTCCAAGCTGAGCGTACTCAAGATCATCATCTCCAACATCCACTGTAATGGTAACCTTGTCATAATCATTTACAGTAATAATATCGCTATCTGAATACAAGCTGTCTCCAGCTGTGATACTTACACCTGAAATCACACCATTTTCAGAAGCAATTATTTCATTATTTTGAATATATTTTTCAAAGGACTCAAGCTTTTCTTTTGCTTCATTTAAATCATCAAGAGCTTCTTTAGTTGTAAGTGAATTTGATGCTTTTGAAACGCTTTCATATTCATCTGCTGTTTCGTTGTGCATCAGCTTTGTATCTCTCTCCGCTGCCGCCTCAATTACTCCAAGCTCATATGCTTTATTAGCATCCTCTAAAGCAACCTTCTTTTCTGAAATAGTCTTATTCTGATCTTCTATTTCATCCTCAAGCTCATCTATTTCATCCTCAGTATCATCTACGAGACTCTGCGCTGTCTCTCTTGCATCCTCAGCTGTCAGCCAAGAATACATCTGTGTTTCTTTATCTATGCTATTTGCTGTGTATTCTGCATTCGTAAGAGTCTGCTTGTATGTAGGAAGATTCTCATTATCCTCATCTAGCTGATCCTGATATTCCTGCAGCTGCTCATTAGCATCATCAAGATCGCTCTGTGCCTGATCAACAGCATCCTGAAGCGTCGCAACAGTCGTATCATACTCCGTCTGTGCATAATCGCTATATTCCTGATAAAGGCTATAATTTTGGTCTACGGTTTGGTCTGATATCGTTTGCTCTGTTGCTGTCTGATCATATGTATTCTGCGCGTCTGTAACATCAGATTGAAGCTCTGCAAGAATCTCGTTTACGCTATCCTCATCCAAAAGAGCTATCGGATCACCTTCAGATATTTCCTGACCAATACTTGCATAAACCTCTTTAACGATAAGCTCTCTAGTTGTACTATCCGAACTTGATGAAGAAGTTGTGGTTGTCTGGCCGCCCATACCCATGCCGCCGCCTCCACCACCCCAGCTAAAGGACGTGTCTTCATCTCCGGTAAACTCACTGATATCAACATCCAGTGTCTGCATTGTTGTTCCTATCGCAACATTATCGTCTTCTGAAATTCCAACCATCAAAGAGCCATAGGTTACAGTTTCTTCTTTATAGGCAATATCTGCATCAGCAGTTGCCTCTTCATTTGTACGAACCAAATATACTAAAACCAAAATGATTACAAGAGCAATCACCAAAAGTGATATAAAGAGATTTCTCTTCTTATGTGAAGCAGTGCCTGCTCCTTCTTTTCCACTTAGTTCTTTTCCGATTTTGCTTTCTCTACTTAGTTTCACTTACTTGCCCTCTTAAAAGTGATCTCAACGGTTCCTATTTGCCCTGCCTTAATTGCCTCCAGGCATTCCGCCGCCGGATGGCATTTCTCCAGATGGCATCTGATTATTCTGCCCGGAATTAGTACCCGTAGTATTACCTGTCATATCTCCTGAAGCACCTTCACCTGAACTGTCTGTAGTATCGGATGAATCAGTATTTTTAAGTTCATCTTCATTCGCCGAAACCGTACTCTGAATATAAACTGTATCTCCTTCAGAAAGGCCTGAAGTAATCTCTGTTTCACTTCCGTTAGTAAAGCCCGTTTCTACCTGAACAAGCGTATATTCATCACCTGACTTCATATATACGTATGAATTATCACCGTCCTCTACTATTGCCTGGGATGAAACATAAATAACATCTGATACCGAATCAGTTACAAAAGTAACATCTGATGTCATTCCGCCATACAAAGGAGTTGTATCTCCCAGGATATCTATAGTAACCGTATAGCTTACTGTAGTTGAATGATTATCTGATGTAGTAGTGGAAATCGCAGAAACCGTTCCTTCATATGGAGTATCCTCATATGCTGCAAAGCTTATATCAACACTATCTCCAATCGTTATAGAAGATATATCCTCTTCTGAAACATCAATTGATACTGTATATGCATCATCAGTTGTATATGTAAGCATAGCTCCTGTTGATACAAGGTCATCGCCTTCTTCGTAGTTAACTGCAGTAACAACGCCAGAGCCATCTGCATAAATTATTCCATCATCTCCAACAAAAGCTTCGAAATCATCAAGAGCTGTCTGTGCATCATCAAGATCACTCTGAGCTGTTGTAACAGCTTCCTGAAGAGACTCTACCGAATATGAATAAACGTTTCCTGAAAGCTGTCCGTTTAAAACCGAAGAATCATGCGTATTCTGCGCTTCGGTAGTCTTTTCCTTAAGTGCTGCTGTAAGCTGATCTATCTGTTTCTGATCCGAGTCAATAGTGTCGAAATCCTCATCTATCTGGTCATTATATGAGTCGATTTTGTCCTGAATCTCGTCATAGGCTGACTTTGCAGTATTATAAGCTGACTTATTCGCTGCATATGCCGCAAAATTACTAACCTCAGTGTCATCAAGGACACTCTTTGCCGATTCCATTTCCTCTTTGGCATCCTCAAGTGATTCAAGAAGATCATCATCTGTAACATCCTCTTGAAGTGTTGATATCTCTGCCGTGAGTGCTTCTATATCTCCTTTATAGCTATCAATAGATGCCTGCAGCTCATCCGTAGTTGCCTGTAAGAGGTCTGCTGCATCTGATGCCGTCGTATCTGTTTCGTTTTTGGTATCAGAAGCCTCAAGCTTGCCGGTTTCATACTCCTGCTTAGCTTCCTCAAGAGTTATCTTTGCATCACTCTGATTTGCTTCCAGGATTCTCCTTACCGAACTTACACTTCTGTCTGTCAGCTTAAAAAGCTTATCTCCTTCAGTGATAGTCTGACCTTGACTTACGTATACATCTTCAATGACCAGATATCTTGTATCTTCATCATCGTCATCGTCATCATCATCATCATCGTCATCAGTATCGATTGTGAGGTCATAATCAAGATCTGTCTCAGTCATCTCGACTGTTCCGCTCTCTTCCATTCCAAGGACAATGTCGCCCTTTTGAACAGCCGATTCAATATAGATAACCGAAGAAGTATCCTCTGAATTATTAAAGCAAGAGTAATAAACAAGAACTGCTGCAACACATAAAAGCGAAACGCCAATAACTATTAACTTCTTTTTTCTTATTTTCCCAGTTTTCATTCTTCAGAATCTCCATTACTACTTACGTCAGAATCACTTGCACTACTTGCTGCTACAGAACTGTCCGCAATCATAACAGAACTTCCGGATGTGCTCGCCGCATCAGTACTACTACTTGGTGTAAATGTAACTGTTGCTGACAGGTTCTGTGACAACTCGCTTACATCTCCTGTAAGTCCAACGGTAACCGTATATGTAACTGAAGACTTGCTTGAAGACTGAGTTACCGGATTGATCGAAGTAATCGTTCCTTCAAAGGTTCCATAATCGCTTATTACAACTGACGCAGCATCTCCTATTGTGAGCTGAGAAATATAAGACTGGTCAACCGTTGCTGATACTGAAATTGATGTATCATCCGTATATGCAACAACCATGCTCTCTGAGGATAATGTATCTCCCTCTTCAACACCTACCATCATTATCGTTCCATCTGTTGATGCATACATATATCCATCATTTACAGCTTCCTCAAAGCTTTCAAGGTTATCATTTGCATCATCCATTGCGTTTGATAAAACTTCCAGATTATCGTTTATTCTATCAACTGTTGTATTGTAAGTTTCTTCTGCTGTATCAGCATCTGAAATAGTTTCGTTATAATCTGACTGCGCCTGCGCTTTTGCTGTGCTGTACTCTGTCTGTGCAGTAGTTAGCTGTGCCTGAAGCTTTATCAGGTTAGCCTTTGCCTTGGAAAGCCCGGCCTTTGCTGTCTTTGTATCATCCTCATAGTTTTCTTTTGCTGTTTCGTATTCTTCTTCCTCTTCATCTACTTCATCTGAAAAGGCATCATATACAGAACTCGTTGAATTTGATATCTTGGACGAGCTTGTTGTTCCTGAACTTGAAGAAGAACTCGAAGACGTCGATGAAGAATCTGAAGCTTCTGTATCAGCAATATCCCAGTCTTCATAAAGCTTCATCAAAAGAGTAAAGTTATCACTTGCAATCTTTTGAAGAGCAGCGACATCATAATATGTATAGTAATAATTCTCTGTATCTGCTTTTGTATATTCATCCACTAGGTCGGATGCATCGTCTACCTGTGACTGCAGATCCTCAACCTTTTCCTTTGCATCCTGAACTGACGAATCATAATCGTTTTGTGCATAGGTTTTATTTACTGAAGCACTATCAAGCGTGCTCTTAGCTGTAATAAGCTCTTCATTAGAAGAAATAACTCCAAGTCTATATGCATATTCAGCTTCAGAAGCAGCATCCTCAAGCTCCGTACAAGCTTTTTCCAAACTATCCTCTGAAATCTTCAGGATTTTATCTCCAGCAGCTACGCTATCACCGTTTTCAACATATACTTCTTCGACTTCAAGATCTGTATCTAAATTCTCCACGTCAAAGGTTTCAGCAATCATTCCTACAGTAGTTGTTCCGCTTGCTGTAATAGTATTTGTATCCGTTTGCATATTTCCCATCTGCATTCCCTGCTTATTACCATCAGTGGATGAATTCTTGGATGTAAAATATCTGGCAGTATAAACTCCGCCTGCAACAATGCAAACAATAAGTACCCCGGCGATTACTCTTGCCGGAATACTCATTCGCATGATCAGTTCCTTAAGCTTTCCAACATGACCGCCGGATTCCTTAATCTTTCTGATTTTCTCATCAACAGCCTCAAGTCTGTTGACATTATTCTCTTTGGATTTACGTAAATTATCCTTTAAGCTCATCATCTCTCCTAATAGCCGGATGCTCACAATTTGACAAAGCAAGCCCGAAGTGCAGTTTTTGACCTGTTTTTTATGATTACACTCAAACCTAAAAATAACCTAAATAAAAACACGTTTTAGCAATAAACCGTGCATTTCACATAATGTTCATAAAAATAAAAATCAAGTAAGTCTTGACAAAGTTACCCATTATCTTTAGAATAACTATTTGTCAGAACAAATGCGGGTGTAGTTCAATGGTAGAACACCAGCCTTCCAAGCTGGATACGTGGGTTCGATTCCCATCACCCGCTTTTTTGATGCCCTTTTTTCGAAATAGGTCATAAATTCGCATAGAAAGAAGCCGGTAAACGAATTTGTTTACCGGCTTCTTTCTATATTAATATGAAATTAGTTTTCTAGGGCTCCTCCTAGAGATATCTCTATGAGCTCCGATTTTTCTTTTTCCAAAAGATCTGTATAGGAATATGTATCTACAGAGCCGCTCCCTGTTGCTGCGCTAATCTCCCACAGCTTAGAATCAGTTTGCAGTTTTAAAACAACTCCTGCCAGTGTTTCTCCAGAAGAAAGCACTTCGCCTTCAGGAATCAGGTTCTCACTTTGCGTACCGCTTCCTGTATCCTTAAATACAAGCGAGGTATAATCGTTTCCCGATTCATTCTTAATACAGCAGGTAATCTCTCTGCAAAGAGCTGCCTCATCAGCTTCTTTTGCTTCCTTTGAGGCTTCCTCTTCGATTTGGCTTATTATATCGTCATAGCTGCTTCCAAGGCTGGCTATCCTGGTAATCATTTCGTCGGCCTCATCTTTGTCAAGCGTTCTGAAGCTTGCGCTTCCAATGCTATCAGCCTCCTGACCAAGTGCGTCCATCTGATCCATAAGAGTATTATCTGTGAGCTTCCCATATGCACTCTCTGCTTCTTCTCTTTGACTTTCCACATCGGCGTACGTGGTATCAAGAGTTTCAAGCTGTTCCTTGGAAGGTCCGCATCCGGATAAAAGAGCCATAGCTGTAATTATAACTATTCCTAATTTAATATTTCTTTTCACAATCACCTCAAAATCCATATCCTATGAAAAAGCTGCAAAGACAAATCAGTCCTCAAGCATTCCATATGCTATTGACCTTAGTCTCTTTACTATCTCAGTAGTGCCGGAATCACAAATCTGAATGAAATACTCAAACAAAAAATCATCCTCGGGGTCAAGCGTAATATATGTACCAAGCCAGCCATCCCATCCGTATTCGCCAACAGGAGCATTTGTGCCTCCTCTTGCGCTATCCATCAAAACACGGTTAAAGTTTCCATAACCGTATCCTTTTAATGAATCCCAGTTAGCGACAGAAAGCATTTCTTCCGAAACTGCTGGAGTTCTCATAAACTTCACGGTCTTTGCGCCAAGAATCCTATTTCCATTCTCAGCCTTTCCTCCATTTAAGAGTGCCTGACCAAATTTCCTATAATCCTCTATCGTTGATACAAGGCCTGCTCCGCCTGACTCAAATGCCGGTGCCTTGCTATAGCCTTCCATTCCAAGACTCTTATCAGTATATACTGTAAGTTTTGACTTTGTCTCATCTGCTTCATCAGGAAGTACTCTGTAAACCTGGGCAAATCGGTTTTCTTTTCCTGAAGGAAGATAAAAACCTGTTTCATTCATTCCAATCGGATCAAATATCTCTTTTTGAAGGAATTCCCCATAACGCATTCCTGAAACCACTTCAATAACGGCGCCCATCACATCAGCACTAGTTCCATAGTTCCATCTGCTGCCGGGTTTAAACATAAGCGGAAGCTTACCCATTCTATTTGCAAAATCAACTGTTCCTGTCAGCTTTCCCGCGTCTTGAGCCTTAGAAATCTCATCAAAAAGATCTATCGTCATTCTTGTAGGAATATTGGCCTCATCAGGATAGCATAATCCGCTCGTCATATTAAGAAGGTTGCCTATTGTCATCGGACTTTCCAGCGGATCACATTTCCCTGTTTCATAATTAAATACCTTCTGATCCTTAAAGCCATCAAGATACATACCGACAGGATCATTCATTCCGATTTTTCCACGCTCAAATAATATCATAGCTGCACATGAAGTCACCATTTTGGACATTGAGAACATCCTAAAAAGAGTATTACTCTCCATTGGAATATTTCTTTCAACATCTGCCATTCCAAAGCTCCCTGAATACAGTGTCTCTCCGTGTCTTGTAACTAAAATATTAGCACCCGGTATCCTGTGCTCTCTAATTTCCTTATCAATTACAGCTTCAAACTCTTTTTCTAAATTCCTTGCCACCTTTGTATCCTCCATAAATTTACTGTCTTTTGCTATAACAGAGTAGCCGTTTTCCCTACGATTATACAACAAATAGACACAACCTTGTGCTAAACTTAATTTAATATAAATGATGTTGGGGTCGAAACATAGCGTTTCGCCAATCCCATTTCTATAGTACCT
>CAZJWA010000066.1:0-11024 GCA_964549585.1 uncultured Butyrivibrio sp. | reverse complement strand
ATTTTAATATAATACCACAGATTATCTTTCAAGTATCAATTATTAAATAATCTCTTAAAATAAAGGATTATAGCTACTTAATCGTTTATTTTATTTTGTAAAAAATATTACTAAAAGTAATATTCCTTTTTTGTTCAAAATATATAAGAGGCTTGATATTTCGCCATTTTTAGGCAATACTTTCAAAAAAGCTGTTCTATTTTATCTCTTGCATTGATGTATTTTATCTAATATAATGTGAGTGAAACGAAAACGTTTTAGTAAACTATTTTCTAAGCGAAAGCGATAGGGCAAGTACATTGTACTTGTCTTTACGAGGTTGATACTGCGCACAACTTTGAGCCACTGGCTACTTTCCCAAATTACAGTCGCAGCATGAGGTTAACAAATGAAATACGGTTTTTTTGATGACGCGAGTCGCGAATATGTCATTACAACACCTAAAACTCCTCTCCCTTGGATTAACTATCTTGGCAATAAGGAGTTCTTTTCTCTGATATCCAACACATGCGGAGGATATTCCTTCTGTAAGGATGCAAAGCTTCTTAGGCTTACACGTTACCGTTATAACTGCGTTCCTTCAGATGTAAATGGTAAGTATTTCTACATCAAAGATGGCGATACTATCTGGAATCCGGGATGGCAGCCTACAAAGACTGAGCTTGACAGCTACGAATGCAGACATGGTCTTGGATATAGTAAGTTTAAAGGCTCTAAGAATAACGTCGAGGCAAATGTTCTCTCTTTTGTCCCAATGAATGATTCATGTGAAGTAAGCCAGATAAAGATTACTAATAATTCCGACACTATTAAGGAGCTTAAGCTCTTCTCATATGTAGAATGGTGTCTTTGGAATGCCGATGATGATGACAGAAACTTCCAGCGTAATTTAAGTACTGGTGAAGTAGAGGTTGTCGGTTCTACAATTTTCCACAAGACTGAGTACAGAGAGCGTAGAAATCACTACGCTGTTTATTCGGTTAATACCGAAGTTGACGGCTTTGATACAAGCAGAGATGCTTTCCTTGGAGCATATAATGGCTCTGATAAGCCATTTGCAGTTACAAGTGGTCAGAGCAGCAATTCAATGGCAAGCGGCTGGTCTCCAATCGCAAGTCATCAGATAAACGTTACTCTAAAGCCTGGTGAAACAAAGTCATTTGTCTTTGTTCTTGGTTTCGTTGAGAATCCTGAGGATGAGAAATGGGAGTCCTACGGTGTCATCAATAAGACTCGTGCTTATGCTATGCTTGACAAGTACACTTCTGATCAGGATGTTGATAAGGCATTCACAGAGCTTAAGGAATACTGGAATGATCTTCTTTCAAATTATCACATCACTTCATCTAATCCTGAGGCTGACCGTATGGTCAATATCTGGAACCAGTATCAGTGCATGGTAACCTTTAATATGTCACGTTCTGCTTCATATTATGAATCAGGTGTTGGCCGTGGAATGGGCTTTAGAGATTCCTGTCAGGATCTTCTTGGCTTTGTACATCTTATTCCGGACCGCGCACGCCAGCGTATCATTGATATTGCTTCAACCCAGTTTGAAGACGGCAGAGCATACCATCAGTACCAGCCTCTTACCAAAAAAGGTAACTCCGACATTGGAAGCGGCTTTAATGATGATCCGCTTTGGTTGATTGCAGGTACAAGTGCGTATATTCGTGAAACAGGCGATACATCAATTCTTGATGAGCTTGTTCCATTTGATAATGATATGAGTAAAGCTACGCCTCTTATGAATCACTTAAAGCGTTCATTTGATTACATCGCAACTCATAAGGGTCCTCACGATCTTCCTCTTATCGGTCGTGCTGACTGGAATGACTGTCTTAACCTTAACTGCTTCTCAAAGCACCCTGGCGAATCCTTCCAGACATTTGGTCCTAGTGAAGGAAAGGTTGCAGAGTCAGTATTTATCGGCGGAATGTTCGTTAAATACGGTGAAGAATATGCTCAGCTCTGCGAGCTTAAGAGTAATCCAAAAGAAGCTGCATATGCCAGAAGTGAAGTAACCAAAATGAATAAGGCTGTCCTTACAGGCGGCTGGGATGGAAAGTGGTTCGTCAGAGCCTACGATTCCTATTCACATAAGGTTGGTTCTGCTGAGTGTAAGGAAGGTCAGATTTTTATCGAGCCTCAGGGCTTTTGCGTACTTGCAGGAATCGGTGTAAAGGAAGGCTATGCACAGCAGGCTCTTGATTCAGTAAAGGAAAGACTTGATACCAAATACGGTATTAGAATCCTTGCTCCTTCATATACTGAGTATCACCTCGAGCTTGGTGAAATCAGTTCATACCCACCGGGATATAAGGAAAACGGTGGTATCTTCTGCCACAACAACCCATGGGTTTCTATTGCAGAGACAGTAATCGGACGTGGTGACAGAGCATTTGAGATATACAAGAAGACTTGTCCTGCATACATTGAAGGAATCAGTGAAGTTCACTGCACAGAGCCATATGTATATTCACAGATGGTTGCAGGTTCAGATGCAAAGTTCTTTGGTCAGGGTAAGAACAGCTGGCTTACAGGAACTGCTGCATGGACATTTGTTAATATCTCCCAGTATATACTTGGTATCTATCCTACTCTGAACGGATTATCAGTTAATCCTTGTATTCCTTCAGATTTCGGTGATTTTGATGTTACCAGAAAGTACCGCGGAGTTACCTATAACATCCATATCAAGAACCCTGATAAGGTTCAAAAGGGCGTTTCATCGCTTATCGTGGATGGTACTGAAGTCCAGGGCTGTGTAATTCCTTTTGGCAAGCTTCAGGATCAGGGAAAGACCATTGATGTTATTGTTAATATGAAGTAATATCCTTCAAGCATGCATAAAAATGCAGTTTGCAGCTAATTGGTTTTTGCCGAAATGAGCGGTATTATGTTATTTATTACTTTGGATTATGAACAATAATACAAAATTAAGAAATTACCGCTTCTAACTTCTTGCTGATTGTAGTAAACTTAATTCAGTAAGAACTTATAAAATTGCTTTCTCCTATTTACTATATTTGACCGTCTGATAAAGAAACAGCCCTGATGTACTGACCATACATTAAGGGCTGTTTCGCTGTCTCTATATGCAACATATTTTTTCTTTATTTTAATCGTATTTTTTTGCTATATTTTATTGACAAATATACTTGGTTATTATAAGATAATAGCTGTTGTCGGTATCCGACAACACTATCCATGTGCGTGTAGCTCAGCTGGATAGAGCGTTTGGCTACGGACCAAAAGGTCGCGAGTTCGAATCTTGTCACGCACATACTTAAGAGATTGTACAGTTTTGTACAATCTCTTTTTTGTGTAGATAATGATCAAAAGTTCGGCTTACGCCGAACTTTTAGTAATAGCAAAACAGCTTCACTTTCTAGTACAACATTAAAGAGCTATGCATTACCCGCAGCCATGAAGCAGCCAAGGTAAATGCATAGCTCTTTTTTATAAATCAATAATCATTATTTCTATTGTATTTCTTTATTTCTGAATCTCTTTTTCCTCAGTAAGGCTCTTGCCCTGAGCAATTTCAAGATCAACACCTGTTACGTTAGGTTCGTCGTCTTCAAACTTATAATCCTTGCCAGGAAGAATTGCATTTAAAATGATACCAACAAGTGAACCTGTTGCAAGTCCTGAGAAGCTGATTGTGATGCCACCAAGTGTAAGAGCAAGTGCTCCTGCTGTTGAATAGTTGATACCGATTGAAAGGACAAGGATAAGTGCTGCGATAAGAACATTTCTGTTTCTTGAGAAATCAACCTTTGTCTCAACTACATTTCTAATACCTACTGCCGAAATCATCCCATAAAGTACAAGTGAAATACCACCGATTGTTGCTGCAGGCATAACCTCGATTATTGCTGCGAATTTAGGACAAAATGAGAAGATTATAGCAAATACAGCTGCAAGTCTGATGACCTTTGGATCATAAACCTTAGTAAGTGAAAGAACTCCTGTATTCTCACCATATGTAGTATTAGCAGGTGCTCCAAAGAGTGATGCAAGAGTAGTTGCAAGGCCGTCTCCTGTAAGTGTTCTATGAAGTCCCGGATCCTTAATAAAGTTCTCTCCTACTGTAGATGAAATAGCTGAGATATCTCCGATATGCTCCATCATTGTTGCAAATGCGATAGGAACGATTGTGATTATTGCTGTGATAAGGAGTGAAGTATCTGCATTTCCACTTGTGAAGATTGAAAATACTGTTCTGCTGTAATCAATTGGGAATCCAATCCATGCTGCTTCTGCAACAGGAGTGAAATCTATAAGTCCGAGAATAGCAGCTATGAAATATGAGCCAAGAACTCCGAGCAGGATAGGAATAACTCTTATCATTCCTTTGCCCCAGACATTACAGATAATAACGATAAGAATAGCAACGAGAGCAACAAGCCAATGTGTTGAACAGTTCTCGATTGCCGATTTGGAAAGGTTAAGTCCGATTGCAATGATAATTGGTCCCGTAACTACAGGTGGGAAGAATTTCATAACCTTGTTAGCACCAAAAATCTTGAATAAACCTGCAAGGATAAGATATACAAGTCCTGCAATTGCTACACCAAAACATGCATAAGGCAGTAACTCTTTCTCCCCGTTTGGTGCAATTGCTGCATATCCTGCAAGGAATGCAAATGATGATCCCAAAAATGCGGGAACCTTTCTCTTGGAAATAAGGTGGAACAGAAGCGTTCCAAGTCCTGCAAAAAGAAGTGTTGTTGAAACACTAAGTCCTGTAAGGAGCGGCACAAGAATTGTCGCACCAAACATTGCAAACATATGCTGAAATCCCAGCAAAAGCATTCTCGGAGTGCCTAAAACTGTAGCATCTTTAATCCCGGTTTCTCCGATTTTGATCTTTTTTCCCGTATCAGTCATCTGATTCTCCTCCTGAATCTTAATTGATAAAAAATTCGTAAACTTTCTTCAAATATATTATTAGTTTCAAACGTTATCGTCAATAGAAAATGGCGATTTTCTGCCTCGGTTGACTTTAATCACTAAGAGGAGTTAAATAAGATTGTTATGAATAATATTATATAAGGAAAGATTACAAATTATGGTTATCAAAAAGCATGTCAGACTAACCTCGGTAAGACTTATCAGTGGAGGTTTCCTGCTTGTAATTATTGTTGGAACGCTTCTTCTTATGCTACCCTTTGCTTCAAGAGGAAGCGGAAGTGCTTCCTTCATGGATGCCTTATTTACCGCAACATCTGCCATTTGTGTGACCGGTCTTGTTGTACAGGATACATCTACCTATTGGACTGCTTTTGGGCACGCAGTAATCCTGACGCTTATCCAGATAGGTGGTATGGGCGTTATTACGATGGCTATCATGGTTGCCCGCTTTTCAGGTCGTAAAATCGGTCTTATGCAGCGAAGCACTATGCAAGAAGCTATTGCAGCACCGCAAGTAGGCGGAATAGTAAAGCTGACTAATTTCATAATTAAAACAACAGTTATCGTAGAGCTTAGTGGTGCAGTACTTATGGCACCTGTTTTTATACGCGAGTTCGGAATAGCAAGAGGAATTTGGTACGCGGTCTTTCACTCTATTTCGGCATTTTGTAATGCCGGATTTGATTTGATGGGAGTTCGTGGGCAATATTCATCTCTTACCGGATTTAGTGGTAACCCAATTATTAACACTGTGATCATGCTGCTGATAGTAACCGGCGGAATCGGATTTCTGTGCTGGGATGACATTGTTCACAAGGGCATTCATATCAAAAGATATCATCTCCAGACGAAGATGATACTAACGATTACTCCCTTTCTAATATTCATTCCTGCTGTGTTCTTTTATTTTCATGAATTTGAGTTTATTCAGGGGCCTGCACGCGTTTGGGTATCTCTTTTTCAATCAGTAACAACGAGAACAGCCGGATTTAATACTGTTGACCTGCGAGGTCTTTCTTCAACATCAGTATTCATTATGATCATTCTTATGATAATTGGTGGTTCAACCGGTTCAACAGCCGGAGGAATGAAGAATACTACCTTCTTCGTGCTAATCATCTCATCAATAAGCGTTTTTAGACGTCATGATGACACAACCTGTTTTGGAAGACGCATATCCGACAAAATCGTCAAGAATGCTTCTACGCTCCTTATGCTGTACCTTGTACTGTTTCTGACAGGAGGTGTAACAATAAGTGCGCTTGAAGGGCTTCCTATTTTGGATTGTCTTTTTGAAACTGCTTCAGCGATTGGTACTGTCGGTCTTACGCTTGGAATTACGCCATCACTTGGGACTATATCTCACCTGATTCTGATAATTCTTATGTTTGTCGGGCGTGTAGGCGGACTTACACTTATTTTCTCCGCTTCATCAGCTGCTCACAAGAGCCTGTCTAGATATCCGCAGGAGCAGGTTAATGTAGGATAATTTAGTTATTTTATTTGAAGATTGTTCAATACTATTATTTAAATTATGAGAGGATTTTGAAATGAAAAGCATATTAGTTATCGGACTTGGAAGATTTGGCAGACATGTAGTCAAGAAGCTGGCTGAGCTTCACAATGAAATTATGGCAGTCGATACGATTGAAGAACGTGTAGACGCTGTTACTCCTTACGCAACAAATGCGCAGATTGGTGATAGCACCAATAAGGAGTTTCTTAAATCTCTTGGTATAGATAATTTCGATGTATGTATTGTAGCTATAGGTGATAATTTCCAGAACTCCCTTGAAACTACTTCTTTGTTAAAAGAACTGGGAGCTAAAATGGTCGTATCGAGAGCAGCTCGTGATGTACATGCTAAATTTCTTCTAAGAAACGGTGCAGATCATATCGTATATCCCGAGCGTCAGCTTGCAATATGGACTGCAATTCGCTACAGTTCAGATCACATTTTTGATTATATGGAGCTTGGCAGCGACACAGCAATCTTTGAAGTATCTGCCCCTGAGGAATGGATTGGCAAGACCGTTGGTGAGCTCGATATCCGTAAGCTTTATAATATCAACATTCTCGGTCTTAAAACCGATGGTGGCAAGCTTGAAACAATGATTACACCAAACACTACCTTTAATGCTGATTCAAACATTCTTGTTCTTGGTAACAGTAACGATGTGCAGAAGCTTTTCCAGAACTGATTTGTTTATAAGTAAATAACCTGCCATGATATATATTTCATTTACCGTTTTACCCGGTAATGGAGTATATCATAGCAGGTTATTTTTTTGTATTTGTTTTATGTTCTTTGCTATCTCAGCCCACGGCAAGATCTATATCCTGAATAATTCCTGCACCACCGCTTTCCTTAAGATATACTCCACTGGACTGTAGCCTGCCATTAGTCGTCTGTCCGTCAAGACTATTCATGTCAAAAGAAGTAGCACTCTTGCCAAGGTAGATTGCTCCAACATCAGCATTTTTTAGTGTAAGGAGTTCATCCTCACCCGAATCATTTTTCATCCAAACGCGAAGACTATCCCACACAGAATCATTTTCGTCAATGAATCCATTTCCATCCTCATCATATAGGCTTAAGTCTTTAAATCCATCGCCCGACTTTGTTCCAAATAGTTCAGATCCATCGTTTATTTTTCCATCATTATTCTTATCTATGGCAAGAAATCCGGAATCACCACATAGCTTTGAAATCTTTTCTTCTTGACCATCACAGTCAAGATCAAACATAAATTTTTGATCTGACACTTCTGTCACATCGCTTCCAACGTTAATTACAAGGGGATCTGTAAAGCTGACGTTCATGTCAGTTTGTATATTTGTATAGCTGGCAAAGCTTCTTGATAGTCCAAATCCAACATTAAAATCAATCTCTCTTCCGTCCTCTGTAATTGCTTTTCCCTGAGCAGAAAAGTTCGTTTCTTCCTCCTCATATGATGCACTTGTAGCACTAATAAATCCCGATGATGTTCCTCCGGAAATCATTTCCGAGAGCTGAGAATTCAGCGTCCCAAGTAGGCTCTGTGTTCCGCTTGACTGGAAAGAATTATCAAGCATTCCTAAAATAATCTGGATGAGCCTTATTCTAAAATTCGTGATGCCATCTACATAGCTAGATGTAGAAGATGAAGTTCCTGATACAAGAGACTTTCCTGAAAAGATATCAGCAGCAAGTCCGAAATCTTTCATAGAAGTCGTCTTGCTATCTGCATTGTCTACATCCTCCCCTGCATCCTTTGCACTTTGAAGTGCAAGTGCAGCTACTGACTCTCCGGAATTTTTTGCAGCCGAAATCGTAGATGTTTCATAAACATACTTGCTGAATGCTACTCTGTTTACAGTTATGCTTTCACCATATGCATTTGTAAGTCCCTCAGTACCTGCAATTTTACTTCCCAGCGATGCAGTTGTACCTCCATAACTGTAATACCTATTATCCGAATTCATTGTTACATTACCCGATGCAATCTTCATACTTTATACCTTCCTTTCCGAATTGTATTTTTGCATCGGCAATCCTTGCCATCGAGGGGTCCCTAATTTGGAGAAATTGATGCTGAACCTTTTTATCAGAATTCATACTATAAAAAAGCGCAAAAAAGTGACATACCCACTTAGAAAATAAATTCATCCATGAATATGTCACTATATTATACTAGCTCCGTTCCCTCATAATATATATCGGAAGAATGGTCATAATGTTAACGGTAAATTGTCACTTAATTATATTCTTTTTCTTTTTACCAACAAGTAATGCTGCAACCGCTCCTGCGCAAGCAATAAGTATTCCCATTCTGCCCGCTTCGCTTGTCATATCACCTGTCTGTCCATTTCTGCTTGCTCCAAGAACAGCCGGCTCATCTTCTATAGTTCTAGATGCTCCAAGAACTTCAGGCTGATCAATAGGAGCTTCTGCAACAGTTCTTGTTGCTCCAAGAACGAGTGGTGTTACAGTAGGAGTATCTGTTGTCGTCTCAGGTGTTGGATCTGGATTTGGTGTTGGGTCTGGGTCTGGTGTTGGATCTGGTCCAGGTGTTGGAACATCACTCTCATCTACAAATTTTACGTTTGCAACCATGCCACTCTTAACTTCAACCTTTAACACATTTGCATTTAATGCATATCCGTTTGGTGCACTTATCTCCTGAAAATAATAGATATTTGGAAGAAGGTAATTAACAGAAAGATTTCCGTTTACAGTAGTAAGCTTTGCTGCGCTGCTGCTATCCGTTGTAAACGTAGCATTAGCCGCATCAAGTAAATAGTAATATGTATCTACTCCTGTATCTGAATCCTTATCAACATAATACAAATTAAATGTTGCTTCATCAGCATCGCTGCCGTCATCTTTAGCTATTACATTTCCGTTAGAATCAACTTTTGTAAGAGAAACCGAGCCATCTAATTGCTTAAGTGCAATTACTGCGTCAAAGCCAAAAGGATAATTCATATATGCATTCCCTGTGTTGGGTCCAGAAAGAGCAATCAAAGCAGAAAGATTAACTGCATCAGATCCCCCCGTTAAACCCTCCAAAGATATTTTATTGTTAACATAATTTTCAAATTCATCCCTAATTCCATTAGTATTATTCATATAATTGCCAAGATATGCGCTTATTTTCTCCTCGTCGTCACCAAAAGTTAGAGATAAGCATTCAAAATAAAACCAATCATAGCTCATTGCCGCAACTTCATTGTCACTTGGAATAAACTGAACATTGCATGACTTTATTGTTCCATCAGGATTGTCTTTGATTTTAGTTACCCGTATATTATCTCCATATATTTCTTGGATTTTTCCCAAAGTAACACCCGAAACAGAATAAATTCCATTATGTGGTGTGCCAAAAGGAATAACTAAGCTTCCGTCGTCCGTCTTCACAACTGCCTTTCCTCCGGTAATAGCCTTTTTAGCCTCGGTTGGTAGGTCATTAAGATTTGTAGCATTTGTTCCACATTTATTATTGTAATAATCCAGAAGATAATTTGTAAGAGCATCATCTCCTACATATCCCATCTTCAATAAATACGAATTAATATTTGTTAATTTCTCAGCTGATACTGTTGGATAGTTACACTCATACTTCCCGTTTCGATATGTTATTACCGGAGTAATACCACATAGTTCGCATATCGCGTCACATGATGTAAGCTTACCAACATAATTTATTGGAATATCCTTCCCATCAAAACCTGTAATTCCTGTTTCGTTATGTTCATCAAATTCCACTGTATTAAATATTTCATCACTTACAGATGACTCTCCATATGAATTCGAGTAATTATAAACATATGTATGTTTTAAGCCATCAGCTGTAGTAATAGTAATATTAAAGGAATTAGTATCACTAGGCATCCATATATAATTTTCCCAAGGATTCTTAGAATTTTTGGTAGCCTCTCTCGCGTATTCATTAAGGCATTCTATCATCATATTTCCTATATCAATTGATTGTTTACCTTCAGCATTCTCTCCAATAACAATATTCAAGTTGAAATATCTTTCCGAAGTTAGATTATCCCAATTGAAATCATAGCTTATTCCATCATCAGTTTCTTCAGGCGTATAAACTTCCCCGTTCTCTCCTTCATCAGTACTTGTAGAAGTATCTGCTGTAGCTGCTACATCAATTGACCCGGAAGCTGCATCAAGAGGAGCTGCAATAGCCATAGTAGATGCAACTGCCAAGTTATCCGTGCCGCTTTCATCGCCTGTACCAGTTAATGCAGCATCTGCATTATCTTCACTTGTAGTTCCACCGTTTGCTGAATCAGTCGTTCCACCTTTTATTGTATCTGCAGCTGCAGGAAGTGTATCCGTTGTCTTTACATTTGCACTATCAACATTTTGATTTGTATCAGCGTTAATATTTGCATTATCAGTATTGGCATTTGTATTAGTATTTGTATCGTCAACAGTTGTAGTATCGCCTGCAGGCTGCTGTATAGTTGTCTGATCCACTGTCTGCTCTACATTTTGGTCGTCAGTAGCATCTGCTGCAAATACAGTTACATTTGCACCAAGTGTTGACATTGAAACCATTGCTGAAATTATTACGGCTGCGACTCTTTTATTTATTATTCTA
>CAZJWA010000065.1:0-11134 GCA_964549585.1 uncultured Butyrivibrio sp. | reverse complement strand
ATATTAAAAAGAAAGGAAGATATGGTGTTTTGCTTCTGAAAACATCATACAAGATAAAAATGTCATTCACATATAAAGCAAAGCTACCAACCCCTGATGAAATCAAAGATCAAATTCCGCTCTCGGACAATCTACTTCAGCTCAAAAATAAGAGAGACAAAGAAATAAGTGATGTATTTAGTGGTAAGAGTAATAAATTTATAGTAATAGTAGGGCCTTGTTCTGCTGATAACGAGACGGCTGTTCTCGACTATATCAGCCGCCTGGCAAAGGTTAATGATAAAGTAAAAGACAAGCTGATATTAATTCCCAGAATTTATACTAATAAGCCCCGTACAACTGGTGAAGGCTATAAGGGTATTGCTTCACAGCCAGACCCGGAAGCAAAGCCTGATTTCGTTGCAGGTCTTATCGCTATGAGACAGATGCATATTCATGCTATCGAAGAATCTGGTCTTACTGCCGCAGATGAAATGCTCTATCCTGAAAACTGGGGATATGTATCAGATATTCTCTCATATGTTGCAATTGGTGCCCGCTCTGTTGAAGATCAGCAGCACAGAATGACTGCCAGCGGCTTTGATGTTCCAGCCGGTATGAAGAATCCAACAAGCGGAAACTTCACTGTTATGCTCAACTCTGTTTATGCTGCCCAGCACAAGCATGCCTTTGTTTACAGGGGCTATGAAGTAGAGACAAACGGTAATCCTCTTGCTCACTGTGTTCTAAGAGGTGCATCCAATAAAAACGGAAGAAGTATTCCAAACTATCATTTTGAAGATTTAAGTCTTCTTTCAGATCTTTATGCCCAAAGAGATATCATAAATCCTGCTGTTATTATTGATTCCAACCACAATAATTCAAATAAGCTTTTCCATGAGCAGATTCGAATTGTAAAAGAGGTGCTTCACAGCAGAAATCATAGTGATGATATCAAATCGTTAGTTAAGGGAGTAATGATTGAAAGCTACCTGATTGAAGGCAGCCAGAAAATCGGCGAAGGAATCTATGGAAAATCCATTACAGATCCTTGCCTTAGCTGGGAAGATACAGAAAAACTAATTTATGATATTGCGGAGCAATCGTAAGCCCAGCGGCTTACGATAAAAGCCTGCCGGATGGCAGGCTTTCTTAAATTAATTCACACAGCTGCGTATTACTTTATTATTTCCAATCGTAAGCCCAGCGGCTTACGATTTTTTAGAGTATTGCCTTCGAGTACTGATCTCGAAGGTAATTTCTTTTTGAGCCCGCATATCTAGATGTTGTAGATATATCTATATGCCCAAGAATTTCTTGAACAGCCTGCAGATCAGCTCCATTATCTATTAAATGTTTGGCAAAGGTATGCCTCAAAATATGCGTATTTATCTCTGTCTCTATCTGAGCCTTCTTCGCATATCCTTTTACCAGCTTCCAAAAGCCCTGTCGACTCATTCTTTTTCCATCAACGCAGTTTGGAAAAAGAATATCACTCTCACTATCACTATCTATAAACTCTTCTCTTGCGTTCTCCATATAATCTAACAGGCATTCTCTGGCTTTTTTTCCAAAAGGAATAAGTCTCTTATGGTTTGTTCCACCACAGCTTACGCAGTTAACCTGAAAATTTATATCCGAAACAGTTAATTCGATAATTTCAGATGCCTTCATACCGGTAGAAGCAAGAAGCTGCAGCATTGTCTTATCTCTTTTGCCTTTAGAAGAATCCAAACTTGGTGCATCAAGAAGCGCCTCGATTTCCGTGATAGAAAGCGTCGTAGGCGTAATTCTGATAACTTCAGGAGACTTAATTATTTCTGAGGGATCAAAGTCAATATCACCATTTTCTACCATAAAATGAAAAAAAGTTCTAATGGACGCAGCATGACGCGAAATAGTTGCGGGTAAATAATGCTTTTCATTCAAACTACCCATGTACTGTGAAAGCATGTCTTCCGATACATCAGCCCACGAATTAATACCGTTTGCCTGCAAATAAACGCAAAGCTGCTTTACATCCCGTTGATATGATGCTCTGGTATTATCAGAAATGTGCCTAACCTCGATAAGGTATTTCACAAATTTTCTAATTACTTCTTCCATAACGCCTCCCCTACATCTTTGATAATATTATAAAAATTTGAGTCTGCAAAGCAAAATGCGTTGCAGACTCAAAAAATTATATCATCATAAAGTATTCAAAAAATCAGTAATTCTGTCCAATCCCTTCTTAATCTGTTCCATACTTATTGCATAGGAAAGCCTAATATGATCCGGATAGCCAAAATCAGCGCATGGAATCACCGCTACATGGTAATCCTCAAGAAGAATTCTTGCAAGGTTTTGCGTATCACCAATTTGCTCTCCCTTATATGATAATGAAAGGACTTTCGAGATATCAACAAATGCATAAAATGCCCCGCGGGGTTCAAAAAGATCTATATAAGGCATTTTGGACATGGTATCATACATAAATATTCTGCGGCGGTTAAACTCTTCTCTCATTTCATTCACCGTATCCTGCTGCCCGCAAAGTGCTTCAAGCGCTGCCTTTTGAGCAATCGAATTTGGATTTGATGTTGCATGAGACTGAATCGCACCCATAAGCTTTGCTATTTGGATAGGTGCGCCAACATAGCCGATTCTTCAGCCGGTCATTGCATAGCTCTTGGAAATACCACTGCAGGTCAAAGTCCTCTTATATATTTCCTCGCCAAGAGAAGCTATACTGACATGCTTCTCATCTCCATAAATGAGCTGTTCATACATCTCATCGGAAACCACATAGAAATCATGCTTAACCGCCAAATCGGCAATAGCAGATAGTTCATCCCTGGTATATATCATTCCTGTAGGATTATTTGGAGAATTTAAGATAAGTGCCTTAGTTCTTGAGGTAATAGCTTTCTCAATCTGAGAAGGAGTAACCTTATAGTGATTATCCTTGGCACCATAAACAAACACGGGTTTACCATCGGCAAACTTTACCATTTCAGGATAGCTAAGCCAGTATGGACCTGGAATAATTACTTCATCACCTGGATTTATGATTGCAGAAAAGACGTTAGTAAGTGAATGTTTTCCACCGTTACTAATAACAATCTGTGAAGGTTCATAGGAAATGTTATTAAACTCTTTAAATTTATTGCATACTGCTTCTTTAAGCTCCATCGTTCCAGATGCAGGAGTATACTTAGTAAATCCGCTTTTAATTGCCTCTATTGCAGCATTACAAATGTTTTCAGGAGTATTAAAATCCGGCTCTCCTGCTCCAAATCCAACAACATCTATTCCATCTGCCTTAAGCTGTTTAACTTTAGCTGTAATTCCAAGCGTCGATGATGGCTTAACTGAGAGCGCTTTATTCGATAATGATAAAGACATGATTCACTCCTTTAATTGAATAATTGTATACAAATATGCATTTATGTCATAATACTACAAAAGCCTTGTTACAACAAGGCTTTTGCTTAATCAAAGTACATAATTATTCAATAACATCTTTTGCAGCTTTATCAATTTCATTAAAAAATGGTGTACAATCAAGCGTTGCAAAGTAATCACTTGGTGTCTGTGCTCTTCTTATTTCTTCAAAGCTTCCATCTTTATCAAGAAGTATCTCACTGCTCCATAGTCTACCATTGTAGTTATATCCCATTGAGAAGCCATGTGCTCCGGTATCATGAATGAAGAGATAATCTCCCATGTCAATTTTGGGGAGTCTTCTATCAATTGCAAACTTATCATTGTTCTCGCAAAGTGAACCTGCAACATCATATACATGATCAAGTTCGTCATTTTCTTTTCCAAGAACAGTAATATGATGATAAGAGCCATACATAGCCGGTCGCATAAGATTTGCAGCGCATGCATCAACCCCAATGTATTCCTTGTATATGTGTTTCTCATGGATTGCCTTAGTTACAAGAGCTCCAAACGGAGCAAGCATATATCTTCCCATTTCGGTATAAATTGATACATTTCCAAGCCCTGCCGGAACAAGAATCTTCTCAAACTGCTCTCTTACACCTTCACCAATTGCTGCAATATCATTCCCCTTCTGCTCTGGAGAATAGTCAACTCCAACTCCGCCGGAGAGGTTAATAAATGTAATGTCGGCACCAGTCTTTTCTTTAAGCTCGGCTGCAAGATTAAAAAGCTGACCGGCCAATAGAGGATAATATTCATTAGTTACTGTATTGCTGGCAAGAAAAGCATGAATTCCAAAATGCTTAACGCCCTTACTCATCATAATTTTATAAGCTTCGATCATCTGATCTTTGGTCATGCCATATTTGGAATCACCGGGATTATCCATAATTCCATTACTCATCTGAAATACTCCGCCCGGGTTGTACCTGCAGCACATAGTCTCTGGAAAAGCTCCTGCTTCTTTTTCGAAGAAGTCCAAATGAGTTATATCATCAAAATTTATTATTGAATCAAGCTTCTTGGCATATCTATACTCTTCGGCCGGTGTATCATTTGAAGAAAACATGATATCACTGCCTTTTCCGCCTACAGCTTTACTAAGCATAAGCTCTGTAAGAGAGGAGCAGTCAAATCCGCAGCCTTCATCAAAAAGGAGTTTTAAAATGGCAGGATTAGGGTTAGCCTTTACAGCAAAATACTCGCGAAAGCCCTTATTCCATGAAAAAGCGAGTTTAACAGCTCTTGCTCTTTCGACAATTCCTTCTTTATCATAGAGATGGAAGGGAGTTGGATACTTTGCAGCTATTTCTTCAACCTTTTCTTTTGTAACGAATGCTCTTTTCATAATGCTCCTCATTTCTGTACGGATTGCGATTTCAAATCTTTTTTGCATAAAAATACAAATGCTTGTATTTTTATTCTTTTTTGTTCCCTAATATAACATATAGAATCATTTGCTGCAACTAACTTAATTAATAAAACTTCTGCCAAAAATCAATTAGTTTTCATCATTCTTAACATTTTCTATCTGCCAATCGATTTTTTCAATCCCATTCTCTTCGAGAAAGGCATTACATTTACTGAATACCTTGCAGCCAAAAAATCCTCTGTAAGCAGATAAAGGACTTGGGTGAGGTGCCTTTAGTACCAGGTGTTTTGGGTTTGTAAGCATTGCAGCTTTTTCCTGAGCCGGCTTTCCCCATAATATGCACACGATGGGTCTGTCTTCCTCATTGACAGCCTTAATTATTGCATCCGTAAACTGTTCCCATCCATGCTTTGAATGAGAAAAAGCTTGATGCGCCCTGACAGTAAGCACTGTATTTAGCATTAGAATGCCTTGGTCTGCCCACTTTTTAAGGTAACCGTTGTCAGGTATATAACATCCAAGATCATCATGAAGCTCTTTATATATGTTTACAAGTGATGGTGGAATATCCTGATCAGGCATTACTGAAAAACACAGCCCATGAGCCTGCCCTTTCTCATGATATGGATCTTGTCCTAAAATTAGTACTTTTACTTTTGAAAGCGGAGTAAAATGAAGTGCATTAAAAATATCATCAGCCGGTGGATATACAACCTGCGTACTATACTCTTTTTTTACAAATTCAAACAGCTCTTTGTAATATGGCTTCTTATATTCTTCTTCAACAGCGGGAAGCCAGTCATTTGTAATCATTGCCATTATTTTTTCTCCATGCAAAAAAGGTTAATCTATTTGAATCTATATTCCAATTTATTTTATTAAAAAATTTAGTATTTATATTCTAATAGAAACACCCTTGTCTCTAAGATATTTTTTTACCTGCTTAATCTCAAGTTCTTTATAGTGAAATAATGATGCTGCAAGTGCTGCGTCAGCCTTTCCTTCGGTAAGTGCATCATAGAAATGCTCTAGCTTTCCGGCTCCTCCGGATGCAATAACCGGAACAGAAACATTTTCTGCGATAGTTCTTGTAAGTTCTATATCATATCCTGACTTAGTTCCATCACAGTCCATGCTGGTAAGAAGGATTTCTCCGGCCCCAAGATTATCAGCTTCGATTGCCCATTCAACCGCATCAAGTCCTGTATCAATACGGCCACCATTTTTGTATACGTTCCATCCAGAGCCATCAGCTCTTTTCTTGGCATCTATAGCAACGACAACGCATTGTCTTCCATATTTTAGTGCAGCAGCACTAATAAGCTCGGGAGTAGCTATTGCAGCAGAATTTATAGAACACTTATCCGCGCCTTCACGAAGGATAGTCTTAAAATCCTCGACAGTTCTGATTCCTCCTCCAACAGTAAATGGAATAAAAACCCTCTCCGCAACTTTTCTTACCATATCAGCTACAGTGTTTCTTGCGTCAGATGTTGCAGTTATATCCAAAAAAACAAGTTCATCAGCACCGGCCTTTGAATATGCTTCACCAACTGCAACCGGATCTCCGGCATCCTGAAGGTTAACAAAATTTACGCCCTTAACAACTCTCCCATTGTTTACATCCAGACACGGAATAATTCTTTTAGTCAGCATTTCCATTCCTCACTCTTCTCAAGTCTCAATAAAATTCTTCAATATCTGCATTCCTACCTCTGAGCTCTTCTCAGGATGAAACTGGCAGGCAAAAACATTATCTTTTTCTACTGCAGCATGAATCGTAGTTCCATACTCAGTAGTGGCAACAACGATACTTGGATCATCAGCTTTTAAATAAAACGAATGAACGAAATAAACATAGCTGTCTTCATCCACTCCTTTAAATAGGCGGCCTTCGTTTGGAAACTTCAGACTATTCCATCCAATTTGGGGAACTTTTAGATTATTTACAGAAGGTATTTTAAGAATTTTGCCATTTAAAATACCCAGGCCTTCAGTATCTGCAGATTCGTCACTGAAATCAAACAGTAGCTGTAAGCCCAGGCATATACCCAAAAATGGGATTTTCTTATCTACAACGGTACTTATTACATCCTTAATACCATACTCATTAATTCTTGCCATCGCATCGCCAAAGGCTCCTACACCCGGCAAAACAACATGGTCTGCTTTATATATTTCATTCTTATCTCTAGTTACTACTACATCACTGCCAAGAAACTGAAATGCTTTTTCAACACTTTTAATATTCCCGGCATCATAATCAATTATTGCAATCATTATCAGAAGCTGCGTGGGGATATCCGCATCCTTTACTATATTTCGTCAGCTCTTTATTCACCAGCAATTGCCATAATGCGTTTGGTATACTCCGTATCATCCTCGATTAGTAAAATCTCATTTGCATCCGAGACAGATAACCCATACGTTTCTAAAAGCGACGATTGAATATTATCGTACGCTAATTTCACTTCATTTTCAATAGAAACATCACCAGTCTCACTCGCTGTGCTCTCTATATCAGCCTGATTTGATATACCTTTAAGTAAAGAGTTTAAAGCTTCTGTTTTCTTTCCCATCGAAATATAATTCAAATAAGAATTATAATAATGCGTTGCCCTGCATACTACTCTTGATTTAGTAAAAAGAGCTTCTTCGCTTTCAGTTCTGTTTGTTTTACCATACAGATCCTTATAGCAGGTTAAATAGTCACCTTCGTTGTATGCAGTAGCTGCCTCAGTAGATTGAATTTTCCCCGGTAGTACTAACGCCGGAACACATAAAAGCGCTCCAAATGAAATTGCAAAAATCGCAGCAAATATTATCTTCTTAGGAGGAATTCTCTTAAGCGGAGGTCCCGTTTGAACAGCTTTGGGAGCCTTCTCCTTTTTTGGCTTTGGAGGTTTTTTCTCCTTTGGCTTTTTTTCCTTCTTCGGTTTTTCTTTTTTAGGTTTCTTCTCTTTTTTAGGCTTTTTCTCTGCCTTCGCTTTCTTCTTATCTTCCTTTGAAAGCTCTTTTAGAACCTGTTTATTTTCATCCGCTAGACTTGCAAGTTCATTATTTTCATCTAATTCATCATCGTCATCAGAAGCAGTCAGTATTGAAAAAAGTTTAGCTAAAAATCCCTTCTTTTCAGATTTATCTTTATCTGAATCATTGGATTTTCCTTTCTTTTTATCACTATGAACTTCTTTTTTGCCTAATGAATCTTCTTCCTCAACCTCTGAAATCGCGCTATCATCAAGAGGCTCAATATCATCTGAACTTTCATTAACTACTTCTTTTAATTTATCATCAGAGTCGACATCAGAATCAAATATTGTCTCTTCAGATTCATCTTCTCCAGGCTCTAACTCAGAAGAAAAATCGTTTAAACCTATATCATCATCAGAAACAGAATCCTCATTAGTCTTGCCTGGTTCGCTATCAGTATTATCAACAGACTCGGCAGTCATGTCCGGTTCGTTTCCAGTATCATCTACAGATTCGGCAGTCATGTCCGGTTCGTTTCCAGTATCATCTACAGATTCGGCTGTATTATCTGATTCGCTACCTGAATCATCAACGGACTTGTCTGAATTATCTGGTTCGTTACCTGACTCATCGACGGATTCAGTAGCGTTCTCTATTTCATTTCCTGAATCATCACCGGGCTTAGCTGTGTTCTCTGTTTCATTTTCTGAATCATCACCGTGCTTAGCTGTGTTCTCCTCACTTGCGGGAGCAGGTTCTTTCGTAGGAACCTCATTACCGGATAAAAGAGCTTCAATAGTTTCTTCACTTACAGATGCATCATTATTATTAGCTTCTTCAATCGTGTTTTCTATTGACTCTTCTATAGACGGCTCCTCTTCTGCTATATCTTCTTCGTTGCTTGGCGCGGACTCTTCTTCTATAGTAGCCTCTTCTATTGGAGCTTCTATCTCCTCTTCACTTGAAGGTGCATCAATAGTATTAGCTTCTTCAATCGGGTTTTCTATTGCTTCCTCACTTGCAGGTGTATCATTAGAATCTAGCTCTTCTTTTGGCTCTTCTATTGTAGTTTCTATTGGAGTTTCTATTGTCACTTCATTTGTAGGGTCATCATTAGTATTTGGTTCTTCTATTGTGGCTTTGGCATCTGATCCATTATTATCATCAAATGGTTTCTCTCCGTCTTCGCCATTCTCATCAAATTCTCCATTCAACAACTTATTCAAATCAGATCCTGAAGCAGATGACTCGTCATCATTACCATTTTCCTCTGGAATCGTTATGTCATCCTGAGGAAAAGACTCATTCTCCACTGGAATATCTGTAGATACTGAGGAAGGTTCTTCTGTATCAAGTGCCTGTTCAAAGGTATCAAGCGAATCTGAATTAAACATTTCTTCAGCATTAGCAATAGCATCGTCAAGCGCACGCTCTTCATCATCTCGAAGATCAAGAGCTTTAGGGTCTGTACCAACTTCGTATTCAGGAGTATCTTCATTTGAAGTGTTTTCAAATGTATCAGCAATATTCTGAAGTTTATCATCTATTATTTCGTTATTGTCTACTTGACTTAATAGCTTATTAATTTCATTCACATCTTCATCATCAGAAGAAGCAGCCTCTTCAGGCTGCTTACGAGGGGGATTCGATTTAACCACACGAGTTCTATTTATAGCAGAATTACTGCTCGCTCCGCTAATAGCAGAAGAATTTTCAGAAACTGATTTAAGCAGATTATCAAGATATTCTTCATTTTTAGACTTCATGTTCTGCATCTCCTCAAAATTAAAATATAAAAAATCCCTTTATAATTACAGCAAAAATAAACCGCACTTATAAAGGGATATAATACAAAATTTAACCTGCAATTTCATCAGCATTGTAATTAACAAGCTCATCAACAACAGATACTAATTTCCCAATTTCAGGTTTAGAAAGCTGTCTGTCTGCGCCTAATGCTTCACCTTTTCTTCTCATCTCTTCATTAACAAGGGAAGAAAAGATAATAACAGGAATAGATTTAGTTACATCATCTGATTTAATGAGTTTTGTAAGTCTATGTCCATCCATAATAGGCATTTCAATATCAGTAATTACGCAATGCACATTCTTCTCAAGAGAATTATCTTCTTTACATTTCTGGATATAATCATATGCACCCTTACCATTTTCAAAATGCTTAACATTAGTATATCCAGCCTTATGTAATGAATCAACAATAAGCTTATTCAGAAGCTGAGAATCTTCAGCAAGAACAATCGGAACATCATTTCTATTTCTTGGTCCGATATCCTTTAGTGCGTCCATATTTAATCCAATATTAGGATTAATATCAGAAACAATTTTTTCAAAATCAAGAATAATGATCAATCTACTCTCATACTTAATTATTCCGGTAGAAATACTTTCCTCTGCCTTTGAAATAGTAGCATTAGGTTTAATTATATCTGCCCATGACACTCTATGAATTCCAATAACATTATCAACATGGAAAGCAATATCCAGCTTATTAAAATTAGTTACAATAAATAATCCGCCGGGTTTAGATGTTCCACGCTGTAAACAATTGCGCAAATCAATTGCGGTAATCATAGTATCACGTGGCATAAAAATTCCTTCAATACTAGGATGAGCATTTGGAACCGGTGTAACTTCCTGATAATTAATTATTTCTTTTATCTTAGCTACATTAATTCCATAACAGTGACCATCGATTTCAAATTCCAAAATCTCTAACTCATTAGTTCCGTTCTCAAGAAGAATCTTATTTTCCATGCATCTCACCTCGTAAATAAAATAGTCTCTAATATAATTATATATCGGATAAAAACATAAAAAAATAATATATAAAGCTGTAAAAGAACAATAATAAATTAAATTAATCGCGCAAATATTTTCTGAAAAATCCTCAATATTTTAGCGTTATGTTATCAATACAATTTAAGTATATCATAATATAAAAAAATCTACAAAAATAAAACGACTTTCAAACAAAATAAAAAAAGACTCTCAAACAAATGTAATCAATTGAATGAAAATCTTTCTTATATATTTTTATACCTTCAAAACCGAACACTGACTTCTTTCATCTCTATATCTTAACTTATCCGTTTTTATCCTTGGTTAAGCCCTCGACCTATTAGTACACATCAGCTGAATACCTTACGGTACTTACACCTTGTGCCTATCAACCTCATACTCTCTAAGGGGTCTTACCTATTGCTAGGGGATATCTCATCTTGAGGGGGGCTTCACGCTTAGATGCCTTCAGCGTTTATCCCTGCCGGACGTGGCTACCCTGCCTCTTGCGTTTGACAACGCAGCAGATACACCAGCGGTCCGTCCATCCCGGTCCTCTCGTACTAAGGACAGCTCCTC
>CAZJWA010000064.1:0-11197 GCA_964549585.1 uncultured Butyrivibrio sp. | reverse complement strand
CTAAAGATTAAGTGAAGATGAAATGTAGACAGTGTATCCAAGCTGTTTACATTTCTTTTTTATCTCTTTTGACAAAGAGGAATCGTTGCAGTATTCCAGTATGTAGATGTCTGAGCCGGATTCGCTGACTTTATCAAGATAGGAGAGGTAGTAATTTGTATCAGCTTTTTTCGCAACAGAAAATGTTCCATTATCTGTTGATAAGGTATTATCTGAAAAGTCTATTGCGGTAAAGACAGTTTCCTGGTTTACTCCATCAGCGACTGCGTCAAGGGAGCCGTTTTCATTTAGATAACGAGTTACATAGGTGTCTCCGCCATTGATGATGGTCTCACCGTTTGCTGATGAAGTCTGTGACTTTATTGACGTTAGAATTGAAGATATTCCTGAATAGATATCATCACTCTCATAGTGATAATAGACATCGCAGTTATCAATAAAAAAGTTTGTGATTCCCATGTCTATGTAGCTTGGCACAAGTGTATCTGTAATGAAATTCTGCCATTTTGAGTCAGAAACATCTATCCAGTATTCGCCCTCCCAGTTGTCATAGGCAGAAAGTGTGAGAGATTTATAATCATTGTAGTAGGGCCTGAAATCTTCGATTGAGCCGATGTTTAGGTAGCTGTATATTTCGTGGCCTTCACTTTTTAATCTTGTGATATCTTCATCGGTAAAATTCGCGGCATCAATTACGACTGTGTGGTAATCACTAAACATTGAAATATCACTTGAATCTTCACGTAGGAATACACCGTATTCATGGGGAAAAGCAGAAGCTTTTTCCCCAGAGTTTTGCTGCACAAAGCAAAGTAAAATAACAATGAGTATAATAATACAAATAATTGAAATAATATATAGAGCTTTATGCTTATCTGGTTTCATATGATTTCCTTTACGAGGATTTGTTAAGACTTAGTATATGAAAAAAGATTTTTATTTACAAATATTTGTATGTCTTTTCAAAAGGTGTAAAATTGAAAAGTGAATAAAATAAAAGGTGAATGGAATGCTACGCATTCATCTTTACGAAGCTAAGATAGAATTACACTTCGAATAGAAAGCATAAATGTAGGCAACATACGAAGTTGTAAAAGCCACAACTTCGATTAATTAGTATAAATGGAGGCAACAAGATGACAATGATTGACAATGTACGTGCACAGATGATGCAGGCAATGAAGGACAAGAACAAGGAGAGGAAGGATGCTCTTTCTATGCTTCTTTCTGTACTTAAGAATAAGGCAATTGACAAGAGAGAAGATCTTACTGAGGCTGAGGAGTTTGAAGTTGTAAACAAGGAAATCAAACAGACTAAGGAAACTATGGAGCTTGCGCCGGCAGGTAGAGATGACATCATAAATGAATGCCAAACACGAATCGCAGTATATCAGGAATTTGTTCCGGCTCAGATGACAGAGGAAGAAATAGTGGCAGCAGTTGATGAAGTATTAGCTGCACTTGGTATCTCAGCTCCAACAGTAAAAGATAAGGGCAAGATAATGAAGGAGCTCATGCCAAAGGTTAAAGGCAAGGCAGATGGCTCACTTGTAAATAAAATAGTCGGAGAAAAGCTTGCATAATAAGCCTGGCGATTTTCCATGGTAAAGAAAGGAAAATATATGAATCAGTTTATTTCTCAGCTCATTGATAGAAGAAGCATCAGAAACTTTAACCCGGATATGGTACCGGATGAAGATATAAACGATATTCTTGAGGCAGGTCTATATGCTGCAACCGGAATGAATAACCAAAAGTTAAGGCTTATTGCTATTACTGATAAGAATGTGAGAAACGAAATATCTCAAATGAATGCTAAGATTATGGGTAAGGACATGGATCCATTTTATGGCGCACCGGTAATTATCATAGCTCTTGCTGATAAATCTGCCGGAACATATATATATGATGGAAGCCTGGCACTTGGAAACATGATGAATGCGGCTTCGTCACTTGGCCTTGGAAGCTGCTGGATTCATAGGGCAAAAGAGGAATTTGAGAGCCCAGAGGGTAAAGATCTCCTTAAAAAGTGGGGACTTGAAGGAGATTTTGAAGGAATAGGTCATCTTGCTGTTGGATACGCAGCAAATCCTGAAGATATGAAGGCAGAGCGCCTCGAGAGAAAAGCTGGCAGAATAGTTAGAATATAAGCTTGAATATAGTGAACAAACACGCGAAAGGGATGCACGATAGTGCATCCTTTTTGCGTGTATTATTATCTTAATTTGGTAGGAATTCTATCAGCTTTATCAGAAAATGCTATTATTAGATAACAATTCCCTTACAAATAAACAAATTTAAAAATAAATGAACCAAATCTTCATTTGAAGGCTCTTATATATAGGTGCACCGAAAAAACTTCGAACGGAAAGGATACGAGGATGGGTATTGATATCCATTTTTGCGAAGTGGAGAAAAAGATGAATGATGAAACTCTTGTTTCAAGAATGCAGATAGGTGATAAGGATGCATTTGACGAAGTATACACGAAATACCGGCAGCAGATAATGAAAATGGCATATCTGATTGTTGGAAATGTCCCTGACGCTGAAGATCTTGCGCAGGAAACTTTTATCACCTGCTATCTTCATTGCAAGGAGCTAAAGGATGGAAAGCAATTAAAATCCTGGCTCTTTAGAATCCTTACAAGAAGTGCGTGGAAATGCAGTGAGAAGAAAAAGCGTGAGCTTCCGGATGAAGATATCGGGACAAAAGCGGATAAGGCTTATGACGCGTTGGTACTTGACCATGTAATATTATCAGAACAGAAAACGGAAATCGCGCGTGCTGTTGCAGAGCTTGATATGAAGTATAGGGTGGTTGTAATTTTGTACTACTATAATCAGCTCTCAACAAAAGAGATTTCAAACATCTTAGAATGCATGGAAGGCACAGTTAAGTCAAGACTCTTTGGGGCAAGGAAAAAACTTCGAAAGAGTCTGAAGGGGCTTGATAGTTCTTTTGACAAGAAGAAAGACAAAGATGAAAGCAGGGAGGAAATGAGCTATGAAAAGAAATGCATTTGATAGATTGATTACAAATTCTCTTAGTAAAGAGGCTGAAGGCATAGACGCTTCAGAGCTCATGAAAACCCGCATCGACAGAGAGATAGCAAGTAGAGAGAAGATTGTTTCTATTCAAAGAGGAAGGAGAAATGTTATGAGTATGAAAAAAATTGTAGCTGCAGTAATTGCAGCATGTGTGATAATTCCAACAGGCGTTTTTGCAGCGGGAAAGATAACAGGCTATGCATCAAGCTCTGCTTCTGATAAGAATTATTCTTCATATGATGATATGGGAAAAGCAGAAAAATACGCCGGATATGATATCGAGAGCTCGGCGAGTCTTGGCGATGGCTTTGTATTTAGTTCAATATCTGTAAGTACTATAGATAAAACTGACGATGAATATAATACAGTGGGAAGCTTTAAGGCTTTTTGCATAGAATACTCGGATGGTACTAATACTATTGATGCAAATATTAATCAGATCCAACCGGAAAATGAGAGCGCTTCTGCAATGGAAACGAAGCAGAGCGGAGACATTACACTTAAGTTTTATACAGATCATTATAAGTTTGTTCCGGCAGACTATGAGCTAACTGAGAAAGATAAGCAAAATGAGGAGCAGGAGCATTACTATATTTCATATGGAACTAATGAGATAGAGGAGCATGACTATCAGTATGTTTCATGGGAGAAGGATGGCCTTAATTATTCGCTGTCAGCAAAAGATTTATCCTTAACCTCTGATGAAATGTTTGGAATGGCAGAAAAGTATCTTGAGGGATGAGGCGACTCTTTTACTATTTGATTTTTATCGTGGAATCTCCTTGCATGATGACAGGAAGAGTAGTATATGTCTGTACCTGCAGTGATGGACAACTAATTTTTCGCAAAATAGAGATAGCTGCCTGTATTCCAAGATCGTAAACGTCAATATTTATAACAGTTGGGGCGGGCTTCATTATTCTTGTGTATGGATAAATATCAAAAGTGAGAAATGCGATATCTTCTGGAATACGTATGCCCTTCTCTTCAAGTGCCTTAATTACTCCAATGGCTATCATATTGCTTTCACAGATGATTACCTCTGGCGGATTCTCAAGCGAAATGAGTTCGTTAACGGCAATCAGAATATTATTTATAGATGAATCGGTATATTTAATATATGAATCAGGAATATGGTAGCCATAATCATACATCCAGCTTTCAAAACCATTAAGCCTTTTTAAGGATATTAAGTCTGTCTTTTTTCCTCCGATGAATGATATTTTTGAATAACCACATTCAATTAGGTGCTTTGCTGCGATTTGACCGGCAAGCGAATTATCGGCGTCGACCCAGCATAGCCGACTTTTATTCCCAGGGTAGCCAATGATTATATGAGGGAAATCGGTTTTAGCAAGTATTTTTTCCATAGATGAATTAAATGCCGAACCATGAATCACTACTCCGTCAGCGACGCCAGAAGAGATAATTTCTTCCAGGTAATCTGATGGAGTATTATTTGTGGGAATATTGGAAACAACAGTTTTGTACCCATTATCTGACAGGTGGTTCTCTAATCCGCAAAGGATATCAAACATGTGGGGATTGGAGTATGCCACTTCTTTTGATAGATCAGCTAGAAAAATTATAGTATTCGTTGCACCTTTTGCGAAATTCACTGCACGCGTATTTGGAGTATAATTTAATTCTTTGATTGTATCCATGACATGCTTGGAGGTTTCAGGAGAAATTGATTTCCAGTGATTCAATACCTTTGAAACTGTTGAAGTAGATACTCCGGCTTTTTGGGCAACATCTTTAATTGTTATTGACATGATTCTCTCCATAGAAATAATTTATAAAATTTGAGTTTTAGTATAGCGGTTTCCTAACAAAGTCAATCAAAATTCAAATTGTCTCATAGAAAAAAGTGGAAATATGCTATATAACAATATTATACAAGCAGCTGTGCACAGATGCAAAAAATTATTTGTTAATTATTAAGGAAAACAATTTCCTAAAAATGTTGTAGGAGGCTGAAAATGAAAAGAAGAATGAGCTTGTTATTGGCGTGCATGATTGGAGCTACTGTTTTTACAGGATGTGGCAGTTCTGATGTGAATGACAATGCGACAACAAATGGTGATAGTTCTGCCGTATCGTCACAAAATGAACAGGAAAGTACTGAGGAAACATCTGAAGAAAATAAGGAAACCGATGTAATAACAATATGGCATGATAATGATGAAAGTATTATGAATACTATTGCCGATGAAGTAAATAAAAATGTTGAAGCAGATGGAATAGAAGTTAAGTTTGTCAAGAAAAAGGATTTAAGTAGTCAGGTACAGCTTTATGGAAATGATCCAGAGAATGGACCAGATATGTATATGTTTGCACATGATAGTTTAGGAACATTTGCTAAAATGGGGATTTTGGAGCCGGTAAGCAATATTATCAGTACAGACTCGGAGACAGATCTTTTGCCAATGACAATAGAGGCTGCAACATATGATGATGTTCAGTATCTTATGCCGGTTTATTATGAGTCTCTTCTCTTTATTTATAATAAGGATCTTTGGAGCGATGATATCCCCGGAACAACTGATGAGCTTTTGGAGTATATGAAAAAGAATACAGATATTAGTGCAGGAACATATGCAGTTGTAAATCAGTATTCTACTGCATACAATGTGGCTCCGGTAATTAATGGCTTTGGCGGATATATTATGAATAACGATGGTCAGCCAGGACTTAATGTAAAGGAAACTGAGGATGCAATAGCATATAATGCAGAGTTTGCACCCTATGAGGCTGATGGAGATTATAATACAATAACAACTCTTTTTAATGATCAAAAGGCTAAGGCAATTATTGGGGGTCCATGGCTTATTTCAGGAATAAAGGATGCAGGAATTAATTATGGAATAAAATCACTTACGGATTTTAAACTTCCAAATGGAAATGGTCTTATGCCATATTCAGGTGTACAGTGTCTTGGAGTTATGAAATATGCAGCGGCGTCAAAAAAGGATGATATTGCAGAAGTGCTTAATGAAATTATGAAACCGGAGCTAGGAATAGTTCTTGCCAAGAAGTATAACTGCGCCCCTGCAAATTCAAAGTCATATGATGATACTGAAGTACAAGCAAATGAAATGGTTACGGCGATGGGAGAGACTGCCAAGACAGCAGTACCTATGCCAAATATTCCACAGATGAGTGTAGCATGGGGACCAACAGAAGAAATGCTTGTAGCCGTAAATAAATCAGGATCAAAGGTTACAGATATTGCAGATAAGTATCAACAAGATGTCTTAGATGCAATAGCAGATATGCAGTAAGAGAGGGCTTTATGATAAAGAACAGAAAAAAGTGTCCGGCTGTTTATTGTATTCCGGCAATTATTCTTATTTTACTAATAATAGTATTCCCAATTATTTATACTGGATACATTTCCCTTACAAATATGAATGTATTTCATTGGGATGACTATCATGTAATAGGACTGAATAATTATAAGAGAGCACTATTCAAGCTGGACACAGGATTCTGGTCGGCAATGGGAGCAACTATTTTTTGGACATTCTGTAATATGGTAATCCAGGTCGTTTTGGCTTTTTTGATTGCTCTGATGCTTAATAGAAAGAATCTGAAGCTTAAAAGATTCTATAAGACTCTTTTGATGTTTCCATGGGCAATGCCGGCGTATGTATCCATCCTGGTATGGCGTGTTGGAATGTTTAATACTGAGTTTGGATTACTAAATAAGATAATAACAGCTTTTGGTGGAAAGAAGATCGACTTCCTTGCTACAAGCGGCATAGCATTTGTTTCGTGTATGATTTTGAATTTATGGCTGGCTATGCCTTTTATGATTTGCATGATGGATGGGGCGCTTCAGAGTATTGATAAAAATTTGTATGAGAGTGCAATGCTTGATGGAGCAGGTTTTATAAAGAAAAACTTTTATATTACGATTCCAGCTATTAAGAAAATAATGGCACCTGCAATAATCATGACAACTTTTACAACGTTTAAGCAATTTGACATAGTGTATCTACTAACCAGACAGAAAGGTGCAATGACGGGTTCTTCTTTCCAGACAATTATTACGTATGCTCATGAAAATGCTTTTGTTTCAAATAATTATGGGCTTTCGTCGGCTGTTTCTATGATAATTTTTATTTTTATAATCTGTTTTTCGATATTTACGAACAGAGGAATAAAGGAGGAACAGATTTAGATGAAGAGAAAAAGAGAAGTCTTTGCGGATATTGCAGTTAATTTTGTATTTATTATCTTGTGTATATTGGCACTTTTACCTGTTTGGTATATTGCTGTTCATTCATTAAGCGGTGGTAGCGGAGCACTTTCGGGGTCACTTTCATTATTTCCAAGAAATCCGACTTTTGCAAACTATAGAAATATTCTTGTAGAGGAACCATTTCTTAGATGGTTTATAAATTCAGCTATTCTTAGTATAGGAACGATGATAATTGCTATGGGCTCCAGTATTCTGGCTGCTTATGCTTTTTCGAGATTCAGATTCGCAGGAAGGAATATGGCATTATGGATACTTCTTGTATTGAATGCATTTCCGCAGCTTCTTACGATGTTTGCGATATTCAGATTATTTAAGAGTATGGGACTTTTGAATTCATATATTGGACTTATTCTTATTTATTCCGGGAGCATGTGCATATTCTCTATTTGGAATATGAAAGGGTATTTTGATTCAATTCCAATAGATATGGAGGAGGCTGCAAAAATTGATGGAGCGAGCGATACACAGGTTATTTTTAAAATAATGCTCCCTTTGGCACGTCCTACAATAATAGTAACAGCAGTTATGGTCTTGATTTTTGTTTGGAATGAATATCTCTTTTCAACAACATTTATGCTTAATGAGAGTAATTATACACTCGCAGGCGGTTTGTACGCACTTCAATCAAATGACTATAGCAGAAGTTGGCCGATGTTTTGCTCTGCTGCAATACTTGTATCTATTCCTGTTCTGATAATCTTTTTCTGTATTCAAAAATATATGGTATCAGGACTTACAGCGGGAGGAGTTAAAGGCTAAGAATGAATAAAAGTGCAGTTATACATATACCAATGTCTCAGTATGCATTTCCTCTTTCTGAAGATAAATTTACTATAAGAATCAGGACTGCTTCTGGAGATTTAGATGAGTGTACCCTTTTTTATGGTGACAGGGCATACCCGCATACGCCAATGGCATTTAGTAAAGCACATATGAATATGATTTTTTTTACAAAAGAATATGATATGTATGAGTATACTATTGAAGAATGCCCATCTAGGCTATGCTATTTTTTTGAACTTAAATCTGATGGAAAAAAGGTTTATTACTATGCAGATAGATTCCATGATTCACTTGCAGATGTTCAGCTTGATAATGGAGCTGTTCTTGAGGGAAGAAGCGAATATTATCAATATCCTATAATTTTAAAATCGGAAATAATTCAGATTCCTCGTTGGTTTATTAACTCGCGTGTATATAATATTTTTCCAGATAGCTTTGCTAATGGGAAAAGATTGATAAATGAAAATAAGCTGATGATAACTGATGAAGATGGCAATTATCATAATTCATGTCATGGTGGAACAATCAGGGGAATAACAGAAAACCTGGATTATATTAAGCAAATGGGATTTAATTGCGTTTATCTTAATCCGATATTTTCGGCTGGTGAATATCATAAATATGATATTCTTGATTATTACAATATTGATCCCATGCTTGGAACAAATGATGATTTTAGAATACTTGTGGAAGAAGCTCATTCGCTGGGCATGCATGTAATAATTGATGGTGTTTTCAATCATTGTAGCTGGTATTTCTTTGCTTTTGATGATGTAGTTAAAAATGGAAAGTTATCACGATATAGTGATTGGTTTTATGATATTGATTATCCGGTAAGCAGACCTCAGAACGCTTCTGAGAAACCACAATATGCATGTTTTGCATATGAAAGAAAAATGCCTAAATTAAATACATCAAATGAGGAGGTTCAAGAGTATTTCTCTGATGTAGGAGTTTACTGGATAAATAAATATCATATTGATGGATGGCGACTTGACGTTGCGAATGAAGTCGATAAAAACTTTTGGAGAAAATTTAGAAATAAAGTAAAAAAAGCTAATTCTGAGGCGATTCTTATTGGAGAAGTTTGGGAAAATGCTCGAAGCTGGCTTGAAGGGGATATGTTTGATTCGGTAATGAATTATGACTTCAGAAATATCTGTAGAAACTATTTTGCCTTTAGCCAGATAAATGAAAGCGAGTTTGCAGGAGAAATTATGGATATGTTATTAAGGTATCCCAAGCAGACAATGCTTTCTCAGTTGAATCTTTTGGATAGCCATGATGTTGCAAGGTTTCTCTCTTTGTGTAAAGGAGATGCTGATCTATATAGGTGCGCTATGTGTTTTATGTTTATGATGCCCGGAGTACCAGATGTTTTTTATGGCGATGAAAAAGAAATCTGTGGAACGGATGAGCAAGGCTATAGAGCAGCAATGAATTGGAATGATTTCAATGATGATGAAGAATATATTTCAAAACTTTCAACTATAAGAGAAAAGTATATTGATTTGAATTCGTCTTTCAAGATTGGTGTTTGCGATGATGTTCGGCACATATTAAGTATTACTTGGTCAGGAAAAAGAAGTATAGAGATTATTTTCTGTAAGAGTGAACTAAAAAAAGATGAATTAGTAAACGCCGAAGATAAAATCCTTTTAGCCTATAATTTTAATGGCGAAATGATGCAGAAGAATTCGTGCGTGATATTAGAGAAGTAATGCGAGAAACAATTATATTGAGAAAAATCCGGTGCATGGCAAAAAAGCTGTGCACCGGATTTTTTTTGCGCGCTTGGCGGCGCATATTCCAAATTCGTTAGAAAAAAGTAAGAAATGGAAATTTCTTTTTCCATATAATGAAATTCGTAATGAAGCAGACGGTTTATTTGTATGGAAAAGGAGATTAATAATTTGAATAAGAAGATACATAAAATTGCAGCTGGAATGGGAGCAATTTGCTGCGGCGTTGTTATGACAGGTTCAGGAAGCAGAATCTATGCTCAGACAAATGGAGTAGCAGTTTCTAATAGTAGCGAAGTAGTGATTAATGAAGAAAGTCTTAAGAGCTTTTCGGATGATTATTTTACAGAAAGCATGAAGGAAAGCTCCTTGAGATTTCTTCAAAGACTGACCCGAAAACCGTGGCTGTGGATTTCAGAAATTATGGTCACATGATTCCAAAGGAAACCTGTGACAGGATTTTCAATAGATTTTTCCAGGAAAAGAAAAACAGTGGTAAGGAAGGCAGTGGCTGCGGCCTGTACATCGTTAAGGAAATCATGGAGCGCCACGGAGGAAGTGTGTCCGTTCAAAGTGATAATGAAAGCACTGTGTTTGAAATCTTTTTTCCACTTGAGTAAATCAAATTAATTTATTAGGGAACTTTATTGCATATTATGAAGCAATAAGTTCCCTAAATTCTGCTTGAAAACTAGGGAACGTTTCAGTATAATTTAAGTACAAAAGTTCCCTAAGGAGCAGATACTATGAGCGATTTGATACAAATTCAAGAATTATTAAAAGAAAAAGCGGATTGTCAGGCAAGATTAAATTTAATGCCTTATGATGGATCACCGGAGATAAAAGAACAGAGTGGGAGACAATATCTTTATGTAAGAAAAAGAATTGCTGGAAAATTGACTTCAACTTATGTTGATGTATATTCAGATGAACTTTATCAATTATTACTTAGAAATGCTAGAGAGACGAGAACATTAAATAAGAAAATAAGACAAATTGAGAAAGAGTTATCTTCTCTTGGATATTCACAGTCAGAACTATCAGATAGGGTGTATCAGAATATTGATTTTGCATGTGTAAATATGAAATCGAATATTTATGATCAAGCTGTATTGGAAGGGGTTGGGACTTCTTTTCCTCAGACAGAAGAAATAATAAATAATGGAATTGTAAATGGTGTTAAGGCTACAGATGTTCAGAAAATTCTGAACTTAAAACATGCATGGGAGTTTATTCTTGATACTGATGTTGTTCAGAGTAATTCGAACTTTTATATGATTAGCCATATTGCAAAGCTTGTTAATGAAGGATTTTTTATGGATGGTGGTCGTGTTCGTAATGTGCCTGTTACAATA
>CAZJWA010000063.1:0-11590 GCA_964549585.1 uncultured Butyrivibrio sp. | reverse complement strand
ACGTTAGAATTTTTCAGGGTTGCATTACTGTTTAGTTGTCAAGGAACTGTTTGATTTTCAAAAATATAAAGAAGAAAATAATCAAATTTTCAATTATCTTTATACCTTCCAAAACCGCTCAAATACTGAATTCCTTCAGCTCTAAGTTGTTGTTGCTGCATCAGCAACGAATATAAATATATCACCGAGATTGAATGTTGTCAACGATAATAAGCTATTTTTTTTGATATTTTTTTACCGCCTAATTTTAAGCGAAAAAAAGTGCATTAAAAGATACGTTTTCTGCGTCTCTTAATGCACTTAAATATTCAAATTAAATTGTTAATTTTATTCTAATATAACTGTCTTACTAAAATCTCCCACTTCAGCACTTAGCTTTATGGATGCAACATCAGTGAGTTCACTTTCGCCTGTTTGACAAAGAAGGACTACATCCTTACTTTCTCCTTCCTTAAATGAATATACGTAGCTGCTTAAATCATCAGGCTGCATAGTAACAAGTGTGTAACCTGCTTTTTTATTGTTGACTGTAATGAGGAAAATTGACTTTTCTTTGGTCATATCAATAGATACCGGCGTAGATGTATTATTTGTTAGAGTAAATTTAAGTACAAGAATCTTATCACCGTTATCTGCAATAACTGCTCCCTGATCAGAAAGAGATGGATAGCAGTCCGTAACTTCAAAGCCATTATATTTAACGTCGAGTCCTCCAAAAGCATCACAAAGCGCATCAGGGCCATCTCCTATGCTATCCGGCATGCCACTAGAAGATGAATTTCCAGGTGCCATAGTATTTCCATTAGAAGAGTTATTCATGCTCTCATTTGAAAGTCCTGCAGCAGAATTATCCAATTCATTTTGAGTACTACCTGTATCGTCAATAGAACTGCTTTCAGCCGTTGAAGCACTATCAGAGCTTACATAGACCATTTTATCAATCGTATTATTTGAGTACTTTAATAATAGTCCTGCTGAATACTCAACAACCTTTGTATAATCCTCATCCGAAATCTCGGTATATGGATCATCGAAAACACATCCGCCAAGTATAGTGGCGATAGATCCAATTGAAGCAATTATTGCGATTTTTTTAACTCCCTTACTCCATATTCTCTTTTTCATAGGCCCTCATAATTAAATCACTTTGTCTCAAGTTCAAACCAAAATTCCACGCCGTTATCATAATTTACAACACCATAATTTTGGTGCATTGACTCCATAATCGCCTTAACAATTGATAAACCGATTCCATTTCCGCCATATTCTCTGGTTCTTGCTTTATCAACTTTGTAAAACTTTTCCCAAATATGATCAATACTATCTTTCGGTATTGGCGTTCCAGTATTAAATACACTGACTCTTACCGTCTTTTCATTCTTAAGAAGTTTTATTTCAACAATATTTTCACCTGAGAGGTGATTTAATGCATTCGTAAAATAATTCTGAACTACCTCTTCAATTTTAAATTCATCTGCCCAAACAAATACGGGATCACTGTCTGTAAATTTTATTGTAGCATTTTTTTGCTTTGCAAGAATTTCGGCAGATTTTATGTAATTCTTAATAAGCGAAACAATATCAAATCTCTCCATTGAAATAACATCATTTCCAAATTCGAGCTGATTAAGTGTAAGAAGCTTCTTAACCATTAGGTTCATCTTTTGAGCTTCATCAATTATTACGTCACAATAAAAATCCCTGCTCTCCGGGTCATCATTAATACCTTCCTGAAGGCCTTCAGCATACCCTTGAATAAGCGCAATTGGCGTTTTAAGTTCATGGGAGACGTTTGATAAGAATTCATTCCTCATGTTTTCTATCTCGTCTTTTCGCTGAATATCCTGCTTTAATTCATTGTTCGCAGTTTTTAGTTCAGAAATTGTTGTTTCAAGAATTTCTGAAAGTTCATTGATATTTTTTCCCAAAAGGTCTACTTCATCATTTCTATTATTGCTGGTATATTTCGCTTCAAAATCCAGGTTTTTCATTCTATTTGAAATCTCAGAAAGCTGAAGAACCGGTTTGGTGATTTTATTTGAAAAGAAAAATGAAATAAAGAATCCAAGGATAGCTATAATAATTCCGGAAAAAGTCACAAAGCTACTTGTAATACTAACACTGTCCTTTATTCCCTCAAGAGCGCTTCTGATAAGAAAAACATTTCCATTATCAAGAAAGCCCCAGCCTTCAATACAATCTGTATTTGTGAGTGCATCTGTACTTATTTGAATTGTATAGTTATCATTTGATTCAAGAATAGTGCTATCTTTTTTGCCGCTTTGAGAATTAATACCCAGAAGATTATCCCATAATCTTCTGGCAAGAAATGCCGAATCTTCAGCAGACGATTTTACTGTCTGAGAGTCATTATCAAGTACAATAATATCAATGTTATATTTTTCGCATAGTTTTCTTAGCTCAATATCGAAATTATCCGAGCTGATGTCTCCACTGTTTCCAGCATCATTAATACTATCATAAGCCTCATTTATTACCTGAGTCTTATTCTTAATGTAATATTGTTCAAGAAATCCATTATTAAGTATCAGATTAACGATTACCATCCCAGAAAAAAGAATAAGGAACAGCAAACTGTAATCTCGCCTTAATGAATGTTTTTTGGCTATATTCTTCAAAATGCTCTCCACCATATTAGTTAGACATAATATACGAGAAAATGATTAGGGCTCAAATTTGTAGCCCATTCCCCAGATAGTTTTAATGAGTTCTCCCTTTGATCCCATCTTCCCACGAAGCTTCTTAACGTGTGTATCGATAGTTCTTGCATCTCCAAAATAGTCATAGTTCCAAACATTATTAAGTATATTTTCTCTTGAAAGAGCGATTCCTTTATTCTCAACAAAATATGAAAGCAGTTCAAATTCTTTAAAGCTAAGGTCTATCATCTTGTTATCAATTTCAACACTATGTGCCGCCTTATTAATAACAATTCCGCCAGCTTCTACTATGTCATCCTGAGTTATTTTGTTTGTTCTTCTAAGAATAGCGTCCACTCTTGCGACAAGAATCTTAGGACTAAACGGCTTGGAAATATACTCATCTACTCCCAGTTCGAATCCCTGAAGTTCATCGCGCTCCTCAGATTTTGCAGTAAGCATAATAATAGGAACCTTCGAATATTCTCTGATTTCCTTGCAGACCTGCCATCCATCCATTTTGGGCATCATTACGTCAAGAATAATCAAAGCTATATCCTTCTGTTCAAAAAAGATATCTACTGCCTGTGCTCCATCTTCAGCCTCAACAACATCGAAATCACTCTTTGTCAAAAAATCTCTGACAAGCTTTCTCATTCTGCTTTCATCATCAACGACAAGAATTTTTAATTTATCCATAATAAATATGCTCCATTTTTATGAGTTGGTGTTTATAAGCCCTACAAGTTTACGGCTCTGTATTATACTTAAAACTGCCTGTGAAAGGCTTTGTCTTTTCCTATAATACCAACAGAAAATGTCTATTTTGTGTTCAAAAAAGTTTTTTATTCAGTTTCACTGCTTGCTACTTCATCAGCCTTTGTTGATGAGTCTTCTATTCCAAGCTCTTTTTCTTTCTCTCTTACTGTTTTTTCCCTCTCTTTAAGATCTTCTTCCCACGATGCATATCTATTGGTTATATTTCTTTTATAATTAATAATATTATCAAAACCGCTATAATTTGCTATAAAAAACATGGCGATTACCATAAGCGCAAGAAGCAGGTTAATTATTATAGAAAACTTAAGTGCCGGAAATGGTTCTTTTTCCTTTGCTCGCTCTATTCTCTGGCTTGGAACATAATCGTCCGGATGAGGTGTATGCGTAAGTACAACATCAATTGGAATATCCTTAATGTCAGATTCAGGCATTCCCATTTTAAGAAGTCTTCCCCTTAACTGATAGAGAAAAATCCAGCCAATTGGTGTTTTAAATGTTTTACTATCAACTGCCTTATCAAAAAGGAGCTTAACATCAGAGCTTTTCGTCAGGTTGATTTGTTTAGAAATAGAAACTATCTTTTTGCTTTCTATTTCTGCCTCTTTTGCATCCTTTTCAGTTGCAAAATGAAAACCGCCTTCATTTACTATAGGAGCTTTTTTTGTAATTTTATCAGCTTTTTTCTCATCTATGCCCATATTCAGTCTACCCCATAATAGCCTTTTTCAGATGACGCAACAAAAACGCATGCACTTCGCGGTGCCATTTTCCACATCTCTTTTGTGACAGGTTTGCACCTATTATAAAAGTATTTTCCATCCTGCCCCATAGTATCAACAGCCAATGACCAATAATAGCCTCCAGGGAGAAACGGAAAACGAATTTCGATTTCTTCCCAAAACACATTAATTATCAAATACACAACATCATCGTGACCTTTTCTCTTTGAGTACCCTGCAAAAAGAACTCCAACCACCTTTGACTGAGCCGAAATATTCTGATTATCTGGATTCTCTGTATATGTACTCATAAAAGGAAGTCCGCACTGCGCAGGAATCATATTCTTCCTTATCGAAGGATGTTTTCTTCTAAACTGAATCATATTACGGTAGAACTCATAATACTCCTTATTCTTTTCAATAAGATCCCAATCAAGCCAGGAAATCTTATTATCCTGACAATATGCATTATTGTTTCCGTACTGTGAATTGCCAAACTCATCCCCGGCAAGGATCATCGGAGTTCCTCTACTGCACATAAGAACGGTTATTGCATTTCTCATCATTCGAAAACGTAAGTTCATTACGTTTTTGTCTTCAGTAAAGCCTTCTGCTCCGCAATTCCAGCTTCTGTTATCGTCTGTTCCGTCAGTATTATTCCATCCATTTGCTTCATTATGTTTGTTGTTGTACGAATAAAGATCATACAACGTAAATCCATCATGACATGTTAAAAAATTAACAGAAGAGTCAGAGCCCTGGTATTCACCATCATACATATCAAGAGAACCGGTAATTCTTTTTACTGCTTCTGGTGCTGACCAAAATTCTCCCTTTAGGAAAGTTCTGACATCATCTCTATACTTGCCATTCCATTCAGCCCATCTTTTCCATGCAGGGAAGCTTCCAACCTGATACATTCCACCTGCATCCCAAGCCTCGGCTATAAGCTTTGCTCCGTGAAGAATCGGGTCACTTGCAAGTCTTTGAATAAGTGGCGGCTTATCCATTGGAGAGCCATCCTCGTTTCGTCCCAAAATACTTGCAAGATCAAAACGAAAGCCATCTATCCTATATGCTTCAACCCAATATTTCAAGCATTCAACAATCATTTCCTGAACCATAGGGTTATTGCAGTTGAGTGTGTTGCCACATCCACTAAAATTATAATATTTGCCATCAGGTGTAAGCATATAATAAATATTGTTATCAAAGCCCTTAAAGGAAATGAACTTTCCGTCTTCATTTCCTTCGGCTGTATGATTAAATACTACATCGAGAATAACTTCTATTCCATTTTCTTTCAGCGTTCGAATAAGTGCCTTAAGTTCAAGACCTTCATGATTGTATTCACCAGAAGAAGCATAACTCGTATTGGGTGAAAAAAAACTGACAGTATTATATCCCCAATAATCAATAAGCGTTCTTCCATTGACTGTTCGCTTATCTCTGCTTTCATCGAATTCAAAAATTGGCATGAGTTCAACCGCAGTGACTCCAAGATGCTTCAAATAAGCAATTTTTTCCATAAGTCCTTCAAATGTTCCCGGATATCTTACATTTGAAGAAGAATCTTTGGTGAATCCTCTGACATGCATCTCATAAATAATTGAATCGCTCATTGGAATACAGAGCTGCTGCATATCATTCCATTCAAAATTATTAAGAACAACTCTTGCTCTATAACCATAGCTGTCGCTGTTACTCTGTCCCCAAATATGCTGTCCGGCAACTGCTTTTGCATATGGATCTAATAGTTTATTTTTTTTATCAAATAATAGGCCATGCTCTGGATCCCATGGGCCATCTATTGAATAACAATATTCGAGATTCTCTACTTTCAGTCCAAAAACAATCATCGAATAAACTTTTCCTATCCGATAGTTCTCAGGAAACGGTATCATCGTAAAAGGCTTCATCTCGCCTCTCCAAAACAAGAGAAGCGTAATAGATGTCGCTCCATTCGAAATGACAGTAAAATTTATTCCATCAGGAAGAACCGTTGCACCATTAATTTCGTAATAACCAGGTCGAATTCTAAAGCCACAAACTTCATCGAGTGCGACGATCTGTCTGCCAGAATAATTTGCCTTCATATCCTGCGTAGGAACGTTATTTATTTCAAAAGAATTTCTTCGATCAGATTTTTCCTGCATATGTGACTTCCCATCTGCATTTATTCATTAGTCTATATTTGTATTCTACCACAAAATAAGAGTCATACACAAAAGTGTATGACTCTTATTAACTATATCTTGTAACAATTTGTTTAGATTAAACCGGATAAGCACCATTCTTTGTATCAGCAGCACTTAAATCAACCTTCTTCTGCTGAGCTAAACGATACTTAAAGAAATCTACAGCAACCTGTGGGAACAATGCATATGAAAGCACATCCTCATCCTGCTGTTTCCACTCCTTGCATTCTTCTTCAAACTTAGCAAGACCAGGCTCAAGAAGATCTGCAGGACGGCAAGTAACAACTTCTGTATCACCGATAATCTTCTTCTGAACTTCCGGATTGAATGGTTTAACAGTCTTTCCGTATTTTCCTGAAAGAAGATCCTTTGTCTGATCAGTGGCAACTTTGTATCTCTCTCCCATGAGCACATTCATAACAGCCTGAGTACCAACAATCTGTGATGAAGGAGTAACAAGAGGTGGCTCACCAAAGTCCTTACGAACTCTTGGAATCTCTTCAAGAACTGCATCATACTTATCGCTGGCGTTCTGCTCTTTGAGCTGATTAACCATATTAGAAAGCATTCCACCTGGAACCTGATACATAAGAGTCTTAATATTAACACCAAGAACCTTAGGATCAAGAAGTCCTGACTTGAGGCACTCTTCTCTGTATGGCTTAAAGTGATCAGCTATCTGTGCAAGAAGCTTCTGATCAAGTCCTGTATCATAAGGTGTTCCCTTAAATGCTTCAACCATTACTTCTGTTGCAGGCTGTGAAGTACCAAGGGCAAAAGGTGAAATAGCTGTATCAATGATATCAACTCCAGCCTCAACAGCCTTCATGTATGTCATGCTTGCTTCACCAGATGTGTAATGAGTATGTAGCTCAATTGGAAGCTTTGTTGAGCTCTTCATATTCTTAACAAGTTTCTCTGCCTCATAAGGAAGAAGAAGTCCGGACATATCTTTAATACAGATAGAATCTGCACCCATTGACTCGATTTCCTTTGAAATGTTCATCCAATATTCATCTGTATATGCGTCGCCAAGTGTATAAACCAAGGTAACCTGTGCATGACCGCCTTCTTTTTTGCAGGCCTTTACAGATGTCTCAAGATTACGCATATCATTAAGGCAATCAAAAATTCTGATAATATCTATTCCATTAGCAATAGACTTCTGAACAAAATACTCAACTACGTCGTCAGGATAATGCTTATATCCAAGGATATTCTGACCACGAAGAAGCATCTGAAGCTTTGTATCTTTAAAGCCTGCTCTAAGCTTTCTAAGTCTATCCCATGGATCTTCTTTAAGGAAACGAAGGCATGAATCAAATGTTGCTCCGCCCCAGCATTCTACAGCGTTATATCCAACCTTATCCATCGTGTCAATAATAGGAAGCATTTCTTCAATAGGCATTCTCGTCGCAATAAGTGACTGATGTGCATCACGAAGAACTGTCTCTGTAATCTTGACCGGCTTTTTAACTATATCTGCCATAATACTCTCCATTCTTGTCAAAAATCAAAAATTCAAATGTTTATCAAATCGTCTATCAGATAGTATTTAGTCTTTTCTGTTTAGAATATTCCAAATACAGCCATAAATGTTCCTGCAACAACAGCTGTTCCTACAACGCCGGCAACATTAGGTCCCATTGCATGCATCAAAAGGAAATTAGTAGGATCATACTGTGCACCGACTTTCTGTGAAACACGTGCTGCCATAGGTACCGCAGAAACACCTGCTGAGCCGATAAGCGGATTAACCTTGCCATGAGTAATAAGACACATAAGCTTGCCTAGTAGTACTCCCGCAGCGGTTCCGATAATAAATGCCGTCAAACCAAGAATTACAATCTTAATAGTAGTAATGTTAAGGAATGCCTTAGCACTCGTCGTAGCACCAACAGAGGTTCCCAGAAGAATAACAACTATATACATAAGTGCATTAGAAGCTGTTTCCTGAAGCTGTCTAACAACGCCTGACTCTTTGAAAAGGTTTCCAAGCATCAGCATTCCGATAAGAGGAGCTGTTGTAGGAAGAATCATGCAGACAACTACTGTAACTACTATAGGGAAAAGAATTTTCTCAAGCTTTGAAACAGGACGAAGCTGTTCCATCTTGATAAGTTTCTCCTTCTTTGTAGTAAGAAGCTTCATAACTGGTGGCTGAATAATTGGAACAAGCGACATATATGAATATGCTGCTACTGCTATAGGTCCAAGTATATCAGTCTGATTAAGTTTAGTTGCAAGGAAGATAGATGTAGGGCCATCTGCTCCACCAATGATAGAGATAGCAGCTGCAGCCTTGTCATTAAATCCCATAGCAATTGCCATAAAGTATGCAAAAAAGATACCAAACTGTGCTGCAGCGCCCATAAGGAAGCTACTCGGGTTGGCAATAAGCGGTCCAAAATCTGTCATCGCTCCGACACCCATGAAAATAAGTGAAGGAAGAATTGCCCACTCATCAAGTTTATAAAAATAATAAAGTAATCCGCCTACACCATTTGGTGAGTCTTCAAAGCTCAGCATAATATCCGGATAGATATTAACAAGGAGCATTCCGAATGCAATCGGAACAAGAAGTAGCGGTTCAAAATCCCATCGAATAGCCAGATATAGAAACAGAAGTGCAACGGCAACCATGACATAATTTCCAGGTGTCATTGATACAAATGCTGTCTGATTCCAGAGATTCGATAATGTACTAACAATGTAATCCATTTACAGACCTCCTGAAGAAAACCTAATTAGTTTAATGTAGCAAGAACCTGGCCTGCATCTACAGAATCGCCAACAGCAACATCGATGCTTGCAACAGTACCATCTTTAGGTGCAACAACAGGAATCTCCATTTTCATTGATTCTACAGTTACAACAGTATCTCCGGCCTTAAGAGCCTTTCCAACAACTGCTTCAATCTTAAGAACTTTTCCGGCTGCTCCGGCTTCTACATGGATGCTGCCTGCTCCGGCTGCTTTCTTTGCAGGTGCTGCTGCAGGTGCTGCCTTTGCTGCGGTGCGTGGTGCTGCTGGAGCTGAAGGTGCTGCTCCGTTTCCTTCTTCAACTGTTACATCATATACATTTCCGTTAACGGTAATTGTATAATTCTTCATGATATATTTCCTCCTGATGAATAATCTCTAATATGGCTCTTAAGCCCTTTTCCAATTATTTTTGTTTACTTTTCTAATTGATCTGACCTGGAATCCATCTGCTCCGGAAGTTCCTTCATATGCTGCAATAGCTGCTGAAATAACAGCAACAAGCTCAGCATTATCAGCCATTTCTTCCTGTTCTTCAATCCGACTTATAGCACTGTCAATATTGTCGATGTATTCTTCCTTTTTCTTATTATCCTTGCTCGTCATTGCGGCATTTTGGACCTTAGTGATCAAAGGAAAAAGAGAAATAAGAAGGCTGATGAGTATAAGAACTGAAAATGCCATTCCCATTCCAAGAAGTGTATTTAAAGCTGCGTGTTCAATTTCAACTTCTTCATGAGTACTGCATCCGGTAAGTGCAGCAAGGCACATCAGTGATGATCCAAGTACTAATAATTTACTCTTCATTACCCAATGCTCCTTCCTTATACTGTTCCGTGTTTCTTTGCAGGACGATCTTCTCTCTTTGTAAACAGCATTTCAAAGGCACCTATAACATATTTTCTAGTATCAGCAGGTTCAACAATTTCATCAACATAGCCTCTTGAAGCTGCGCTGTTTACATTGTTCTGAAGCTTTGAATACTGCTCTGCTGTCTCAGATGCATCTTTATCTCCTGCAATAATCTTTGCAGCCATAGAAGCTTCCATAGCACCTATCTCAGCGCTTGGCCAGCTAATTGTAATATCTGCTCCGATTGCCTTTGAGTTCATAACAACATATGCGCTTCCAAAAGCCTTGCCTGTAATAACATTAACCTTCGGAACTGTTGCATTTGCAAATGCATAAGTAAGAGCTGCAGCATTTCTTGCTATTCTTCTCTCACTGCATTTTGTAGCAGCAAAGCCTGTTACATTTGTAAGAGACAGAACAGGAATACTAAATGCATCACAGAACTTAACAAAGTCTGCTGCTTTCTGACATCCATCAGCTGTAAGAACTGTATCGAAAGATTCTACTGCCTTTCCATCCTCGCCAAGAACAGTACTTCTGTTTGCAATTGCACCAACTGTAGCGCCATTTAGCTTTAAGAATCCTGTAGTCATTTCCTTAGCGAAATCTCTCTTTGTTTCAAAGAAAGCACCGTTATCGGCAATCTGTGAAAGCATTGCTGCAGAATCTCCCATGAATCCATCAAGATTCTCGCAAACTCTGTTCAAATCATCATTGCACTCATCATATGAATCATCATCTTCATTATTTGAAGGAAGCATTGAAACGAGTTCACGAATCTGAGAATAAATATCATCTTCAGAAACTACTGCGTCAATTATTCCTGTCTTTGATGCCTGGAAATCTCCACAAGAAGTATCACACTTCTCTTTATAATTTCCGTCGATTGTATTAGGAGCACTGACAAATACTTTAGCCTTTGAAGCTTCCATAAAAGTAAAATCTGTCATGGCAGGAATAAGAGCAAGTCCGCCGCCGCATGAACCAAATACTGCAGTAATCTGTGGAACAACTCCTGAAGCATCTGCCTGCTTCATATAAATCTCTCCAAATGCATTAAGCGCATCTGTAGCTTCCTGCAGTCTCATTCCTGCAGAATCAATAAGGCCAATTACCGGTGAACCGGTCTTTAAAGCCAAATCGTATAAATGTGAAATCTTCTTTGAATGCATCTCGCCAACAGAACCGCCAAGTACACTTGCATCCTGGCTGTAAACATAAACGAGATTTCCGTCGATAACACCATAACCTGTTACTACTGCATCAGAGGGTGTCTTTGTCTCACCCAGATTAAAATCTGTGTTTCTTGCTGTCACAAGAGCACCGATTTCAACGAAACTGTTCTCATCGAGCAAAGCACTGATTCTCTGACTAGCTTGTGAAGTACTACCCATTTCCTTAACCTCCGTAATAAATATATGTTGCCCTTTGTCTGCCTAGAATGCCAAAAAGCGATAATAAATTGCCCTAAAAACAGGCAAAGCACTAAAAATAAACGCAACTTAAGACAGAATAAAGTATAACATATTAAAATCAATTTACATAGTGAAATTTTAGCAAAATGTTTGTAGGATTACAATTGATGTGACACTTTTCTGATATACAAATAGCGGCTGAGT
>CAZJWA010000062.1:5866-13116 GCA_964549585.1 uncultured Butyrivibrio sp. | reverse complement strand
GCATTTTCCTTTTTTATACGGGCGATTTCCTTATCCTGCTCTTTTACTTTTTTACAGGAGCCCGTTTCTTGGGCGAGTTTTATAGCTTGAGTCTTATACTCAGGGTCGTAATGACGTTGATTACGTGCCATTGTTAGCACCTCCTTATTATCTTCATTATATACATAGTCTTTGAGATAAGGGTGCCAACTTTATTTATACAACATCATTACGGTATCGCCGTCAGAAATGTTAATCGATATTGGTGGCGTCCATGATGATGCATCAATATTCACGCCTGCAAGTGTTACCGTACATCCATTAGTAATCTTGATATGATCATGCGTAGCTGTGTCTGGATCGGTGTTTGCCACAGTGCAGTCTCCGCTAATTGTCAGAAGCTCTAAAGAAGTATTATAACTACAATTACTTTCTCCATCAGTTATCTTAAAAGCTCCCATTGTAGCTTCAGCTTTCGCTATACACGGTCTTATCAGCACTATTACCGCAGCAAACAGTGCAATGATGACAACCCTTCTTATATTCTTTATGATGCTGCCATTTTCTTTTGTCTTCCCCATAATGCAATTCCCCCCGCTTTATAATTAGGTATTCTGGTACACAATCATTTCTACAATTTGATAGATGACCTTGAATCTATGTGCATTTATCTTTGAACATTATACCATTTCTAAAAGGACTTTATTACATTTTTGCGCGAGATGTAAAAAAACGGCGTGAAATGTAATTCTGTAGGAAATCCGTCCGCTACACGTTCAATTGCAATCTGAATTTCCCGTTTTGTAAATCAGTTTCACATTTTGAAATCAACCTTCTGGTTTACATCTTTATGAAATACACAGGATTACCTTCAAAAGAAACAATTTTTCGTGTTTACTTTTCTTGACTAGTACAAACTGACTATTAAAAAGTGATGAAAACGCAAAAACTGGCTATTGAAACGTGATGAAAATGCAAAAACTGGCTATTAAAACGTGAAATAAATGATTAAACTGCTATGATTTCGTGATGTTATTTGTATTGAATAAATACTGGGGATAAGTTATAAAGAGATTCATAGCAATAGTTTTGGAAATGCTATTGCCTTGAATAAGGTTAATTAACAACAACTACAAAAGCCACTACATATCAGGTGATTACTGGGCTCTAATTGCCGGTCATATTGATAAGTAGTGGCTATTGATAAACATTATAGTTCATTGCATGCTAAAATGCAATACTAATAATCACAAACTTGTTTAAGCCATTTGAACAATATGATATAAACAAGTCTAGGATATAATTCATTACTTCAGTGCTTTTTCAGGACTTATTTCCGCGTGGATGCAGTCTATTGGCTCATGGCTGTCAAAGGCGGGAGCTGTGTAGTGGACTGCATTTCTAATAATGGTCTGAATGTCTTTGTTATAGAATGTGTGGTAGGCTTCGTGACCCGGCTGGAAATAGAAGATTTTACCGCGTCCGCGATTGAAGATACAGCCACTTCTAAATACTTCACCGCCTGCAAACCAGCCAAGGAAAATAAGCTCATCCGGCGTTGGAATATCAAATGGTTCACCGTACATTTCTTCAATTTCCAAGTCAATATGATTTGGAACACCTTTTGCAATCGGGTGTGAAGGATTTATGCACCATAGACGCTCTCTGTCATCCTCTCTCCAGGTAAGAGAGCAGGAGGTTCCAAGGAGCTTTTTGGCAATTTTACTATAGTGAGCAGAGTGTAAGAGAATAAGCCCCATACCTTCGAGCACGCGCTGCTGCACACGTGAAATAGCGGTATCAGATACCTTGTCATGAGCGCAGTGTCCCCACCAGATCAGTACATCGGTTTGCTCAAGGACAGATTCTGTAAGACCATTCTCGGGCATATCTAAAGTCACAGTTTTAACGGTTATTTCTTCATCTTTTTCCAAAAAATCTTCTATGCATTTGTGAATTCCATTTGGATATACTTCCTGAATTTCAGGAAGCTCCTGTTCGTGAATATATTCATTCCAGATTGTTACGTGAATCATAGCGAATAATCCTTCTTTCTATTTGCTTGCCTGATAGTAGTGTTGATTAGTTTTCCGGCAGGCTTTAATTATCGTTATTTCAAATGATATTTCTTTTGACAAATTAAAAGTTCTCTTTGATGAAATCAGCTGACTCTTTGATGCATGACATCTGATCAGGCGCGCCGAAATGCTCTATTACGAGATAATCATCGTAATTTATTTCATGAAGAAGCTTAAATATCTCAGTCATCGGGATGCAGCCATGACCGACGGAAGTAGTATAGAGAGCCTTGCCGGAAACGGTGAGCTTAGGAACTTCACCGGTAAGACCGACTAAAGCGCGATCCTTGCAGTGTACGTGAGCGATGTATTTTGAAAGCTTTGGAAAGGTACTTAGTACATCGATATCCTGATAGAGGAAATTTCCCGTGTCGAAGGCGCAGCGAAGAAGCGGGACATGCTCCATAAACCAAAGAAGCTCGTCATCAGTAGAAAAGGGAGCTATTTTGTCGTCAAAGTCTTCCATGGTAACTGTGATGCCTTTTGTTTGTGCATATTCGGTGAGCTTAATCAGTGCATCAGCCATTTTGTGAATGGCAATTTCTCTGCCAAGTGGGAGTGTGTGCGGCGCAAGGAATCCGGGAATGATAAGCACCTTGTTGGAATTCATCAGTGCAGCAGAGTCGACAAACTGCATGGCTTTTTCAAGTGCGGCCTTTTCCTGCATCTGAAAGGTACCATATACTTCTGATACGTTTAGCCCTGCGTTATCGAATAAGCGAGACATTTCAGCTTCTTTTCCGCGTATTGAATCGATAGAGCATTCCAGCGCAGAAATGTCATATGATTTTATCGTATCCAGAATTTCCGGAATGCTCTTTCCGGTTTGTTCATTTGCTTCTAAAATATGATCATAAAAAACTGAGATTTGCATAGTGTTTTTCCTTTATATGTGATGTACTTCAGTTATTCGGAAATCTGCCAAAGTTTCTTTGCAAATTCCATATCTCTTTTTACAAAAAAGCTATTATCTTACCTTGCGCCAAGTGTTCGGGAGAAACAGCATCAACATAGGGAATATTTCAAGTCTTCCAAAGAGCATGTCAAATGAGAGAACGATTTTGGCAAAGTTAGAAAAGCCTGAAAAGTTTCCAATTGGGCCTACAAGGCTAAGACCTGGTCCTATATTGTTAAGACAGGAAAGAACAGCAGTAACGGTCGTTTCCATGTCAAAGTTATCAAGTGAGACGAGAGCACTGGAGATGATAATTATAAAGCAGTAGAAGACTCCATAATTCATGACGCTTCGTATCATTGCTTCAGATACGGGCTTTCCATCTACGTGTAGGGTGCGGATAGCGTGTGGGTGAAGAATCTTGTTGACCTCCTGCTTGGCACTTTTATAAAGAATTACTACACGGGAAACCTTGAGACCACCGCCGGTTGAACCTGCACAGGCTCCGACGATCATGAGCATAACGAGTATGAAACGAGGCAGCTCTGGCCATAGATCGAAATTGACGGTAGAAAATCCTGTGGTAGTCATAATACTCGATACCTGAAAAAAGCTATCGAGAAACGCTCTGGCGCCGCTTGTATATTCATCCAGTATGCTAAAGAAAATAAGAATTGTTGCACTTCCCATAATTCCAAGATATGTCAGAATTTCTTCACTTCGAAAAGCATCCTTGAAACGCCTGATCAAAAGAAGATGGTAGAAGGTGAAGTTTGTTCCAAAGAGCATCATGAATACAGCAATAACGCCTTGAAGATACATTGAGGAATAGGCAGCAATACTTGTATTTGTGATAGCGAATCCGCCTGTTCCTGCAGTGGCAAAAGAGATACAAACGCTGTCAAATAACGGCATTTTGCCAAGGAGAAGGAAAATCATCTCAAGTATTGTCAGGAAGAAATAAATTACGTAAAGAATACGCGCAGTCGCACGAAGATTAGGTGTCAGCTTTCCAACTGATGGTCCCGGGCTTTCTGCACGCATGAGCTGAAAGGTTTCGCCCGTTCCCTTGCCAACTGACATTGGGACAATTGCAAGAAGGAAGACAAGTACGCCCATTCCGCCTATCCAGTGAGTAAAGGATCTCCAATACAGAATGGATTTTGGAAGACTTTCAATCTCTGAAAGGATGCTTGCACCAGTAGTTGTAAAGCCTGACGCTGTTTCAAACAGGCAGTCAATCGGAGATGCAATCGCACCACTGAAATAAAACGGAAGGCTTCCGAAAACTGAAAGGATAATCCACGCAAGGGCTACGGCTGTAAAACCTTCTCTTGCATATATGCCCATTTTTTTCTGAGGAATTAATGTCAAAAGAGTTCCAATAATCATACAAGTGATTATTGAAAGAATAAATGCATATTCAGCTGAAGGCTCATGAAAGCCAAAGGCCAACAAAAGTGCCGGAATCATGACCAGACCTTCAAGCTGAAGAACACGTCCAAGATATTTAAGTACAACGCGGATATTCATTAGTTTTCAAACGCTCCTGATTCAAATATTTCGGATAATGATTCAACAGTTCTTCCGGTAGTTACAACGATTACTACGGAATCACCGGCTTTGAAGAAATCATCACCTTTTGGAATGATTACTTCTTTTTCTCTAATAATACTTGCTACGAGGATATTTGCCTTTATTGGGAGCTTTGCCATCGTGATTTCACAGTATGGCGCCTCATTTGGAACAACGAAGCTGATGGCTTCAGCCTTTCCATCAGCAATTTTGTATAGAGTTTCAATCGTACCGCTTATCTGACCTGAATAAATTTCAGCAGCATGGATTGCACGCACATATCTGACTATTTCGTTTGCGATAAGATAGCGTGGACTGACAATAGTGTCAATATCGGCACTTTTTAGAAGCGAAGCATATTCAATATGGCTGATTTTGGTAATAGTTTTTGAAACGCCAAGAGTTCTCGCAAGCATGGATACAATAAGATTTTCTTCGTCTATTCCTGTGAGAGAAACAAAGGCATCCATATCGGATAGTCCCTCTGAAAACAATACATCCTGGTCAGTTCCGTTTGCACAGATTATCTCAGCCTGAGGCAGGATTTCTGAAAGCTTTTCGCACTTTTGCTGATCCTGCTCAATGATTTTGACATGAATCTTGTCAGCGATAAGGTCTTTGGCAAGATAGACAGAAATGATACTTCCGCCCATTATCATGACATCATGAACCTCGCGCTGCGTGAGCTTGCACGTTTTGGCGATCGCGGTAAGATTTCTGTGTGCAACAGCAACGGTTAGCGTATCTTCTGCAGATAATCTAAAGCTTCCTGATGGAATCGTAACTTCACCTAGATGATCTACAGCACAAATGAGTCCGTTCCCCTTAAGTATGGAGCTTACTTCATCTAATCTTTTGCCTGAAAGAGTGCTACTTGCGGTTATCTTCCATTCAACAAGCTCTACACGGTCAGAGGCAAAAGAATCTCTTTTTATAAATCCCGGGAACTTTAGAAGACGGAAGATTTCTCTTGCGGCAAGCTTTTCAGGGTTGATTATCATGGAAATTCCCATGTGAGAACGCATGAAACCAATCTGTTCATCAAACTGGGGATCACGCACACGTGCGGCAGTATGTCTGCAGCCAAGCATTTTGGCGATGTTACAGCACAAAAGATTTGTTTCATCCTTTGGGGTAACTGAAATAAGAAAGTCACATTCGGAAACACCGGCTTCTTCAAGCGTTTGAACGAAAAGCCCGTCTCCTACAACTACGGCTACATCAAGAACATTCTGAAGGTCGATAAGAGGTTTATCGCTTTTATCGATTACCACAACATCATGCCCTTCCTCACACAGCATTTTAGTAAGAAGAGACCCAACCTTACCATTTCCTACAACAACAATTTTCACTTTTAATTCCATCCTTTATAGTACGTTTATCGGTTAAAAAATTCCTAGTATTTTTATTTGCATTGATGCCCTATTATAGCATGTTACAAAGGTAATTACCTTGCACTGCATGAATAGAAAATAGATTTTAGATAAAGCCCAAAATAATTGCACATTCTGCGAAAACATAATGAACGATTGATACTGCAATTAAATTACGGTTGTTATGATAAAAGACTCCAAGTGCAAACATGAGTACCATAGCACCTATCATTACCGTGAAGCTAAATGTAAAGTGTACGGCGCCAAAAAGAATTGAAGAAACTACAATTGCAAGTGTGGCGTGCTTATTTCCAAATACATAAACAAGGCATTCCTGAACGACACTTCTGGCGATGAATTCCTGAATAAGTACACTTGGAATGTACCTGTATATCTCTTTGAAGGTGAATTTTGAAAAGTCGCAAAAGGGCTTTTCTGCGGAGACTGTAAAGAGTCCAAAGTGCGCAAGGAGGAATTTTACAAATACCATAAAGATAACGAGGCAGGCGGAAATGATGAGACTGTTTATCACAGCTTTTCTAGCTTTTGCCCCGCGAAAAACAAGATAAGGCCTTATGGTAGTCGTTTTTATGATAATACATTCCATGATTAGTAATACGCCAAGGAATGGCATAGTAAATGAAGACGGCTCTATGGTGGCAGAGACAAAGCTTATTACATATTTGTATACGAATAGATATAGGCAAAGGCAGATAAACAAAAGAGAAACAAGGAGTGTGGTGTCCTTTCTATATATAAGAGCCTCCTGCTGTTTGGTAACGTCTGATAGCACGATGATTAGCTGCTTTTCACCTGATTCATTTATCATATAGGTTGGCTTTACTTCAAAGTATTTCTTTACTCCCTGGGAAGGATAGTATTCACACAGGTTACTTTCCGCGGCATGATCTGACTTTAGCGCATCAAGAATAGTCTGCACGAATGCGTCATTTCTTTTATCTCCTATAAAAAGAGATGAGAAATTCGAGGGCAGATTCATTTTGTCCAGTTCCAGGAGATTTCCTCCGGCAGGATTGATTTGCTGCAAATCACCTCTTTGCCCAATGACAATAACGCCGTCTGACATATCATTTATTATGATGTCTGATTCTTTGCTCATATTGTCTCCTTATGTTGTTAACGGTAATAAGACAATTATACAATACTTTAATGCAAGAGTTTAATTTGATAAGAAAATTTATTGACTAAATAATGTTTTATTGAAGAAGTTGCGCTGTGAATTTGATGATAGAAAAGTACTATAGAAGAATTTACCTTGTAAATTTATTGACGAAAAAAAGTATTTTTGCTCTTGACAGAGAAAAGCAAAGTGATATCATAATGATATCA
>CAZJWA010000062.1:4526-5766 GCA_964549585.1 uncultured Butyrivibrio sp. | reverse complement strand
TGATATCATAATGATATCAAATTAAATTATACATTCACAGGAGGTTTGTGATGAAAGAAAAAGTTTTAAAGCATAGTAAAAATGGAATGATGGTACTTATTTTATCTGTAGTGCTTTATGCGATTGCTACAGCAGGAGTTATATTTGGTGCGTATCAGATGGACCAGGGCGAGTCACCGGTTCTTTTTATAATAAGTCTTGTATGGGTATGCATCGGGTGGTTCCCATTTTTGGGACTGAAGGTATTAAAGCCGCAGGAGGCGCTGGTTCTTACACTTTTTGGTAATTATGTAGGAACAATTAAAGAGCCTGGATTCTATTTCGTTAATCCATTCTGCTCAAGTGTTAATCCGGCTGCAAAGACGAAGCTTAGCCAGAGCGGGGATGTTGATAACGGCGGTGGAATAAAACAGCTTATCATTCCTACAAATGGCGTAAACGTTGAGGCAAGGACTAATAATAAGATCTCTCTAAAGATTATGACACTTAACAATAACAGACAGAAAATCAACGACTGTCTCGGAAATTCGATTGAAATTGGAATTGCTGTTACATGGCGCGTTATTGATACTGCAAGTGCAGTCTTTAATGTTGATAACTACAAGGAATATCTTTCACTTCAGTGCGACAGCGCTCTTAGAAACATTGTAAGACTTTATCCTTATGATGTTGCTCCAAATATTGATACAACAGGAGACGGAGTGGCAGATGATGGAAGTCTTCGCGGCTCAAGTGATCTTGTTGCCAAGAGAATCAAGGACGAAATACAGTCCAAGGTTACTATTGCAGGTCTTGAAATAGTAGAAGCAAGAATTACATATCTTGCATATGCTCCTGAAATAGCAGCTGTTATGCTTCAGAGACAGCAGGCATCAGCAATTATTGACGCAAGAAAGATGATAGTTGACGGCGCAGTTGGAATGGTTGAGATGGCTCTTGATCGTCTTAATGCCAACGATGTCGTAACACTTGATGAAGAGAGAAAAGCCGCTATGGTTTCAAATCTTCTCGTAGTACTTTGTGGTAACCACGATGCTCAGCCAATCGTTAACTCAGGAAGCTTATACTAATTGGAAGTGTAAATGGAAGATAATAAGAAGAAACAGGTGCCGCTTAGGCTAAGTGCAAAACTTTATAGCGAGCTTGCCGCATGGGCAGAGAATGATTTCAGATCCCTTAACGGGCAGATAGAATATCTTTTGACAGAGTGCGTCAAGGAACACAAAAAGAGTGGGAGAAA
>CAZJWA010000062.1:0-4426 GCA_964549585.1 uncultured Butyrivibrio sp. | reverse complement strand
AATTGAGGGTGCATGGCGAGAAGACCTGCGCGTCATATTAGTGAGGAGAGATTATGATTTCAGTTATTTGGCTATGGTTTTATCTTATTGCAGCTTTTGTTATACCGATTACATTTATAGTTATTTGGAAAAAGAAAACTAATACCAGGATGGTACCGTTCTGGTGGGGGATGATTGTATTCTTCGCGTTTGCAATGGTACTTGAACAAATCTCACATTATGTATTTCTGGTTATGCCGTGGGCAGGTTCAAATTTTATACTTTCACATAACGCAGCATACGTAGTATACGGATGCCTTGCAGCCGGAGTGTTTGAAGAGACAGGAAGATTCTTTGCCTTTTCCCTTCCATTAAAGAAATATAATAATAAAGAAGAGTCTGTAACATATGGACTTGGACATGGAGCATGTGAAGCGATGCTTCTTGTTGGAGGTTCAGCTATAACACTTCTTATGTATTATTACAATCCGGCTCTTGATTCGGCATCTGCGCTTAGTACTATTACAGCCGGAACTATTATTCTTGGACTAGTTGAAAGAGTTCTTGCAATAATAATACACGTTTCACTTTCCGTAATTGTATTCACCGGAGTGAAAATGAATAAGAAATACCTATACCCGGTAGCAATTATTCTTCATGCTCTTGTTGATGTTTCCGCTTGTTTATATCAGCTTGGGATAATTAAGGAGTTATTTGTTCTTGAAATAATCCTTGCAGTAAGCGTTATCATTCTTGCATTTATTGCATATAAGGTATACAGAACACTCCCTGCTGTTGCAGGTGAGGCAGGTGTTGTAGATGGTGACGTGGCTTCTGGAGTAGAGACTTCTAAATAGAGAATTTGGGTGCTGTAGACGGCTGGGGGGAGCAGATGCCGGGAATATTTCCATAGCACTTCTTTTTCACTATTTTGGAAATAAGAAGGACTTCTCAAGGGGAAATGACTTTATGAGGATGATAAATCAATGGAAAAAAGTATATTTGAAATGATGGAACATAAGATATTTGAATCAAATGAGGGACCGGTTGCATACTGGATAAGTAGGGTCTCGTCAGATTGAGTGGATGTGTATGTGCTATCCTCATAAGACACTCATAAAGGCAATTGCGAAGGGATGTACCTGTACGCCTGATGCATATTCCAATATGTTTATGTTCTTTTGCCATATTCAAAGAAAGAATTATGTCATTTAGCGGGTATAGGATTTGCAGGATTTCTTGTCGAGAACTGTGACTTGAAGATTAGCTGTCCGGTTCTAATTATTGTTGGAGAACATGATAAAACCGGTAAAGTTTGGAAATACTGCGACGAGTGGCATAAAAATACAGGTTTCCCGTTGGCGCTCATACCGAATGCGGCGCATAATGCAAATTATGATAACAGCGAGAAGGTCAATCAGGAGATTGAAAAGTTTTTAAATTCCCGTGAGTATTAAGAATAACGAGGAATGGTATTGTGGTAGAAACTGAAATTGAAATTGGAAAAGAAGAGAAGGACGCACTCATCGAGATAGCGCTATCAAGTAGTGCCAATACTAAGAAAAGAAAGAGAATGACCCCCATTTGCATTGTTTTGGGAGTTATTCTTGTTTTCTTTGGATTTTGCGTTATTGTAAGTGATCAGGATTGCCTGGACTGGCTTTTATATTTCATTCTTGGAGCTTTTATGCTAGCACTTGGTATCGGAGCAAGAGGTTTTCAGAAATTTGCGCTTAATTTAGCTATGAAGAAATCAAATAAGAAATTAAATGGTGACCTGAAACGTGAATATTCATTTGATGATGAAGGCGTTCAGATAAAGTCTGATTTGGGTAATGGCAAATCCTACTGGAAAGCATTTACGGTGTGGGGAACATATAAGCATTATTATTATCTTAGACGTGTTGATAGGCAGATGGTTTTGGTCGATGCGAATAAGCTTACCACAGATGAACGCGCAGAGCTTAATACATATTTTCAAAAGATTAAGTGATTACCCAGGCGAATTTGAAAGGACCAGACTTATGAACATACAGATTTTCGGTACCAAAAAGTGCAACGATACCAAAAAGGCTGAGCGCTTCTTCAAGGAACGTGGTATCAAGTTCCAGTTCGTTGATATGAAAGAAAAAGGAATGAGTAAGGGAGAACTTCTTTCTGTTATGCAGGTAAATGGAGGCATTGAAGGCATTCTTGATCAGAACTCACGTGACAAGGATATGCTTGCACTTATCAAGTACATTTCAGATGAAGACAAGCTTCAAAAAGTTCTTGAAAATCAGCAGGTAATCAAAACTCCTATAGTACGAAACGGAAAGCTCTCTACTCTTGGCTATCAGCCTGATATTTGGAAAACTTGGGAATGAAAATGCGCCAATCACTGGAATGAAAATGCGCTAATTACTGGAATAGAAATACGCCAATCAAGGAGTAACAGGAATTATGATAAAAGAAATAATGCACGATGCCTTATTCTTAGGACAGCCCTCCGAAGTAGCAACAATGAGTGACAATCAGATTGCGATAGATCTTCTTGATACGCTTAAAGCACATGAAAATGAATGCGTTGGTATGGCAGCTAATATGATTGGTGTCAGAAAAAGAATAATTGTTGCTAATGCAGGGCTCATGAACATAGCTATGTTTAATCCGGTTGTTGTAAAGAAATCCGGACCATTTGAAACGGAAGAGGGATGCTTGTCGCTTATTGGCGTTCGAAAGACAAGGCGATATAAGGATATTGAGGTAGAATATAGCGATATTAACTGGAATAAGCAAAGACGAAAATTCTCCGGATGGACAGCTCAGATTATTCAGCATGAGTGTGACCATCTTGATGGAATTATTATTTGAATGGAAGTTCATGCTGCGGAGGAATGGTAAATGCAGTAAAGACAGCCCTTCAAAATAGTGGAAAGTTTATTCCCTGGCAGGTAGTTACAATTTCAACGGATGGGAAAATTTTGGATTGATATCAAAACGACACTTAATTATGGTATAATAATGGTATATTCTTTAAAAACGCAATACGAGGTCGTAGTCATTATTATTTCAAATAAGGAGAAAAAATGCCACAGATTATACCAATTAAGGAGTTGAAGAATACTTCTGAGATATCAAGTATGTGTCATAATGCGGACGAACCAATATTCATAACAAAGAATGGTTATGGGGACATGGTTATTATGAGCATGGAACGCTATGAAGAAACGCTCCGAAAAATGAACATTTATAAGGAATTGGAAATTTCTGAAACTCAAGTCAAAGAAAATAAAATTAAAGATGCTAAAAGTTCGCTTAATGATTTGAGGGAAAAGTATGACATATAAATTAGTAATTACCGAGCGAGCGGAGAAATTGCTTGATAATAGTATTAGTTATCTTTTATATAAGTTTAAAAGCGAACAGGCAGCAAAACACGTATTAGATGAAATGGAAATTATATATAGTAGATTAGAAGAGAATCCATTACAATTTGCAGATTGCCAAGATTCTCTTCTTTTAAATAAGAATTATAAAGAAGCACTGATTCCTAACATGAATTATGTTGTTGTATTTAGGATTGATGAGGTTAAAAAAATAGTATATATTGTTGGCTTTTTTCATCAATTAGAGAATTATTCCAAAAAAGTTTAAAACATTGCAAAGAATTTAAAAGAGCTGTATGCTCTAACTGAATTTGACAACTCTAAATTGTAGTGATACCGTAAACATGTTATTAGTTTATTAGGAGATGTCATGAAATTTATTTTAACAGACCAAATTACAAGGAAGCTTATCTCTGTACATTTCATACCGATGAAACATTGTGCAGAGTATAGCGATTAAACGCGATATGATTTCATCGGGAAACAGACAGTACTGTTACATTTTTGTGTAGTAATATTGTTTATTTTTCGTGCGAAAATATGCGTATAGAAGGCTATGGACAATGTTTTGTCCATGGCCTTTTGGTGATTTTAGAGGAAATTTTGCAGAAGGCAAACGTATAAGCAATTTATCACTTATGCGCCGGTCTTCTGCTTTTTTTATTTTACGGGAAAAGTTCGATCATGAATGAGCTTTTTTAGAAGGAGAATAGTAATGAGTTTATTAGAAATTAGTGAATTAACACAAATCTTTGGCGACAATACGCTGTATAAAAATGCGGAGCTGACGCTTAATAAGGGAGAGCATCTTGGAATTGTCGGGCAAAACGGAACAGGGAAAAGTACTCTGATAAAGATATGTACTGAGCAGGTAATCCCGGATATGGGAAGAGTTGTTTGGCAGCCAGGTATCTCTATTGGATATTTGGATCAGTATGCTGAGATAGATCACTGCCTAAGGATGAAGGATTTTTTGAAAAAAGCATTTGACTATCTGTATGAGGATGAGGAAAAACTGACTCTTTTGTATGAGAAGGCAGCAGACGGAGATGAAAAAGCTCTAAAAAAAGCAGCGCAGA
>CAZJWA010000061.1:0-14170 GCA_964549585.1 uncultured Butyrivibrio sp. | reverse complement strand
CCAGCGACAATCAACTATCCCAGACCTAGGTCAGACTGAGAGAGTGGCAACAATAATAATACCTGTTACAATGACAGTAGTTTTATATATTTCCACAAATGGTCATATGGATAAACTCCCACAACGCCCCCAACGCCTTCTCCATTCCCCCAACTTCATAAATCCAAATCATCAATATCCAGCCCCAAATCATCTAGCTCTGTCTTTTTTTCTTCGTCATCATCATCATCCATAATGGATTCAAATGCTGCAAATTCTGCTGCCTTTTCGAAAGGGTCTACCTTTCCATCCTTATTGAAATCAAATAAACTATCAAACAGTCCTGCCATAATCTTGTCCTCCATTTTTCTTAATTGAGTCCATTACACTTTTCTTATTGTTATCATATCACCCGAGCTGTCCGATAAATAGAACAGTAAAAAGGGCAGTAAATACAGGATTTTCTCTGCATCTACTGCCTTTTTTGTTAAATGGTCTTGCCTTTACATCCAAATTTCCATCACCACTGCTTCATTTCTATCGAAGTTATTTTGCCTTTTGGGGTATCTGTACTATTATCTCTATTTCTTTTCCGTGAAGCCTTGCTTTAGCACTTCCACCATGGAGCTGGGCAATTTTCTTTACAATTGAAAGGCCAAGGCCACTTCCTTTTTCACTTCGCGCAGTATCCTGTTTAAATAATCTTTCAAATAAAAGTTTGCTTTCTTCTTCCGACATCTCTTTTTTTAGGAAGTTGCTAACAGAAACTTCTGCAAATGCTATTCCGTCAATTATTTGGATTGTGCTTTGAATGGTGACCTCGTTTTCTCTGTGATACACCCCTTGCAAATGCACAAAAAAGAACAACCAAAGTTGTTCTTTTTTGTGTTTAATTATTAAATTGTTTCTAAAAGACTATCCCTTCAAGCTCTAAAAGCATTACATCATCTGCTTCTGGAGCATCCGGACAAAGTCAACATTGTTTCTTGTCTTTGAGAAGAGATTGATAACCTGATCTACGGCATCATCAGCCTTCATTCCCATGAAGTTCTTACGCATACGATTAACTGCATCAAGCTCGTCCTTGGAAAGGAGAAGGTCTTCTCTTCTGGTGCTTGACTTTGTAAGGTTGATTGCAGGGAAGATTCTCTTCTCCTGAAGCTTACGGTCAAGGATCATTTCCATGTTTCCTGTTCCCTTGAACTCCTCGTATACAACGTCGTCCATCTTAGAGCCTGTCTCGATAAGAGCTGTGGCAAGAATAGTAAGACTTCCACCCTCTCTCATATTTCTTGCAGCTCCAAAGAATCTCTTAGGCATATGAAGTGCTGCAGGATCAAGACCACCTGATAATGTTCTTCCCGATGGAGGAACAACCTGGTTGTAAGCTCTTGTAAGTCTTGTGATACTATCAAGAAGGATCATAACGTCCTTCTTCATCTCAACAAGTCTTCTGGCTCTCTCGATAACCATCTCAGCAACTCTCTTGTGGTGCTCAGGAAGCTCATCAAATGTAGAATAGATAACTTCTGCGTTTGGTCCTTCAATGCATTCCTTAATATCTGTTACTTCCTCAGGTCTTTCATCAATAAGAAGTACGATCATGTGTACATCAGGATAGTTCTTTCTGACAGACTTAGCTACTTCCTTAAGAAGTGTTGTCTTTCCGGCTTTTGGAGGAGATACTATCATTCCTCTTTGTCCCTTACCGATTGGGCAGATAAGATCCATCATTCTCATTGCGACAGCGCATCCCGGAGTTTCAAGCTGAAGTCTTGAATTTGGGAAAATAGGTGTCATTCTGTCAAATGAAGTTCTATAGCCAAACTTCTCAGCATCAATTCCGTTAATTGTTGAAGCTACCTGAAGGGCTCCGAACTTCTCATTACCTGTCTTAACCTTGCTATATCCTCTTATAATATCACCGGTTCTAAGGTTATATCTTTTAATTGTACTTGGAGCGACATATACGTCATTCTCACCTGGAAGGTAATTCTCACATCTGATAAATCCGTATCCATCCTGAAGAACTTCAAGGATTCCATTAGCTTCAATTGTGCCTTGCTCTTCTTCGTTCTCCTCAGCTACAGGCTCAGAAGTCACAGCTGCTGCCTTTACTTCTTCGTGATGAGTAGCTACAGTCTTATGAACCGGCGTCTCACTCTTTGAAGAGGTAATAATAACCTTCTTCCTTGGCTTTGCAGGAGCTGCTGCCTTGGGCTCATCTTCAGTCTTTGCTTCCTTGTGTGCATCAGAAGCAGTCTTTGAAGTCTTAGCTTCCTTAACTTTCTTCGGTTCCTTAGCCTTTAGATCTGCTTCGTCAAGCTTTACCATTGCATCGATTATTTCAGCCTTCTTCATGCTTGATAAGCTCTTAATTCCTCTGATTTTAGCAATATCTCTAAGATCTGCCAGGTTCAAAGATTCGTACTTTTCTCTCATTAAATAATTCTCCATTCTATAAAAAAACAACTTCACCAAAAACATTCCTACAACTGTACGGTCGCAAGCCTTAAAAGATAAAAATCAAACCACTTTGGGATTCATCAACGATCAGCCTATCAGTATAAGTTTCTTATTTGCTTAAATAATAGCTTAATAAGGGTTCTTATCCGTAAATGCTATGTTGAATTTTGAAGTATTTACAAGTTAACCAAGTGCATAATCAAGCACTTTAGAATTAAGATACTATATTTTTTTTCAAAAAGCAATAGAAAAATTATAATTTTTTTGAAAAATGGCAGAGAATTATGATTTTCTTGTAAATTTCTGTTGAAGGATGCAAATTAGCATGATAAAAAAGCATATGTAAAACAAGGACATGCTATAAATCATGTATCTTGGCTGAGGAAAAATCAGTGCTCCAACTACAAGAGAATTAATTATAATTCCCCCAAAGCTCACTTCAGCTAGAACTGTTATCTGAGTTTTTTCTTTTTGACAAAATACGTATACATTCCAAGGAAGCAAATATATATCAAAATAGAGATTTCATTAATAATTGGCATAACTCTTGCATTTGAACTGATAAGTCCCTTTAGAATATTTATTCCATAAACAAGAATCAAATCGCTGATATCCTGATGGAAAAGAACTTTGGATATTTCCGCCTGAATCTCATCCCGGTAGACTTCTCTTTGGATTTCCCCAACATCCCCATATGTATTTGCTATGTAATTATATATTACAGGTGGTGCAACATCATATCCGATAACATCATAGGAATCTGCATAAGCTGAGCCTATAGTAAAGATATCTGCTCCCTCTTCAACATTTTCAATAAGAAGTCCCTGTGAATCCGACTCAGAAATAATCTGATCAAACAGCTCTTTCATCTCTGTAGTGCCATATTCATCAAAAAGCTTATCATCAGACTCATCGGCCGAAAAGATAAGTGTGCAAAACTCTGCAGTGGTGTTTCCCGTATGACTCATCCACGCGCCTCTATGCGCATAGTTATATACATGATCAAATAAAGAAGATGCTAATAGAACTGCAGCGCAAAGCCCTATCGTTACAAGAAATCTCTTAATGTTTCTGCTTCTTCTAATTAGGTCATTAAGAATACTTAAAGCAGCTACGAGAATAAGCGTAGACATCATCTGCTTTCTGATACTGACGATAAGAAAAGCATATACCATGGAAATTATTAAATCATTTCTTTCATGGTAAAGAGTCCATTTGTATAATCTGATACAGAGCAAAATAAAAAGCGGCATTGCAAGAGACTCTGTCATAATACACTCTGAATACATAGAGCCTCTAAGAGCTGCAAAACGGTTTAACAGTGCAACAAAAAAGCCTGCAAATACGCCGGCAAATCCAAATAATAAAGGAGCAGAGAACTTACCAAAGATTTGTGGTAATTCTTTCTTTGACACTTCATAATAAACCGTTTTTCCAAGAATAAAAGAAGCTGCTGCCCATAACAGGCTTTGAATAATTACTGCAACGCAAAGATAAACCGGCTGGTCATAAAAAGCTGTATTCTCTCCAAATAAGCCTCTAAGAATCGCCAAAAATAATGGATAAAGCGGTTCTCTTGAAATATTCATAGAGATGTAACTCTCAGAGTCCTTGCAAATTACCGGGCCATCTATAAGTGCAAAGCCCAGGTAAAAGCAAAGCGATAACAGAAACGATATAATAAGATATTTTTCCCTCTTCGAGGTAGTAGCAAAATTAATATTTTTTTTCAAAAAATCTTCATCCAATCTCATCAAGTGCAAGCTTAAGGCATCCCATGATTCCCTGATCATCATGAAGGCTTGCAGGTACAATATAATTATCAATGTCTCTAAGAAGCGGTGTATCGATATATCCATTTATCATTTCAAGTGTCTTTTGTCTGATAAGAGGGAATAACTGCTGCTGATGCATTACGCCTCCGCCAAAAATAACTCTTTCCGAGCTAAGAAGCATTACACAGTTAACAACTGCCTGTGCAAGATAATATGCTTCAAGGTCCCATACCTTTGGATCATTTGAAAGCTCTTTGGCACTCTTTCCCCATCTTTCTTCAATTGCAGGTCCTGCTGCCATTCCTTCAAGACACGTTCCATGGCTTGGACATCTTCCTTTATAAGGATCATCTACTCTTACACTCGTCATAAAGTGTCCACCCTCTGGATGAAGCATGCCATGAAGGAGCTTTCCGTTAGTCATTATTCCGGCTCCTACGCCCGTTCCTATCGTAAAATAAACAGCATTTGAAATTCCCTTTGAAGCACCATATGTCACTTCTCCAAGGAGCGATCCGTTTACATCTGTATCAAACCCTACAGGAACGCCTAAAGCCTTCTTAACTTCTCCTGCCATATCAAAGCCTCTCCATGCAAGCTTGGGAGTATGAAGAATATGACCATATGTTTCTGAATTCTTGTTAAGAGCTACAGGGCCAAAGCATGCGACTCCAACTGCTTCAATTTTTTTATCTTTAAAATACTCATATATCTGCGGCATTGTTTCTTCGGGAGTTGTTGTCGGTATACTTACCTGTTCAAAAATCTTTCCACTCTCATCCCCAATTGCACACACCATCTTTGTTCCGCCAGCTTCGATTGCTCCTAGTATCATTTTTAACCCCATTCCCTTCATTTTTTGCTATATTTCTTTTAGTAATTTCACTATCTTGTCGTGATCTTTTTGTAGTATTTCTTCAAATACTGAGCTGTAATAATATTTATGTTTTTCTTATTATTGCCAAACATTATAAGATATTCGCCCGGACGACCTCTTAAATAAGAATCGCTGTCTTTCCCCAAATAAATTCTTGTAAAATGATCTATCTTTTTAATGTAAAACAAAGTGCCTTCCTTGAACCTGCAAGCCTTTGCATGTGATAAAAGAGATTTCGTATGTCCGCTTTCATTATCTCTTATATTTGGAACATACTCAAAATCAAAAGTAAATTTACTATCTGCAGGAATAAATTCATTTTCTGAATATTCTCTGCTGATGATATATACGATTCCTTGATTTCCTATCAAAAACATCATTTTTGAAGAAATAACTACTTCGGTATCACCATTTAAGGTTCTTATCGTTGCAAGCGTTCCCTCTTCATAAAGGTCAGTCGGAAGTACAATTCCAAGCGGAATATCAGATCTTTGATATAATGGAGCGCCATCAAGAATATAGTTTCCGTCTCTGTTTGGCTTAATTATCTCAAATTCGTCAAAATATGCCCTCATCCGGGATCTCATTATATCTCCAACAACAAGGTCTCTTCTGTCTGTATCAGCCTTTGCATATCTTTCATAGGCTCTTTTTAGCTGTTCTTTCTTGATAAAGCCGCCTGCTTTGTCAGATCTTCCACCGCCGCTTCCGATTCCTTCTGCAAGGTACTCAGCGAGCTCTCCTGCATCAGTTTTATCAACGCAGCTTCTTACTGAGAATTTAACGCCTGAAGGAATGATACTATAAACCAGGCACACCTCAACTGAATCAGCTTCCAGGAAAAAGTCACTTATCATTCCAAGAATATTGGGATCACACGGCGCAGTATCAAGTATTGCATACTTGTGCTCTTCATGATATTCAGATCCAAGCATTGCCATTCCTGCAATCTTAAGCTCTGAAAGCGTGAAGTTCGAATTCTTCATCTTGGTGATCAGCTTTTTGTCATATTTAATCCTGTCTCGAAGATCCTTATCAAGCGGATGCTGAAGCTCAGTGAAGGCATTAGTATCTGTATAAAGGCCATAGTAAAGCGCTGTTGCAAGCTTTTGGTTTTTATTAACGTTATAGCCTTCGCTCTCAAGCATGCTCCACACAATAGTACTGCAGCTTCCAACACTGCTTCGTATTTCAAAAGCATCAGGTTTGTCACAGTTTGAAGGCTGATGATGATCGATAACAGCAACCTTCTTTGCTCGTATTCCTGTTATATTTCCTTCGTTATACTGACAATCAACAACAATCAGTATATCTACAACTTTGTTGTAATCAGGCACATATTCAATGGGAATTCTAAGCTCCTGTATCATTAAAAGAAGGTTACTTTTCTTGATAGTAAACCTTCCTCTGTATATAAATCTGACGTCTTTGCCATGTTCGTTAAAGTATGTATAAAGAGCATAACCGGAAGCAATCGCATCCGCATCCGGATTATCATGACATTGAATCACTATTTTGTCATACTTTAAGAATTCTTCAAGTCTCAAATTAAACCCCATTCCTTCAAGCTGCGGTACATTTTCTTGGCAATCAGTATTCCACTTCCATGAGACTAAGTCCACATGGTTTTGCAGTAGGTCCTGCAAGCTTTCTGTCCTTTGCTTCCATAATTTTCTCTACGTCACTTGGTGTCATTCTTCCAAAGCCCACTTCAAGAAGCGTCCCAGTCAGGATTCTGACCATATTCTGTAAGAAGCCGTTTCCATGAAAATAAATCCTTATATATGGTCCAGAGCACTTAAATGTAATAGAATCAACCATCCTTACCGTTGATTTCTTCATTCTTGGATTAGCACAAAAGCTCTTAAAATCATGTGTTCCTTCAAGAACCTCTGCTGCCTTCTTCATTGCTTCTACATCAGGCTTTTCATCAAGAACAGTTACATATTTTCTATCAAAAACAGGCTTACTCTCGCCTGCATAGAGTGTATAGCAGTATGTTTTTGCAAGTGCATTGTATCTTGCATGAAACCTGTCAGAGCACGCCTTAAGCTCATTTATACAAATATCATCCGGAAGATATCTGTTCATATATTTCTGGATATCTTTTTCGTCCATATCTGTATCAAGATGAACATTTGCTATCATAGCTTTAGCATGTACACCTGCATCGGTTCTTCCTGCTGCAATAACATTTATTTTCTTATTATCATCAAGTCTGTCATATATCTTTTGAATAGGCTCAGCGCCCTCTTTGGCTTCAAGCGGAACAAGTCCTGTCATCTTTGCCAGCACCATTTCAATCTTTCCCTGAATGGTCAGTTCTGTATCAGGCTGATGCTCCCAGCCATAATACCTTGTTCCGTCATAACTTATAGACATTTTATAATTTCTTTTCATCAATTTCTCCACTTGTGTTTGGTAAAGGCAAAAGCTCCATCCCGACATCGTAAATATTGCCGCAGACAGCATCATAAAGCCATTTATCCATTGAAATACCAGACTTTGTCTTTGCATGATATTGAAGCTGCCTTACTGCCGTATGAATTGTTCCACCATTTAGTCCTGTCTTTACTAAATTCATATTTTTAAAATCATTAATAAAAAATCCAAATTTTGGATTTAATTCCTTTAGCTCTTTTACCATCAATGTTAGCTGATGATAGAAGGCTTCCTGAACATCCGAGTCTGTCGCATATTTCTTATAAGTAACATCATTATAGTATGCACTAAGAAGATAGTCATGCGTAGAACTTGCATACAAATACTTGAACCTGTCACCATATTTATTATAAAGGCTTCTATACCAATCATAGGTGATATTCGGGCTCCGAAGCGATTTCCAGAAATACGGATCAGCCTTCCACACGTCTCTTGCCGTCCGCTTCCAGTGCCTGTACAAGAGCTGACCGCTGTCAGAAAATAATGTAATATCACTGCATGCCTCATAATATTTATCCGCAATAATACCCGAAAGTGCCGGAACCGCAAACGCTCCTGCGCTATCTCCTGCAATTAGAAGAGACTTTGGATTTGGAAAAAGAGATTTCGACACCTCCATAGCCTTTGTAGAATTATTAAAGCCTTTGAAGTGTACTACCTTTGGTTTCCCCTTAGAATCCAAATATTCAAAATCGTTATTTCCGATATGAAAATCTCCGGTAGCATATGTAACAATAACAAAATTCCAGTTATTAAACGGATTAAGAACGCTTGAACTCTCCGTTATTCCTATGTGGATATTCATGAGCTGTGTAATAGGCCGCAAATTATTCCAGTAGTAATTAGGAAGTCCTGCTACTACCTTACCGCCGGTAACCGGTCTCTCTGCCGTAAATTCATTCCATGCAACTCCGCCTCCCGAAAAAAAGATGCAAAGCTTATCAGAAGGTGCTCTTCTAACATAAATATGATATTCCGAACCATCTCCCGAAATTCCATCCTTTATCGGATATCTGTACCACGTTTTCTCTCTGGCATTCTCATCATAAATTGGAGCCACAAGACGCGTTTCCGGAAGCTTTTTGCCAACTGCATCGTCAACAAAATCTCCAAGCTGACTTGAAAAAGCGAGACCATTTTTTAAATTTAGCTTATTAATAAGACTTTTACGTGCCATAATCCTCCATTAACAAAAGGGTTAAAGGTCAAATATTAAACCACTTCACTGATGCTCTCTTTAGTTCATTGAATTTAAATATCAGCGTAGCGGCAGCAACGACTAGAAATATAGCGATACAAACTACAGCCGGATACTGGAAATTAATAAGTCCTGTAAAAAGAGCTATTATCTGGAAAAAGCAAAGCACGGTATCAGCAAGAAGATAAAGAACATAATCTTCTACTCCAAAATGAAGCACCTTCGCAAAAATATATGTAATGACAAGCAGTGCAACGAATGATATAGGTATCATCCAATTGACAGACCACCTGTGAAAGCCTGTTGCATAATCAATATAAATGTTAATTAGCATAGCAAAATATACCTGAACCGTAAGCGTCTTAATAATATTATATCTAATGTATACTCCAAAGATGAAATCTATCCAGCCGATAAAAATTCCTACCATTACAAAAATGATCCACCTAAAATGAATATCCTGCTGAGAGGTTGCCAGATACTCTACAGTTCCAAGTACAATCTCAATAACTATACATATAAAGGTAATCATTCTTGCCATCGAGAACATTGTAATTTTATTTTTTTTGATTTTCGGAAATGCCGGATTCTCCGGTTCTCCAGAAAGTTTTCCCTGGCAAAGAGGACATTTCGTATTATTACCGCGAACGGCTATTTTACATTTATGACAATACTGCATCTGCAGTTCACCTCGGTTTTTTTATTTACAGCTAGTTCTCATTACTTGCTATTTCAACATCAATTCCCAGTGCAACAAATCTTCTAAAGAAATTCAGCATTATCTCATGCGTTTCAAACGTTGTAACTTCTCCAAAAACCATCCTGTCTTTATAAGTTGATACGCATATCTGCTCTGTAGGAGCTGTCATAAAGGCAGCAAATTTTTCAACATAATCTTCTGCCTCCGGAGGAAGTTCAATGTTTCCAAGATTTGACATTGTACTTGTAACGCCCTTTTTGGCAGCCTTACTAAATCCCCATATTGCAATATCTTTTATAAAAAGAGGTACCATCTTTATTGCAAGATTATTTTCAAGAGCAGAATATGAATTCATCGTCTCGAAAATTTTATCCTGTTGAAGCTGGTCTTTAAAGGATGAATCAACTACTTTAATTATTTCTGCAATATCTCCACTATAGTTTGATGCATCAAATCTTATATTGATTACACCAAAAAAGTTCCTGATCGTAGATGAAGGAAAATATTTTCGAAGATTAACAGGAACACTTACAGCAATTATATTATTATTCTTTTCCCTGACGCTCATTTCATCTATAACTGCAGCAATATAAAGTGCTGTAACCATAACTCCAACGGAGGTGTTATTCTTATGCGATAGCTCTTTTACCTTAGAGGCGGAAACTGTTCCTTCAATAAGGTGTGCCTCCATGTTCTCATCCTGTTCTCCCTTTATCTGATATGCCTTATTCTTCGACATATCCTTAAGCTGAGAAAGACCTTTTTGACGCTGATAAAATCTTCGGAAAGCATCATCCATTTTTTCGTTAACGGAAGAGCCTTCAAGCGTATCATTGTGAACGTTTATTTCATATTCAATTCTAAGATACGCAAGAACAAGTTCTTTTAAAAATACAAATGCGCCGGTCCCGTCCGAAAGGACATGAAACATTTCGAGATTGATTCTGTTATGATAATAGGTAATTCTATACAAAAGATTCTTTCGGCCCTCACAGTATAAAGGACTGCACGGCGTAAGAAGGTCTTTAGTTACAAGCGCTCTGATATTTCTTTTGTCAAGATAATACCAAAAAAGGCCCTTTCTAAGGACGCAGTTAAGCTGAGGAAAATCACTGCTCACCTCATCTAGCGCTTCCTGAAGTGAATCCGGATTAACCTCATTTTTTAGCTCACAAACTATTCTGAAAACCCTGGTATCACCGCCCCTTGTTGTAGAGGGAATTATCTTCGCTGCATTATCAAGCTGATACCATCCGCTGCTTTGCTTCATATAATCGTTCAAACTCTTTCCGCTTTGATAAAAAATCTATCTATCATTGCTGGTATTTCAGATATATTATCTCTCGTTTAATGTTCCCTTTTCAATAATTCTATCAGAAACTGGTTCAAAAATAAACGCCTGGCAGTTATGTACCTCCTGATGCCAGAACTCAGAAAGCGGTGTTCCACGAAGATTTGTCAGAAGGGCTCTCATGCATGCTCCATGAGTTTGAATAAGGATATTGTCCTGCCTGCCAGCTCCGTTCTTATATAAATCATCTATAAAGCTCTTTGTGCGCTCCATGATATGCTGATATGTCTCTACCTTTTCTTCTGGAGATGGAAAATACTCTTCCGGATTTCCAAGGACTCCGCTGTTATCTTCCTTGGCGAGGTCGTAAATTGTTCCTTCGTAAATTCCAAAGCTCATTTCTATAAGTCTATCATCGATTGTGAAATTACCTCGTTTAATTCCTGATACAATTTCTGCCGTTTCAATTGCTCTATCAAGTGGGCTTGAATAAACTCTGCTTATATTAACTCCATCTTCTTTAAAAACGTTTGCAGCCTCTCTCGCCTGCTCTCTGCCATTTTCATTTAGCTTAATATCAACTGCTCCCTGAAAAAGTCTTTTCCTGTTCCAGTCTGTCTCTCCGTGTCTAATAAAATACCACAAAATAATATCCTCATTTTCTATTTAATTCTTTTTATTTCTTTTTCTCAAATATCTAAATGTAGCGCGATTGCGAATTATCAGATGTTATAGTTTCTTTCCCCGAATATTCCGCTTCCTACTCTCACAAATGTAGCGCCTTCCTCAATAGCCACCATATAATCCCCGGTCATTCCCATAGAAAGTGTATCCATTTCATGATCTAAGATATGCTTAGAATTTATAGAAAGCATTAATCCCTTGAGTCCTGCAAAATACTGTCTGTTTGACTCAGCGTTATCAGTATATGGCGCAATCGTCATAAGTCCCTTTACATTTACATGCTCCAAATGGCTGATGCTTTCAATAAAGCTTTCTGTTTGCTCATGGCTAAGTCCAAACTTTGTATCCTCACCTGCCATATTAACTTCGCACAAAATATCCATTGTCATGTTATTTGCAAGTGCCTGCTTCTCAATCTCTTCTGCAAGTGGGATATTATCTACAGAATGAATAAGGCATGCCATTCCCGGAAGGTATTTCACCTTGTTTTTTTGCAAATGCCCAATCATATGCCAGTCAAGCGGCTCGGTTATTTCTTCAGTCTTGGCTTTCATTTCCTGAACTTTATTTTCGCCAAATACTTTTATTCCAAAGTCCATAGCTTCCCTGATATCAGATACAGGTTTGGTTTTGCTAACTGCAATTAGTGTAACTTCGCTTCGCTTTCTACCTGAGTTTTCACATGCTTTGCAGATGTTTTGTTCAACTATTTTAAGATTTTCTTTAATTGTTCCCATAACGCTCCTTTTTAGTTTAAAAATTTCGCATCATCAAAAGGATAATAAATCAGCGAAGCTTTTCCAAGAATACTGCTTCTTGGAACATAGGTATTGATCCAATATCTCGAGTCCAGAGAATTATTTCTATTATCTCCCATAACGAAATATGAATCATCAGGAACCGTATAAGAATAAGGTCCTGCCGCAATAAGCCACTCCTCTTTTAGATAATCTTCCTCAAGCGGAGTTTCTGAGTCATTGATATAAACTTTTCCATCAATGATATCTACCTTTTCGCCGGGAAGTCCGATAATTCTTTTGGCAAAGTTTTGAGTTTCATCATCCGGATATTTGAAAATAATTATGTCTCCGCGCTTTGGCTCTCCCGCAATATAAGCCAGACGATTTCCAATTATTCTATCGCCTGTCATTATAGTGTTTTCCATAGAACCACTTGGTATATCCGCGTTGATTATTACACAATTTCTTATAAAAAGACCTAGTGCAAGCGCAAGTGCAATAGTAACCACCCAGCTGATTATTTCCCTAATGGCACTTGTTTTGGTGCTTTTTGGGGCACTACCTCCGGCACCTGTTTGGGTACTGCTTTCCTCTTCAGACATTTCATTTTCACTATTTTCTTCGTTAATATTATTCATTTTGTCCCCGCTTAAAAATATCGTTTATTTTGTACTTTCCAGATATGTTTATTTTGTGCTTTCCAAATATACCGATTAATCTGTGCTTTCCAAAAAATCATTGACTCTTTTCATTATCGTAAGGAGATTATTTATGTCAATAGAAATATCACCTGTTTCAAGTGAATGATTTGCACTTTGCACTAAATAGGAAGGAATATTAAGCTTTTTGCAAAGTTCATTCGTTGTCATATCATCAGCCCATGGATCTGCATTTCCATAGAATACTATAGATTCCTGTTCACCCACAAAATTAAAGGTTTGTTCAAGTGGTGTAAAAAAGATATGCTTTGCATCAATTTTATTCTTACCGCAGTAATAGGCTGCAACTATTGTTCCAATACTCTTTGAAATAAAAACGACTCTGTCATATTTGGAAAAATCTATTCCGCCAAGAAATTCCTTTGTCTGTTCGCAGCAAAGAAGATATGCTTCTTTGATTTTGGCATTATCTCCTCTTATTTTATCAGGAAGATCATGAAACGTAACTCCCAAAACGTCGTAGTCCTTTGCTCTTGCTATTTTACTACTATAATATAGTAACGGTTTGTCTTTAGTATATCCAATTCCCGGGATCAGCACTGCAAGTTTCTTCAAAACAGTCCTCTTTTCTTAATGCATTTTTAGGTTTATGAAAATGCAATTCTTTTTTATTATACATCCGTAGCGGCCCTGACGCATTTTAATTTATTATTAAAGTGTTTTTATATTGTTAAATAATTTATATTATTCAGATGCCTTTATTTTATTAAAGTATTTTCATATTATTCAAGTATTTTCATATTATTCAAGTATTTTTATGTGTTTTATATAGATGACTTACCATAATCTATGCTAATATATACATTAGGCAAAAAAACTAATTCTTTTGCCGGGTTGAAAAATAAATGATTTTTACTGATTCTTTCAACTGATTTTGCGGCATTTCGTTCGCTATAGCTCTTTAGGAGGAGAATATGATAGGTACTATAATTTACTTTTTAATTATTTGTTTTATAATTTTTGGTGTTATCAATAAACAAAAGAATAATAAAATTTCAACTGATAAAATTAAGACAGAGGATATCTATTCTGCACCTACCTCTTCATTGAACACAAAAGCAGCATCTGTTAATAACATGCCCGTTTCAAATGTAAAGACACAGTTCAAGGCACGTGAAATTAAAGAAGGTTATATGAACCTTAATGGAAAATATGTAAGAATTAAGGATGCAGATAAACTTGAATGGTAATTATTTATTACCGGTAAAATGTTCTGCTTTCTATCATTTTAAAAAGTTTTTGTAAGGAGACCAGCTATGAAAAGTCAAGTATAAAATAGCTAGAAATTTCTTTTTGTCT
>CAZJWA010000060.1:0-14537 GCA_964549585.1 uncultured Butyrivibrio sp. | reverse complement strand
ATGCTGCATAAAACATTTCAACTTTTTGTGTCCAATGTATTGACATAAGTCCATATTATTAAATTGTGAAATTATGAGAAGGCAAAGTGATACTGCTACAAGTATTCTGACCGTTGTAATCCAGATCCTGTTCTTATCTGACGAAGGTCCCATAATAGAAATTAGAAATTTTGTGTAGATTAGAAGCATAAAATTATTTATTGCAAAAACCAGGAAATTACTGATGTGAACAATAATGCTTCCCGTAGTTCCCGGATATCCTCTGCAAAGCCATGCAAAAGAATCCGCCAGCAGAAGCAGGGAACACAAACTACTTAATGAAATCAGGAACCTTCCGGATTTGCCAATACTTCCCTTTGAAATATAGATACATATTGAGGCAAAAATGCAAAAAAAGAATCCCCAAAGCTCCATGGCAATATGCATATAACCTGCAACACTCATAGTATCACCTCATACAGTCTTTAATAATTTCCAGATTCAAGCAGCGCATGTGTATTCTCAGCCCAACTGTACTGGCTCATGTATTCGCCGTGATAGCTGTTTGTTCCTGTATTTCTGCCATTAAGCCAGTCAAAATAATCGCATTCAACCATTTCAGGTACTATCGCAATAAAGCCTCTTCTTTTAATAATTCCTTCGCCGCAGCCATACTGTTCAAATATTTTAATCAGGTTGGAACGACAATTTTTCAGATACGATGTGTGGAGAGACTCAGCAGAATTTTTTTCCCAAAGAATACCCATGATTTCGTTCTTGGAGCAGAGTGCGCCGTTTCGGTCAACCATGTATGCCAAAAGCTCCTTACTCTTATTGTAATGAAAGTCAATCGGCTTTCCATCTCCATATACTTCGAAATTTCCAAACGTCATGATTTTGATTCGCTTAACTGGTTCAGTGCTACTCTCTACGCTATCCATGAGAGGGTTCCTCAGTTCAGAAAGCTCATATCTGACTTTAATAAGAGTAACCGGCTTTGTGATATATCCGCTTGCATGAAGTTCAAACGCCTCAGTACTGTACTCACTGTAGCCTGTTGTAAAAATGATATTTATGAACGGGCAAATGTACCTTAATTTTTTGGCCAAAGTAATTCCATCCATCTGCCTCATCTCAATATCAAGAAAGGCAATGTCAAAGCTTTCTTTCTCTGCTGCCTCAAACGCTTCCACGCCGTTTCTATAGCCGCTTATTTCCGCTCTGGGAGCAGTCTTAGAAAGCGTATGCATAAGTCCTTCAAGAGCAAGTTTCTCATCATCTACAACAAGAATTTTCATGATAGCCTCTTTTCCACAAATGTCTATCTTTCGTAAAGCTTTTTTAAAGCTTAAGCTCAGTCCATTTACCCCTGTAAAACCTTATGCTCATGAAAAGGAATCTTGAAATCTGGTCGGACAACACGCCAAGCCACACTCCCAATAGCCCCATTCCCAGTACTGATGTCAGAAAGATCGTCATAAATGTTCTTATTATCGTCACAGAAACTATCGATGCAATAAGTGTATATTTAACATCACCCGCTGCTCTAAGGCATCCACCATATATAATCTGTGAAATCTGCGCAAGCACGATTATCATTACAACTCGTGAAATCATAACGCCCATGTCGAGAATATGCGCGTCATTAAAGAACAGACTAAATATGAATCTGCCACCAAAAAACAGTGTTACAGAAAGGCATGCAGAAATAAAGAGTCCGATTTTCTGGCAAATATTGCCATAGCGAAAAGCTCTTTTCTTATTTCCCTCACCAAGGCTTTCGCCGGTCAGAGCTACAGCTGCAACCTGCATTCCATCAGCAAAAGAAAATGCAAGTCCAAGAAGGTTCATTCCTACCTGGTGAGCAGCAAATTCGTCTGTTCCAAGTCTTGCAGCAATCATTGATGTTGCAAGAAAGCCTATTCTCATCATAATATTTTCTGCAAAAAGGTTTGGTGCAAGCTTAAGAATGCTCTTTACTGCATCTATAGAAGGTTTTATTTTCTCTTTTATTATGAAAAAGAAACTGATAAATCCATCTTTTTTCATAACAGAGCAGACACTCATAATGCTCGAAACAACTGTTCCAAGGACAGTTGCAATCGCTGCGCCTTGTATTCCAAGCGCAGGAAAACCAAAATGCCCACCTATCAGAAGATAGTTAAAAAAGATATTAACAATGCTCGATGTCACATTGGTTGTCATCGCTATTTGCGTATTACCACAGCCGCGCTGCGCTGCATTAATGACCATAGTCAGAACATTAAAAAACATTCCGCCCATTATTATTCTAAAGTAAATTACAGCATCAAGATGCGTATCCTGACTGCTTCCGGATATTGTTATGATAGGATTTGCAAGAGCCACGCAAAGAAACGAAACTACTGCGCACAAAACTACAGTTATTACAAGAGATGTAAGAAATACAGCATTTGCGCCATCATTCTTGCCCTCGCCTTTTCGTCTTGCAACTATCGCAGATAGAGCCACATTTATGGCAAAAAATATACTAAGCCCAATAAATTTTGGTTGAACAGTAAGACCTACCGCTGCTACAGCTGCGCTTCCAAGCGCGCTTACCATCATTGTATCAATTACACCTGCAAGCGTAACAAAAAAGCTCTCCATTACTGATGGCCATGCAATCCTTAACGCTTTGGCAAACAGTTTCCTTCCATCGTCTTTCCTTTCAGTCTCCCCGCTGACTGCTGTCTCTTTTCCTACCATATTTTCCCCTACTCTTACTCGCTTTTGTTTTGATTATACGCTAATTTTCCGCGCAAAAAAACTCCCGGCACCAATTCACTTTTAGATAAAAAGCAAATTAATAACGGGAGCTATTCTCACTTCTTAATTATTTACGGAGAGCCTAACGTTGTTTTGTTATTCTCTAAAGTCAGCCTCTAGGCAAACTGCCTATCACAATTACATCTGTGCGTGCTCTTCCATTCTCTGATTAAGCTCTGCGCATATCTCATCAGCATCAATTCCATGAACGGCGCATGCTTCAAATAATGATTCCATCTGTGAAGCAGGACAGAATATACATTCCATTCCACAATCCATAAGAAACTGAGCTGCAAAAGGGTGCTTGCTGATAATATCACAGATAAGCATGTCCTTTGTTATCTCTTCAATTCCGCCTTCAGGAGCAGTAGCATCTGCTGCCTGTGAATCTGCTGAACCTGCAGCATTATCTGTATTTGGAGCTGCTGCGTTTGTCTGAGCATTCTGCGTATCATCTCCAAAGAAAATATCCTTTAATCCCATAAAACACCTTAACCTTTCATCGCCTATCATTTGGCGAATTATCCTTAACTATCTGCGACTAATATTATTATATAAAACCTGTCAAGTAAACTAAAAAAACTATAAAGTCCTGTATGCTCTCAGTATACACTGTATCATCAGACTAGTAATAAATTTACTATAAGCCGTATTATACAGCCTTTATTATATATATCCTGCTGTCGCCGCGCCTAAATATTCCTATATTGCCATCATTGCCAAAACCAAGTCCGCAAAATGAAGGATCAAGTCTTACTCCGCAGCCATTAAGTGCAGCTCCCGAAAGGATATAGCTCTCGCTGACATTATGCATTGTAACAAACGAATTTGCCACCGACTGAATCAGTCCGCCATCCTTAATATGAACCGGAAGCTCCATCGAATTAACCAAAGAGCCGAATTCTTTAAGTGAAATATTTACATATCTATTCGATATTTCATATTTCTTTTCACAAGAAAGCCCTTTAGTTCTAAGGCTATTCTCAGCAAACTGCGGGCCATCCTCTGACTGCAGAATATATACAACTGCTGCGCTCTTATCACTACTAACAAGCATTGCCCTGTTTTTATCAAGCCTATAGTATTCGCCAAACTGAAAGAGCTTTCTATTGTCTTTGTAAAAAGAAATATCGGCAGTAACCTCGCTAAGCTCGCTCTTTGAAAGATCCATGAGATTCAGCTCATAGCCAAGGCAGCCAAAGCAGGCTGTATTAAATCTTGTGCTTAAAGGGCTTACCTGCATAGTCTGATGATTCGGGCTAGCCGAAACATGCGCTCCAATAACGCTGGTTGGATATCCGTAGCTGTAGCCGCGCTGAATTCTTGCTCTTGCAAAGCAGTCCGTATCATCGCTTGCCCAGATTTGTGGAAAATAACTTAAAATTCCAAGATCAAAACGGTTTCCGCCTGAAGCACAGCCCTCAAATAGAATCTTTGGAAATTTCTCTGTCAGTATTTTCATGCATCTATATAAGCCCAGAACATATCTATGAGGAAACTCCTGCATCCTATCTGCGCCAAGAATGTCAGAATACACATCTGAGAAAATTCTGTTCATATCCCACTTAACATAGCTGATATTGCAGGATGAAAAGACATTTGACATAGAAGCGATAACATAATCCTGAACATCTCCTCTTGTCAGATCAAGCAGCAGCTGATTTCTGCCCTCACTGTGAGCCTTCCCCGGAATCTTCACAGCAAACTCCGGATGAGCACGGTATAAATCGCTGTCTTCATTTATCATCTCAGGCTCTACCCAGATGCCAAAGCTCATTCCAAGCGCGTTTATTCTATCACAAAGTCCCTTAAGTCCATCTGGAAGCTTATCCTTGTTTACTGTCCAATCTCCCAGAGATGTTTTATCGTTATTGCGTTTGTCAAACCAACCATCGTCAAGCACAAAGAGCTCGATTCCAACGCCTTTTGCTGCTTTTGCAAGACTTAAAAGTCCGGACTGAGAGAAATTGAAATATGAAGCCTCCCAGCTGTTGATAAGTACGGGTCTTTCACGCTTCTTCCAATAGCCTCTAACAATATGCTCTCTTATAAAGCTGTGCATATTCCGGCTCATGCCGCCAATTCCTTCATGAGAAAAAGCCATTACAGCTTCAGGGGTTTCAAAGGATTCACCGCCTAAAAGCTTCCAGGAAAAACCTGATGGCTGAATTCCGCAAACGAATCTGCTCTTATCATAGCCATTTGAGCTTAGCGCCTCATAATGATTACCACTGTAAATCAGATTAAAGCCGTAGCATTCTCCGCTATCTTCAGTCGTATCCTGCCTGCTGATAAATGTAAATGGATTAGATCTGCTGCCGGAAACGCCTGCCGAAAGTTCATCACTTACTATCCTTCCGCCTCTGCAGACATTGTCCACTCTGTGCATCTCATCAGCCCATCTTCCATGAAAAGAAGTAAATGAAAACCCCGTATCATGAAGATCAAGCTGCATTGACATGATTTTGTTTATCTTAATTTCGTAACTAGAATCACCGGAAATAAGCTTTGCACTTCTCGTTATAACATCGCACGTTGGATAAACTGAATAGATAAGAAGAAGCAGTGTATCTGAGTTATTGTCCTTAAGTGTGATTGTAAGAGATGATACAAAGTCCTTTCCAATCACCTCTTTGGCACATATGCCTCTACTATCACCCGCTTTGGAATCGCCATCAGATTCAACCATTATCTCTTTTTCAAAAAAGCTGATATCCTTGCCCTGCTCATCATATGAGGAAGGCATTGAAATAAGCCCTGCCTTACCTTCTGATATCTCTGCATTTTCAAAAATAAAATCAGAAGAGATGGTTCCATCAGGAAGAGTTATTTCGATAAAAGGCTCCCTGATATCGCCCTTTCCCTTTGATGACATTTCAAGACACATATCTTCAAGAAATATCCCCGGATTCGAATCATCATAAGAAATCATGTTGCCACCCGGGAAAAACTTCTTGGCCTTAAGCGCCTTTTCAAGGTCGCCAAGCTTTGCAGACATGCTCCCTGAAATTATAGAATCATTATTAGCTCCAAGAAGTTTCAGATTCTCAGCATAATCCTTATCAGAAATAAGGCTTATTCCATAATGCAGATTTTCCAGATGTCCTGTCGCAGTTTTTCTAAAAAGGTAAGACGTATTTCCTGTTTGTAATAAAAAAATATCTCCGCTCTTAATAATCATAATGGTCGTCTCCGATTCGAGGCAATATTATTCTCCAGAGCTTTATTCTGCCATGGAGATCATTCTTTGGCTTTACTTCTTTTTTTAGTTTTGCTTCTTTATTTTGACTTTACTTCTTTATTTTGGCTTTACTTCTTTATTTTGGCTTTCTCTTTGTCGTTCATTATTCCAGTCATCAGAATCTTAACCATTTCTACAAGCGCAGAATCATAATCAAGTCCGCTCTTTACAAGGACATCGCTACTTAAGAACTTTTCAAAAGAAGCTTCTACGATCGCTTTGAAAGCATCAGTATTGAAGTCCTTACGAAGTTTGCCTTCCTTCTTTCCTTGTTCAATAAGCGCAATTGTATCTTCCCAGTTATTCTCAAGTCTTCCTTCAACCTTTTGATAAAGTTTTGGATATTTCTCTTTTACAGAAAAAAGATTTGAAAAATCAACATTTACAAGCTTGTCCGGAAGTGCGATAAGTAGTTTCGAAAGCTTTTCATTAAATTCAAGAGAATCATCTTCAATGACCTGTTTCTCTTTTTCTTTGATTGAATCAAAGCAGTAATCAACCATCTGTGAGAAGAGTTCCTCTTTATCAGCATATTCTCTGTAAATAGTCTTCTTACTCATATGAAGTTCCTTGGCTATATCATCCATAGTAAACTTCAAGCCTTTTTTATTGTATTCTATAATAACTGCATCGATAATTTTGCTCTGAGTTTCGTTAAGCTCCATGGAAAAATCCCCCTATTTTATTGGATTATCGCTGTTAGTATGAGAAACCAGCAGCTTTTATGTAGTTTCCATTGTAGCACAGTTTCCAAGAGAATCAATAATTAATTATGCCTTGTTCATATCTTTTTTTGCCAAAAATCATGCCTTCATTATTTCAAGCACATAATCCCACGTTCTTTTGGTAGATGCTACAGAAAGCTTCTCACCGGTTGAATGAATTGCTATCATATCAGGTCCTATTGAAATTGCATCAAGGTCTTTAATCTTCTCGCTGAAAAGTCCGCATTCAAGTCCAGCATGGATTGCCTGAAGCTCCGGCTCTTTTCCAAACATATCCTTATAAACTCTCACCATCAAATCGCGAAGCTCTGAGTGCTGTTTATATGCCCATCCAGGATACATCCCTGAAAGAAAATACTCTACGCCCCACTTTGCAGTAATCACTTCGAGTCTCTTTAGAAGGAGGTTCTTAGAGCTTTCTACGCTGCTTCTTACTGAAAACACCATCTCTACAGAGTTCTTTGCGATGTCAAAAGAGATAAGTCCAAGATTAAGAGATGTCTCAACAAGTCCTTTGATAGACGCGCTCATTGCCTGTATTCCACACGGATATGCAAGAATCATTTGAGAAAGATTCAACATTGAAGAATAGCTTCCCGTTTCAAAGGTTCCTTTATCAATCATAGTGCAGGAAAAAGAAACATCTGGATCCTTGATCTCGAGTTCTCCCTTTACATCCATATAAACTTCATCAACTATGCTCATAAGTACTGTCTCATCCGCAGAATCTCCGAGAATAATTACAGCTTTTGAATTATTTGGAATTGCATTATCGGCTACTCCACCAGAAATCTCCTTAAGATATACATTATTCTCAAACCGGCAGGCTATTCTTTCAAGAAGTCTTGCAATAAGAATATTGGAATTACCATGCTCCTTATCAATTTCATCTCCGGAATGACCGCCAAGAAGGCCCTTTATTTCAAGTGCATAAGAAGTACCGCATACCAATTCCTTATCAAGCTTATATACACTATGAAAGCTTCCTCCTCCTGCGCAGCTTGTAAGTAATACTCCCTCACACTCTGAATCAAGATTAAGAAGACGATTGCCTTTTAGATTAGATAAATCAATAGCATGAGCGCCCTCGAGTCCAACCTCTTCATTAGTAGTAATAACTACTTCAAGATAAGGATGCTTGATTTCATCGTCATCTAGGATTGCCAAAGCGTATGCAACTGCAATTCCGTCATCACCGCCAAGACTTGTTCCTTCTGCCCATACATATTCTCCATCCGTTCTCACATCAAGAGGGGTCTTAGTCATATCAATATTTAGCTCAGGTTTTGAAACAGCAACCATATCCATATGTCCCTGTATAATAATAGGTTCTTTGTCTTCATAGCCCTTACTTGCCGGCTTGGAGATTATTACGTTAAGTTCCTTATCCTGAACAACATCAAGGTTTCTATCCTTCGCAAATTTAACAAGATAATCGCTTATCTGCTGCAAATTATATGATCCGTGTGGAATCTGCGTTATCTCCTCAAAAAAATGAAAAACCGATTTGGGTTCAAGTTTATTAAGTACTGCCATTATATTTCCTCCAAAAGAGTTATGAACTGCCTTATCAAATAGATATCTATTGATATCAATTACATAACTTCATTTATTTATGCTATTAAAAAATCAAATAAGAAGAAAAAAAGACCTCACAAAATTGTGAGGCCTTAGAATTTACTAAATTATGCAATCTTTGTCTTTGCAAGCTCAGCAAGTGTCTTGAAGCCTTCTGCATCATTAACTGCAAGCTCTGCAAGCATCTTTCTGTTGATATCAACATTTGCAAGCTTAAGACCATGCATCATCTTGCTGTAAGAGATACCATTGATTCTTGCTGCTGCGTTAATACGAACAATCCAAAGAGATCTCATATCTCTCTTCTTCTGCTTACGTCCTGCAAATGCAGAAGTAAGTGCTCTCATAACTGACTGCTTAGCTACTCTATAGTGCTTTGATCTTGCTCCTCTATAGCCCTTAGCAAGCTTTAATACTCTATTGTGCTTCTTCTTAGCGTTCAATGCGCCTTTAACTCTAGCCATTTTATATTCCTCCTAAACGTTTTGTTACAGATATCAAATTAGATGTAAGGTAAAATCTTCTTCATTGTTTTTGAAAAAGTCTTGTCAACAACTACCTGCTTACCAAGTCTGTTCTTTCTTGTCTTAGACTTGCTGCTAAGCTTATGGCGCTTGAATGCCTTGCTGTTCATCAACTTACCTGTTCCTGTAACCTTAAAACGCTTGGCTGCAGATCTCTTAGTCTTCATCTTCTGCTGCATAACTATAATCCTCCTGTGTCTCTTCAATTTACATGTACATTTCTTTTTATTTTTTCTTGGGAGCTAAAAACATTGTCATGCTACGTCCTTCAACCTTAGGCTGTTTCTCGATAGCTGCAATTTCAGTAAGCTCCTGAGCAAAATCCATAAGAATATGAACGCTTGCTCCCATATGAGCCATCTCACGTCCGCGGAAACGAAGAACTACTTTTACTCTGTTTCCCTTTGCAAGAAACTTCTCAGCTGAATTAGTCTTGGTCTTAAGGTCATTAGTGTCAATATTTGGTGACAAATGAATTTCCTTAATCTCAACTATCTTCTGCTTCTTCTTAGCTTCCTTTGCTTTGCGAAGCATCTCATACTTGTACTTGCCATAATCAACGATTTTGCAGACAGGCGGTTTTGCATTAGGTGCGATCTTTACAAGATCAACTCCTGCATCCTCAGCTGCTTTTCTTGCATCTGCAATGATCATAACACCAAGCTGCTCTCCTTCAGGTCCTACTACACGTACTTCCTTGTCTCTAATCTGCTCATTCATAAATAAGTCGCTAATTGTTTTATACCTCCGTACAAAAAGAAAGTGGACACGCAATCGTATCCACTTAAAATCAATCTCATCATCCTTTAACAAGGATGTTTGAAAGTATTAACACCTATAAGCCTATGCCCTAGGGTGAGAGTGGATACTCTGCTTTGTTATCAAACATTAAGAATTTACCATAAACCAAAAACAATGTCAATACAAAATCGAAATATTATTCTTTTTTCTTAAAAAATCATTTCTTAACTTTAAGGCTTCTTAAATAATCCTTGTGTTCATCGCTTACTTTAAAGCTCTCGCATGCCTTCTGTATTGCCTTATTATGTGTCCAGCTATCGAGATGGCTGGTCTCAAAAAAGGGAAGAGTGCTCTCGTACTGCTTGGTAAGTGCTGTTGCAAAATACCATGCGCTCATCATATTGACATAATACTCATCAGACCGGATGCTGCTTACGATATCAAGATACTTTATATCGAAATCTTCATCCAGGAAAAAGCGCATGAGCGTTCCAATTCCATATCGAATCGTATATGTTTCATTAGATGAAATCCACTTAAGTGCATATGGAAGAATAATTTCATGATTCTTCTTAAACGCAGTTGGCAAAAGCTGATCGCACGTTGCCCAGTTATCAACAAAGGGTAAAAATCTTTCAACCTCTTCAAGGCACTTCGTAATATCTTTTTCATTAGAAATAACAAATGCATGAAGCTGATTCTCATCAAAATATATATGGGGAAGGTCGTCCAAAAAGGCATCTTTTCGGTCATTCTTTATCAGCTCTTTGGCATACTTTTTAAGAAGCGGTGTTCTTACTCCAATGCAGCTTTGCCTCTCCATAGTAGGTGTGAGTCTGCACTGGAAATCAGCATACTGCTTATCCTGCATTTCAAAGAGCTCACGCCTTATTTCTTCAATAATATTCTCGTTTGCATGATTCATTGTTAGCCTTTTGATTGGTTTTAGGATCTCTTTTCTCCCCAGAAGAAAAGAGCTACGGTTCCAGGGCCTGTATGACTTCCGATAGCTGTTCCGATATTATTGATTTCAACCTTTCCATTTAGCTTTGGAAACTTTTCTTCAACAAGATCTGCCACCGCTCTTGCATAATCGTAGCAGGCTGACATTGAAATATAGCATTTACCTGAATAATCATTGCCATCTTTAGCATATTTCTCCATATGAGCAACGATTTCATGGATTGCCTTATTCTTGCCGCGAAGCTTGAGTCTTGGAACAAGATGTCCAAGCTTATTCATATCAAGAAGCGGACATATTCCAAGCATTCCGCCTACAAAACCGCTTGTCTTCGAAATTCTTCCGCCTCTTACGTAGTATTTTAAATCCGTTGAAAAGAACCAGTGATTCATTTCAAGTCTGTGCTCCAAAATCCAATCATTTAAGCTATCAATGTCCATGCCCTCGCTGCGTTTTGCAGAAAGAGTATCCATGATAAGTCCATAGCCGGATGAAGCTCCCAGTGAATCGACAACATAAAGCTTCCTGCCAGGATACTTCTCCTCAAGCATTTCCTTGGCAATGTTAGCTGAATTGATTACTCCTGAAAGTCCTGAAGAAAGGCTTATATGAAGTATGTCCTTGCCTGCTTCAAGAAATGGTTCAAAAAAGCTGACAAACTCATCTACATTTATCTGTGAAGTCTTGGTATCAGCGCCTCTTGCCATTGCTGCGTAAAAGTCCTCTGATGACATTGTCTTTCCAAGATCATCAAGATACTCTTTTCCATCAAGTTCATAATGAAAGCAAGCATATTTGACATCAATTTTATTAAAATGTTCCTCGGAAATATCCGCTGTAGAACAGCAGCTGATAACATAATCTGTATTCATACCCTTTTGCTCCTCACATTTATCACTTAAATTGTAAAAAACTAGTTGTTTCCCCACTGCAAAATTCTTAATCATTTTACCATTTCTTGTCTCATACGAAAACTATTTAGATAAAAAATTCCGTAATATTAGTTAGTCTGCGAAGTATCCTTATCTTCTCTATACAAACCCAATTTAAGATATTTAAATACATTTAATGAGTCAAGCGGCTTGCCGTCAAAATCAAACAATGCCTGGTTCTCCCACGAGCAGCCTCCATAATAAAGACCGGCATCATCAGGATCATAATCAGAAGCATAGCTACTTGCCCATCCGCTTCCGTATTTCTCCCAGATAGCAGAATTGTCATCTGTAGCTTTTCCAACAGGAAGCCATGTTCCTTCCCAGTAGAATACTCCGCTTGCTCCTGCTTCATTTGCTGCGGCAAACACATCTCTTACCATATTTGTCTGTCCCTGAACTGATGGAGAATAGCCTTTGACCAAGTCACCGGCTGTAGCAAAGCTATTGCCAGAGCCATCTCCATCATTTAGTGTATAGCAATATGATGTTTCCATTATCATCACAGTTTTGCCATAGGTTTCCTTGATGTGCTTTACCACAGTCTGCATATTTTCAAGCGAACCATCCCAGAAAGGATAATATGATAAGCCAAAGATATCGTAATCAAGGCCTGCGCTTTCAAGGTTTGAAGCCATGCTGTCTACCTGCCCATTATCTTCAATATTTGTATAATGAACTGCTATCTTGATATCCTTGTCGTATGTATCTGAAACTTCACGTACCGCGCTGCTTCCAGACTTCAAGAGCTTAGTTACCTTTGGAAGAAACTTCTCTCCTGCCATACCATTATTGATTTCATTTCCAATCTGAACCATTTCTACGTCAACGCCTGCATCCAGCATCTGTGTAAGGCTTTCCTTTGTGAAATCATAAAGGGCATCACACTTTTCATCACAGTCCATATTTTCCCATGCTTTTGGTGCATGCTGTCTCTTTGGATCAGCCCAGAAATCTGAATAATGAAAGTCAATGCAAACCTTCATTCCATATTTCGTAGCACGCTTTCCAAGTTGGATTGCAGTCTCCACATCATTATTTCCGCCGCCATATCCATTTCCATTTGCATCATAAGGATCATTCCAAACACGGAGTCTTATATAGGTCACGCCCGCATCGGCTAGAACTTCAAACACGTCCGCTTCATTACCGTCAAAGTCATAGTATTTCACGCCGCTATTTTCAAGTGAAAGGACTGCTGAAGCATCCATTCCCTTTACAAAATCATCAGATAGATTTTCAATTGGCTCGACATAAAAGTCCGAGTTTTCATGATCCTGTGCATAATCAGCTGCATACCTTACGCTTTCTGCTTCATCGGCACCACCGTCTCCGTTTTCTGATGATTTACCATTTCCAGAGCTTAAAGATGTTCCTTCACTTGCATCGTCTGGCAATGCGCTGCCATCATCATTTATCTGCGAGTTTTCAGCACTGCCATTTGATGTTCCTTCACTTCCTGCCGAGGCTTCTTCTGCACCGTTTGTGTTACCCGCGCATCCAGTTGTTAATGCTGTCATTACTGCCATGCATGCACACAGCTGTTTTAAAATTAAAGTTCTTCTTTTCATTAGTTGCTTTATCTCCCCCGTTAATTCTATTTCTTTTTTCACTTGAATAAACTGATTTTATTTCTTGTGCTTTTAATGCCTAACAAACAATAAATATAATATCACAGATGCATTCCGCAAATAAATAATCTATACTTAAAATCAGAAAGAGAATCAATAAAATTTGGTTTTATATATCGTCTTTCAAATCAACATGTAACATAAATCTAATGCTTCACTTACGAAGAAAAAGAGATTCTGAAACTCCAAGAGGTTTTCAAATGATTACAAATCTTGAATATTATAAAGTGTTTTATTATGTAGCAAAGCTATCCGGTATTACAGCAGCATCCAAAAAACTGATGGTTTCACAGCCGGCAGTAAGTCAGTCAATTCATCAGCTTGAAAGTGAACTTGGGTGCGAGCTTTTTATAAGGACTTCACGCGGGATGAAGCTTTCCGCAGAGGGCGAACTTTTATTTGATTATGTTTCGAGAGGATATGAGCAGATTGAGAATGGAACGAAGCAGCTTTCTCAAATGCTAAAGCTTGATTCGGGCGAAGTCAGAGTTGGTGCGAGCGATATGACTCTTCGCTTTTATCTGCTGCCATATCTTGAGAAATTCCATGAAATGTATCCCGGAATAAAAGTAACTGTTACAAATGGTCCAACTCCGGAAACAATCAATTATTTAGACCGGGATCTTATTGATTTTGGAATAGTTTCATCACCATTTGACGCAGGGGCAGGCGTCACAGGAATTGATGTAAAACCTATTGCCGATACCTTTGTCGCCGGAAGAAAATTTATTCAGTACAAAAATCACATGATGGATTTTTCTGATTTGGAAAAGCTTCCAATCATTTCCCTGGAAAAAAACACAAGTACGCGCCACTACATTGATTCCTTCCTGTCGGAATCCGGCGTCCTTTTGCAACCTGAATTTGAGCTTGCAACCAGCGACATGATAGTACAGTTTGCAGTAAGAAATCTCGGAATAGGCTGCGTTATGCGCGATTTTGCCAAAGAAGAAATAGAAAGCGGAGTTCTATTTGAACTCCGCTTCCAGAAAATCATTCCAAAACGTAATATTTCAATTATCATCAATAAGAAAAAGCATCTTTCAGTTGCCGCTGACAAGCTACTTGATTTAATGCTCGAAAGCCACAAATAAAAAGTTAAAAATGATACATGTATTTAACATTCATAAGGGAAAATATAGGACAAAAAAAGCCGCATAACCGGCTCATCTGTAAAAAATCAACTGTTTAATTAGAAAATATAACTAGTTTACATTAGTTCATCATGTAATAATTATATCGTCTGTATTGTCGTATTATTTATTCGTATACTTTATTTACAATATCTATTCAAGATTAAAATAGAATTGAGAAGGTAGTAAATTGAAAATTATTGGGAAATTAAGTTTTATTTGTACAATATTATTGGCGGTAATAACAATATTGTTCATGGTGCTTAGAATATCTGAGTTTTTTAAATGGTATTATATTCCAATAA
>CAZJWA010000059.1:3343-15748 GCA_964549585.1 uncultured Butyrivibrio sp. | reverse complement strand
GGGAAAAGGTGGAAAGTTGAGAGCATTCTCAACTCAGACCTTACCTATCGCTATACATAACTAGAAACATGTGAAGTAGTCCATATAACATTTAGAGTTAAACTATTAAACATATACTAATTCTAGTTCCCGAAAGAATCATTGTCAATTATTATCTATTGTTTTTGCACGTAATAGTGATAATATTAAATGGTACTATTGTTAATCTCATAAAGGGGGCAAGATGAAAAAAATAGCAGCAAAAATAGCAACAATGTTCTTGATTTCAATTATCTCATTTGGAGTTATCGTTCCGCCTACAGCGGTAAATTCAGCTCAGAGCACTACGATAGTCTACATTACAAAGACAGGCAAGAAATATCATAATAAGGGATGTGCAAGTCTGAAGAAGAGCTGTATTGAAACATCACTTCAGGATGCAGTTGATAAAGGATACACTCCTTGCAAGAAATGCAATCCTCCAACACTTGATAAGTAATTTAAAATACTAATTCCTCTTATCAAATATCTGATGCAATTGCCTAGAGTAGCTTGCTAATGCTGTTTCGATGGTGGAAAAAACAAGTTTCGTCATATTTCCGCTACCGGGTCGCTCAAATTACTGCTTCGAGTAGCCAATTCAGTAGTGGAAAAAATAAATTTCGTCAAATTTCCGCTACTAGGTCGCTCAAATTACCGCTTCGAGTAGCCAATTCAGTAGTGGAAAAAACATATTTCGTCAAATTTCCGCTACCAAATCACTCAAATTACTGCTTCGAGTAGCCAATTCAGTAGTGGAAAAAGTATATTTCGTCAAATTTCCGCTACCAAGTGCCTCAAAGTCATGTGCGTAGCCAAAAGCAAAGGCAATTAATTCCGCTAAGAAAGCCAAGCTGTGAATTTTCACAGCTCGGCTTTTTCTAATTAACACTTAATTATGTTTTAGTACAATCGTCTCATATCCCTTAAGAATTATCTTCCCTTGAACTTCACTACCTGTATAGACGTTCAAAAGTGGCTCCTTCACCTCAATCTCTGCATCATCCTTCAAATAGTTCAAGACGAAATAGAACTTCTTCTTTGTACCAAGGCGCTCCTTACTCGTACAAGCTGCTTCACTTCCACTGCCTTTTGCTCCACCTACAATGTCTTTAGCAGACTCACATTTATCAGAAGCTCCATCTCCATCATTTACCCTACAACTTATCTCACATGAAGCAGGTACTTCTATCACATCCCTGTACGGAGCCACTACCCCAAGCTTATTAAAGAAAAGCGAAGCAGTATCTCTCGTAAATGCTGCTCCAAAATAGTAAACATCGCCTTTGCCAAACTTATTGTGAATAAGCGCCGGAGCTCCGCTATAATAGCTGCCCAAATACCTTGCAAGAACCTCGGCTCTCTCCGCGTTCGCTTCAAGCCTATCATTCGTAGGAACCTTTTCTTCCCTGGCGTTCTCTCCTAGTATTCCAAGCTCATCGTTAAATACTGCCATTTCAACCTTGTCGCCGTCCCAATCTGCATATACGGGTCCTTCGTCCTTAGCAACAAGCGTGTACTCAGTAACATCTACTCCTGTCAGCTCTGCAAAAACTCCTGGGAGATTATCCTGAACGCAATGGCCGTAAGAATTCTTGTAACCAGCTCTGCAGCCAAATACCAAGGTTCCGCCGCCATTTACATACTCAGATAACAGAGCAGCCTGCTCCTTCGAAGCAATAACCGCATGTGGCCATATAAGAACTTTGTACCTGCTTAATAGCTCTTTTGACATATTTGGAAAAAGATATACAAAATCAATTGGTGTATGCGTATACTGCGAAGCCTCATATATCCCCTTCATACTGCATTCATCAAGCATTCTATGCCAGGAATCAAGTTCTGCATCCCACTTATTATCATACGTTTCAATGATTCCAATGTTTGAATCATATTTACAACCCGCAAGGCCCGCGCCAGTAAGTTTTTCGAACTTATCATGAATGTCTTTTACTTCAAAAAGCCTTCTGTTATCACGCCCAGAGTAATCAAGAATTCCATGCCAGTATATTTCTGTACCTATCGTGGATGTTCTCCATCTAAAATACCCAATATAATCCGCTCCGTGCGATATACTCTGCATCGTCCAAAGCGTAATCTGACCAGGCCTTGGCGTTGGTGCTTCCATCGAAATATTCCATCCGTTTGCACCGGATTGCTGCTCCATTATTCCAAAAATTCCTTTTATGGATCTTACTTCGTCAAGCGTCCTGCCCCAGGCTCTGTCATTTAAAGCGTTTTCCCTAGAAAAGTTCAACTTTACTTCATACGCCATATTTGGATACGAATCATATGTAATAAAATCCAGGCTCTCTCTTGTCATGCGATGATTATCAAGATTTCCAAACAAGCCATTAGTTGTTACAAAATCTCCCGGCTTTATATACTTTCTGATAATTTCGCTCTGAAGAAGTGCCCATTTGCACGCACTGTCAGAAACGAACCTCTTATAATCGAGCACTTCATGAGGATTAACAGCGCCGCTAATTGTAACCCTCGGCACATATACTTCTTCCCACGAAGTATACGTCTGATTCCAGAATACCGTTCCCCACGCCTTGTTGAGCTCATTCAATGTTACATATTTTTCTTTGAGAAAAGACCTAAAGGAAACCGTATCACTTTCTGAATAAAACTCGTTTATTTCGCAGTTAATCTCATTATCAATCTGCCACCCAATTACCTGCTTATTCGGTGCATAATGAGAAGCAATCCTCTCTACAATCTTTGAGGAAAACTCCTGATAAACCGGTGAATTGTAGTTATAATGGCGTCTTGCACCATGCCTAAGCAGTACCCCATCAATCCTGGCGTTTAGAATCTCCGGATATTTCTCACTCATCCATGCAGGTGGCGTAGCTGTAGGCGTCCCAAATATTACTTTCATATCGAAACGCTCACAAAGATTTAAGAATTCATCAAAAAAGCTATAATCATACTCGCCTTCGTGTGGCTCGAAAATATTCCATGCAAACTCTGCTATTCTAATAACTTCTATTCCAGTTTTCTTCATCCTGGCTAAATCGTCAGCCCAAAGATCTCTATCCCAGTGCTCAGGATAATAGTCCACTCCCATGATTATTCGATCGTTGTTTAGAATGTAGCTCATGTTTACTTATCTCCTTTACTATTCTTTAACTGCGCCCGCAGTAAGTCCTGACATGAAGTATTTGGAAGCACATAAGAATACTATCAGCAGAGGCAGCACAACGCATGTACTTGCGAGCATCATAGCACCATAATCAGTTCCTCTATCACTTACCATTGACCTTAGCATAAGGGGTAATGTTTGAAGTTTTTCAGTTCTTAATACCATTAAAGGTTGCATAAAATCATTCCAAACATTTACAAAATTCATAATTCCAAGAGAAGCATATGCTGGTTTCAATATTGGAGCAATTACTCTAAAAAAGATTGTCCACTCTGAGCATCCGTCAATTCTTGCTGCCTCCATAAGTGCAACAGGAACATTGTTTTTGCAATACTGTCTCATCCAATAAATTCCAAAAGCATTTGCACAGTTTGGAATAATTAATGCCCAAAATGTATTTATCCACTTAAATTTGCTCATCATTATAAACCATGGAATAATTCCTGCTGTTGCCGGTATCATCATCGTTCCAAGTAATATTGCAAACAGTACTTCTCTCCCAGGGAAATTGTATACAGCAAAAGCATATCCGCCGATGGAGCAAAATAAAAGGACTAAGAAAACATAAGAGCATGTTACTATAGTACTATTCAAAAAAACCTGACCAAAATTAACAGCCTCAGCCATATTCTTAATGTTTTCTATTAGATTTGATCCAAAAGTCAAAAATGGAGGAAATGAATAAATTTCCGCGGTAGTTCTCGTTGACATAACAAACATCATATAAAATGGTAAAAGCATTACCGCAGCAACTAACAATAGAATAGCATATAAAACAATCTTTTTTCCATAAGGCACAAATTTTGCAATTAGTATAAATGCAGCTACAACAATAATTAACATCATAAGTAATCTAATCATTTCACTGTGCCCCCTTCTTTTGCATTTTGCGTAATTCTTTTCTATGCTTATTTGCCAGATAATCCGGATCATCCTTATCCTGAGTAATTTTATTAACCATCACAGAAATTATCACAATCATGAAGGTAATAACATATGCAACAGCCGATGCATATCCATATAGGTTTCCACACTGTGGTGCTTTATTAAGCAAATATGTCATAAGAGTCAATCCGCCATTATTCTGTCCGCCTGTCCAGCTTTGCCCAGTCAAAATAAAAGGCTCAGTAAACAAATTAAACATTCCAATCGTAGATTGAATTAGTGTAAATACAATAATTGGTTTCATAATAGGAATGCATATTTTAAATAGAATCTGCGGAGAAGTCGCGCCATCGATTCTAGCTGCTTCATATACATCATTACTAATTCCCTGCATACCTGCCAGATAGATTACCATATTCCATCCAATCCACTTCCAGGCAAACATTACAATTACAGCAATCTTGATTAAACTTCCATCACCGCCAAGCCAATTGATCTTTTCTCCGCCAAGTAAAGTTACAAACCAATTTATTATCCCGTAATTATTTCCAAACATCTGGGAAAAAATAACTGAAATAGCAACTGAACTTGTTACCATTGGCATGAAATACAATGTTTTAAATATATTTTCGCCTTTAACCAATTTTGAATTAAGAATAAAGGCCAGTGTAAGGCCTCCTAACAAAATCGGAATATGAGCGATAATTCCAATGATTAGCGTATTCCAAAGTGCCTTCCAAAATAAGGGATCATGAAAAAGATTAATATAATTGCTTATCCCCATAAAATGCATGGCTGATAATCCATCCCATCTAAAAAAGCTCAGATAGAAACTAGCAGCAATCGGGAACAATCCAAATATTGCAAACAGTATATAAAACGGAGCAATATATACATATGCGACTCTATATTTTTTAAGTGTTTTAAGCGCATTATTCATAGCCATTCCTTTCAAAAAGTGGCTGAGCATATCAATACCCAGCCACCAATAGCACAAACTATTTTATGAACTCAAAAATCATTTATCCCAAACACCTGCATCCTTAAGTGTTTGAATCTGTTGTTCCTTTAGTTCAGCACAAGCAGTATCAATATTATCAGAAAGTAGACTTTGAATTTCTTCAGCGCTAAGTCCTTCTTCAAGGCCCTGATTTACTGATGTATATATCTGACCTTCTGCAGTGACATCCATAATTGTAGTATTAACAGGCTGAAGATCATTAGCTATGCTAACCCATAACTGCTTAGTCTTCTCTCCACCAAAATATGGATCTTCTGCATCATAGATAGTTGAATCTTCATAAGCAGGTGTATATGCCGGGAAATAATCCACTGCTTGGAACATTTCATTTTGAGCCTTTTCCGTTCCTAACATATAATTTACAAATGCCCATGCAGCTTCCTTATTCTGGCTTTGCTCAGGTATTACCAGGAATGATCCACCCCAGTTACAACTTGGAATTCCACCAGGAAGTGTAGTAACTGCCCAATGTCCTGCTCCATCAGGATCAATATCAGTTTTTAAGAATCCGCCAAACCATGCTCCTGTAGCTACTGATGCACATGTTCCCTCTTTATATGCTGCATATGCTTCAGCACTCCACATATCAACATTCATGTCGAGACCTTCTTTTCTCATCTTAATGCAAGCATTAAGACAATCAAGATCTCCATCTCTCTCTAACTTTAGATTCAGATCTTCATCATAATAATCTCTGTTACTAAAAAGTAACTGATAAAAATATGAGACATCCGGTACTAACCAACGTTCTCCTGGAATATTAACCGCCTCAGCTGCTTTTATTACACCATCCCAAGTGCTTAACAGTTCAGCTACTTCATCAGGGTCTGTAGGGAGACCACATTCTTCAAATACATCAGTTCTATAGAAATAAGTGCAAGGACCAATATCCCATGGAATAGCTACTAATCTAGAACCATCTGACGAAACAGCCTGATCCCACTTGAATGATACAAAATCATCCTTTAGATCACCTGCATTATAAGGTGCATCATATAAATTAGTAAGTGCAGAAGAATCTCTATACTGTGCAATATATGCTCCCTCAACCATTGCTACATCTGGAGCACCTGTGCCTGCTGCTAGTGCTGTCTGAAGTGCCTGATGATGGCTTGTTGTATCTGTAAATTGAAGCTCTACAGTAATATTAGGATACTCTTCATTAAAACCTGCAAGAGCAGCATTAAAAGCATCATCACCAGAAGGCCATCCTCCTACAGTAATGTCCGCAGTCATGTTTTTATCAATTCCTCCTGATGCTTCATCTACGCTTTCATTGCTCGTGTTTGAATCTGTGCCTGTTGTTTCAGATGAAGTTCCACCACAACCGGCAAGCATTGATACAGACATAGCTGAAATCAATAGAATTGACATTAACTTCTTTGTTCGTTTCTTCATTCTTATTCCTCCCATTAATAAATAAAAAAACAAATAAACTGTCGGCCGACTTAGTTTATTAGCAACCTAAATAATTTTCTTAACACTTTCACCCGGCATAAATTTTGTCGGGCTATGAGAAACATAATGATATTTGTTTCCTTCTATAACATCGATTACTGTTTTTGCCAATTTTTCGCCTTGAACAGTAGGCTGAAGTCCAATTGATGTAACAAGTGGACTTATATATTTTCTTCTACTTGTAGCGTCGAATCCCATAACAGATACATCAGCTGGAACATTTTTTCCAAGCCTTTGCAATTCCCTAATAAAGCCAAATGCCATTTCATCATTGAAGCAAATAATGGCTGTTGCATCCAGTTTTCTTTCAATAAAAATATCCGCGGCCAGGATTCCTTTCTCAAAAAACTTTTCTTCTAATTTTGTGACATAATCAACATCATAATCAAATTGCTTCATTCGATTATCATCAACTAATTCATCCCGATTTATTCCGATAAAGTAATCATGTATTCTATTTCCAAGCACTTCTCCTAAGCGGTCTTTCCATTCAACGGTTCTTGGGTTTGAATCTTCCCAGCAGCATATTGATGCGCTTGCTATCTTCCTATGACCGTTTTTCTGCAAATAGTCAATTGCTTTAGCCGTAGCTTCATACATATTTATTTCAACAATTGGCATTACTCTCGGAGCATCCGGCCTGTATCCGTACGAAGCACAAGCAGCCGGAAGATAATAATTTTTACCGTATTCCTTACTGTATTCTGCTGCTTGATATTCATTTTGAAAAACGACGCCATCAACCATAGTTTGCTTGATTTTTTCAAATGAAATATCAGCATTTATCAAAACCATGTAATCATGTTTTCCTGCTTCCCTTAGCATTCCATAATAAAGTTCAATATTGAAAGCATTATATAAATCCTTGCAAAAAAACAATATCTGTTTTGTCTTCTGTTGCTGAAGTGACATTGCAACCGGATGCGGAAAATAATTATTTTCTTTTGCAGCCTTTATTATTGCTTCCTTTTTGCTTTTTTCCACATAACCGCTATTATTTAATGCTCTTGAAACCACTGATACCGAAGTTCCTGTTAATTGTGCAATTGTTTTTCTTGTAACATTCTTTTTGTTATGTATTATTTTCATCTCACTCTCATTTCGATAATATAAAGTTACATTGAATTGGCAGTCTAAACAATATGAATATATGTGGTCGCGAGTCCATATGTCAATATGACTAATCCGTGTTTTTCTCAGCAAAAAAGCTGAGCAATATGCTCAGCTTTTTTAATCATCTAGCCATTTAAATATTCCAAAAAACATTATCCTGTAGACGCCGCTTACAAATCACTTGAACATTTTTAAAATATCTCCAAGTCCAAATGTTGTCTTATGGTAAACCTTATTATAGATTGCTTTCTTTGGGTGTAAAATTCCCATTCCCTTCCTTCCATATCCGGGAATCACAGCCTTCTTTATAGCTCTCTTTGCCCTGCCTGTTGTTCTCGCACTGATTGATCTCTTAAGACTTGGTGTTCTTATTCCAAATTTCATATTGATATACCTCCATCACCCCTACACTCGGGTTTTAATTTCATCTTTTTAAGTATTCTTCAAAAAATGGTATCAGCTGTCCCTCAGCTATTGATGCGTAATTCAATCTCCCCTCGCAGAAATGGTCTGCTCGAAAATGATAGGCAACACATGCAAGAATCTGTAGCTTACTCAAAGTAGCTGCAAAGCTTTGCGGTGTTTTATATATCAAGCTCTCATTTATATGTGCAGCTTCTATCACATCCCGATAATTAGTAATTACAATCCCGTCATCGTAAGCCCTTTGAACAAATTCCCGATTAAGTAGCTTAAGTAATTCATCGTGCCCTTCGGGCGGACAATAAACATTGTAGCTTTTAAACCAGCCACTTAGCTCCTCATCTCCCGCTATCATACGAAGAAGATTCAAATTACTTGTAAAAAAAGCTTGTGCCTTCCGGTCAAGTTCGTCAGGGACATGACTGTAATCGCAGTCACGCTTAACATTATTCAAGGCATTAGCATTGACATTAACATTAGCATTGGCATTGGCATTAGCATTGGCATTAGCATTGACATTATCACTATCAGTACCATTAGCATCTTTAGATAAATATCGAACTTCTTTACAATTATTTTTTGCATACTCAATTTCAGATCTGGTGCTCTCTCCAATATAGCCGTCAACATCAATTACGTAAATCTCATCAGCCATATCAATCTTTCGTTTATGCATATCATCAAGCATCTCTTTCGTTCTCGAAAGAGTGCCTTCATCCATGCCATCCCAAACCTCTTCATCTCCGGAATGGCCAAATAAGCCAACGCTGATTACGATATTCCCCTCCAGCGTTAGCTTCTTCTGCGTTTCCATAAATTCATTTTTAAAACGTGTACTGCCACATAAAGTAATTACTTTGTATTTTCCTACCATGGGGACCTCGGGGGTGGTTAGATTTGCAATACTAATAACATCTTTCTTGCTACTAGCTGATTTTTTTCATAAAACATTCTATTTCACATTTTCCAAAAAAATCTTATCCTTAAAGCCGCCTCGCTCATTTGCCTTTTTTGCTCTTGTTTCTTCAAGCTCAGAAAGCGTATATCCTCTGGCGATGCAGATAGCTTGTAATACTTCAAGCACATCCGCCATTTCCTCAATATTCTTGTCAGCCTGATACTCGGCAACCTCTTCATTTAGCTTAGTTTCAAGTGCAGAAATATACTCTTCATCTGAAAGGACATGAGTAACACAGCCTCTTCCATCTGCTTCTATTATTTCCGGGATTTTATCTCTTACTAATTTATTGTATGTCTTCATTTGCAAATCTCCATTCTCTATAAAAAGAAAAATCAATCCTTTTCTTCATATACCCAGCTTTGAAATCCGCAATTCTTTGCAGATTGATAAACCGGAAGGATAACGGACTTAAGTCCTTCCGAAAACTCCGAAAATTTCAATCCCTCTCTGTATACACGGTACCTGACTTCATCACTGTTGATATATTCCTTGGAACATTTATCAAATTCTTTATGAATAGGAACGTATTTCCAAATTGCCTCATAGGACTGATACTCCTGCGCAGCTAATCTGTTAAAATATGTCTCCCAGTCAGGAAGATTATTGCTCTTTGAGCTATTGATGCTCTTAGTTGTAGGGCTTAAATTCCACATCTCATCATGCGCAACATATGACCAGGGAACAAAGTGGTCAATTGACAGATCTTTTTCTGATAAAGGCTTTTCACCATAAATATCATTAACCTGTTCCAGATTAAGAATCATCTTCCAATACTTCTTAATCTTCTCAAGCTTACGCTCCTGCGGCGGAAAAAGTTTATCAGCAATTCCGGGCACACTTGGATTTCTTTTCTGAAGATAAAGAATCATGTTGTATTCAAGCCAGCCCTTGATTATTTCCTGATTTTCATTAATATATTTCGCCCAATCATCGTAAATTAATATCTTTGTAGACAGACCATTTAGCGCTGTAAAATAATACATCACTCTATCTTCATGATTGATTCTCGTTATCAGAGAGGATTCCGATACGTTCCAGCTATCGCCTTTTATTGATGGCATAAAAGGAGCTTGCAAACGATATGGTACATTATAAGTAAGTGTTCTCTTTTTCTTATTTATATCCTTGTCATCCGTATTTCGAAGCAGTTCAATAATTTGAGATTTCTTTTCACAAGACTTAAGAAGTGGATATTTCTCCTTAATCAGATTGACAACACCTTCAAGCGTATCCTTGGGGCCAAGATTCAAATGATATTCCGTGACCATATACCATGCATCAGCTATCATCTCATCAACAAGTTCCTCATAAGAAAGCTCCGTGTGTCCTTTGGTGACCCTGTCCACAATAGCCTTAAACCAAAAGAACTTGTAACATTCACTTGTATTATCAAAAATTCTTCCTAGATACTCTATACTTAATTCTTCCGAATATGGTAATTGCATTTGCTTGCTCCGTTATGTAAAAATAAAAAAGATATTTGATTACTTGTAAATTCCGTGTGATTTGATAAACATTATTTTGCTCTTTCTTTTGACCACTCTAAAATTGTAGTCCTTTTAAGGAAGAGTTTCCATCTTTATTGGTATTTCTTTTTACAAAAGAGTATTTGAATAGAGAATCTATATTTCGAGAATTTGTATACTTTATTTTAGCATGCTTTAAGTGTATAATTAAGAGTACACAGAGATATTATTGAGTGTGTGTTGGTACTACTGCTCTTATTGTTTTATGAGAGTAAAACAGCCACGCTACAAGAGTTATTGCAACTATGGATTATTGTTTAATTATCGTAAAGCTCGATATGCGCTATTCTATTTTGCTACGTGGGGCAATCTTTTTTGAAAGGAGATTTTAAAATGAAACTGTTCAAAAAACTATTTTCTGTTATCACTATTTCTTTTCTCATATGCATGGTAATTAGTTCCCCGGCATATGCCAAATCAAAAGGTAGCAAGACATCGCTTCCGGAAGGGACGATTACAGCTGGTCAATATTTGGTTGGGAGTGATATTCCTGCAGGGGAGTATCTGCTGACTAAGACAGGTAGTTCTATAATGGGATATTATGAGGTAGATAGTGATGCAACTGGCGCATTTACTTCAATTGTTACGAATGACAATTTCACCGCTCGCGCGTATATTTCGGTTTCGGCAGGTGAGTATTTGACGCTTAAGTATTGCACTGGTATAGCATCTGTTTCTGCTGCTGCGTTTGATGCTTCAAGTGGTTATCCTGCCGGAGAGTATCTTGTTGGAAAGGATATCGCAGCTGGTACATACAAGGTGACTCCTACCGGAGATGCTTTATTTGGGTATTATTGTGTTTCATCAGATTCTACAGGGGCTTTAACATCAATTGTTACGAATGACAACATTCAGGGTCCTTCTTATGTGACGGTTTCTGATGGGCAATATTTAAAAATAAGCTATGCGGTTATTAATTGATTAAGGTGTATTTCCTGGCTATATCTAATATAGATTTGATGTGATGTGGAGGCTCAACTACTGTTGTTTAGTGGTTGAGTCTTTTTGCATAAACGGTAATTGGCAATTTATTGTGTAATTGAGAGATAGTGGCTACTATTTTTACATGGCATTAGGCGGGCATTATTGCTGTTCGGTGCGGCGATATTTTCTAGAAGGGATAAGCTGCTATTCGGTGCGGAGATATTTTCTGGAAGGGATAAGCTGCTATTCGGTGCGGAGATATTTTCTGGAAAAAATAAGCAGTTATTCGCGAACTTGTCATATACATATAAGAGTTTGAAAAAGTGCCTTTTTATATGTATTCTTCGGCTATGCATGTGTTTTAAGAACTGTTTCTTTTTGCATTGTACATATATAAACTTGAAAAACCGGTTCTCTTATATGTATTCTTCGGTCAAGCTGGTGCTTCAAAAGCTGTATCTTCTTGTGAAATACATATAAGAGTTTGAAAAAGTGCACTTTTTATATGTATTCTTCGACTGTGCAGGTGTTTTTAAGGCCATTTCATTTTGTATTGTACATATATAAATATGAAAAAGTGCTTCTCTTATATGTATAGTGTTGTCATGAAAGTGGCTAAAGTGCTCTTACTTCTTGCCATATACATATAAAAACTTGAAAAAGTGGTCTTCATATATGTATACCGCAGCTATGAATACGCTTATAAGTAATATTTGACGATGAGTATTGTTCAGCAATGCTTAGATTAAATAATTTTTTTGCTTTTTTGTGCTTGACTATGATTGTATTACATGCTAATATCATTCTTGCATGTTTCATCTGATGTTCTTAAGTCAATTGACTTATCAAATACAGTGCTTCAGTAATTCCTCTGCAAAACCACACTACTATTTTTAATTAACAAGGAGTTTTATGAGTAATACTA
>CAZJWA010000059.1:0-3243 GCA_964549585.1 uncultured Butyrivibrio sp. | reverse complement strand
TCTGCAAAACCACACTACTATTTTTAATTAACAAGGAGTTTTATGAGTAATACTAATCTAGCTAGGTCTTTTTACGTGACTTCAAACGAAGCAGAAGGTTTTGATGACTTCATGGTTTGCGACGAGCCAGTTATTTATAACAGTGTCAGGAATTACAAGGATTCTGTGTTTCGAATGATCTTTTCTGATAAGAAAGAGCTTCTTGCTCTTTACAATGCACTTAACAATTCGCATTATGATGATCCAAACGAACTGCAAACCACTACGCTTGAAAATGCTATTTTTATGACTATTAAGAATGATATTTCTTTTATCTTAGATTCAAGAATTCTTCTATTCGAACAGCAATCAACTTTCAATCCAAACATGCCACTTAGGGACTTGTTTTATATTGCTGACCTGTATCAAAAGATAGTCAAGAATGAAGATCTTTATAGGTCTTCTGTCACAAAGATTCCATCTCCTGAGTTCGTCGTATTCTACAATGGCGATACAAAGAGACCAGACCGTGAAGAATTCAGGCTTTCCGATTCATTTGAAAGAAAGCAGTCTTCTCCTAATCTCGAGCTAAAGGTTACTTCTCTCAACATCAATCCCGGTTGCAATAAGGAACTTATGTTGAACTGTAAATCTCTTCATGATTATGTGCTTTTCGTTAAGAAGGTCAGGGAGTATACTTATGCTAAGACAATGAGCAAAAGTGAAGCTATCACTCGTGCTGTTGACGAATGTATTAAGGAAAATGTTCTGGCTGAATTTCTTAAAAATCAAAAAGCGGAAGTAATCAAGATGACAATATACGAATTCGATGAAAAACTTCATGAAAAATCACTAATTGAGGAAGGCAAAGAGCTTGGAATTCAGGAAGGTAAAGAGCTTGGAATTCAGGAAGGTAAGGAGCTTGGAATTGAGGAAGGTAAGGAGCTTGGAATTCAGGAAGGCAAGAAAGCTGGAGAAGACCTAGTATCCGATTTGATAAATGCTTTAATTATTGCAGGTCGCAATGATGAAATTGCCAAGGCCGCTTCTGATCCAAGTTACAGAGAAAAGCTATATAAGGAATTTAATTTGAAGTAATACACTCTCTATTTTGAACTAAGACTTCTTGAGTATGAAGTCTTAGTTCTTATTTTTTATTTCATTTCTTTTAATTGTTCTTTTGCCAAATTCAAAAAGATTTCCGATTATTTCCCCAAGTATTGCTCCATACATGTTCACTACCTTTTGTCGCGCCCCAAAATCTAATTCAATTAGAGAGACGTTTATTATTTCTTTTTTCTAGAAAAAATCAAAGGGTAAACATATACAATAAAAAGAGCGAATACAAAGTGTTGTCCAAAATATGCAATATTAGTTGGGAAAATGAGTTCCAACATAGGAGCTGCTAGGTAATAGAATAAGAGAATTCCTATACCGCCGAGCAAAAAGCGCCCCAGTTTATCTGAGATAGTTCCTTCTACGGTGAATTTCACCCATTTATGTTCACAGTACCAGCCAAGTCCAAATCCCAAGAGCTGACCACCTGCACTCCAGCTATTCAATGCCATTTTTTGTGGATCAACAAGTAGTTGTACATCCACATAGTCCATTGGATAGTTTTTCAAGCTTGCGTATAAAATCATAAAAATAGCCATAATTACTGTCGCTATTAAAATCCATTTATTTCTTTCTTCTTTTGCACTGACCCATTTCTGCAAGTGGTAAGTAACATATAAGAGGACAAAACCTATAGTTGCTGCCACCAATACATCCTGTGGTGTATGTACTCCAAGGTAATTTCTGGAAAAAGCTATTAAGATTATGAGTCCAATTAGGCCATTTCTAAGGAGTTTTTCTTTTCTATAAGAGACAGCCATGCCACCCCATACCGCAACAGCCTGAGTGGTATGTCCGCTTGGAAAAGAATAGCCGGTAGCGGTGAGCCTTGCTTCATCGACAGGATGAATCATATCACTCCTAATCCACGGGCGATAGACACAGGCAGTTATTTTTACGACGCCATTAATCCAGTCTCCAAAAAATGTGTTCAGCATCATGTATTCACCAATTTGTTTGTCGATGCACCAATACATTCCTGCAAGCACAAGAAACGGAAGTACGCTGCTTCCTAAATCTGTAATAAACATAAAGAACGAATTAGCAATTCCACCGGTGAGCTCTCGTAAATACTGTAAAAGCAGTAAATATGATATATCCATTGATTGGCCTCCAGAATTTTATGTTTGTTATTTTCTTTGATTGTTGATTCATATTCCGATAACAAAATTTTAATCCATTTTGAACAGAGTTTCCACATTTATTATTGTCAATTTTGCGCTATTGAGTCGTTTTCGGATGCATGTGTTTTCTGGCAAATTATGATGGTAAGTTAACGCTTCGGTGCGGATTTAGCTGGCGGATTATAACAACTATTATTCGCGAACTTGTCATGTACCTATATGAACTCGAAAAAGTGCCTCTCTTATATGTATCTCGTGGCTTTACAGCCGCTTCGAAGACTACATCTTCTTGCTATGTACATATAAAAACTTGAAAATGTGCCTATTTATATGAATCTCACGGCTTTTCAGCCGCTTCAAAGGCTTCATCTTCTCACCATGTACATATAAAAACTTGCAAATGTGCCTATTTATATGTACTTCATGTGCACCAGCATTCTAAAACCGTGTAAAATCGTCTATATTGTTAGAATTCATTCTAACAATATAGAATAAAAAATAGCTTGGCCACGCCGTTTAGCGCAGTCAAGCCACTTCTCCATTGATGGATCAGACGGGAGTCGAACCCGTGTCCAAAAACCCATCCACCGTCCTTCTACTATTATAGTAAACTGTTATGGGATTCTGCATCCCTGTTCCCTTTTATGACCGCGAGTTTACACCCGGTCATATCAGGTAGCTTCATATTACGCCCTCGTCCTCAAAGCTTTGAACGAGTCGTTTCCTGCAAAGTCGACGTCAGTTACTTAATGTACAGGTGCACTAAGGCTGGCGGCAGCCATTAGGCTGCGTATGCTAAATTATCTTCAGCGTTTAAATTTAATTTGAGGTTTATCGCGACCTCCTTCGAATAGCTTCTCCGGTTTCAAAATCCCTGTCGAAACCTTTACTGACCCTTATTTAATTGTGTATTCATTCTATCATATAAGAAAAAGATAACAAGTGAATTTTTTATTAATATCACAAGGTATATAAAACATTTTTGATAATGTCCTAATATACCACAAAAGAAAATGTCCCAATA
>CAZJWA010000058.1:0-16208 GCA_964549585.1 uncultured Butyrivibrio sp. | reverse complement strand
AGGCTCAGCCGCTATTTGTATATTAGAAAAGTGTCACATCAATTGTAATCCTACACCGCAAAATGGGACATATGGTGGATCGTAAGCATCGAGATTTTACGGATGAAGATATTCAGAAAATAGCAGATACCTTTGAAGCTTTTCAAAATGGAACTCTTGAGGATGAAAAAGGCTTTTGCTCTGTTGCTACGCTGCAAGACATTGCAAAACAGGATTATATCTTAACTCCCGGACGCTATGTTGGCATTGAAGAGCAGGAAGACGACGGGGAGCCATTCGATGAAAAGATGACGAGATTCACATCTGAACTTTCTGGAATGTTTGAAAAATCTCATGAACTTGAAGCTGAAATCAAAAAGAAGCTGGGGGCGATTGGGTATGAAATATAAAGAGACTCCATTTGGTCGTATCCCTGAAGACTGGGATGTACAGCCAATCAATGAAATTACGTCGCTTGTGACAGATTATGTTGCCAATGGTAGTTTTGCGTCTCTTGCGGAAAATGTGAAATATAAAGATGAAAAAGACGTAGCTGTATTAATACGTCTTGTTGATTACAATAGGAATTTTGAAGGGGATTTTGTTTACATAGATGAGCATGCTTATGAATTTCTTAGTAAAAGCAAACTATACGGTGGAGAAATCATTATTTCAAATGTAGGAGCAAATGTTGGTACAGTCTTCCATTGTCCTGATCTACCTTGCAAAATGAGTTTGGCTCCCAATTCCATTATGGTTAAGTTCAATGAAAGTGATGAATTTTATTACTATTGGTTAAGGAGCCCGTTTGGACAGCATATGCTGAAATCTATCGTAACGGGTAGTGCTCAACCCAAATTTAACAAGACAAATTTTCGTGATATGGTAGCGCCAGTGCCGCCACGAAATGTACAAGATGAAATTGCAGAAATTTTAAGAAGTTTAGATGACAAAATCGAGGTGAACAATGAGATAAACATAAATTTAGGTGTCCACTGTATAGTGGTACATTTTATCTTCAAGCCTGTATGCAAAAAACGTTTTTCTTTCTCTCACATACATTTTTTCACTAGTTAATGCAGCATAGCAGTATTCTAAATCTTTTTCTGAGTAACAAATGTATGTGAAATTATGATTTCTGTATTTCACATACAAATTATTCTGGTTTTAAGTCTATTGGCAAACGCTTTCTTGTGACCCTGTATGTCAATACTTGTTTTTGTTTGTTGACATACATATTACCCTCATCATCCGTTAATTTTTTGACGATATTGTATAAAGTGTGTATGCAGAAATTATATTTCTTCCGCTCACATACATTTCCCACACAAATTTTGCTTTTTTGCAGACTCAAGCACAAAAAAGTATGCGAGGAAATTATTTCTTCCGCTCACATACTTTTTCCACAAATTTTAAAATTTTTCGCCACGGCTAAGTAGTACTATCGTTTCTACACTCCTTGTAAATGGGAACATGTCGACAGGGATTGCCTTTTCGGCCTTATAGCCATGCTCGGTAATGAACTTTATATCTACAGCAAGTGAATCCGGGCTGCAGGAAATGTATACTACTCTCTTTGGCGCAAGGCGCAGCATTGCCTGAAGAAATACAGGTGTAGAGCCTGATCTTGGAGGGTCCATGAAGACAACGTCTGCGCTTTCGCCTGCGTTTGCCATCTGGAGCATGAACTTGCTTGCATCATTTTGATAGAACGTTATATTCTTAACGTCATTTTGTCTGGCATTAATAATAGCATCCTTAACGGCATCAGCGTTTAGCTCGACTCCGATTACCTCTTTGGCCTTGGAACTTGCAATAAGACCAATTGTTCCAACTCCGCAGTAGCAGTCAAGGACTCTCTCTTTGCCGGTAAGACCTGCCAGCTCTACAGCCTTTGAATAAAGCTTTGTAGTCTGAACAGGGTTTACCTGATAAAAAGATTTCGGAGAAATCTTGAATTTCATCCCGCACATAGTATCTGTGATAAAGCCAGGTCCATAGATAGCCTTCTCTTTATCGCCAAGAACCATGCTTGTATCCTTGTCGTTTATGTTAATAACAATTGTTGTTATTTCAGGATGTACCTTTAATAAAGCCTTCACAAAATTATTCTTTGAAGGGAATATCGGTGAAGTCAGAATAAGGACGACCATAATCTGTCCGCTCTCATGTCCTACTCTGATAAGAACATGGCGAAGCAGCCCAAATCCATTATCTTCATCATAAACCTTGATTTTAAAGGATTTAAGCATACCGCGAATAGTTCCGATTATTTCATCAGCCTTTGCATTCTCAAGGAGACACTCTTCAACAGGAACGACATTATGCGTTCCCTCACTATAAATTCCGGAAAGCGGATTACCCTTCTGATCATGTATAAATACGGCGTGAACCTTGCATCTGTAATGCTCGGGCTCGTCCATTCCGATAAAAGGATCTACCTTTACGTAGTCTCCAATAAGCTCCTGTACACGTCCGCGCTTGATCTTTAGCTGCTCAGCATATGGAATATCAATCATCTGGCAGCCACCGCACTTCTTTGAAACTGGGCATCTGCTCTTAATTCCAGCTTCCTTATTCCTGCCCTTAATGCTCCGCTCTGCAATCTTTGCATTTCGGCTGGCGCGCTCTGACTTTGAAATTTCCTTCCTTGCTACAGCATTTGCAACAGCTCTTTTTCCAGAAAAAGAGCTATCATCTTCCCACTGCCTGTTTCCCTTTTTTCCAGAAAAAGAGTCTTCGTCTTCCCACTCTTTATTTCTCTTATTTTCGTAAAAAGAGTCTTCATCAGAAAAGCTCTTCCCAGATTTTCCGGCAAAGCTCTGCTTCTTTTTCTTGCCCAAAGAAGCATCATCCTTCTTCTGCTTTCCTTTATTCATCTTGCTGATAATATCTTTTTGCTTTCTTATATCCATTAATCACCTGTATTTTGAATTCATATTCACGCAATTTCGTATCGCAACGTAACTTCATACTGTCATGCAGCTTCATACTTTATGCAACTTCGCACTGTCCTTCAGCTTCACACTGTCACGCAGCTTCACACTGCATCTTTTTCCTCAGTATCTGAGTTTTCTTCGGCCTTTGCCTGACTCCTTGAGGATGTCTTAATCGGCTCTCTTCCTCTAGCATCAAACAAAATGATATCCGGAATGTCCTTTGCCATATCTCTTGCTCTCTCAGCATCCGCCTCATTTACCTTGATAATGCAGGAAATCTTTCTGGTACTTCCGCCTCCAAATACTTTGCTCCAAAAGGATTTATCCTGCCATTCAACAAAATAAGAAACCCTGTTCTTTAAAAATACATTTTCAAGCTTCTCCTTGCTGCTTCTGTTTAAAACCTTGCAGAGCTGAATCTCGTTGTTAATTACCATATCGTCTTTTAAAATTGATGACACCCTAAACCTCCAAATAACCCACATAACGTGAATCAGTTATTCTATTTCTTTCTAGAAAAATCCCACAAATACATTTATGGCATTTCTCTTTTGAAATATTCATTTCAATTTCGTTTCATTGAACCTCTTCAAAACTATATCTACCGCAGCTTATTATAAACTCATTTCCGGTTTCTTCCAAGCTCTTTTGGTCAGCAGCATCACTACTTCCTGATTTTTCTGCATTTACCACCAGCATACGGTACTTCTTGCCCTCTGGAAGAACCACCTTTGCGGTCGAACCAATTGGAACCGTCACCGTGTAGAATATGCGGCCGTCTCTCTTATATTCCCATCCACTCTCAATCTTACCCGATGCGCTCTCAAGTCTCATGATTGCATGGAAAAGACGTCTGTCTGGATGCGGCTCAATAGTAAAGTCCTTATAACCTGCTCCGATTTCATCGCACATAAGCCCGCAAACATAATGATACATCCAGCCTTCAATACTACCATATGCATAGTGGTTAAGGCTATTCATTCCATTTGGATTCATGTGTCCATCCGGCATGACTGAATCCCAGCGCTCCCAAATCGTTGTAGCGCCCATTTCAACCTCGTACATCCATCCGGGATATTTTTTGCCAAGAAAAAGCTCAACCGCCAGGTCATGATGCCCCGTCTTCGTAAGTGCCGGGCAAAGAAGCGGCGTTCCCACAAAACCAGTTGACAGATGTCTGTGATTACTTATAATTAGCCTTTCAAGCGCATCGCCGGCTTCCTTCTCATGGCAACTGCTTACATCAAACATAATCGTCATCGCATGGGCAGTCTGCGTTGGGATAGTGCAAAGACCATCCGCGTCGTAATACTTCTTAAGAACAGCCTTACGAATTTGTCCTGACAGCTCCATATAACGAATGGCATCAATAGAATCCTCTCCATAAAGAATTCCGGCTGTCTTCGCAACAAGCTCGCTGCAGTACATGTAATAAATGCTTGCTATAAAAAGAGGGTCCGTTGCCCCAAAGGGCTCGTCATCCTTTCTATCGAGTGAGAGCCAGTCTCCAAAATGAAAGCCACCCTTTATTAAGTGAGGTCCACCCTTAGTTTCCTCTTGAGACAGGAGATAGTCCACCCATGCCTTCATTCCGGGATACGCTTCCTGCAAAAGAACTTTTGAACCATATTGCAGATACAGATTCCACGGAATTATTACTCCAGCATCGCCCCATGCTGCAGAGCCGTGGTCTCCTATCGTAGATTTCTTGATACGCGGAACGACATGTGGAACAGAGCCGTGCAAAAGATGCTGCTCTGCTCTCATATCCCAAAGATACTTTCTATAGAATGCCGCCATGTCCATATTCATGCATGCAGTATCTGAGAAAATCTGTGCATCTCCAGTCCATCCAAGTCTTTCATCTCTTTGCGGGCAGTCAGTTGGAACATCAAGTGAGTTGTCCTTCTGGCTCCACATTGCATTTTCGAAAAGCTTATCCGCGCTCTTCTTGCCGGTTAGAATTCTTCCTGTTTCATCTATATCACTTCTAAGATGAAGCGCCGTAAAATCAGCCGTGTTTATTTCATCAAGCCCTTCAACTAGCATGTACCTAAAGCCGTAGAACGTAAAATGCGGCCTCACAAGAGCTCTTTTTCCATCAGATATATACGTAAAAGCGGCTTTTGCTCCGCGAAGATTCTTATTATAGAATTTGCCATCCTGAAGTATTTCCGAGGCCTTAAGCGTTATCTTCCTGCCCCTTGGAATATCTACATAGAACTGCGGCCACCCTGTAACATTCTGTCCAAAATCAAGAACAAGTTCATCTGTCTTTGTTCTAATCAGCTCTTTTACCGGAAGAACATCCTTAATCTTTACAGGAAGCGAATACCTATCGCAAAGCTTTCCACAGCATCTCGGCTCTTCAAGCTTTACTGCAAGCTCCTTAGTATGCTTCATATGTCTTGCATCAAAGGTCTCCCCTTCATATATTCCGCTCTTTAGGACGGGCGACTTGAAGCACTTATATGACTCATCCGAACCAATAACCGTCTCTTTCGAATTTGTATACCGTAAATGAATCTCCTGAATCAGATAGTAGCTATCACCATAAACATTTGAAAACCCGCCATACCCGATGCGCCCCTTAAACCATCCCTCACCGACGTACACTTCGATCTTGTTAGTGCCGCTTACAAGAAAATCGCCTATATCGATAGCCTGCGTTTGAAGGTGCATATCATATGAATGGAACCCCGGTGCAAGATATTCATCCATTGCATTTCTTCCATTAATATAAATTTCATATAAGCCAAGCGCGCACATATATATTCTGGCAAAAGAAATATCATCTGCGCTTTTAACATCGAATTCTTTGACAAACACTGGCTCGGTTCTATCGTCATCGCTTTCAGGCTTCATACAAATCCATTTTGCCTTCCAGGGAATATCACCATGCCCTGTCTCAAAAAAAGATTCTGCCTGAGCTTGTTCACCGGATAGAGTCTTTGCACTTACTTCCCACGTATATCTACTCATTGGAGAAAGCTCTATTTCCGGCATAAAACACTTTGAATCAAGAACTAGTTCATTGTTTTTAAGCTTATTGCTTTTCTTATCTGCATTCTTCTTTAAGGCATTGTCTTTACTGTCATAAATTTTCTCGCCATCCTTATAAATGCATACTGAAACACTCTTTAGAGAGTCTCTCTGCTTTGCTCCGCAGTACTTCCATGACAAAGAAAGCGGAGAAAGATTAAAGCCTACAGGTTCCCACACGTTGTTAGCTCTTAAATCATAAATTTCCATTGCGCCATACCCCTTTATACGAATAGTATTTCCGCCCCAAAAGAAATACCCTATTTCTATTTATTTTAATACCTCTACTATAAAGAATCTATCTATTTATGCCGAAAAATGATATAGAATATAGAAAAAATAACGTTTTTGTGCTATAACAGAATTAGAGAAACTATTTGCTCCAAGGCAAGGATGCCGCATAGGTAACAAGGAAGTGTGAATATATGTACGTAATGGCAAGAACTGATTATTCTTCATTATTAGGTAGTCTTTTTTCAAGCAGCTCGAGTAGTTCATCGAACAGCTATGTTTCTGGTATTTCAAGTCTTATTTCAGACTATAATTCAATCAAAAATGGCAGCTATGGCAAGGTTGTCTCAGCTTATTATGCTAAATATGGAAACAGTGCATCGACGGGCTCTGCAAGCACTACGTCGTCAAGCTCGGCGTCAACTACTACTTCGACAGCACTTAAGTCGCTAAGTACGATCAGCACAGATGCACAGGCTCTTCAGACATCAGCAACTGATCTGACTGCCAGCTCTTTATATGATAAAAAGAACGTGACAACAACAGGCAGCGATGGTAAGTCTTCTACAAGCTACGATTATGATTATGCTACTCTTTATTCGGACGTTTCGAAGTTTGTTGATAATTATAATTCTCTTTTGTCAGAAAGCTCTTCATCATCAACATCGACAATTGCAACAAGGTCTTCCTTCCTTAAAACAGTAACAAATTTAAACAAGGATGCCCTTTCAGCAGTCGGTATAACTGTAGATTCAGATACAAACAAGCTTTCAATCAATAAAGACACATTTATGTCGGCTGATATTAGTAACATTAAGAATTTATTTGGAAACAGCTCAGGATATGGTTCAAAGGTATCATCTGCTGCTTCTCTTATAGAAAGTGCCGCAGATGTAGCGACTTCCGCGCTTGGCTCTACTTCATACTCATCAAGCGGAACGTATTCAAGCTATACTACAGGTTCAATCCTTGATTCTCTAATTTAATTTTTGGATTCAATTGGCTTTTAATTTAAGTCAGGGAAATATATTTAAAAAGCCTCATCCTGGTAAGTCTACTGTCACATTTTATGACTGTAACTTTACCAGAATGAGGCTTTTACATTATGATGAAATTATTGTGCTTAATTTAGCACCAGATTACATTTTCTTTGTCAAAAGAGCTTTAGCTTACTCTGACGCTTCTTCGCTTCCTTCGTTACTTGATGATCCATCAGAAGACATGCTTCCACTATTTGAAGCATCCAAAGAACTATCCGTCGAAGCACTATTTGAAGCATCACTGGTTGCAAGTCCATTCTCTGCAGTAATCGAACTTACCTTGCCTGCATACTTGATTCTGTATATTCTTGTAAGTGATTCATTGATTCTATCCTCAGAGATTGTACCATCCTGAACTGCTGTTAATAATCCGGTATATGCAGTTTCAAAATCCTCCGGATTAAGAATCATATCAGCTCCGGCTTCAATAGCTGCAATCGCTGCCTTATCAGCAGAATAATTATCTGTAATCGTCTTATCACTTAAATCATCTGTAATAATAATCCCCTGATAACCAAGTTCGTTCTTTAAAATATCTGTTGCCATAACTTCAGATAGTGAGCACGGTGTGTTATCACCAGTTGCATTTGGAGCTGATGAATTGCTAAGCATTATTGCATCAACATTTATGCTGATACCGCTTTGGAAAGGCTTAAATACGCTTTCTCTCATTCCATCAAGTGTCATCTCGGATGAGCCGCTCTGACTATCTGATGATGAACCAATAACCGGGAAATATTTCATGCAGGCACTAACTCCGGACTCCTCAAGTCCGCCTGCAAATGCACTTCCAAGATTACTTACAAGCTCAGAATCAGAGCCATATTCTCTCGCCTTTGTTTCATCAGAATCAGAATCTGCAGTTAAATTAACTACAGGTGCAAAATCCATATTAAATCCGCATTCAGCCATATATGAACCGATTGAATCACCAGCATCAATCGCTGCCTGCGCATCTCCAAGGCTTCCTAAATCAGAAGCTCCAGATGCTTTATTGGTACCAATTGCACTTGCAAGAGGACTGCTTGCTCCGCCCTCTTCATTAAGACACATGAAAAGAGGATACTTACTCATGCTGGTTGTATCACTTAGCATCTGCGTGATCTGATCCTGGCTCTTGATATTTGCAGAGCTATAGATAAGGCCTCCAACCGCATATGTGCTAAGTGCTTCCTGCGTCCCGCTTCCTGCCTGAACAGCATTGTCAACTCCTGTAAGCTGCTCGGGAGTAATAATAAATAATCCGGCAACCTTATCTTCAAGTGGCATTTCTGAAATGCATGTACTTACAATTTGATCAAGAAGCTCATCCGGCGACGCCGTTGCATAAGTAGCTGCGCTGTCAGGAGCTGCTATCGTTACCGCTTCGCTCGAAGCCTGTGACGCTGCCATTTTCTGACTTGCATACTCATCATATATACTCTTAAGCTTTGATATTCCAAGAAACCCTGCTGCCGCAACAAGGCACAGAAAAACAACAACAGCAATATAAGCCATCAGCTGACTTCTGGCTCTTCTTTTTCTTCTGAACTCTCTTCTGTCATCATATTTATCTTCTATATTATCATCCTCATAGCTATCTTCTATATCGGATTCATCATTTCTGTTTGCTTTTCTATTCTTGTCGCTCATAGTTTGCCAGCTCCCATGCATAAATATTTATTCAAAATTATAGCATAATCAGCCTCTATTTCCAACACGAATGCAATTATCCTCATACCGGTTTTGGCGCAAAAAATTAGAGTGGAAGCTTCTTTACTACATATTTCCTTCAAAGCCTCCACTCTATATTAAATTGGTACCTAACTGCTTTGGTTCACTATCCTGGTCCAATGGACTCCACCTCCAAATTCTCAACTTACGCTTTTCCGTCATCCTTTGCATTCATATGCTGTGATGGTCAATCTATTATGATTTACCGGTATATCAATGAAATTGGTCGTTTATCCGTTACTAAATCTTTTCTTTATTTATTCGATTGAATCTTATAACCTATTTCCAAATTACTAAAGTTCAATTTACTAAAATCTTTACTTAATTCATTGCGGTAAAACTGTTCAACCATTCCTTTCACTTATCTTTGCTTCCGGTAAATTCGATTGAGCTTTCATCACCAATCAGTACTACGCGTCGTTGTTACTGTTTATTGATTTGTAAATATAATTTTCTGGCGGTATCTTTCCCTCTCTTTCTTCAGATTTTATACTTAATGTGTTTTCGGATTGTACCTCCAAATCTTTCGGATCATTTACCGTTCCATCCGAAGTATTTATTTGTTTCTCTTTCTTTTTGTTAATATGATAATAACAAATGCCTTTAAAATTGTCAATACACTTTTCGCAGATTTTTATTGTTTTTTGTTTTATTGCTGTGGTAGCTATATTATAACAGTCTTTTTGGCGAATTGAATATATATTATATACAATTTAATAAAACAAAAGGCACGTCTTTATAAATAAGCAATGCCTTTTGTTTTAATAAAAAACGCCTGCTTTCAGCTTTTTTGCTGATTCACAGGCGCATTCCAATATTATCATTTTTAAATCTTTTGAGTCATTCAAAGCCATTATATCAATAAGTTATAATCAGCTCTTCTTTTTATCAGACAAGCGGATATTTCTCTGTAAGCTTTCTGACAATTTCCTTGGCTGCAGGTATTCCTGCTTCCTTATTCTTTACAACCGTTGCAATTGCTTCTGCAATCTGATCCATATCTTCTGTATTCATTCCGCGAGTAGTAACAGCCGGTGTACCAAGACGAATTCCGCTTGTTACAAATGGAGACTGCTTCTCATTTGGAATAGTGTTCTTATTGGCAGTAATATGAGCATCATCAAGCCACTTCTCTACATCCTTACCTGTAAGATCATAGTTAGTAAGATCAATAAGCATAAGGTGATTATCTGTTCCGCCTGAAACTATCTGAATATTTCTATCCATAAGTCCCTTTGCAAGAGCCTTCGCATTATCAAGGATTCCCTGCTGGTAAACCTTAAATTCAGGCTGAAGAGCTTCCTTAAAGCATACTGCCTTAGCTGCAATAACGTGCTCGAGAGGTCCGCCCTGAATTCCAGGGAAAACAGCCTTATTGAATTTGTACTTATCCTGAACGTTCTGATTCCAAAGAATAAGTCCGCCTCTTGGTCCTCTAAGCGTCTTATGAGTTGTAGTCGTAACAACATCAGCATATGGGAATGGGCTTGGATGAAGACCTGCTGCCACAAGTCCTGCAACATGGGCAATATCTACCATAAGAACTGCTCCGCACGCATCTGCTGCTTCTCTGAATTTCTTAAAGTCAATCGTTCTGCAATATGCTGATGCACCTGCAATTATCATCTTTGGCTTATTCTCTACAGCAAGTTTGTACATCTCGTCATAATCGAGAAAGCCGTTTTCATCAACGCCATAAGGAATTACGTTAAAATATGTACCGGAAATATTTGCTGGGCTACCATGCGAAAGGTGTCCGCCCTGGCTTAAATTCATTCCCATTATAGTATCACCGGGCTTTAGAATCGCAAACTGTACTGCAAGGTTTGCCTGAGCACCTGAATGAGGCTGAACATTAGCAAAATCACAGTGAAAAAGCTCTTTTGCGCGGTCTCTTGCAAGGTTCTCAACAACGTCTACAACCTGGCATCCGCCATAATATCTTTTTCCAGGAAGGCCTTCTGCGTATTTATTGGTAAGTGGGCTTCCCATAGCTGCCATAACAGCCTTACTGGTCCAGTTCTCTGATGCGATAAGCTCGATGTGATCATTTTGTCTTTGAATTTCGTCCTCTATCGCCTGCGCGATTTCGGGATCTTCCTTTTTTACTTCATCAAGTGAATACATGCTCTCCTCCATTTCAAATGCTCGTTATAAGTGCTATTCCAAAACAATAACTTTAGTAAGATAAAGTGTCTTAAATGACTATATCATACAAAATCAAAAAACTCTACATATGTGATATACTATTTTTATATGTTTTTGACCACAAAAAAAATCAAAAAATGCGAGGCAGACTATGTACTACTGCATTATTAATCCTTCATCAAGATCAGGTAAGGGCACTGATTTATGGGGAACCTTCGAAAAGAAATTTATCGAGCGAAAGATTGAGTATAAAGTGATTTTCACAAAAGGTCCGGGACACGCCCTTGAAACTGTCAAAATGCTGACTGATCCTTCAAATAAAGAAATCGAAAAGCCAGTAAAGCTCGTGGTTCTTGGCGGTGATGGAACCATGAATGAGGTCGTATCCGGAATCATGGACTTTGATAATGTAATGCTTGGATATATTCCTGTTGGATCAAGTAATGATCTTGCAAGAGACTTATCTCTGCCTTCTAATTTAGAAGAGGCAATGGATACTATTCTTGACGGCAGAATAATAAGGCGTCTTGATATCGGAAGTCTTCATTATGATACAATGACACGCACCCAGTCTCGTCTTCACGACATGCATCAAAGTGATAAAAGGCTTTTTAATGTCAGCGCAGGTATTGGATTTGATGCATCAATATGTGAAGAGGCATTATCCTCAGGCACCAAGAATCTTCTTAATAAACTTGGTCTTGGTAAGCTTACATACGGCATGATTGCTATTCGCCAGTTATTTACCGCTGATAGAATTTCCTGTGATATCGAAATGGATGATGGCAAAAGAATTCACCTTGACCATTTTCTGTTCGTAGCTATCATGGTTCATAAATATGAAGGCGGAGGATTTATGTTTTGTCCAAACGCGAGTGATAAAGACGGAATGTTTGATATCTGCGTTGTAGGCGATGTAAAGATTCTTCGTGCGCTACTTGCTCTTCCATCCGCGCTTAAGGGGCAGCACTATAAGATTAAAGGAATCTACGGATTTAGAACCAGAAAGATTAAGATTCACACAATGCTTCCATTATGGGTACATACAGACGGTGAGGTATCTATGAAGTCAGATACAATTACTCTTGAATGTCTGCCTGCAAAGCTTTCACTTATGATGTAAAACAGTTAGATTAATGTCTCTGTAATCATTTTTTACTATTAATTTGGTAAACATGCTGTGTTTTTTAATAATTCTTAAGAAAAATTTCACCTTTTTACATTTGAATTATTAAATTATCTGCGTTATATTGAGACTTAGATACAAGTTATAGTTAATTACTATTACCATATTCAGTTTATTTTTGCTTGTATCCTCGTTCTGGGATTATTCAGTTCGAAACTTGTTTTCTAGGTGAATGCCAGTTTCTTAAGCATTCGCAGCATGAGGGATAATAAATGTCATACAATCCATATAGAGGTAAACCAATTACCAAGCAGAGAGTTAAGGATTCAGTCAAGATGGCGATTCCTATAGGTATATACGCCGTTATATATCTTACCTGCTTCATATATCTAGAGAATACAAATGCTGTTCACTATACAACAATACATATGGCTATCGATGATAAGATTCCATTTCTTGAAATCTTTGTCATTCCATACCTGTCATGGTTCTTCTATGTCAGTGCGGCCGTGCTTCTTTTCATTTTCCTATACGAGAAAGAGGATTATTACAAGGAGCTTAGCTTTATGATTGCCGGCATGACAGTATTTCTTATTGTGTCTGCACTGTGGCCTAACATTCAGTATCTTAGACCTGCTGTTATGCCAAGAGACAATATCTTTACTCATATGGTCGCATATATCTATAGAACAGATACTCCGACAAATGTCTGCCCAAGTATTCATGTTTATAATTCAATCGGTGCTGCTATTGCTCTTTGCGGCTCAGCAAGAGTTCCCAAAAAGGGCAAGATTGCTTCCGTTATTATAAGTACTTTGATTGTTTTATCTGTACTGTTTATAAAGCAGCATTCAATGTTTGATGTTCTTACAGCTACGGCAATGGCTGCAGTAGCATATGTAGTTATCTATCGCACTGATATCGTTGTAAATGCCATAAAGAAGCATAATCCTGAAGAGTGTGAAGAAAATATTATCGCATAACTTTATTTAAAAAAGGTTCCTGGAAAATCCGGGAACCTTTTTTAATTCAAGCAAAAGGCACTGCTTATTTATTAAGCCGTGCCTTTTGTTTGAAAAGTTTATATTATTTAAAATAATTAAATTTGCCGCCCGGCAAACCTCTAGTTAAACTTATAAATCTTCTGTGCTATGTTATAGCCCTTTACTGTTATGTATCTGCCGCCTTTTCCAGGGAGATATACACAGTTTCCGAGAACACCGCAGCGAAGCTTCATAAATAAAAGGAAATTTTTGTTCTTGATGTAATCCCAAACCTCAGCTTTTTTGGCAAGGTCTTCTGGTCTGCCTGACCTGATTAGAATTATCGATGATATTACGGTAATTATCTCAAGGTAGTTGAACATGTACTTTGCTCTTTGCCTGTTCGATGCAATCATTCCGTAGTTCTCGCAGTAGTAATCAACCATGCGCTTGTTAACCTTAATCTGCTGGTCAATTCTTGAAAGCATAACACTTTCATTTACTGACTGATCTTCTCTTCCAATAAAATAATAGTAGAAATTAACATCGAGATAATACATGTTCTTAACGAATGGAAGTGGCTCAAACACATATAGATTATCTACATAGAAGGTATGCTCAGGAAGCCTTATTCCGCATTCCTTTAAAAGCTTAGTTCTAAAGATAACTGAATGCATCAAAAGGTACTGACCTTTTCTAAAGTTTCCCATATCCTTCCATGTGAATACCTTTTCAACAGGAAGAACGTGTGCATAGCGCATAACCTTATGCTTCTTCTCTCCAACCTTGTTATAAACGAAATTACTGATAAGCATATCAAGCGTAGTTCCGCTGCCGGCAAAATCAGAAAGAGTAACAAGTATCTTGCGGTATGCAATTTCTTTTACCCAGTCATCAGAATCAACAACCTTGAAAAAGAGTCCTGTAGCATTTTCTATTCCGCAGTTAACTGCAGAGCCATGTCCACCATTTGGCTTATGAATTGCCTTACATATTGTAGGATATTTCTCCTGATAGCTATCTGCTATCTCGGCTGTTCTGTCTGTAGAGCCATCATCAACAATAAGAATTTCTACTTCTTCTCCGCCAACTAAAAGAGAATCAATACAATGTGCCATGTAATCCTGCGAATTATAGCACGGAATTGCAATACTAAGTAATTTCATAAAATTTGTCTCCATACTGCGACTGTTTTAATAATGCATCTGCATATTAGTATCCGAGGCCGTGCGTAGCAACAACCTCGCACCTTGAAAGTTTACTTTCAAGGTTAACCTCGTAATCTGTTTGTTTCGTATTTGGCAATAGTGTGAAGGCATGATTTAAGGTCTTCGTATCTGGTCTCGACATCTCCGGGGCCAACGCTTGTATCAATTGCCATAGCCATAACGTCAATCATATCATCAGTAATGTCGTTATGTAAATTACCAAGAATCTTTATTCTATCATCTACAGAATCAGAGTCAAGAAAAGCAATCACAAGCGGATTCATATTAAGCTCTGCTGCCTCTTCTTCAATAGTTCTATCCATTGAATTATTAGTAGGAGCCTCTGTCTGTGCGTGATTGTCAGGACGAACCTGAAATGCCGAAAACGGCTTTACAACATGGTCATCCGTGGTATCAGAAACCTGCTCAGGCTTATTATCATTCTCAGTAATCAGTTCAAATCTGTCTGCCTGCTTTACATCAGGGTATTTATTCTTATCAACAGGTGACATAAACATTGAAAGCTCTCTGACAAAAAAGCCATAGTCTCCGTACAGTGCCTGATAAACTACCATTTCGTTACGAGTCTCTGAGTCAGTTGCAATAGCAATTATCTGATAAATTCCGCCCTTAAAATGACGATATCTCTCATATGGTGCCGGTCTTTTCATAATCAGTCATACCCTTTCTTTTATCCATTAGTACATTTGACAATCAGCATTTCCACACTGATGTCCTTATCAAGAAGACCTCTTTTGACTGCTTCATCATAATAAACACAGTCATCAAGTGCCTGCCTAAGCGTCTCATAGGTATAGCTTCTTGCCCACCTGATATATTTCTCGGCAACAAATCTCGGCAGCTTTACTGCTTCTCCAATCGCCGCTGAAGAATATCTCCTACTAAACATTTCCCAAACCTGAAGCATTATGTTAAACTGCCTGGTTATCAGAACAAGTATCTTTGGCGCAGGTTCCTTTAGTGCAAGAAGATCATAGTACAGGCTCATGGCTCTCTTCTGATCCTTAGATACAATTGCATCTGTCAAATCAAAAATTTTACCCGTCAGCCAGTTTGCACAAACCGCATCGATATCCTGCTCAGTAATTTCATCTCTGCCATCAGTATAGCTGACAAGCTTTAACAGCTCATTTGAAATAAAAGCCATATCCGTTCCAACTCGTCCAATAAGAAAAGCCAGTGCTCTTGGTGAAATAATTCTTCCCTCTGCCCGAAGTCTGCCGTTTATCCATGCACCAAGTGTCTCTGCTGTTTGGACTTCACAGTTTATCTCAAAGCCTTTATCCTTAACAGCCTTGTAAAGATCGCACCTCTTATCAACGCTCTCTTCTACAAAGATAAAATTAACAGTCTCAGCCTGGTTCTTAATATAATCAGCAAGAGGCTTGCAGCCATGTTTAAAAAAGCCGCTGTTCTCAATAATGATAACTCTTCGCTCTGCAAGAAATGGCATTGTTTCTGCCATATCTATGACTTCCTCAGGAGAAATCCCTGCTCCTTCATAATAGCCAAGGTTCATGGAATCGGCATCTCCCATAAGACCTGCTTTTAGCTTGTCTCTGTTCTGAAGGCGTAAATATGCTTCGTCTCCATAGACAAGATAGCAGGGCTTATATTCGCCCGACTTAATATCATTATTAATCTGTCTCTGTTTTGCAGGGTATTCCGAAGTCTTTGCCATTTAGATTATCCATTCAAAATATGTATTACATAAGTTATTATAGTATATCACATTTTAGGCTCAAAGTGATGGACACAAAAGGGACACACTTTATTCA
>CAZJWA010000057.1:0-17227 GCA_964549585.1 uncultured Butyrivibrio sp. | reverse complement strand
GTTTGCTTGGCTGTTTATCAGCTTCGCTTTGTCTTGGCTTTTTGCTTACCGCAACATTCATTACTTTACCATTTCGGAAGCTCTTTGTCAAGAACTTTTTTATTTATTTATTTTCCTTTTGCAGAAGGATTTCATCATCACAATGTCCTCTCTGCAGCGGGTAAGTCATAGTATAGCATCCTTTGTTTTATAATGCAAGAATTATATTTGTTTTTCACACAATTCTTTTATCGTTCAAAAATTCATGAAAATCAAAATAAAAAAGCCCCTTTCAGGGCTTTGAAAATACGAAGATTCCTACGCTTTATGGTCATACTACTATATCTAGATAAAATGTTTCAAATGGTTCTACATGTAGAATGCTAATTGATTATTGCAAATACTTAATCGTTTTAATATGAATTGTCTGAATTATCTGACAAATGAAGCAATTTGATTTACCACTCCAGTCATCACATTCCAAGCATCTATCCCTGTAATCCACTTAAAGATTCTAATAAGGACATATGACTCACCTATTCCAAGGAGTGCCCCCATCAAACTATTAAGGAGTCCAATAATCGGCACATCACGAACATGTCTAAATGAATCAATTAAGGAATGAATGACTTTATATATTACAAAAGCTCCAATTAGATATATTATCTTCGTCAAAAGGTCGCCAAACTGAAAGGTTACAGCCTTTTGAACTGCTTGAAATGTATAATAAATTATTACAAAAGAGGCAATCACAGATGCAAGACTTAATGCTTCTGCAATTATCCCTTCTCTATATCCACATGAAATTCTCCATAAAATAACAATTACAACTACAATCGAGATGATAAGATTCTCAATCGGAATTCCTGCAATATTAAATGATTGTTCGACCATGTTATCCTATTCCAAGCCTTTAATTCTATTAAGCGCCAAATAAATAATTATCCAAAAGAGTATTGTTTGTGTATCAATAATTGTCTTATTTCATTTTGTACTAGCAAAAAGATCATCGAAGTTCAATCTGGTTAATCGAATTGGATGTTACAAGCGTAAAGTGATTTCGAGATGATGATGGAATAATTGCTTTGATATCATTTTTGAAATCGCCTGCAAACTTTTCGGTACCATCAATCGCACAAAGAAGCATTTCAGAGCTATTATATATAGTAAACTGATCCTTTCCAAAAACAATATCACTATATTCAATATTGAAATATTTAGTCAGCACAAGTGTACCTGATGTGTTATATACTTGTAATCTGTATGCTCCATCATCGGTTCCATTATTAAATACTATTCCCACATATTCGTCACTGCTAAATACAGATCTGACTTCATCTGTTCCAAAAAGATTTTCTGCCTTGCTCTCCAGAACCTCAGATCCTGAATAAAACATTATTCTATCATCTGATACTGCAAATGCAGTTTTCGAGTTCATAAACTTTACTGTTGGTACCAGGCTTCCCTGGTAATCATAACCGCTGGCATAATTATCCACTTCGTTCTGTCCTACAGATCCAAAGTTATAAAATGCTATGCTGGTTTTGATGTCGCTATCCTGCGCATTAATATATGAAACACTTACAAGCTGTCCATTCGGCGATATAGCTACCGCTAAAGGATATCCGCTATCCTGCATCGTAGTCTTGATATTTGCAAGGCTATTTCCGGCAGAATCGTACAGATTAATCCATGTAACATCAGAATCATCCAAAATTACAGCAACTACCCCCTGCGCGGATATGCAAAAGTCTCTTATTGGAAGGTTTGTATTAATCTGTCCCAGTATACCTGATGTATCCGCAACATAAATATTGTTTCCGTTATAATCTCCTACAGCAAGTGCATCATCACAGGTATGTATTATCGGAGACTGCATTTCATACGTTTGGTTCCACATTGCTTCGCCTTTTACGTTCATACAGCTAATACCATCTTTACTGTATTGAACAATATTATCGCCAAGAGCAATGACCGAACTTCCTGAATTATCCGAGATAGTAACATTCTCTGTATAGACCATTTGTGAAAAGATTTTATCCTTCCACTGAATATAAATTACTATTGTAACTGCAGCCACAAGAATAATTGATAGAATCGTTCTGTAGAAAACGTGAAGCCTATGGCTTCTAATTTTATCATTGAAAGAAGAAAAATCTTCAGAGTCGTCTGCATCTTTATTTAGTTTTCCTTTTGCATAAGAATTGAAGTTTTTTACTTCTGCCATTAAAATCTCTTTTCGAAATTATTCTGTTTCAATCTGAAATACCGTAACCGAATCATAATCATTTTCAGGGCCAAATACAGTATTAGGAAACCCCGGTGTATTTATAGAGTTTGGATAGCACTGAGTTTCAAGGCATATTCCGTCCTGAATATTATAGAAAGCTCCATCCTTACCATCTACTCCCTTTAAGAAATTTGCCGAATAAAGTTGGAATCCCGGAAGTGTTGTTGAACAGTGCATCTTAATACCTGTATCATTACTAGACAAAATAGCAAACTGTCTAAGACTTCCATCTGCGTCATCAATACAGAAATTATGATCATATCCTCCAGTAATGTGAAGCTGCTCATTATCGCTGTGGATATCTTTTCCAATTGTTTTCGTTTCTAAGAAATCAAATGGTGTTCCTTTAACTGATGCAATTTCTCCAGTAGGAATAGAATCTTCTCTGGCAGGTGTATAATTTGATGCATTCAGCTTAAGCTCATGATTTAACACAGTTCCTGATTTGTGCCCGGAAAGATTAAAGTATGTATGGTTAGTAGGGTTAAAAATAGTTTTCTTGTCACTTGTAGCATGATAATGAATCATCAGCTCATTATTCTCAGAAAGCGAATAAGTAACCGTCATTGTACGATTTCCCGGGAATCCAAGTTCACCGTCTTTTGCAGTAATAGTGAAAGTCACTCCATCTTCATTTTCCTGAGTTTCCCACATGCATTTCTGAAATCCATTTTGAGAATGGCTATGAAGATTATTAGCGCCTTCATTTGCTTCTATATGATATTCGTTTTCATCAATAGTAAAAGCCGCACCAGCTGTTCTGTTTGCTACTGGTCCAACAAGAGCCCCAAATGATTCAGGGTTTTCAAAATACCTTTGGTAATCTTCATATCCAAGTACAACATCAACTTTGTTTCCGTCTTTATCAGGTACAAAAATGTTTCTGATATTTGCACCAAAATTCATAACGCAAATTTCCATACCATTTGAATTCTTAATATTGTAACCATATATAGGTGTTTCCTGCTTTGTTTCACCTATAAATTCCCGTTTTACCAGCATGTCTTCTCCTTTTTCCCCAAAGAACATATTATTCTGTTTATGATTTTTCATAAAAATAATATCACAAATCAGTTTTCTTGCAAAATCAAAGCTCTGTTCGCCCTTCAAGTGCTCGAAGTAAAGTTACTTCATCGATATATTCAAGATCTCCGCCAACAGGAACTCCGCTCGCAATTCTTGTTACTTTAATTCCCGTGGGTTTAATCAGTTTACTTATATACATCGCAGTTGTTTCTCCTTCAAGGCTTGATCCGGTAGCAATAATTACTTCATCCGTATCATCCTTCTGAAGTCTCTGCATCAGTTCAGAAAGCCTAATATCTCCAGGTCCGATTCCAAGCATTGGAGATATCGCTCCTTGAAGTACATGATATACTCCCTGATATTTTCCTGTCTTTTCATATGCCGCCAAATCCCTGGTATTCTCGACAACCATTATCGTGTGATGATCTCTTTTGGGATTAGCGCATATCGGGCAGGTTTCCTCGTCAGTTAATGTACAGCACACCTTACAGTAATGAACATTATCCTTCGCATCAAGAATTGACTTTGAAAGCCTTTCCACTCTGTCTTTTGGCAAATTGATAATATAAAATGCCATACGCTGTGCAGACTTTTCTCCGATTCCAGGAAGTGCGGCAAGCTCATCTATAAGCCTATTGATATGTCCGCTATATAAATTCATTAAAGTCCAAGGCCTCCCATGCCAAGTCCGCCTGTCATTTTTCCAAGCGCATCATTATTAGCCTTATTTGCTTCTTCCATTGCGCCATTTACTGCAGCTACTACTAAATCTTCAAGCATTTCAACATCATCAGGGTCAACCGCTTCTTTAGAAATGGTGATTTTCTTAAGGTCTTTGTTGCCTGTTACAACTGCTTCAACAGCTCCGCCGCCTGCTTTGAAAGAGAATTCCTTTGTTTCAAGTTCCTTCTGGCTCTCCTCCATCTGACGCTGCATACGCTGTGCCTGTTTCATAAGATTATTCATATTTCCCGGCATTCCGCCGCCTGGAAATCCTCCGCGCTTACCCATAAATTATTCCTCCATTATGATTTCTTTTTAAAATTCATTTATATATGATATATGATTTGCCTGGAAAATGCACTTAAAAATCATCCGGCACATCTTCATCCTCTGTGTCCTGCTCTACGGTAATGTTAAGACTGCTGTCAACTACATCCAATAAATTTGCAGAGCCAGCAACATTTTCATCTTTCCCATCCGAACATCCGATTTCAATTTCTACGTCCTTACCCATTCTTTCAGCAAAAAAGCTCTTTAGCTGATCCATCTCGTTTCTCACAGTGCCGGCCATCGTTTGTGTTGCGAAAATGACCTTTAGATTATCATTTGATCCAATTTGTGGAAATGCATATCCGTTTTCGCTTTCAAAATAGCTTCTAAGCGGATTGGGCATCTCATGAATAAGCTGTTTCCAGTTGCTTGCTATATATCTCAAGTCTTCAGGAAGCGGTCTGTCTAGCTTAACCTGTTTTGAAGGTTTACTTGCCTGAATATTACTGTGAGAACTGTTTTGCACTTCTACTGTGCCAGACCTTATACCATCTAAAAGTTCTTTGGTCTGACCTCCCTGTTCTTCAAGCGCCCTTAATCTCTCATCAATTGCAAGCTCAGAAGTATCCATTTGAGGTCTACAAAGTTTTATGATTGTCATCTCAATCAAAATTCTTTTTTGACCATCGTATCTCATCTGCCCTGCCAGTTCTGAAAAGGTGCTTATGAAGTACATAATAGCTGACAAATCTGATTCAGTAGCCTGTTTCTTTAATTCAGCCAGATTCTCTGAAGAAATATCTATTGCTTCTTCAGCATCATCTGACGTCTTTACCAGCATGAGATTTCTTAAATACCAGATAAAATCATTCACAAACTGCGTGAGTTCTCTTCCCTGAATTACAATTTGTGCAAGAAGTTCAATAGCTTTACCAGCATCATGATTATAAAGATATGAAAAGAGCTCCCCAAAAATCTGAGTGTCCACGGTTCCAAGGACTCCCAAAACCTTGTCATAGGTTAATTTCTCGCCATAATTAAAGGCTATGCACTGATCAAGGAGGCTTAGTCCGTCACGAAGTGCTCCATCTGCAGACCTTGCAATATATCTAAGCGCTTTTTCCTCGACTTCGATTTTTTCCTTTTCTGCCACTTCCTTTAGTCTGTCCTCAATGATATCAACCGTTATTCTATGAAAGTCATACCGCTGACATCTTGAAAGAATTGTAACAGGAATTTTATTTACTTCAGTAGTCGCCAAAATAAATATCACATATTCAGGTGGCTCTTCAAGTGTTTTTAAAAGGGCATTAAATGCCCCTGTTGATAGCATATGAACCTCATCAATAATGTAAACTCTATATCTTCCCTGTGTAGGAGAATATGATACTTCATCAATGATTTGTCTAATGTTATCAACACCATTATTTGATGCTGCATCTATTTCAGCAACATTAAGGCTGTTTCCTGCCGCAATGGCCTTGCAGGTCGGGCACTCACCACATGGATTGCCATCCACAGGATGTTCACAGTTAACTGCCTTTGCAAAAATTTTGGCAACAGAAGTCTTACCTGTTCCGCGAGTTCCGCAAAACAGGTAAGCATGTCCGATTCGATTTGCTTTTATTTGATTTTTTAATGTTGTAACAATGTGATCCTGTCCTTTAACATCGTCAAATACAGGAGGTCTGAATTTTCTATAAAGTGCTACATATGACATGAATTACTTTTCCATTTCGATTTATTTAATCACCAAAGCATACGCCAAGCATTTTGGCTTCCCTAATAATACTTGCATCCTGAGGAACCATCTTAAGTTTCCCTGCAACATCTGCAAGAGGAATCTTGACAATTTCTCTGTTCTTATATGCTACCATATTTCCATATTCTTTTTTTAAAATAAGTTGTCCAGCCTCAGCGCCAAGCCTGCTTGCAAAAACTCTGTCATAAGGATCCGGAGCTCCGCCTCTTTGCATATGTCCAGGAACCGTTACTCTGACCTCCCGTCCCGTCTTTTTCTGTATCTGGTCTGCAATCTCATATGAAACAGATGGGTATGTGTAATGTGTAAGCTTCTCTTTGTATTCCTTCTTGGAAAGTTTGGCATCGTCTTTGGAAATTGCGCCTTCAGCAACTGCAAGAATTGTAAATCTACATCCCTTTGAAGCTCTTTCTTCGATTGCATTTACAACGTTATCAATATCATACGGAATCTCAGGGAGAAGAATAACATCTGCTCCTCCTGCCATTCCGGCATTGAGTGTCAGCCATCCAACCTTATGTCCCATAACTTCAACAATAAAAACTCTCCCGTGTGAATCAGCCGTAGTATGAATACAGTCGATTGCCGTAGTTGCAACATCAACCGCGCTCTGGAAACCAAATGTCATATCTGTTCCCCACAAGTCATTATCTATTGTTTTGGGAAGTGAAACAATGTTAAGTCCTTCTTCTCTCAACAAATTAGCAGTCTTTTGTGAGCCATTTCCTCCAAGAACAACAAGGCAGTCAAGCTGAAGCTTATAATATGTCTGCTTCATTGCTTCAACCTTATCAAGCCCATTCTCATCAGGTTCATGAATAGTCTTAAATGGAACTCTTGAGCTTCCAAGAATTGTTCCTCCTCTTGTCAGGATACCTGAAAAATCTGCTGCTGTAAGCATTCTGAAATCGCTGTAGATAAGTCCTTTATATCCATTCAAGAATCCATATATTTCTATATCACTACTGTTATTTGAAAGGCACTTAACAACACCTCTCATTGCTGCATTTAATGCCTGACAATCGCCACCACTTGTTAACATTCCAATACGCATAACCAGCTAACCTCCTTGAAAAGAATCTTTTTCATTCACGGTCTTATTATACAATTTATACGTTTCTTCAACAACTGTTTGTTGACTTGCCATTATTCACACATTATAATAAAAAAGCTGTTAGATTTATGGCACACATATATGGAGACGTATCGAAGCGGTCATAACGGGGCGCACTCGAAATGCGTTTGGCGGGCAACTGCCACGAGGGTTCGAATCCCTCCGTCTCCGTAACATAAAAGCAGGAAAAATGTATTTGACTACATCTTTCCTGCTTTTAATTATATTAGATTTATTATAATTTAAATCTCTTAAGCTGAGCGTTTAATTTCTCTGAAAGTTTTCTTATTCGCTCAGTATCACTACTGCAGTTATCAACAAGTGCAATAAGATTCGTGGATGTTGCTGATGTTTCCTCTGTGCTTGCAGCATTTTCTTCCGCTATAGCAGCAAGTCCTTCCATCTTCTCAGACAGGCTGTTCTTTAAGGAATCAATTTCTTCCATCTGCTTTTCAATTTGAAGGATATCATCATTTACTTCGTCAATCTCTGTTATGAGCTTAGCAAACAGTTCATCAGAATTATGCATTTTCTGATTCTGGTTATCAACAATTTGCGTTGCAGAATCAATAACTTCAACGCTCTTACTCGAAGTATCAACCAGTTCATTTACTATTTCAGAAATATTCTTTGCAGAATTATCAGACTGTTCGGCAAGCTTTCTGATTTCCTCAGCAACAACAGCAAAACCTTTTCCTGCATCTCCTGCTCTGGCTGCTTCTATACTGGCATTTAATGAAAGGAGATTCGTTTGTGAAGCTATATCTGAAATAAGGTCTACCATTGTAAGGATTCCCTGGACTGACTTATTTGTTGCTTCAGTATGATCTTTGACAGTAATAAATGACTGTGCTGTCTGCTCACCAATCTGAATAAGCTCAGCCATACTATCCTTGGCTTCATTGCTATATTCACTCATGCTGATTGACTTTTCTTTAACAGAAGCTATCTTCTCTGAAGCATTTTGAATGCTAGCTCCTACATTGACAACATTTTCTGTAGCCTGCTGTGTATCGTTAGCCTGCGCAGTTGCTCCATTTGCTATTTCTGTAACTGCTGTATTAATATCGCCCATATCAGTTTTTATACTAGAAAAAGAATCAAGAAAGTCTCCGGAAAGCTTGTCTAACTCATCTGAAGAGCTGTTAACTTCAGAAATGAGCTGTTTAAATGAATTCATAACCTTTCTAACAGACTTAACTATCTCACCAAGCTCATCATCTCTTTGCTCAAATTTATCATCCAGCTTAAATGAAACATCACCGGTTGCAACCTTTGAAAGACTAGTAGTTGCTTCCTTCATTGTTCCAGCAATACTCTTCATAATTACTACAATAATAATGCTAAGTATGACCGCAACAACAATGCATGCTCCTATCATTATCATTAATCCATCTGTAGTCATTTTGGTAATAGAAGCAGTAGGTCTGTCAATAATGATTGCACCAACTACCTCACCTGTGCTTGGCTGAACAAGCTGATGAAAATATGCATCACTGACAACTCCGTTTATTTCAACGCCCTGCGATGAATAATCTCCACTTACAATTTTTGCAAGAACTGTTTCGTTAAGAGGCTGTGCATTGTCAAGCTCAGAGCATCCAACAGGTGTTGTTCCAAAAAATACTGCATAATCCACCTCAGATTTCGAGCGCATGACATTAAGCTGCTCGGAAAGTCCTTCAAGTGAAGTATCACCTTTATATACAATGCCATCCTTTTCAGAATAGTCTCCCGGATCGACAAGATTAAGCATTTGTTCCACGGCTACTGCGGCACTGTACATCTCATTTCCTGTCGTCTCTTTAACCAGATTTTTTCAACACTATTGCTTATAACAATAAGCACAATGGAAATAATGATTAGTGGCAAAAAGATAATCATAAACAGCTGTGCGATAAAGGGTTTTTTTTTTTGATTTTCTTTGATGTCATTCTTGTTTTTCATACCCGTCTCCTTCACTAGAAAGTCTGATAAAAGTCTGATAATAGTAAAAAATAAAGACTATAATTGTACGATTACTTACAATTATAGTCTTTATTATGATTAGCCGCAACGGAATTATTGTTCAATATTAGCTATTATTTATAGTTTTTCGACAATATGAGGAATTGTATTATTACTTATTGCAACTTCCCGCAAGGTGATCTATAAATTGTTGTGCAATTCTTCCAGAAACTCCGCCGTGAGCTATGCTCCATTTGTTTGCTTCCCGGCAAAGCTGTTCATCTGTTAATTTAATTTCAGGATATCTTGCAGCAAGCTCTTTTACAATATCATAAAAGCCGTTCTGATCCGGCTTAAAGTATCCTATGCTAACGCCAAATCTTGCAGAAAGTGAAAGTTTCTCCTGCATCGAATCAGAGCGGTGGATGTCTTCGTCCTCAAGGCTTGGTCTATCTGACCAGGTTTCCTTAACAATATGTCTCCTATTTGAGGTTGCATAGATTAGTACATTTTCAGGTTTTGGTTCAAGTCCGCCCTCAATAATTGCCTTAAGATACTTATACTCTGTCTCAGATTCTTCAAAAGAAAGATCATCCATATAAATAATAAAGCGATAATTTCTGTTCTTGACCATCGAAATAATCCGGGCCAGATACTTAAACTGATGTTTGTACACCTCTATCATTCTAAGGCCCTGCGGATAATACTGATTCAAAACTGCTTTAATACTTGTAGATTTGCCGGTTCCGGCATCTCCATAGAGAAGCACATTATTTGCTGCTCTCATATTAACGAAAGCTTCAGTATTATCAATGAGTTTTTGCTTTTGGATTTCATATCCGATCAGGTCATCCAAAACGACTGTACTGGTAGCTGTAATTGGAACAAGTAGCTCTTTTTGATCTTCCTCGATTCTAAAAGCCTTGTTTAGGCCGAACATTCCGACGCCATAACGTCTGTAAAAGTCCGTTACAACATCATACATTTCCTGTGCAGTATGAGTTTCTTCTATAAGATTACTTAATTCCTGAACTTTTTCGCTTACATTCTTGTTGTATATTCTTTCCTTCTTTACAACAGCCTCATAGTTTTCAAGAGTCGTAAAGCAGTTTATTCCAAGAGCATCTTCGATTTTGCTAAAATCATAATCAAAGAGTCCCATAAAAGCTTCAAAATCGTTTCTTGCAAATTCGTTGACGCTTCCTGCATTTGCTCCGACTTTTTCGGATACCAGTGTAAAAGGAGTCTCAGTAGTTGCAAGTAAAAAAGCCAGATAATTGTGCCAAAGATTATTATTAAAGCCATACTTTGTAGCTACATCTAAAAGTCTTCCGACCTGGGCGTAAATTCTTGTAACAAGATCTTCTTTTTCATAACCACCATTATCAAATTCGCGGCATATATTAGCGAGTTTAAAAAGTATACTTTCCTCTCCTATACTTCTATATATCAAAAGTTTTGATGTTAATCTATACATTAAATGCTTCCTTCCTAAAATGAATTCAAAAGTCTCTTATAACTATTATTCAAAATCATATTTTAGCACTGCACAGTTCGGAAGTCCAAATTTTGCAAACTCCTCATTTGTCATGTCGTAAAAATAAGAGTTAACCATTCTCGCTATGCCGCCGTGAGCAACTAGTAGATATGTTTTATCATCATTTCTTATTTCATCAAGAAGGTTGTATACTCTTGCAGCAAGCTTTAGCATTGATTCTCCGCCTTCATAGCTACAAGCAAACTTCTGCTTTTCTATTTCAAACGCGCCGCCCTGTCTTGGTCCAAAGCCTTCAAATTTACCAAAATTCTGCTCCGTAAGCCGCTTCTCTTCTCTCATAGGAATTCCGGTAATTTCATGGACATGCCGTGCTGTTTCTGCCGCCCTTACAAGTGGCGAATAAAGTATCTCATCTATATCAAGCTTCTCTTCTTTGATTTTATTTCCAAGCTGGATTGCCTGCTGATGTCCCTGCTCTGTAAGTTCTATATCTGTAGCACCACATATTTTATCTTCAACGTTCCAGATAGTCTGACCATGCCTTGCAAAATATACACTGTGCATATCTCTTCTCCTTTGGAGTAGTTTTCTGCTTAGAATACCACTATTTCACACAATGTAAAGTCCAAATTTAGTACAGATTTTGCTGAATTTGCTTTTCCATACAGATGTTGCTCTTCCCTCGGCCTTTTCTAGAAGTTCAGTTTTGTATTTCCGCCTCGCTTGTATTATCAGCAGTTTCAACCTGCATTTCTTCTGATGATGCCTCAAATGATGAAGCTACAGCTCCCGCTCCTTTGCCAAAGGTTACGGGCTTATTTTCCTCTTCATCATCAACAGATTTATAATCCTTAGGCTTTTTATTCTCAGCCAAAATAGCTGCTTCTTTAGCTGCCTGATAAAGCTCTTTGCTAAATTCCATGAGTTTAAATTCATCATTTGCAGGGACATGGTCACCACGTGCTATTCTTTGAAATATTTTAATTATCTTGGCATAGATATCTCCAGAATCACGCGCCGAATCTGCCTGATTAATTAGATCTTGAAGTATATCATCCGAAATTGTATTTTCTGATGAAGCTGAGGCGGCATCAGAAATTTCAAGTGTATCGCCATCTTTATTTGTAATCAGACTACCGCCATAAACGTCCAAAGCGTCATCTGATTGATCGTTACTTACATTTTTTGATTTTTCTGTTTGATTATTTGCAGAGGATTTATTTGATTCTTTTTGATTTGTTACCAATATATTATTATTTGAATTTTCAGAAATACTGCTGTTTATCGTTGATATCTGCATACGGTCAGCCTCCTTGCTTTCCTTTTGTAAGATGATATATCTTATATCGGATTTTTTTTGATATAATAAAGGGAATAGTTTCTATCGCAGATAATTGATGTAAGAAGCAGGATATGCCGCATACTTTTAATATTATTTGCAGCAAAGCAATAGACAAATACTTGGGAGGAAGGTTTTCTTATGGTTTCACTACTTATTGTTGTAATTTATCTTTCATTTATATCTCTGGGGCTTCCGGACTCGCTTCTTGGCTCCGCATGGCCTTCTATGTATACGGGATTTGGGGTCCCTGTATCCTATGCCGGTCTGATTTCAATGACGATTTCATGTGGAACAGTTATATCAGCTCTTTTTAGCGACAGGCTCACCAAAAAGTTCGGAGCCGGTGTTGTCACCGCTGTAAGTGTAGGAGTAACCGCTGCCGCACTATTTGGTTTCTCAATATCAGGAAGCTTTTATATGCTTATCCTGTTTGCGATTCCTTATGGACTTGGAGCAGGATGCGTTGATGCAGCGCTTAACAACTTCGTTGCCCTCCATTATGCAAGCCGTCATATGAGCTGGCTTCACTGCATGTGGGGTGTTGGCACTACAATAAGTCCTTATGTTATGGGTTATGCTCTTTCAAAGGGAATGGGATGGAATGTTGGATATCGTACAATTTCAATACTTCAGGTGTGTCTTACAGCAATAATTGTATTTAGTCTTCCTTTATGGAAAAAAGCTCCTAACATGAATGCAGATTTAAAAGCTGACGAAGAAATAGATAATTCAAAGCCATTAAAGCTAAAAGATGTTCTGGCAATCAATGGGGCAAAAGAAATCATGCTTACCTTTTTCTGCTACTGTGGTCTTGAACAGACAGTTATTCTTTGGGTTGCGAGCTACCTGGTTCTTGGTTGCGGAATTGCTACCGAAACTGCTGCATTTTTTGCCAGTATGTTCTTCATAGGAATGACTGTAGGAAGAGGCATAAACGGATTTTTATCAATAAAGTTCTCTGACACATTTCTTATAAGACTTGGACAAGGGATAATCCTTTTTGGCGCATTTCTTATCCTGCTGCCACTTGGAAACACCGTTACTCTCATTGCTCTGGTTATAGTTGGTCTTGGGTGCGCGCCAATTTATCCATGCGTAATTCACTCTACTCCTGTTCATTTTGGGGCAGGAAAAAGCCAGGCTGTAATTGGAATCGAAATGGCAAGTGCATACGTTGGTACAACACTAATGCCTCCAATTTTCGGCCTGGTTTCTTCTCATATTTCTATTCAGCTTTTCCCTGTTTATTTACTTATCCTTCTTGTCCCAATGGTTCTTATGCATGAAACACTCGTAAAGAAAACTAATCACTGATTATCAAAGCATTTGAGCTCTGATAACAATAGGCATATCAATTGGCTTATGATTCATTTTAATATGAAGTCCCTTCGTATCAGTAGTAAATGGAATGTTTTCTTCAAATCCAACTACTGATACGGATTTAATTAGTCCATGAAAATCCGGTGTATTCTCATCTTCAGAATCTCCAAGAGCCTTTATCGTTAATTCTCCGCTTTCAGGATCCTTTAGAACAAATGCATAAACGCTGTCTCCGTTACAGGTAAAACGAATATCAGAGGATGTATATGCCACTTCATCATTATCGGTAAACTGACCCTCAGCTTCCTTCGTTTCGCCCTCTTCAGATTTTCTCCAGCATCTGCTTCCATAAATTGCTTCACTGTTTCTCTTCATCCAGGTGCCAATTTCCGCAAGAAGTTCCTGATCTTTTTCAGGAATAGTTCCATCAGCTTTTGGGCCTATATTAAGAAGCATATTTCCGTTTTTGCTGATAATGTCAGCAAACATGCAGACAATCTGTCTTGCATTCTTATACTCAAGTGTATCCGTATAACACCATGAGTTCTTGGCTATTGCGGTATCCGTCTGCCAGTGATATGGCTTGGCATCAGCAAGCTTTCCTCTCTCAACTTCTACAATTCCACTTCCAAACATCATTGCATCATGCTTATAGCATATTGCAGCTTCCTTCCCAATTGCATGATTTGCATTGTAATAATATGCTGCAAGCTTCTTAAGTGGCTCCTTAAATGCTTCGTGCTGTACCCACCAATCAAAATACAGAAGTTCCGGATGATATCTGTCAATGATTTCAGCCGTTCTAAGAAGCCAATCATCAGTGTATTCTTTCGTTGGATATGGATGGCTCTGAAGCTCATCATTTTTGGATTCAGGCATAGCTGGCCAGTAGAAATCACCTTTTTTCATAGGGTCTTTGATGTCTGAATCAAATTCCTTGCCATGTCCCATAAAAAACCAGTGCTCTGCTCTGTGAGATGATGCGCAGTATCTGATCCCAGCGTTTTCCATTGCTATTTTAAGCTCAGCAGCAAGATCTCTGTGCGGTCCCTTATCATACGCATTCCAATCGGACAGTCTGCTCTTATACATCTGAAAACCGTCATGATGCTCCGCTACCTGAAAGATATATTTTGCGCCTGAGTTTTTAAAGATTTCTGCCCACTCATCTGCATCAAATTTCTCAGCAGTCAGCATTGGAATAAAATCCTTATATCCAAATTTTGTCTGATCTCCAAATGCTTTTCTATGGAACTCCCACTCTTCCCCATCCTTTATGTACATATTTCTGGAATACCACTCATTTGCATGGGCAGGGACAGAATATATACCCCAGTGAAAAAAGATTCCAAACTTTGCTCCTTCAAACCATCCCGGTACAGTCATCTTTGATAAAGAAGCCCAGTCTGCGCTATATGGCCCCATAGCAATAACTCTATCGATTTTTCCCAAATATTCCTTCTCTTGTGTTTCTGTAAGCATAGCTTCCTCCATTTTTTTAAGAAAAGAGAAAAGCAGCGTCATGCTGCTTTTCTCTAAATTACTAACTATTTATTTCATTATGCCTTCTCTTATGCTTTATTTTAAACACAAAAAAATGCAAGTTAATTACCATAATAATTGGATATCTTTATTCTACCTTAAATGCAGAGATTTCAGTCTTTACTCCGTTCATATTTTCATCAAGTGCTACCGCGGTATCAGAGAGCTTATCAACGCTCGTCAAAAGGTTGGTCGACATATCATGAACAAGCGCAGATTCACTTGCAGTTTCCTCAATGATAGCTGAAATACTCTCTACAGCATCAAGTGTTTCATTTCTCTCTTTTTCTGTAGACTGAGCATTATCAGTTATATCTTTTATCTGGTCAAATAAAACTGACATTTGCTCACTCATTCCGGAAAATACTTCAATTACTTCTCTTACAGCCTTTTCCTGAACCTCTGCCATCTGGCCTGCTTCGCCTGCAAAGGTCACGCTTTCCATCGTCTGCGCGCTTATTTTTCCAACTGTATTCTTGATTTCATTAGCAGCCTTTGCAGAGTCATCGGCAAGCTTTCTTATTTCTTCAGCTACAACTGCAAAGCCTTTTCCGGCTTCGCCTGCCCTTGCAGCCTCAATGGATGCATTTAGTGACAAAAGATTCGTCTGGCCAGAAATATCATTGATGATATCAACAAATTTATTGATAGTCTCAGACTCAGCCTTAAGAGCTTCTATACTGTCTCCAACCTTAGCAGTTATTTCTGATGTTTCCTTTGTCTTCTCTGCGAGTGAGCTTACAATATCAGAACCACTGTTTATAGTTTTTTCATTCTGATCAACGACTCCCTGAACATTTTCAAGCATCTCGTTTATATTCTTGATTTTCTCAGAAAGAGCATTCGTTTTTGCAACACATTCCTCTGCATGCTCAGCCTGCTTAGCCATTCCCTCACTTATTTCATCAATAGCTCTTGTGATTTCTTCAGAATTATTTCTGATATCACTTGAAGCTGCACTCACATCAACAGTAGAAGCTTCTAGCTGTTCGACCGTCCCCGATAGCTTCGAGACAAGTTTCTTATTCTTCAAGACCATATTTGTTGTAGCCCTTGCAAGAGACTGGAACTCATCGTTTCCTGCTGCCGTTACTTCAACCGTAAGATTTCCTTCAGCAACTTCATTAAGCTTATGCGAAATTCCTTTCATATTCTTCTGAATTCCAAGCGTAATCCAGGTTCCGATAAGAAAAGCTATAATTGCTGCAATGATAACAAGCGTTATTGTGATATTCTTTATAGTCTGTGCTTGTCCTGTGACTATTGAAACAGGTATGAGCGTGCAGAAGGTAAGTCCGCTCTTTTCACTCTTAGTGTAAATATACAGATAATCCTTACCATTGTATGTAACATTGCTTGAGCCAACTAAGTCTTCAGAAGCAGTGCTTTCACTATAAAAGCTTTGTCCATAAAATACAGGTTCTGTATCAGAAAATGTAGCCTCTGCGCCTTCCGGAATTGTTTCGTTTACAACTTCTCTTCCATTTGAAGATACAAATCCTGTAATGCTTCCATCACCAAAATCTATTTCTTCAAGGAGATTCTTTATAGCCTCTTCCTTCATATCAATTACAATGTATGCAAACTTGTTACTGTTTTGCATCTGATAGGAAATAAAATAGTTATCCGTAGTAATACCTATTTTCTCATCTAGAAGAGGATGTGAATCGACCCATCTTGCAGGACTTTGCACACTTGCAGATTCAGTATTCATTTCTTCAACATACGTATCATAAAATCCATCAGTTTTACTCGTGCTAGCTGTTGTGATCACCTGATGTCCCTCTTTTGTAATAAAATGAATATTACTTATAAAAGGGTTAGAGGACTGGGATGCCATAAATGAAACTTTAGTATCATTTATAAAAGAAGCTTCCGTTGCTGCACTCTTACTTAGCATTCCAATAGAATATGTTTCCAAATCAGAGTCAAAAGCATACTCCATTGCATCTGCCTGAATATACGTGCAACTCATATCCATATAATCAACTGCCATTTTGGCAGTCTGTTCTGTGGACTCCTGGAATTTACTGCTCATTCCAACTGATGCATAATGATACGCTGTTGCTCCTACAATAATCATGAAAATAATAGGAATCAAAAAGCATACAAATATCTTGTTTCTAATTCCAAACAGAAGAAATTTCTGCTTTCCATTATCGGACGAAAGCGTCTTCTTACCTCTATTTAATTTTTCTTTTTTGGTGTTTTTCTCATTTGAAGTAGCATGGTTTTGTATCACACCCAATCCTTTGGGACTACCTTTTTTCTTCGGTTCCTTCCGAAAAGCCGGTACCTTAAATTTCATGCTGTAACCCTCCTTATTCAGTTGGTAGTGTCAAATTCACTACCATTTTTCATTTCCTAAACCTTTATTTTTCAAGGATTTCAAAACTTTTTTCAATAAAAAAGCA
>CAZJWA010000056.1:0-17494 GCA_964549585.1 uncultured Butyrivibrio sp. | reverse complement strand
TAGGGAGCTTTATTAAAGTTACCCTTTTTGCCATCGATAGACAAAAAGAAATTTCCAGCTATTTTATACTTGACTTTTCATAGCTGGTCTCCATGCCTTACATATCCTGCAAGGTTTTTATTTTCAATCAAATACTGCACATATCATCGTCTGGTTAACATGCTGTCTCTTGTACTGCTCTCCTCCGCCAACAACTCCAACATGTGCTCCAAGACTTCCCATATCGCCTAGGAACTGCGACAGATGTCCTTTTTGTGAAAAGAGAAGATGACGATAAATACAGTTTACAGAAAAGACAAAAGAAATCTTACCGTTCTCAGCCTTTATCTTATTTCTTGTCTCTTTATTGATACTTTCATAGTCTCCAAGTTTTAATACTGAAATAGTATCATTCTCGTTTACTCGTTTATAATTTATCAATGAGCCATTGCTGCCGGTTGCATACATCGAGCAGATAAAAACTTCGTCTCCAACAACTCTTCCAAGCGGAGCTTCAAGGGCATTTGCAGCAACCTTTGATTTATCAAGTCCGGTATCCTCACTGTAAACATCAACGGCAGGTCTGTTATCAAGTGAAATAAGTTCCTTCTTTGCCAGATTAACACGCGTAGCTATATGCTTCTTAGCACCAGGATCAGCATAATAAATATTTTCAGAATACGTATGTATCTTTCCTGATTTATTCTTTACAACAGCGTAGCAGCACGCATCCGTGAATAGTTCTCCATTAACGCATACCATGCTCTTTTTTCCATCAGGAACTCCATATACGGTTCCGCCAACAAGAGGAACCTTTCTCTCTTCGAGCGCAGCATTCATTGATGAAACAAGTCTTTCCTCATCATTCGTGCAGAACTCCAGGCACACAGTATCTTCATTTCCGGGGCTAACCTTTGAAATAGCTCTCTTTAGTCCTCCGATATCATAAAGCGGTGCCGAAGATAGGAATCTAAGCGCTCCAACCTGTGCCTCACAGTCACTTCCAAACGCCATAATAACAAGCTCCTTATCAGAAGCATCAGTCTCATAATATGAAATTCCGCTCGTTCCTATACTTGGAACCCCAGGAAATTTATCATTTATGAGTTTTGCTATTTCGGTAAGTGTCTCATAGGGTGTAATATAAATTAGTAGATTTGGATTTTGAATATTTGATGCAGCCTCATTAACTGCAGCGGACGCATCTGATTTTTTACTGTTACCAATTACTGTTTTCATTGATTACCTCTTTTCTCATTAACAAAACGACCAAAAACTGAACAAATCAAAAGTGCAATATCGGTAAATCATTCATGTAAATCATCAAAAGTCTTTTGAAAACTAAATCAACAATAAAAAGAATACTGACAGACTAGTTTACGAATATAAGTCAATTTTACAATAGTCAGAAATAATAAACAAGTGCAGAAAATACGACTTAAAGTCTGACACAATAAGTATAAATTAGAAATTATCAAAAATATGATAAAGCAGAACGGGGAGTTTTATGAATAATAAGAAATACGAAATAGACATGATACATGGACCACTTATGGGGAAGATACTTCTTTTTGCAATTCCACTAATGCTTTCAAGTATTCTTCAGCTGCTGTTCAATGCAGCAGATGTAGTAGTTGTTGGACAGTTTTCGGGTCCAAATTCTATTGCCGCAGTTGGATCAACAAGTGCCGTCATTAACTTAATAGTCAGTTTGTTCATGGGTCTTGCAGTTGGTGTCAATGTACTCGCAGCTAGATTCTACGCTGCAGGTCAGGATAAAGATGTTAGTGAAACCGTTCATACATCGGCCATGATATGTATCATTGGCGGATTACTTATTCTTGCAATCGGTGTGCTGCTCTCAAAGCCCATCCTTACTGCAATGGGTTCACCAGAAGAAGTAATTGATTTATCTACTTTATATATGAGAATTTACTTTCTGGGTGCGCCGTCTCTTTTTATATATAATCTTGGAAGCGCTATTCTAAGAGCAATCGGTGATACAAGGCGTCCTCTTTACTACCTTGTTATCAGCGGAATAATCAATGTAATACTAAATCTGATATTTGTTATTTGCCTTCATATGGATGTCGCAGGCGTTGCTCTTGCAACAATTATTTCCGAAACGGTTTCGGCTGTTCTTATTACCAGATGCCTTATGAAAAGTACAGAAAGCTACAGATTTGTTCCTTCAAAGCTAAAGATAAACAAGGATAAGCTTGTTCTTATATTAAAGCTTGGTGTCCCTGCAGGGCTCCAGGGAATGCTGTTTTCATTTTCAAATGTGCTTATTCAGTCATCCATCAATTCCTTCGGAGCAATCGTAATGGCAGGAAACGCTGCTGCAGCAAGTCTTGAGGGCTTCGTTTATGTTGCCATGAACTCTGTTTATCAGGCTTGTATATCCTTTACAAGTCAGAACTTTGGTGCTGGTCAGTACAAGAGAATAGGTAAGGTTCTTCGTTCATGCCTTGTGATTGTATCAGTTGTAGGTCTTGTCATGGGAAATTTGTTCTTCCTGTTTGGGCGCGAACTTCTTAGCATTTACACCTCTGACCCCGAAGCTATTCGCTTTGGGCTCGAGCGAATGTCAATGATTTGTACGCTTTACCTTTTATGCGGTATTATGGATACTCTATGCGGAAGTCTTAGAGGTCTTGGCTACTCAGTTGTTCCTATGATAGTGTCACTTCTTGGTGCCTGCGGCTTTAGGATTTTGTGGATCTGCACTGTGTTTACATATTTCCACTCGCTAAGAATATTGTATCTAAGCTACCCGGTGAGCTGGTTCATAACCGCGCTTGCACACCTTATCTGTTATTTTATTGTCAGAGAGAAAATCAAAACAAAACTTGGCTGCCCTGCCGATACTTCAGATGCGGATAGAAGCATATTATAAGACTGAAGTTATGCTTATGAAGCAGCTTTACGCCCAGCTACAAGTATGTATAAAATCTTTGGATGTAATGCCTTTACTGTTTAATTCCAAATTTATCAAGATTAACTCTGCCATCTGTCACAGTAACGCCTTCTGCTTCAAGAAGGCGTGCCTGAGCGCCGCTCCCTCCAAAAGCAAATTCTCCCGCGAGCTCGCCCTTTGAGTTTACCACGCGAAAGCACGGAATGTTGTCGGCATCAGGATTTCTATGAAGTGCATTTCCAACAGCCCGTGCCATCTTCTTATCTCCTGCCATTTCTGCAATTTGTCCATATGTCGCAACATGTCCTTTTGGAATTTTCTTAACGGCCTCATAGATTCTTTTGGTAGGTGAATCAGTTACAAGATCATAGCTTTCGGCTATCATTCGCTTTACGTCCTTATCAGGGATTGATCCATCAAGTATAATGGTATTCCAATGCTCCTTATTCTGATGATAGCCTGGTATTACAGCAGTGTATGCATTTCTCCAAAAATCTCGCCACTCAGCGTCAACCTTCACATTTAGATTCATGTGCCCATTCATCTCATAAGTCCACAAAAAAGCCTTCTTGCTTCCCTTTACTCTTACAAGCTGCCAGTTTGAGTCATGAAATGGTGCTTCCTGATAAGTTCTCTGAAATGATAGTCCATATTCAAGTGCTTCTTCTCTGGTGGTCATATTATCCTCGCTTCTATGCGGCAATTTCCTGGAAAATAAATATATGCAAAAATAAATAATAATTATCTATTCTTGCATATATTCTATAAGCTATATTCAATTATACAACCACTTTTTGGCACTTACTATTTCAAATATGACAAACCGGCTGCCAGAATCATTCTGACATCATAGCGGATAGGCTTAACCGGAGCAACCTCTCTTTTACTACCGGTTAGCTGATAAACAGCCATCCTGGAGGCTCTAACCGAATACTCCTCTGTAAATACCACATCCTCAGGGATTTCGCAAAACTGTCCAGTAAATCCAAGATTAGTCGAATTCTTGGGAACAACCTGTGGTCTATCGCCTACGGCTCTGGGCAAAAACTGAGAATCTATATATGGCATCGCAACCGGAATTGCAGCAACAACTTCATCTCGGCATTTCTGTCTCGTTTCCTCATCCATAGGAAGGCTCAACAAAATCTCATCTAGTATCTCCATGCCGGTACAATCGAATTCGGATTTTTTACAGAACTTTCCCTTTTCATAGCTATTAAATGCGCACATCCACAGAAATGAATAATTCTTAGGCTGATTCATGAAAAAAGGTACCATAGGATCTCTGATTTCCATGCACCATGGAGACTCAACGAACGTATTTGATAGTCCCTCTCCTGTTTTATTATGTGTGTATTTCTCCATCCAATCCATAAATGTGCTTCCCTTAAATGTACAGTTAAAGCTCATCCATGCAGATTTATCAGGGTGCGAGAAAAATTTATCAGGATCTCCAAGTCCATCCTTTTTAACAGCAATTTTTTTCCAAAGCTGCGCACTCATAGGATATGATGTATCAAGCCTAGCAGAATTACCGGCATCACCAAATGTTGCATTATCAGTCATGCATCCAAGAGTTGCAATAACCTTATCGCCCTCATGAAGCTGAATAAAGCCTTCAGTTCCTTTATTCACTGTATGAAGACCCGTAACTGTTATTCCATCACCTTCCTGAAAATCCATATCTGTTACTGCAGTATCATAAATAAAATTCACATGTTCTGCTTCAAGAACATTCATCAGCGGTATAATAAGACTTTCATATTGGCTGTGCGGCGTAAGCGTTACTCCTTTGCAGCTTATCAGTCTGACAATAAGGTGCCAGAAACGTAGCGTATATCTTCTAAATTCCATTACAGAACTCCATGGCTGAAAAGCAAAAGTAGCCTCATACGCATACCACAAAACAGTCTTAAAGAAATCAGAATCAAACCAATCTTCTATCGTTATATCATCCAGATCTATCCAGATCTGTTTCCTCAGCCTTCCAAAGATTTATCATCTGCATCATTTCAGCCTTGTTTAGTCCATAGCTGGATGCATCCATAATCTCACCACTTTTATCAAGAAAACGAGCCTTTGCAAAACATGGATTTTTTTCTGAGAAATCTAGTATTTCCTCAGTTACAGACATTCCTTCATTTTCAAGCGAAGGAATGCTTCAAAAAATATCCCAAAAGTTTTCATATGTCTGACGATTCAGCATTCTTTCTCCTCGCTGAATCCAGCCATGCTGTTCATCTCCGCATGCATCATTTGAACCACCTGCAATTGGAAGTGCTTCAATTATTGTAATATTTTTTCCTTCATATCCACAATCACGAAGCAGATATGCTGCTCCTGCAAGGCTTCCTAATCCACCGCCTACAAAAAAGAACTTACTATTATCTTTTCTCTTCTGATTACCAAGCATATTCCTTCCTCACTTTCTCTTTCCTGTCAATTGAATAGTCCCTTTTTTGGCTTTAGCCTCACCTCTTAATGTGTCGCCATCGACCTGTCCTGTTGCTTCATAGTCCATTTTTCCTACTGAAGATTTAAGTACTCCGGAAAAAGAAAAATTATTGTCTCTAATTGTTCCATTTGAAAAAGGATTTTCTTCACCTTTTACAATAATTTTTCCGTTTAGCTGATCCCCATCTATTTCAAAAATCAGCTCGCCTTTTTTTGCTCCCATAGGAGTTTTTAATATTAGATCATATTTTTCTTCGTTCATTTTTGCGTTCCTCCATTTCGTAATCAATTGGTTTATTTGATAATCTGATTTTATTTCCATGGCCTATAAATAAACAGAAATAAACCGCCCTGATTTGTGCGATGTCGTACAAACCGGGCGGTTTTGTCTTAAAACTGTATTTATTATTTTTGTTTATGACTCTTTTGTGTACTCTTTAGCAGTGCATTCTTTACCGCGCCTCCCATGACCATTTCATATAAGTCTATCATCTCAGAAGTAGAATACTTCATTCCTTCATTCATCCAGCAAATAAGTTCTGAGACCATTGCTCTGGTATAAAAGGCACCAATAAATCTTTTATCCTCATCCCTTGCCGGTATTTCCAATGAATTAATAAACTTAAGCATTATCTGCAAACTACTGTCAAACAAGAGTCTTTTCAAATATTCTCTTCCAACACTTGAACTATCTAGTGCGCATATACATACTTCATAATTTCTTCTGACATAATTAAGGACCAGCTCTATTCCATCGGACCAGGTATAGAAATCCTTGCTTTTTTCCATCAGCTGCACGCCTTCATTATCAAACATCCAAATCATGAGGCTATAGATATCCTCAAAATGATAATAAAAGGTAGACCTTGTGATATTACTATCTTTCAAGATTTCAGTCACAGTTATTTTCTCAAAAGGCTTCTTTGCCATGGATTTTTTGAGTGATTCTGCCAGCATATTTTTGGTTCTAAGCGAAATTTCATCCTTTGTCATATAATCTGCTCCTTATGGCATCAAAAAATACAAGCTATAATAAGGAAAAATACATAACATTATTTTATCACAATTTTACTTTTGAAGATGTGTTCTAAATACCGTTCTAAATATCAGCCTCACCAACGGTCCAACATAAAACACCTGCAGGCATAGTGCTACAGGAAAGCATAGGAAAGCCAGCTGAATCCACTGTGTAAACCAAAATGAAGTCACCCCATTATGAATAAATGTTGCTATAAGTGTAATGACAGGAACAATAATACATACTGTCATACTCTGAATGCTTAGTATTACAAAAATAGGCTGACTCTTTTCAGGGTCAATTATCCGAAATGCGAGTTTTTGTGCCAATTTCGTAATAAAAAAGAAAATTAGGCAAAACACAATTACATATTCAAGCCACATCTCCTTGAACGCAATCGCAATGACCTGATATGATAATCCTCCGCTTTTAAGTGAAACCGTGTAAAGTGTCATGCAATAGACCATGCAGAACACCATGATTAGTGTAAAGATAAAACTTTGAAATTTTGTTTTAGGCATAATAATTTTCTCCTCTTTTCTTAATAGCTCTTTTTACACGCAAAAAACGACACCTCATACGCCGAACCATCAGACATAGGTTCAAGCAATATTTAGTGTCGTTGTGTTTACGTTATTTAATTTGCAGCAAAAATGATTCTATCACAAAAAAGTAATCGATGTAAGAATAAAAATCAATTCAGGAATTAGGTGCTGGCCTCTATCTATATCGTATTAATATTTGCCAGGCAATAAAGAAGTGCTGACACCATCGGCTCAATTGTTTTGGACTTCAAAGTTTCCGATGTAGTATGAGCACCTGTGATAGTCGGTCCAATAGCAATCATCTGGATTCCAGCTCTTTTGGTCGTAAACCATGAGGATTCCAAACCTGCGTGAACCGCTTGCAGCTCCGGTTCTACTCCTGTCTCCTCGTATGCCTTGGCAGAAAGCTTCAGAAGCGGTGAATCAGGATCGCCATCCCAGCCAGGATATTTTGAGTTAGTAGTACAGCTGTATCCGTATTTATCTGATTGGGTGCAAAAATCTGTTTCCAGCTTATCCAGCTCCTTAGTCACGCACGAACGAGCGTTTACTTCAATATTAGCAAAGCCGTCAGTGAGTTTAACCACTCCTGTGTTCGAAGACGTTTCAACCAGGCCGTCGATTTTCTTACTCATGCTAATTACGCCCTGTGGCAAAGACTGTATCAGTTCTATCAACTTCGAGGAGTCCTTTACTGATACTTCATACATGCCTTCAGCGTCCTGCTTTAGTAAAGTACATTCCATATTCTTGTCAGGATACTGAGAAGACAGAGAGTCCTCTATATCCTGCAAAATTTTCGTGAGTTTCTCTTCATTTTCAGTGGAAACTGCAAATGTAACAGAGCCCGAAGGAGCGATGACGTTACCGAACTCACCTATGTTGATAGAAATCAGTCCAATTGGAATATCAGCGTCCATCACGCCCTGAAGCATCATAGTAAGTGCAGTAACAGCACTAAGCCTATTCTTGTCTATTTCTACGCCTGAATGACCACCCAAAAGATTTCCAACCTCCAGCTTCCATACAGTATCCCCAGAGTTTACCGGCTTGGTATCATACTGATTTTCCATAGTAACTTGAAGTCCACCTGCAGTGGAATATGTGATTTTTCCTGCTTCTTCATCGTCAATGTTTATCAAATAGTCAGAGTCTATAGCACTTTCATCTAATGCTTCGGCGCCCAAAAGTCCTACTTCCTCATCCGTGGTTACAAGAACGCGAAGAGGTCCATGTGCTACATTGCTTTCACAAATTGCAAGCATAGTGCCGATGCCTGCGCCGTCATCAGCTCCGAGCGTAGTTCCATCGGCTGTTATCGTATCATCACTTACAACTGTTGTGATTCCTGTAGTTTCAAAATCGATATCCACCCCGGGATCACTTACACACACCATATCCATATGCCCCTGAAGTATCACCTTTGGATAATCTTCATATCCCTTCGTGGCAGGAACATCCATCCAGAAATTGCCGTAATCATCATGATAATTCGTAAAGCCGTGATTATCAGCAAAATCCTGGAGATATGCCAGCGCTTTTTCAGTATGGAAAGATGGTCTTGGGACAGCAGCTAATTTCATAAACTCCTCAAGAGCCTTGTCAGCCACAACGCTGGCTGAATCATATTTCTCTTGTTGATGGACACCACAACCACTGAGGGAACCCATAACAAGAGAGCATACAAGTGCAGTACATAATAACAAATCCTTTTTTCGTGTTTTACCTTGATTTAAAGTCCGTAACAGCATAGACGATTCTCCTCTCTTAATTAAAAAAGCCTCTAATCCAATTTTACATGGATCTAAGGCCTAATAAAGCAAAGCTAAAAATTCCTATAGTTAATCCGCTCTTACCCTCTCATAGATCTTTTTCAGGTTAAATTTGTAGCAGAGAATGAAAGCTGCGACGGCTCCAATTACAGCCTGAAGTATTTCGTAAGGGAGCTTAATTATTGCATACTCCGGCGTGCTATAAACATAGGCTCTTCCAAGGCTATAGCCTACAACCATGATTACTGCTCCGGCAAAAAGAGCTACTGATGCTCTACCACCGCCCTCTTCCTTTTTGTGCACGATAATAGAAATTACTGCTGCCTGAAGGCCATGCGTAACAAGTGATACAAACATTGGCGCAGGGTAAAAGAACATATCTCCAAGAAACGAGCCAACCCCACCTACGATAAAAGCCGAAACCGGATCAAGAAGAAGCGACGCCGTGCAGATAACTATATCGCACAAATATAAATGACCACCCGGAACTGGTATTCCAAAGGAACTAAATGCTATATTCATTGCCATAAAAAGAGCTGTAAAAGTAATCCATTTTGTTTTAGCAGAATTCAATTTATTCATAATAAACTCCTTCAAATTATAGAAGTATAGTCTCACAAAGAGCGAAACTACCATCGAATTCTGAAGCTTCAGATAATTAAATCGTTAACGTATGAGTTTATTATATATAAATCTGGACTGCTTACTATAGCCATTTTATACTTTTTAAGTAGTACCAGTTTGCTTACTTTTTCTTTTTCCTAATCCAAAATATCTTCCATACTGCAGTGAAGTGCACAGCTCAGCTTATTATCTCAAAGTTTCCCATACTCTTCATCTGTAACAGGCTCACACCATTCGTTAGAAACATTCTCGCCGGGCACTTCAACTGCTATGTGGCTAAACCATGAATCCTTTTTGGCCCCATGCCAGTGCTTTACATTTGCCGGAATCGTTATTGTTGTTCCAGGTGTAAGGCTTACTGCTTCCTTTCCTTCCTCCTGATACCAGCCCTCGCCTGCCGTGCAGACAAGAATCTGTCCGCCGCCTTTATCAGCATGATGGATATGCCAATTGTTACGGCATCCAGGCTCAAAGGTTACATTTGCAAGAAAAACGGGGCACTTGCCAAATTCAGTAAGCGGGTTAAGAAATGATGCTCCACTGAAATACTGTGCATAGCCATCATTAGGCATTCCTGTTCCAAATACATTTACATTATCAAACTCTGTTTTTTCCAAATATTTCATTTTATCTCCATTCTATCAATCCAGTTATCAACTTCGCTCTGTGAATTTGCAGCTCTTGTACCATGAATAGCAAGTCCCTTTTCTACCTTGGAATCAGGACAAAGCTTTTTAATATCGCCTTCACTCTTCCCCATCCCGCTCCCTTCATGCGTACAGAAGGGTTTAATTGTCTTTCCTTTTAAATCTGCTTTCTCAAGGAATGTAAATACCGCCATCGGCATCGTTCCCCAGTAGTTTGGATAGCCAAGATATATCTCGTCATAACCGTTTAAGTCTGTCGGCATACTCTCAAGCGCCGGTCTGGCATTTCTTTTTTGATCCTCCTTTGCCTGATTAATGCATTCATTGTAACTATCTGAATACTTGGAAGCGGGCATTATCTGAAATAAATCTCCACCTGTTTTCTCCTGAATCATCTGCGCAACAACCTTAGTATTTCCAACCTCCAGCTGCTTTAACGCACCACTTACATAGTTTTCTCCTGCTCTTGAGAAAAAAGCTATTAATGTCTTCATAATCATTCTCCTTTCTACTACTATATTGACTGTATTCTCCATGAAAGCTACAATCGTTATAACTATTAGTTTATACAGTTTATTTGATAAGCTGCTACATATATCAAAACTCTACGTGTATTCTTCCGGATAAGCTTTCCGGAAATGAGGTAACTTCATGTATAACCATGCTCTTGATACATTCATCTGTGTTGCCGATAACGGCAGCTTCAATAAGGCATCCGAGAAGCTCTACATCTCAACGACCGCTGTCATCAAGCAAATTAATACTTTGGAAAAGGACTTAAATCTCCAGCTCTTTTTCCGAAATAACCAGGGAATCTCGCTTACTCCTGCAGGCAATTCTCTATACAAAAATGCGGTAAAGCTAATCAGCTTTTCTAATAGAGCCATTTGGGAAGCAAGGTTTGCCATGAACCAGACCAGCGTGATATTCAGAATAGGTTCATCACTTCTTAATCCTTGCATCAAGTTCATGGAGCTGTGGAATCAGATTAATGATTCTTTTCCGGGCTTCAAACTGCAAATCGTTCCATTTGAAGACAACCGCGCGGGTATTCTTTCTTTTATTGACAGGCTTGGCGACTCCTTCGATTTTTTTGTCGGAGTGTGTGATTCCAAAAAATGGCTTTCAAAATGCAATATGCTTACGCTTGGAACCTATAAGAAATGCATCGCCGTTCCTTCCTACCATAGACTCGCTGGCAAAAAAATACTAAAACTAAGTGATCTTTACGGCGAAACTTTAATAATGGTAAAGTCAGGCGATTCTGATGTAAACGATAAAATTCGCATGGATCTTGTTACCAATCATCCGCAGATAAAAATTCGTGATACTGACCATTTCTACGATATGGATGTTTTTAACGAATGTGAAAGCAGTGGAAATCTGCTCCTTAATATTGAGTGCTGGAGTAATATTCATCCCACTCTTGTCACAATTCCTGTGGACTGGAATTATTCAATTCCATATGGACTAATTTATCCGCTAAGTCCTGATGAAAACATTCAAAAGCTCGTTTCTGTATTAAAAAAGAATAATCAGCGATGAAATCTTTTAGCAAACCAATTTGATACAAAATATTTCTTTTGCCTTATTTATTCGAATTCTCGTACGCCTCATTCACACATCTAAGTGCGTTAAGGCTCCTTGGATAGCCAATATATGGCAGGCACTGCGAGATAACCTTTATCAGAAACTGCTTGTCGTTTCCAAGCCTCATATTTCCAGCTGCATGGCTCGTAAGCTGTGGTTCACAGCCGCCTTGCGCTGCAAGGAAGCAAAATGTAATCATTTCTCGCTGCAAATAATCAAGTCCGCCCCTTGTGTAATAATCTCCAAAGCAGTTTGCAGCGAGCCACCTATTAATATGCACTGACTCTTTGGGACCTGTTTTATAAAAGTCCTTCATTCTATCGCCAAAAATTTCAACCTGTGCCTTCGCGCCTTCTTCAAGTCTATTATCCATTGTTGTTGAAGCCTGCGGCTCAAGCGGAAGCTTTACTCCATTTTCTTCAAGAGCCTTATTCGTAGCAAGAATAAACGGAAGTACTCTTCCAATCCCAAGATAATCAACTGCCTGATACACTATTTCTTTTATCTCAACAGGCGTTAGCCCAAAATTCATCGCCGGCGTTACCATAGCGGAAAACTCATCAATTCCCTGGCATCCAATAAGAGTCGCCAGGATAGCCATAAATCTTGTTTTATCCGGAAGCCCCTGCCCGTCTTCATTAACTACTTCGTCAAAAGCAAAATTACTAAAACGTTCAAAAAATTCAGGGTCTGTATCCATAAGCTCAGAGGCACCTTCTGGATACATTTTCTCACTGTACTTTACTGCAAAATCCGAAATTATCATTTCTGCCTTCCTTTCTGTACTAACGACATCAAAATAAAAGCTCTAATCAGTATTTTAGGCTGATCAGAGCTTTCATTGAAGTTCAAAAAAGATATAGTTGTTATAACCAAAAGTTTAAGCGGATATCATCTGAGAATATACATAATATTTTACTACTCTTATTTTGCCTCGTTTTCCTTTTCGAGTACTTTTTTGGATTCAAGCTTTGGTCCAATAAATTTTAATACAAAAATAGCACTTGCCGTTCCAAGAAGAACACCTCCAATGACATCAGTTGGATAATGAACGCCCACATAGAGCCTTGAAAGACTGATAATTATTGCAAAGACAAGAGCCGGAACACCTATCTTCTTTGGAAGAGCCTTAAACATGACAACGGCTACAGCAAAAGCACTTGCGGCGTGTCCTGATGGAAAAGACAAATCCTTTTGTTTCTCAATCAAAAGTACGAGCCCATCAACAACTTCGTAGGGTCTAATCCTTCCCACAGCATTTTTTAAAATAACATTACCAACAATAAAAATTATTATCAGCGACAGAGCTGACATAATGCCAACCTTCCGCGTCTTTTTAATGATCAGCATAATAAGTGTTATTAGTATCCATATAATTCCCGAATTTCCAAGCTCAGTGATAAAGCACATTATCGGCGTTAAAAAATCGTTTCTGATATACTGCTGAATCCACAGCAAAATACCTGCATCAAGTGACTGAATTGTTTGAAGCACAAAGTTTCTCCTTGCTTATTAGTATTTGGGAGCCAAAATCCTCGCCACATGAAAAGAGTGTCCTTCCTTATTTAGCGCAGGTCAATTACCATTTCATGCCACTCTTCGCCGCCCCATGAAGAGTTAGCTATACCTTTATCAGTATATCCGAATTTCTTATACATTTCTACCTTGCCTGCAAGGCATGTAAGAAAAAGTTTATCCCTACCCTTTGCGCGCTCACGAACACTGTACTGATATGCTGTTTCTCTTCCAAGTCCTTTACCACGATGCTCAGGAAGTACGTCAAGTCCAAGCATCATAACATTTCGTCCATTTGGATTATAAAGCTTTATGTCAGTAAAAAATTCATCTCTGAAAATATCTTCATTCGTAGAAATTCCATTAAAGAATCCTGCCAGTTTTCCTGTTTCCTTACAAATTACGGCCATAAAAAGCTCAGGAGCTGCCGTTATTCTCTCAGTCATAGCTTTTGGAGAGCATGCCTCATTTGGTGGAAAGCATATCTGCTCTATCGCTATTGCCTGTTCTAATTCATCAGGGCGAATATCTCTGTATTCATACATGTCCGGAAGATAGTCCTTCCAGCTGCTGCCTTCATCAAGGCCATTCCTTCTAAGCCATTCATCCTGCACCTCAAGCCTCATCGTATTGCCTTTTTCGTCAACAAGTTCAACAAGACATTTCAGTTTTTCTCCCGGTGCTCTTTCTTCACAGCCATAATCTGCTTCCATAATCCTGCGTATCGTCCACATACTATTCCCCTTTCCTAATCGTCATTTGGAAAGAGTATACCTTATTTACAGCATTTGGGCTATTAAAAGTATTGAATTGTTTATTTGACACTTCTTCATTATTCTTTTGAAAAAAATCAAATATAGGATTACTCCCAGAATAAGTGAAATCACATCCACTACTGGCTGGGCCCAAACAAGTCCGTCAATACCAATAATCACATTTAGTATAAACAAAACCGGAATATAGACAAGTCCCTGCCTGCTGACATTGATAATAAGAGAAGGCACTGCTGCTCCCATAGCTTGTAGCGAATTAGTAATTACATAATAAATTCCAAAGAGCGGACCTGTACAAAGAAGAATCTTTGCAAATTCAACACCATAATCAAATGCGTTGGCATCAGTCAGAAATACTCCCACCAGCTGATTGATAAACAAATAGCAAAATATAGTAAGTCCTACTCCAAGTGCGGTTGCAAAGACAAATGCAAATTTCATGTACGATTTAAACCTTGGCCACTCTTTTGCCCCCACGCAGTATCCAAGAAGTGGCTGAACTCCCTGTCCAATTCCCATTGATATCATACCTGTGATCATTACAATTTTCATTGCAACACCAATACCTGCCACAGCCATATCCCCATATGCAGCCATCTGACTGTTCATAATAATCTGCGATACACTCATCAGAAGAGAACCAAGTGCTGCTGAAATGCCAATTGAACATACACTGCTCACCACTTTTTCTTTAAGTGTAAAATCTGTAATTTTTACACTTAAAGATGATTTTCCTCTGAAATAATAATTCAAATAATAAATAGCGCCAACAGTTTCACCTATCAGAGTTGCCAGCGCACACCCGATTATGGCCCATTTGAATACCATAATAAATACTGCATCAAGCGTCATATTAAGAAGATTTCCTATAAGCTGTCCCGTCATTGCTTTTCCAGCTTGACCCTCTGCTCTTAAAATGTTGGAGAAGCAGCTTGAAATAAGAGCAAAAGATCCACTGATTCCAACAATGATCAAATATTCTCTCGTATAATCCCACGTTTTTGCACTTGCACCCATAAGCGTCAAAATCGGATCCATGAAAACAAGCAGACATAGCGTAATCAGTATCCCGATTGCAATACAGCTCCACATGCAAAATGAGCATACCTTTTTCGCGTAATCCCTTTTGCCCTCACCAACTGCCCTTGAAATAACAGATGTACCACCTATTCCAAAGATATTTCCCACTGACATAAAAAACAGAAACACGGGTGTGGCAAGTGAAACCGCTGCCACCTGATACGCATCATTTGTCTGACTGATAAAAAAAGTATCAGCCAAATTATAGATAAGTACCATCAGCATTGCAGCTACGGCAGGAAGTGCATTTTTGACAACCGCCTGCGAAACAGACATACTATTATATTTTTCCAGTGATTTATCCATATACTCCTTGCCTTTCTATACATTAATAGTATTTTCATATGCTCTCTGCAAAAGCTGAAGAAACTCTTTTTTCTCCTTATCAGAAAAGTCCAACATCATAATCTTCTCCATACTATCCGCATTCTCTTTTAATTCGCTGTAAATCGCCTTATCTCCCCACGTCAAATGAATCATCTTCATTCGTTTATCCACTTGATCCGTATACGTATCTATCAAATTCTTCGAAGCCATACTTCTAACGATAGTTACCGTAGTTGGATGAGATACACACAGATGATCCTCCAGCTCTTTTTGTGATGCAATCATTCCCTCTTTTTCTGACAAAAAAAGTATCACTCTTGCCTGTGACAGTGTCAGCTGATACTTTCTTATCTTGTCGTTAACATTCATTTCAAGCTGTTCTGAAATCTTCTTCATTAAAGGTCCTGCATAATCTTCAAACATTACAACCTTCTTTCATCGCATAAATATTGTGTAGCTATCTACAGTTTATTTCTAATTTGACTTATTGTCAATATAGAAAGAAGCTGAATTAATCCCTAAGACTAATTCAGCTTCTTTCTACAATTCTATTTATATAGGATTCTATTATCCAGCATTGTTATTCATTATCCCAATCTACGTTTCAGTGTTTCAAATCCCCACGACAAAAACGAAATGAGCGATAGAATTACAATTACCCACAGGAAAGATATCCATATCGGCTGCTCGTATACATGAAGAAATGGATAGGGTCCTTCAATAACATAGGAAATATTTAGGAAAATCATTATTGCTGCATAAACAGCTGTCGGGAGCGGAAGAAGGCGCCACATACCTTTTACTGTAGTGATATCCTTCTCAAAAAAGAAGAATGAAATAACTGTAATTATTGGGCAAAAGAAATGCTGAAATAAAGAGTTGCCTTGAAACATCACTACGTAAATCCCACCCATAGATGGCGAGAGAACAAATAGCACTATCAGAAACGTGAGCGATAAATTCACAGCAGCAAGGAGCCTGAAAATCGCAAGTGCCAAAGGCTTTTGCTTTTTATAGAAACAAACATAAAAAAGAGACGAAAATATAGCTATTATATTTGAATCAATCGTATAATACTGAAACATATTCATCTTAAAGTGTGTTAATGAATTCGCAGTCGCATAGACTTCAAGAACCACTACTATTAGGTTTAATGCAAATGCCACCTTAAGCTTTTGGGTATTCATAATTCCTGATTCTTCATTTACCTCATTAAGCTTTTTCATATTCATTGTTCCTGATTCTTCATTATTAAATTTCTGTTCTTTGATATCACTGCTTTCTGGTTCTTCATTTTTCATAATCAGCCTTTCCGAAAATCCGTCATATAATATTTTCTATTATATATTTTTTCCATTCATTACACAAAGGGGTATTATTAATGTAAAGGAGAAATAAGATGCAGGTGAATTCTATTATTTCAGCAGATAAACAAATAAGTATCTATCAAAGTGGCTTTCCTAATGCCTCACTGGATAAAAAACACTCCGCCAGTAGCGTTCCTCTAATATTATATAATTCCTTTTCAAATGAAGGCTCAGATATCATAAATTCTTGCCAGAATTTATCCTGCCCTCCTTTTTCGCTTGCAATAATATCCATACCGAAGTGGAATCAGGATATGTCGCCTTGGCCTGCTCCTTCTCTTACACCAAAAGATGCTCCGTTTGAAGGGAGCGCTGACAAATATATATCCTCTCTTTTAACTAAAATATTACCGGATATTTTACGTGAATTTTCAGCAAAACCATCCAAAATATTCCTGACTGGCTATTCAATGGCGGGATTGTTTGCCTTGTATACAGCCTATCAAACAAATATTTTTGACGGAATAGCATCTGTTTCAGGTTCCTTATGGTACCCTGGATTTATAGAATACGTAAAATCACATGAGCCTTCAGATTCAGTTCAAAAAATCTACTTTTCGCTTGGGGATAAAGAAAGCCGTACGAGAAATCAGCTTCTTTCGAGTGTCATGAATAACACATTAGAAATTGAAGAAACAATCAGTGAACAAGGTATCGAAACCATCTTTGAAAGTAACGAAGGAAATCATTTTAAAGATAATTCCGGACGTATGGCAAAAGGCATCAAATGGCTACTATCATAACAATACCTTTACAAGACAAGTTATACTATTTGAATAGATATTTTCCATTTGAATATCAAAAAACATTTCGAATTACTCTAGAATAATTCAAAATAAAACAACAAAAATCAATCCAAATACAGCAAGTACAGACCAAGAAG
>CAZJWA010000055.1:0-18339 GCA_964549585.1 uncultured Butyrivibrio sp. | reverse complement strand
AAAAACCGACCTCCCAATCGTTAGATTTTTGGTCTAACTTTTGGGGGTCGGTACAGCTTTCTTTTCTGCCAGGGATTTTTTTACTTAATTGTAATCATTTCGTATTCTCTATTTCCAAGTCCAATCTTCTGAGCATGTTCAAGCGTTTCCTTCCAACGGACATTAGGATTTGAATCCATAAAGTGGTCATGATGATGATGCCACTCAGGTTTTGCCAGATTATCCGAAAGCTGACTGTTACCAAGCGGAGCAGCATTTTGACATAGATCAACACATGCCTGATCAAGAGCAACCGGGTCAAATGATGCAAGCATTCCAATATTTGGCAGGATTGGAGCATCATTTTCGCCATGGCAATCACAGTTTGGTGATACATCCACAATAAGACTGATATGGAAATTTGGTCTTCCATCACAGACTGCCTTTGTGTATTCTGCCATCTTACAGCCAAGAACCTCTGCTGCATTATCATTATTGTTGGAAATAGCATCAAACGAACATGCGCCAATGCATCTTCCACAGCCCTTACAGACATCCTGATCAATCACAGCCTTTCCAGTATCGTAGGAAATAGCATTTGATCCACATTCCATTGCACATCTATGACAGTTTCTGCAAAGATCACTTTCGACATGAGGCTTTCCAAAATTATGCTGATGCATCTTTCCTGCACGGCTTCCACAGCCCATTCCAATGTTTTTGATTGCTCCGCCAAAACCTGTCATTTCATGTCCCTTAAAGTGAGTAAGTGAAATGAAAATGTCAGCGTCCATTACTGCTCTTCCAATATAGGCCTCTGTACAATACTCTCCGTTCTCTACAGGAACTGCGATATCGTCGGTTCCTCTAAGTCCATCACCAATAATAATCTGACATCCTGTCGTAACAGTATTAAATCCATTTAAATTTGCACAGTCCATATGCTCAAGAGCGTTTTTCCTACTTCCGGGATAAAGTGTATTACAATCCGTCAGAAAAGGTTTACCACCCATTCCTTTTACAACATCAGCAACTGCCTTGGCGTAATTTGGACGAAGATATGCAAGGTTTCCAAGTTCCCCAAAGTGCATCTTTATTGCAACGAACTTCTCATCCATATCTATAGTGCCAATTCCTGCTGTCTTTATAAGCTTTTGAAGCTTTGTTGTCAGCGGAACCTCCATCTGTGTTCTAAAGTCTGTAAAATAAACTTTTGATTTCTCCATATAACGCCTCCGTTTTCCATTAATAGAAACACTAACAATTACATACAATTATAGTAAATATACATTTTTTCTACAAGGACAAGCGGCCTGCCAAAAAAGCTTATATTATTTACAAATACAATAAATCCGTGCACTAATGTTGCCTGAATATGCTAAAATTTATTCAGTATAATAAGTGAAGGGAGAAACTATCATGATGGATATTGAAGACTCAATTGAAAAACTTATAGACCTTGCCAAAAAAGATGCAGACGTCAGAGCCAGACTTCTTGCAACAAAATCTGAGAAATATCCCATATCCTCTTTTTGCAAAATAGGAACAGACCTTGGATTTCCAATGAATGAAATGGATTTAATCGCACTTAGTGAAGATTCATATGCTGCGATTAAGCGCAGTACTAACGGCGGTGGTGAGAATTCACCCGTTCTCGAAGGTGAGGACGACTATTACCTGATGCTGCTTGCCCAGCTTTCATAAGTAAAAAGCTCAGCTTTACTTTTTTGTATTGAAAGGAATACTATGATAAGACTTGCTATCGTAGAAGATGAAGACCTTTATGCCAATCAGCTTACGGAATACATAAACAAGTATTCCGGTGAAAGCAAAAATGAGTTTTCTATTACGCGCTTTAGGGATGGAGATGAAATCACTGCCGGCTATAAATCTTCTTTTGATATTATTCTTATGGATATTCAGATGAAATTTATGGACGGTATGAGTGCGGCTGAAGAAATCAGAAAGCTTGACAGTGAAGTAATCATTATGTTCATAACGAACATGACACAGTACGCTATAAGAGGCTACGCTGTTGATGCTCTTGATTATGTCCTTAAGCCTATTACCTATTTTGCCTTTTCCCAAAGGCTTGACAGAGCCATAGACAGAATGGAAAACAGAAAGCGCCACTACATTTCTTTTCCTATACCTGATGGAATTAAGAAGCTTGAAATTACTGACCTCACGTATATTGAAAGCCAGGGGCATACTCTCATCTATCATACCGCAAGAGAATCCTTCGCTTCTTCGGGTAAAATGAAAGACGTAGAAGATACGCTCTCTCCTTATGGCTTTTTTCGAAGCAACAAGGGATATCTGGTTAATATGCAGCGCGTTGATGGTGTGAAGGACGGCTGCTGCGTAATCGGAAATGATAACCTCCTTATCAGCAGAGCCAAGAAAAAAGCTTTTATGGAAGCACTAACCAACAATATGAGTGAGGTTATGAAATAATGGAAGTATTTGAAAATATACCAAGAATTTATACTGCAATTGCCGAATGGCTTGCCTGCATTGTCTTTATCTTTGTTCTTCCTCAAAAGAAAACCGGTATACAAAGAATTTTCATATTTGCCCTTGCACTTGTATGTCAATGCCTTCTTATGGTACCTACAGGAGATCTTCCTCTTATTTGGTGGATTCCATGTATGCTTGGTGCTGTCTTTTTGATGTTCCTTTTTCTCTTCTTTTCCTGCCAGATTCCTCCTGTATCCGTATGGTACTGCACTACCTTTGCCTTTCTTCTTGCTGAATTCTCAGCATCTATCGAATGGCAGATTCAATATTTCCTGATAGTACATTTTGGTCTTCCTACTTTCCTTATGCGAATGCTGCTTCTTGTGACCGTTTACGGATTTGTATATATTACTGCCTTCATACTTCTCAGGCAGCTTTTCAGTGAAGATTTTGTTATTAGCATTTCTGCCAGAGAGCTTGGCTCCGTTCTTTTGATAGCAGCTATAGTTTTTTCGCTAAGTAATCTCAGCTATGTAAGCTTTGCTTCTCCATTTAGTTCAAATATTACAACTGATATTTTTAATATCCGTTCTCTTGTCGACTTTGCCGGTCTTGCAGTTCTGTATGCCTATCAGTCACGAATCAAGGAGCTTGGTGCTGAGAAAGACCTATCGGCTATGAACTCTGTTCTTAAAGGACAATATGATCAGTATCTTCGTTATCAGGAAAATATAGATGTAATAAATACCAAATATCATGATTTAAAGCACCAAATCATTGCTCTTAGAGCTGAAACCGATGAAGGCAAGCAGAAGGAATGGCTTGACGCCATGGAAAAAGAAATATCAGAATACGGCGCAGCCTTTAATACCGGAAGCTCCGTTTTGGATACAATTTTATCAGGCAAAACCATTTACTGTAAAAAGCATGGTATCGAAATAACCTGTGTAGCCGATGGAACACTTCTTTCCTTTATGCATGTAACTGATATCTGTTCCATTTTTGGTAATGCCCTTGATAATGCGATTGAAAGCGTCATTATCCTTCCTGATAAAGAAAAAAGACTTATTCACTTATCAGTTTCTTCTCAAAGGAATTTTGTATTTATTCAAATTGAAAATTATTGTGAAAGTGCTCTTAAATTTGAAAATGGAGAGCCTGTAACCACAAAGTCCAATAAGAATTATCACGGCTATGGTGTCAAAAGTATCAAGAAAACTGTAGAGAAATATGGCGGAACAACAACTATAAGCGTTGAAAAGAAATGGTTCACTCTTAAAATTCTTATTCCTAATCCGCAGTAAATTTTTATATTACTAGCTGCGCAGCTATGCCTCTCGTAAAAAAATAATACTCCGAAAAATAGATTTTCACTTCTATTTTTTCGGAGTATTTCATTTCACCGTCTGATATAATTTTGTGTGATTACTTTATTTTCATGCTTTTATTTTCTTTGCAAATGCGCTTGAAGCAAAAGCATTCTTAACCGCTTCAATGATAAGCTTTACAAATCCTACTATAAGACCACCTCTAAGCTCAAGTACTAGTCCATCTACCATTCCCCTACTAAATGCTCCGCCCGTCATCTTTGCAAGAGCTCTAAAAGGCATATTATAAATAAACAAGACATTGAGGTTTGGCTTCTCCCCTTTACAGCTGATTTTATAAAATGCTGTAAGAACAAGCCATACGATCCACCCAATTGGACTAAAGCCATGATTCATATCCCTAAAAGCACTGTTTCTTGTAATCCCTTTTTGCTGCTTCGAAATCTTAAAACCAAGAAGCGTTTCAAATTCTGAATCGGAAACATCAGTAATTTTTCCTGACCTGTATGAAGAAAGCTCTTTTCCTGCATAAGGATCTGCATCACTCGTTCCCTTTACAAGGGTCTCTCCTTGAAGTCTGATATCATTAACAGCTGCTCCTACCATTATCTGATAGGTTCCGCCTTCAATTTCCCACTTGTTGGTACTAACATCGAAATATCTAAAGGACTTGTCGTTAAAAGAAATTCCAACTGTTTTACTTTCTCCGGCATCAAGCTTTATCTTTGCAAATCCTTTAAGCTCCTTAAGTGGACGGAATATACCAGAATCATTCTTGCCGATATAAAGCTGAGCAATCTCTGCGCCTTCTCTATCACCTGTATTTGTAATAGTAAAGGTAACATCAGTATCTGTGATTTTCAAATCGCTGTACTCAAAGCTCGTGTATGAAAGGCCATATCCAAAAGGAAATGCTACTTCTTTTCCTACAGTATCAAAATAGCGATATCCGATATACAAGCCTTCTTTGTAGTAAACATCTCTCAAATCACCCGGGAAATAGTTGTATGAAGGTGTATCCTCGTATCTATCCGGAATTGTCTCAGCAAGCTTTCCAGATGGATTAACTCTTCCTGCAAGAACATCAAGCATTGCTCCGGCACCGGCCTGACCGCCAAGATATCCATGAACAATTGCTTTAACATCCTTTCTCCAAGGCATTTCTACTGCGCTTCCGGCACTTAAAATTACTACAATGTTTTTATTTATTTTAGACAGTTCAATAAGAAGCTCATTTTGATTGTGAGGCAGCTTCATATTGGTACGGTCAAGACCTTCGGATTCACTTATTTCATCAAGTCCCATAAAGAATAGAACAACCTCGGCTTTTGCTGCCAAATCAAGCGCAGCCTGCTTCTTGGCTTCATCTGCCTTGCCATTTCTTGTGTACCCTTCTGCTGCTCCAATAACACTTAGCCCACAGTTTCCAGCCATATTTATTGTAGTATCAAGCTGTGTTGGATTAACAAGACTGCTTCCTGCTCCCTGATATCTTGGTGTGAAAGCAAAGTCTCCAATTATAGCTACCTTTTTATCCTTTGATAAAGGTAGAATATTCTCTTCGTTTTTAAGAAGAACAATTGACTGAGAAGCTACTTTTCTTGCAATAAGGTGATGCTTTTCTTTATCAAAGCTCTTTGGAGCCTTCTCTACATTTTCACTTACATTAAGAATAAGTGTAAGAAGCTCATCAACTCGGTCGTTAATATCTTCTTCGAGAAGTCTTCCTTCCTTGACAGCATTTACAAGCTCCATTGCAGAAGAAAGTCCTGGTGCAGGCATTTCAAGATTTGAACCATGTCTGACACCCTCTGTATGGTCATTTGATCCGCCCCAGTCTGTAATTACAGCGCCGTCAAATCCCCATTCATTCCTAAGTATCTCCATAAGAAGATGCTCATTTTCATTAGCATAGGTTCCATTTATTTCATTATAAGAAGACATTATTGATTTGGGATGACCTTCTTTAACAGCAATTTCAAACCCTGTGAGATATATTTCTCTGAGCGTTCTCTCATCTACAACAGAATTACTTGCCATACGGCGAAGCTCCTGGTCGTTAACAGCAAAATGCTTGGGACATGCTGCGCCGCCCTGCGACTGAAGTCCTCTGATATAACCGGCAGCCATCTTACCTGCAAGATAAGGATCCTCTGTAAAATACTCGAAATTTCTTCCACAAAGAGGATTTCTTTTCATGTTAAGCCCTGGTCCAAGAACAACATTAACGTCCATCGCTGCTGCTTCTTCGCCTAAGGTTTCTCCTACAGCCTCTCCTAGTTCAGGATCCCAGCTGTTTGCAACTGTCGCTGCTGTCGGAAAACACGTAGAAGGCTCTGATCCATTAAGACCAAGATGATCTGCAGCTCCTGTCTGCTTACGCAGTCCATGAGGGCCATCGGACATCCATATCGGGGGTATTCCCAGTTCCTTATAGTCTCTTGATTCCCACGTATTTTTTCCCGAAAGGAGGGCACACTTCTGTTCCAGATTCATTTTATCAATAAGTGTCTTGTTCTTATATGCCATAAATTATGCCTCTTTCTTTTTATCCTTATTATCATCATTCTTAAAGATAATCTTCATTATTGGGAAGAATACCCAGAACGAAATAGCACTGTTTATAAGCATTGTGATTATATCAGCAATTGTTGTTCCAAGTCCTGTTCCTACCCCGCTAATAAAGAAATTGTAAATCGGAATCTTGTAAAGTCCCTGAAGAGCAGATGCACCGATTGAAATAATAAGCCATGCAATAAAGTACCAAACTGCAGCTTTTACAATTCCACTGTTTGACTTAAAGGTTACATTTCTTTGAAGGAAGAAATTGATTATCTGTGCAATAAGAAGAGTTATTTCAACTGCAAGAAAATATGCAAGACCACCGCCACCGCCGTTTGAAATTATTCCTTTTGCATAGTCAAATACGTAATAGATACTTCCATCAAGATTGTGTCCTACTGGCAGTATCTGGAAATTAACGGTTACAAGAGAAGTCATATTAAAAATTGCCTTGAATACAGGCATCATGATCATCTGAAGAACTGTTACTCCGTTACTGATTATAAAAAAGACGATAAACTCCGCTATTGTTGGATATTTAGTCTTAAATTTTGTCCAAATGTTTTCTTTCATTTTGTGTTCTCCGTTTTAATGCAAACCCCATTGTCTTACTATTTGTAAAACAATGGGGCTTATCACCTTTGATAAAGCTTAAGGATTATTATTTATTGTCTGTTTCTAAAGCTTCTACTGTAGCCTTCTCTTCCTGTGTTTCTTTCATGAATTTCTTTATTGCAAGTGTAAGTAGAAGGACAATAAGTGCTCCAAGAATTACGTCGATTACAATTGCCATGATTTCCCAGTTCTGAAGTCCTGTCTGAAGATTTGCAGGATCATATGCACGGCTGTTAACAGTTGTGTACATGATGTTCTTGCAAGCCTGTCTCATAGCTTTAACGCTTGTTGCGCTTGTTGTATCTGTAACGTGGTTTGTCTCTGTATCGTAAGCTACGAGCATGCAGTCTGTACCATTTCTGATTTCACGATCTGCATCAAGATATCCGTATACTCCAAAGTAATCAGTAAGAACAAATCCCTTGAAGCCCCATTCGCCACGAAGAACGTTATTAAGGAGTTCATTATCTCCTGTAGCAGGTGTTGTTCCAATATAGTTAAATGAGCTCATTACTGCCTTAGCTCCGCCATCCTTTACAGCAATTTCAAATGGCTTTAAGTAAATTTCTCTAATTGACTGCTCTGTTGCATATGTACAAATCATATTGCAACGATTTGTTTCCTGATCATTTAATGCAAAGTGCTTGATATATGCGTATACGCCATGTTCCTCAGCACCCTTTACTGCATTAGCTGCCATATAGCCTGAAAGGATTCCATCCTCTGAATAATACTCAAAGTTACGTCCTGCAAAAGCACTTCTATGTGTATTCATAGCTGGAGCATACCAACCTGAAACACCCATTTCGTCTGCCATTTTACCAATACTCTCACCAAACTGAAGAGCTATATTCTTGTTCCATGTGCTTGCGATCATTACTGCTGAAGGGAATCCAAGTGAACCGGTTCCTGTAAAGTTATTGTTGATAGAAGCCGGGCCATCACAATCGATTGTCTGAACCTTACCAACGCTTGATGCTGCAGATGTCTGATATCCACCAAGTGCAATCATTGTATCCATATCACTTATTGTAAGCTGATCAAGGAGTGTATCCCATGATGCATCATCATAATCAAGTCCACGCATATCTGATAATGTCAGTCCATTATTTGCACCTGTAGTTGGCATTTCATCATCTGCGTTATTATAATCCTCAGGATTATAGTTACTGTTGTTCATAAATGAAGCCTTAAGTGTATCTGACATTGAAAGGCTGGCTGGAGCTGCTGTTGCCTGTGCATAATTTGCAAAGCCATCTGCTCTTGAAAGATAAGTAACATTATCTCCCTGTCTGTCATCAAATTCGTTTGTAGCTACTTCTTCATCAGTTGAACGCTTATTACTAGCATCATATGTTATTGTAGAATCTACAGTATATGTATCCTCTGCAATAACATTATGTGAATCACTATTGATTGAGATTTCATAATCTCCTGCTTCAAGTACATATGCTTTTGCAGTTTCTGAATCATATGAAGCCATATCTTCTGCGTCAAAAGAGATTGTTATAGTCTGGCTAGCTCCTGGCTCAAGAGAATCTGTCTTCTCGAAGTCAATGAGGTTTGCACTTGCCTTCTCAATTCCACCGTTTGTGTATGGTGGATTGTAATATACTTCTACTACATCCTTACCGGCAACGTCACCTGTGTTTGTAACAGTAACGTCAAATGAAATTGTTCCGTCTGTATCTGTTATCTTACTCATTTCCTGAGTAAATGTTGTGTATGAAAGTCCATATCCAAATGGATAAACTACTGAGCTGTCATAATCAATCAGCCCTTCTGCGGCTGCTGTCTCATAGAAACGATAGCCAACATAAATATTATCTGTATAGTCTACAAAGCTAGGATATGTAGTTGATTCAACACCTGTAAAGCCTGTTGATGTATATGCAAACTCATCAACATTATCATATGTGAAATCACCAAAGTTGTTATATGTAGGAGTTGCTGTAAGATCTGAAACAAAAGTATCAGATGTCTTTCCTGAAGGATTAACTGCTCCTGTTACAATTTCTCCAAGGGCTTCAAATCCTGACTGGCCTGTTCCAGGACACCAGATAACGCTCTTGATCTGGCTGTAGTCATTTACAAAGCCAAGTTCCATTGCATTTGCACCGTTATAAACGACAATAACGTTATCAAAATTGTTACAAACAAGATCAAGCATGTTCTTCTCTGTTGCGGAAAGCTGGAGATAATGCTCGCCTGCTTCAAAATCTTTATACTCTGTTGAATTATCTGTATAAGTAACCTGGCTTACATCAGTTGGAAGGTCTGCGCCCTCTCCACCTACTCTTGTGATTACTACCATAGCTGTATCTGAGAAATCTTTAGCATTATTTATCATATCCTCAGAATATGAATCAGCTGTTGGCTCAGGAAGTGTCCAATCCTGTGCCCACATTCCAACTTCCGGTCTGTCTGCTCTGTAAGCTGTGTAGAAATCAGAAAGCTCTGTATTGAGATTAAGGCCTGCATCAGTAAGTCCCTGAAGAAGAGTAGTTGTCTCATAAGCATCTGAAAGAGATCCTGAACCTGTTCCACCGTAACATGGATTAGTTGAAGCCCATCCAAAAACGTTAAGATTGGTTCCACTTGCTACAGGAAGTTCTCCATCATTCTTAAGAAGAACAATTCCTTCCTCTGCAACATTTGTGCAAAGGTCTCTTGCTTCATTAGAAGTATCTTCTGAAATAGTTCCATTTCCAGTTGCGAGTGAAATCATACTCGACATAGGAATGAAGCAAATAAGATTAACGCAAATTACGACTGCCAGTAAAGCTGCGAGCCATGTGCCCTTTCTTACGAGCTTTCTAAGCGGTTTCTTTGATATTACCTTGTGATAAACAATTGACAAGATAATTGCTGCTGCCAGAGCCACACCAATTGCAATGAGGTATGGTTTGCATGAATTTAGGACATTTATGACGTCGTCCATATTGATAGCTAACATTTTGTATCCTCCCGTTATTTGTGTGTCCTATTCTGCCTTGTTGTCAGTTACAATTCTTTTTCATAAAAAAGTAATTTTATATAAAAAACAGATATACACACCTTTATTTGAATTTATGGTAGCATACCTGTTTTTTTAATTATGAACATTTCATGAACGGTCGTTTTTTTTCACGAACTGCACTTTTTGCTTTTGTATTCACCAGATAACGTTCATTTTATAAGCTCATTAAGCGTCGTTATCATCTTCTCTGTATCAATTGGCTTACTTAAATGTGCATTCATTCCAGCGATAATACTTTTTTGAATATCTTCCTCAAACGCATTTGCGCTCATTGCTATTATCGGAATCTCTGTCGCATCCATTCTTGGAAGCTTCCGTATCTCTTTTGCCGCTTCTAACCCATCCATCACAGGCATTCTGATATCCATTATTACTGCATTAAAGTGATATGGCTCATTATTTATGACCATCTCTACTCCAATTTTTCCATTTTCTGCAATTTCAGTTTTCATACCAAAATTCTCAAGAATCTTTGATGCAATCGTTGCATTTAATTCATTGTCTTCACATATAAGAATTCTTTTTCCTTCCAGCCTCTTTACATCTGGGAGCTTCTCATCACTTTCATCCACAGATTCTTCATCACATATTTTTCTGTCAAACTCTACAGTAAAAACGGTACCTTTACCTATACTGCTCTTTACAGTAATTGTTCCCTTCATAATAGTTACAAGATTTTTGACGATTGCAAGGCCAAGCCCTGTTCCTGTTGCAGAATATGATGTATCACCTTGTTCAAAGGGATCGAACATTTTTTTCATAAATTCTTCAGTCATACCTTTGCCTTGATCAGTAATTACTGTTGTACAGTGAACCCATCCTTCTCCCTTCACAGCATCTTTTACAACCCATGTAATTTCTGTTCCCTCGTCAGAATACTTAATCGCATTGCTTAAAAGATTTGCATATATTTGGTTTGTTCTAAGCTTATCTTCATACCCTGCTTTTGCTTTAAGCTCCGTAAAATCTGTCACAAGTCGTATTCCCTTTTTTGAAGCCTGTGCAGAAAAAAGCTCTGCTATTTCATTAAGTGCATTAAGTCTGTTTACTTTCTCCTCATGAAGCTCTGTCTTTCCGTTTTCAATCTTTGCCATATCAAGAATATCGCTGATAAGTCCGGAGAGATAGCTTCCTGAATCATTGATTTTTCTTAAATAATCCATGACATTTTCAGGAAGATTTTTTTCCTCCTGAGCAAGCTGCGTAAAGCCAAGCACAGCATTTAGAGGTGTCCTCATATCATGACTCATTCTTGATAGAAGTTCACTTTTTGCTGTGCTCTCTGCTTTTGCTTTTACCGCTTCACGCTTTGCTTCATTAAGAAGGCGCTCTCTTTTGCTGCTAAAGTATCCGGAAACAATAATTATCAATAACAAAAGAATAATTAGTGATGCAGGTATAAGAACATTTCTGTGAGTCTCCAAAAATCCCGGTGGGTCGTTGATATACTCTACTTCGCCGTCATAAGCTTTCGTGATATCTTTTTTTCTAATAGAAAATCTATCCATTTCATTCTTATCGAAAGTGCAGCGGCCACTAGCTGTCATTATTTCATAATCAGAAACACTCGCACCAGCATCTAGATCAAGTACTATCTGCGCCGCACTAGAAGCCATATCATAGTATGAAACCATTACTCCGCCAAGCACGCCATCTCCTATTCCAAGCTCATCCGCCTTATAAAGCGGAATATTCGCTACACTGCTTATAAATTCAACAGCCTCCGTATTAGAATACAAATTTTTATCTGAGTCATTTGTCATCATAAGGAAAATCAGTATAGTTTCATCACCATAGGAACTGACTTCATTCCCTAATTCTTCTGCTGTTAGTGTAGATGCATCAAGTGTTTCAAAACTCAAATTTGCAAAGCTATCCGCGCAGTCATAGAACTGCTTTGTAGAGCCTCTTCCTGATGCTGAATCGTCTGTTATTCCAACTACTCTCGTTGCCTTTGGATTAATACTTGCTGCAAGTTGTATTGTCTGTTCAAGAGGAAAAGATTCAACTATTCCGGTTATTGATGAATCTTTTGCCGCATCCTCTGCGAAAGCCTCATCACTAATTCCCTCAAATACTATAGGGATTCCACTAAAAAGCTGTTCCCTGTATTCAAGGACAAATTTAAGAGCAGCATCATCCCCCGCTATTACATAATCAAACGGATGCCTTTGGCCTCTATCTTCTCCTCATTATAAATACTGTTTTTAACATCCTCATAACGATACCTCTTTGTATTCATAAAGACATAATCTGTTATCGCCTTTCCATCCAGCGTTTCCTTGATGCCGGAAAGTTGAAGCGGAATACTCTCCCATTCATAACTATATGAAGACAAAAAAAGGACATGGGGATGATTTTCTATTTTTTCATCCTCTGCCCTACAATTCGTATTAGTTCCAAGCACCACAAAAATCAATAAACACGCACAAAGAACACCCCTAAGCACCCTGTGTTTTCTCATTTGTTTACCTCTTTTGAACCGCAAACTAAAAATTATGCATTTTATCATATCTTAGCTCTAATTCTACATCTTTATTATTACAAGGTCACTATAATTATTTTGGAAAAAAACCGATAAAAACAATAAAGGTAGTATAAGCTACTTGTTATTAACCATGCCAAGGACGGCATGCAAACTGGATGGAGCCGTCACAAAGTATGGAGGAAAAACAAATGAGTGTAAACAGTATTGATGATACCTATTTAAGTGCCATTGCGCAGACGCAGCTTCTGCAGCAAGCTGCAGCCACATCTTCAGTCACCGCAGTTTCTGAAGATGTTTCATCACAGACAGGAACAACTACGGCAGTTTCCAAAACAGATTCTTATTTCTCTGGAATTTCTTCTTCCGAAGATGCAATTCCAACCGGAACTTACAATTCCTCCGGCACATTTAATGATGAAAGCTCAGTTAATAGCTCTACTTCAGGCACATCAGCAAGTACAGACTCTGAAGAATCTCAGGCTGTTTCATCATCTGGTTCGGGCTCTGGTTCTGGAAGTGGTGAAAGCGAAACATCTACGGAAGTCATCAGCATAAACGGAGTATCATTTTTGCAGACAACAACTACTGAAAACGGTGTAACTACGGTTACCAGAGAGCAGCTTTAATGACACAAATTCAAACTTCGGCATCAATGAAAATCCATGAACTTACAAACAGAATGATCTCCTTTGATGCCGGAGATCCTAAACGTATTTCTCACTTTCTTAAGGTTCATAGCTTCGCAAAATATATTGGCGAAAATGAAAATCTTGACCTTGAGACTCAGTTCATTCTCGAAAGCGCAGCACTTGTCCACGATATCGGAATAATTCCCTCTGAAAAAAAGTTCCATCGCTGTGATGGTAAAATTCAGGAACAAGAAGGTCCTGCTTTTGCTCAAAACATGCTCTTGGAACTTTCATATACTCCTGAGCAAATCCAAAGAATCTCTTTCCTCGTTGGACATCACCATACCTATACCAATGTCGAAGGAATTGATTACCAAATTCTTATCGAGGCAGACTTTCTTGTAAATATGTATGAGGACAATCTTCCATATGAAGCTATTCAAAACATGGTAAAAAATGTCTTCAGAACCAGCACCGGAAAAGAGCTTTGCGAACTTCTTAGCGTAAAAGCTGATAAATCATGAACTTTTTATGAATTGTCTCTACGTAATTGAATTACTTTGGAGATTTTTCAGTTGCTCCAAATAATTCAATTAAAGTTGCTGGTCCATAATATGCATAACAATTTGAAGATTCAATGATTTCCTTGGCTTCATTTGATGATATACTAGTTTCAAAATCATCATGATTATACGTGAAATCAATTATTACTTTGATATCCTGCGTTTCAGATAATTTTTCAAAAAAAGACTTTGGGAATGAATTCCATATCTTACTATTTATTATCACTGTTGAACCTTCTGAAGCCTTATTTATCTTCTCTTCACTCACTTTAATAAAATATGCATATGATGAAAGCGGTTGTCTGTTTTTAATATCTCCACATTTTGTGCATTTTAAATCAACCTCTCCATCTTGAGTTTCAGTAGGTTCTTTCTCAACCTCCCACAAATAATCGTGATTACATATACTTAAATTGTCACTACTTAATTCAACATCAGCCGGAATGACAAAGTCAAATTCCATCGTCGTATCATTACCACCAATATCATAGTATGCCACAAAATGGTGAATCTCATTTCTTGATAGAGTGTTAAAATACGATTCTGAACAGCTAATTTCTATTCCACCAACAAACGCTTGTCCTTGGTGTGTCTGATTAAATTCTGCTACTTCATCTGAAGTGGCTACTCTCCATGAATATTCATTATTCTCCGTCAAATTCTGCTGATCAATTTTTACGCCTGTTACTGTAATAAGATTATTATCCGTATTAAAAATCCCCAAAATTTTATTTCCGCTTGTTCGTATTTCCGTTGCACTAACCGATTGCTTAGTCAATATAACACCTATTACTACCATTATTGCTACTATCATTTCTAGAAACCTTTGTTGTTTTTTTTCCATTCTTTATTAGTATTTTTTCTGAAAACACCATCCCCCTTTTTGGATTATTCTCTATATCTACTAAATTTACTCTAATACGGCATTATATATTATGTAAACATGATATGTTTGTTTTAATCACACTTGATGGAATGTTTATTTTGATATATCATTTAAGTAAGCTCTTTTAATAATACAAATCTTAGTTTGAGCCTACACGAAATAATGAATTGCTCTTTACAAATCTTTCTATAGTAATCACTACTTTTTCATTCTCTGATGAAAGGAATTTAATATGAATAATAAGGAAAAAGTAAGAAGCTTAAGTATCAGAACAAAGATTCTTTTACCTGCAAGTTTGTTGATTATTATAGTCTGCGCAGTTATAGGAATTGATTCTTATAAAAGAATAAAAGACGGTATGGTTGCAGTCGGTGTTGAAGAAGCTGAAATGGCATCTTCCGTTTCCATTAGTATGCTTGATGGTGACGCGATTGATAAAATCATTCAAAACAATGGCGAAGATGATTCCAGTGAAAGCATTCTCAGTAATATGTTAAACGCCAAAGACACCTGCGGTATTGCGTATTTGTACACGCTCTATACAGATGGCAGCGGAGTCTATTATGTAGTTGATGCAGATTCATCTGGTGATGCCTGCTCTTTTGGTGACGAATTCGAAGTATCATACAAAGAACTACAAAATGTATTCGACGGTCAGAAATATGTTCAAGATTATATTGATTCAACTGAAGATGGTGACTTAATTTCAGTCTATGAACCAATTTATAATTCTGCTGGAAATGTTGTGGCTATTCTTGGATGTGACTATGATGCATCTGGAATTGTTTCACGATTAAATAGTGCTCTATTTGATGTCATAAGAATCGCACTGATTTGCCTTGTGGTCGCTTTGCTACTAATGAATTTGATTGTAACAGGTATTACTCGTGGTCTTAAAACTGTAGATAGTAAAATATACGATTTAGTTCATAATGAAGGTGACCTAACCCAACAAATAAATATCAAAAGCGGAGATGAAATGGAACTGATTGCTAATAACATCAATTCTCTGCTGGAATATATACGCTCGATCATGAAAAATATTTCTTCGAATTCATCTAACTTAAGTGCTTCATCTAAAATTGTCGTTCAGAATCTCTCCAATGCAGAAATGAATATTTCTGACGTTTCTGCGACTATGGAAGAAATGAGTGCTGCTATGGAAGAAACCACGGCTTCACTCAATCAAATCAATGATTCAATACAAGAAATTTATGACTTTATTGCAATCATTTTGGATAAGGCAAATAATGGAAAGTTTTTTTCAAAAGAGCTTGAGGATAGAGCCTCATTAATTAAGAGTGATGCCGCTTCTCAAAAAGAAAATGCTGTTACCAAGACTCAGGAAATGAAAAAAAATCTAAATGACAAAATTGAAAAATCAAAGGCCGTCGAAGAAATTCATACCCTAACCGATAATATTATTTCCATTACAAAGCAGACAAATCTACTTGCGCTAAACGCAAGTATTGAAGCGGCAAGAGCTGGCGAATCCGGAAAAGGGTTTTCAGTTGTTGCCAATGAAATTGGAGATCTTGCGTCAAATTCTGCGGAAGCTGCTTCAAAAATCAGCCAGGTAAGCGCAGACGTAATTGATGCAGTAAATGAACTAGCAAAAGAGGCTGAAGCTATGATGAATTTCATAGGTGATGTCGCTATGACCGGTTACGAAAATTTAGATGATACCTGTATGCAATACAGCAAAGATGCTTCAAAAATCAATCTAATGATGGAAGATTTCTTGGAAGCATCTAACAAGCTTCATGAAAATATGGATAGCATAAAAGAATCTATTTCTGCAGTAAACACAGCTGTTGAAGAAAGCGCAAAGGGCGTAGTTAATGTTTCAGAAATGTCAGTCGACCTCGCTGGAAGTGTAAAAGATATCGGCACTGAAGCCGATGGCAACTTTGATGTTGCAAATCAGCTTCATAATGAAGTGAACAAGTTCAAGCTTTGACTCTCCTTAATAGTCCTCTTCCATTTCATCAATAGCATCATCAACGCCAATGGCATAATTAGGGTCATTATTGTAACGTTCTTCATCATAATCCTTACCTTTCCTTCTTCATATTGTGATTTTTCAACCGTGGATTGAACTTTTCACTGATATGAACACCTCTGAAAAGAGTAGATACTGTCGCTTGCAAGTAGTAAAATAAATGTAATAAAGATTTTTTACTAGTTAATTCAATTTGTGATACCACATAGAAGCATATCCGCCATAATTAGCTTCTTTTAGACATTCAATGAGTGCGTATTGAAAGGTCTGACTGGAGGGATGAATATGAAGCTACAAAAAAATGCAACCACCCGACACATAGCAGCTGCCATTCTTTGCGTCGCTCTCATTTTGTCAGCTGCATTTTCCAGTGTAATCCTTTATATGGATCATAAATCAAAGCATGAACATTTACATTCTTTGATGAGCCAACAGGCCGACGAAATGGAAAACAATGTTCATGAAGCTTTAATGGGAGTATACAGCCTTCAAACACTGGTGCTTGGTTCTAACGGAGAAGAACTTGATTTAGAGAAAATGGGAAGCTATATCATCCAGGAGAAATACAAAGAGTTTGTTCGAAATATCCTTATTGCACCAGATGGCGTGGTCGAACAAGTCTATCCTTTGGAGGGAAATGAGCAAGCTATTGGACTGAATCTATATTCCGAGGATAACGCCACCAATCAGGAAGCAAAAGAGGCAGGGCGGTCAAGGCAGATCGTGGTCACTGGGCCTTTCTCGCTGGTGCAGGGCGGGTCAGGCTATTTCCGGGCGCCTTGCTGTGTATTTACCTCAAAATGATGGTACAGAACTTAAATGGGGATTGGTTTCGATTACGCTATCCTTCCCTGAAGTAATGGAAGAGACCGCAGAGAACAAGCTAGATGAACAGTCATTTTCATATCGTTTGCAGAAATTGGATTCAGAATCAAACAGCTATGTAGAAGTTTTAAATCATACCTTTCAAGACGGACATGATTTCGAATCTGTAAATTTTTCTGTAGAATCTATGGAGTTCATTTTACAAGCCTATCCAAAACGTGGTTGGTTTGACATAAAGAATGCCCTTATGACCTTTTTAGGGTTGACGATTGGCATATTCCTATTAGAACTTCTTGCTTATATCTCCTATGACCACTTTCGTAGTATTAGAATTCGCGCAGAGATAGATGAATTAACAGGCCTTACCAATCGAGCTGCAGGCGAACGGACAATCAATCATATATTGGCACAAAACGCTTTCAAAAAAGGAGCTTTCATACTTCTTGACATTGATCATTTCAAGAGCGTGAATGATACACTTGGCCACAAATGTGGTGATGAAGTCTTAACAGAATCCGCAAATGGATTTAAGCTGATTTTTCAAGGAAATGATGTGATCTGCCGCTTGGGTGGAGATGAGTTTGTTGTTTTCATGCTTTATAGTGGCGGCGATGATTTCTTGGTAGATAAAGTCAATCAACTTTCCAATACGATGCGAAAGCAAGTCATCCGTGATGGAAAAGCGGTTTCCATTAGTTGCAGTATCGGCATTTCGCTGGCTCCGCAGCACGGGGCTTCATTTGCTGTATTATACGAAAGTGCTGATAAAGCCTTGTACCATGCAAAGGAGCTAGGCCGTGACCGCGCCGTCTACTTTGATACATCTACGGATTTTGGTGACAAATAGGTTTTTTAACTTAAAAACAGGCATCTGCAAAACCCGCCGGTAGAATGCTTTATGAACACAAAAAGAACCACCGAAGTGATTCTTTTTGTTTAAGTGTACGCGAGGCGATTTGAACGCCCGACCCCACGCTTAGGAG
>CAZJWA010000054.1:8852-19243 GCA_964549585.1 uncultured Butyrivibrio sp. | reverse complement strand
GTTAATAAGACTTCACTAATTTTAGGGGACTTCATACCATTTATTGTGGTATGAGGTCTCTTTTTCATTGAAATAAATGGTATAATGTGCCGGTGGCTAATTGTTCGAAGAAATAAGCCATTGAACAATTGACCATAAAGCAAATTTTTCTGATGGGAAACATTTATGGAAATAAGAATATCTGTGCGCACGCTTGTAGAATTTATCATGCGAAGCGGAAATATCGATAATAGAATAAGAACCGGATCTGACACGGCGATGATAGAAGGTGGGAAGATTCACCGAATGATTCAGAAGCAGATGGGGTCTGAATACAAGGCAGAGGTAAGCCTTGTGTATCCCTGCACGTTTGATGACTATATTCTTATTATTGAGGGACGCGCTGATGGAATAATTACTGAAAAGGACGGCGTTACCATAGATGAAATCAAATCAACTGCAAGGGAAGGCAAATATATTAAGCAGCCGGTAGAAACGCATCTTGCACAGGCAAAGGTTTATGCCGCAATCTATGCTATTCAAAATGATTTAGAGAAAATAAATGTCAGAATGACATATTTTAGTACTACGACCGAAGAAATAAAATATTTCAATTCTTCCTATACAGGTATTGAGATAAAAGCTTGGTTTACATCACTAATAAACAGTTACAAGAGATGGTCAGATTTCACAGCCAAGTGGTCGTCTGTTAAGAATGATTCCATTCATGGGATAGAATTTCCATATCCATATAGAGGGGGCCAAAAGGAGCTTGCAGCCGGAGTATATAGGACTATCATTCATGAAAAAAAGCTCTTTCTTGAGGCACCTACCGGAACCGGTAAGACAATTACTACAGTTTTTCCTACTGTTAAGGCGATAGGAGAGGCAAAGGCTGATAAGCTCTTTTATTTGACGGCCAAAACCATAACACGCACCGTGGCAGAGGAAACCTTTGATTTACTTAGGACTGCTCAGGGACTTAGATTTAAAACTGTAACGCTCACTGCAAGAGACAAGATATGTTTTTTGGAAAAGAGCGATTGTAATCCTGCAGCATGCCCTTATGCGAAGGGACATTACGACAGAATAAATGATGCAATGTATGACATGCTCATGAATGAAGACTCTTTTGACAGGGATAAGATACAAAAGTATGCACTAAAGCATGAGGTTTGCCCCTTTGAGATGTCCCTTGATATGAGCCTTTTTTCTGATGGAATCATCTGTGATTACAACTATGTGTTTGACCCATTTGTCTATCTAAGAAGGTTTTTTGGAGATGGTGTAAAGGGAAAGTTTATTTTCCTGATTGATGAAGCACATAACCTGGTTGACAGAGGCCGCGATATGTACAGCGCGAGCCTTATTATGGAAGATTTTGCGCAGCAGATTGATGATATCAGAGAATTTCAAACAGGGCTCGTATCTTATGTTGATGCTTGTATAAAAGAGCTTCAGATACTTCGCGAAGGATGTGGCGGCTGCACTATACTCAAAAAGATAGAACCTTTAGCTGATAAGCTTAACAGACTCTCTTCACGAATGAGCGAATTTTTAGATGATCACGCTGACAATCCTGCACACGATAGTGTCCTTGACTTCTATTTTAAAATATCAAGATTCCTTACGATATATGATCTTCTAGGCGAGAACTATGTAATTTATGATGAATTCGAGCAGGATGGGAGCTTTATGCTCAAATTGTTTTGCGTAAATCCGGCGCAGAATCTTCAAAATTGTTTTGCCAGAGGACGCTCGGCAATTTTGTTTTCAGCAACGCTTCTTCCTGTTCAGTATTACAAAAAGCTTTTGGGAGGATCCGCACAGGATTTTGAAATGTATGCTAAGAGTGTTTTTGACCCTGATAATTTGAAAATAGTTATCGGAAGTGACTGCACGAGCAGATATTCAGACAGATCAGAAAAAGAATATATGAAAATAGCGAAGTACATACATGAAATAACACTGGCAAAACGTGGTAATTATATGGTGTTCTTCCCTTCCCATGCTTTTCTTGATGAAGTGAATAAGGCTTATAGTCTTTGCTTTGGAGATGAGTCTGACGAGAAGATAATTATCCAAAGAAGTGATATGACAGAGGAAGAAAAAGAAGATTTTCTTGATAGCTTTACTGGTGGAAACGATATTGATCTTTCGAATGTTATTAATATGGATGTGGAAATTGAGGAAAACAGATCTCTTATCGGCTTTTGTGTAATGGGTGGAATATTTAGTGAGGGAATAGATTTAAAAAGCGACAGACTTATTGGAGTAATAGTAGTTGGAACCGGACTTCCTCAAGTATCAAATGAACGGGAGATACTAAAGCTATATTTCGATGCTTCTGAAAATGGCAATGGTTTTGAATATTCATATAGGTATCCCGGAATGAATAAAGTGCTGCAGGCCGCAGGCCGCACAATCAGAACAGAAACTGATAGAGGAATAGTTGCACTTCTTGATAGCAGGTTTTTACAGACGGGATACAGACAGCTGTTTCCAAGGGAGTGGACGGATATAAAACAGGCATTTACCAATTCAGTCAATAATAAAATAGAAGCTTTCTGGAGGGGAATAAGCGAATAAAATAGGAATGATTACTGCTTAAAAATGAAGGATTTATCAAAAAAATAGCAGTTTGGTTTACATAAATTTGAATTAATCGTCATTATGTAAACAAAGGAATTGTTTTTGAAAAGCTAAATTGAATATACAATTCATTCCAAAATTGAACAATATGACCTGCGTGATTTGAAAATATGACACTAGTGTACATGTGGATAACTATGTGGAAATTGGGGATATTCCAGGAAACGCATCTCATAAACCATTGATTCTAGTGACAATTATGATTTGAACTTATGCTTGATTTTGGAACAGGTTATTGCAGTAAAGTACTAATATGGTCAATGACATTATGTAAACTACAAGTATACATGACAGATGTGTCATTAAAATGACAGAAAACGTTGTAAAATGGGTAATAAGAACGCCAGATAGAGTTCAAAAGCTTTATCTTTAGCCAAAATTCCATTGATTACTATGAAACAGAAAAGGCAGGGGCTTGTTCAATCAGTCCCTGCCTTTTGAAAAATATATTCATGTGATTATTAAGGTTAAGAAAAAATGGATTCTTTAATTGCTGTGTCTGAGATTGGTGCCTTGTTAAGAAGGTTTATTTCACCCTTCTTCCTTCGCTTTACTAGATAAAGGGCATTATCGGCTGCATACATATAGTCCCAAAGTTTATTCTTTGGAGCAGGAATGGAATTTCTTATTCCCTGAGAAACTGTTAAGAGTTTTTTCTCCATTAAATCTCCATGCTTTATGCCAAGCGCGAGAATTCTTTCTCTTAGCTTTGCAGCAAAACCGATTACTTCATCATTTGTCATATTGCGGTATAGAATTAGGAATTCATCTCCGCCATAGCGGCAACAACTAGTTCTCTCGTCATCTTCGCATAGTGCTTTGATTTCACCAGCAACCTTTTGTAGACAAATATCACCGGCCTGATGACCAAAGAAATCATTGTATTCTTTAAAATTATCTATATCAAGGATTTCAAATCCAAGAAGGTACCGATTATTAAAGGCATCTTCAAAGGCCTGGTTTGCAAGATCATTAAATGAATATCTGTTTAGAAGCGTAGTTAGCTGATCGAATGTTGCAAGTTGAGTTAGCTTTTCATTTTCTTTTAGAATCTGTGTTCTTTCATGTTTCATATGCTCAACTGAATGGCGCACGGAAATGGAAGATTTAAATGATTCTTTTAAACTTTCGGAATAATCTTTTTCTAAATCATAATAAAGCGAGAGAAATTTGTTCTGATGCCCCTTTTGACGTGATGTTCGATAAAACTCAACCATGAGAGTGGCGATTTGCAGCTGAATATTTGGTACCTTAATAGTAGGATATAGTTCGTCAAGAACACTTAGGAGGTGGAAAAGGTAGTCCATCTCCTTGTTTTTCAATAGGAAATTACCCATTTCAAATATGTCTTCAATAAAATCTATAATAATAGAACCTGCGGTAAGACTTTTAAAAAATTTATCGGTTGCCTTCCTAAAGCTATCCATGTCTCCTGAATAGAAATATCTTTTGATAGAAATGATTTCTACAGGAATGTAATTTGCATAATCAACCCATTCGGGATACTTCTTATAGAGCATGATGGCGTTATCGTAGGCTTGCATGGCGTTCTTTACTGAATTATCTCTTCTCATATAAAGATTTGCTTCTTCGCAATACGAAGTCATGAGATTATTTAAAAAATTTCTTGAACAGAAAGAATTCTTGATTAAGATAATTGCCTTTTTTATACATGTAAGGGCCTCATCATATTCTTCAAGCCCTGCGTACAGAGCAGCGGTATTTGCAAGAATTGAACCAAGAAGTGCATCTTTTTGCATATCTGAATTTGTTTCCAGAGAGCTTTCTTCAGAATTATTTATCTTGGAAAAATTGGCATAGTTTTGCTCTAGACAAGATAAGTCATATTCATCGATTATTCCATTATCCTCATCCAAAAGCTTTTTATTATTATCACTTTCACAGTATTCCTTCGCTGAAATAAGGTAATCTAGCGCGGTCATTCTGTCACCAAAAACAAGTGCATTAATTGCAAGTAAATTATAGGATTTGCCAATCAGAACATCCTCATGACTTTTTTGGAGAAGTTCAATGGCACAAATTATTGCGTTTTTAAATCTGCTTTGATCTGTATTTTTGATTATGCATGATTCAGCAAGAAGATAGAATGCGAGACCACATAGAGCTTCATCTCCGTTCTGATAAGAAATTTTTACAAATTCTTCACAGGAGGAGAGGAGCTCTTTGCTGTTATCACGCTGTAATTGATTTATTTTGTTATACAGTTTCCTGACATTATTATCATAATCTGCAAGATTCATTTCTTTTCTCCAATACACATGAAATCTCGTCCATTAATCTTTTATGGTATTTATTGTACTACATCGGATTAGCTACTGAAAGAAATTAATATAGTATTTTTGCAAGAAGATACAATAAAAACAAGGAATTATGATAATATTTATCATTTTCCTCCAAACTGGTACTACTCAAAAATAATAAATTGGCACTATGAAAAGTACCAGATATATTTATACTTGCATTTAACAATAAAAAACATCTAGATAATCAATAATAGCTGTAGTTTTATTATGCAGCGGAGGAGAACGGTTATGAAAAATGATTCTGTTACATTAAACGAAACGACAAATAGGGAAAAGGACGAAACAATTAAGAAACTTGTTGTTGCAGCAATTTTTGCGGCATTATCATATGTTGTATTTACTTTTCTGGCAATCAGAGTACCTACTCCCGGAGGACAGGTTTCTATCCACCTTGGTAACGCGGTTCTTGCTCTTGGAGCACTTCTTCTTGGAGCAAAGTATGGCGCAGCCGGCGGAGCAATCGGACTTACAATTTCTGATTTGATTGATCCTGTATATATTGTAGAAGCTCCTGCAACCTTTTTTATTAAACTTCTTATAGGAATAATCATTGGTCTTATTGCACATAATATCGGCCATATCTCTACAGAGACAGATAAGAAGAAAGTTCTTTTTTGGACAATAATTGCAGTTACGGCAGGAATGGCATTTAATGCAATCGGAGATCCCGGAATTAGATATTTCTACAAGCTCATTATCCTTGGAAAACCTGCAGCAGAAGTCAGCTTTGCAATAAACTTTGGTGTGACACTTCTTAACTCAGTAGCATCAATCTTCCTGGCAGTAATTCTCTATACGGCACTAAGAGCACCACTTAAGAAAGCAGGACTGTTCTTTACTTTTGAGAAAAAATGAAAGAATAAATCAAGATGAATTAGGAAATATCAATAAGCTACAGGAAACACAGACGGAAATACTTCTTCAACTTGACAACTGCCCAATTAGTTTCTATTATAATTACCATAATACGTAAAGGTTATGACAAAGAGGAGTACATATTATACCATTCATCAGAGAGTGCCTTTGGGCAGTTAAGAACTGCCGGCTGAGAGAAGGCTTTGAATAGGAGATATGGAAGTAGCTTTGGAACCGAAATGCCGAATAGTGAAATAGATTTAGATTGGTGAGACATATATGCCACAAGGGCAATGTGTGAGAGCTTTAATAACAATCTATTAGTCATATAGTAAGCATTTTCGCTTCATCAGCGTTAAGAGGTGGCGCAGTTTCCTTTTTGCATTTATGCAAAATATAAAGTGAGACAGTGCATGAGGCAGATAATTGAAGTATCTGCAAATTAAGGTGGTACCGCGTCAAGAACGCCCTTAACGATGAAAGTCGTTAGGGGCTTTTATTATGGCAAATTTTAATCCGCCCGGAACCAGTGTGTTTTTTTAATCCAAGAAAGAGGTCGTCATGAAGAAGGAACTTGAGAAGAATTATAATCCACAGGACATTGAAGACCGCCTATACAGTAAGTGGGAAGAGAAGAAGTATTTCCATGCTGAGGTGGATCCTGAGAAGAAACCATTTACTATGGTGATTCCACCTCCAAATATAACAGGACAGCTCCATATGGGACATGCGCTTGACAATACTATGCAGGATATTCTTATCCGCTGGAAGAGAATGGAAGGCTACAACGCACTTTGGCAGCCTGGAACTGACCATGCAAGTATTGCCACGGAAGTAAAGATTATCGGAGAACTAAAGAAGCAGGGTATTGATAAACACGACCTTGGAAGGGAAAAATTCCTGGATAAGGCCTGGGAGTGGAAAGAGCAGTACGGCGGAAGAATCATTAAGCAGCTCAAGAAGCTGGGTTCTTCATGTGACTGGGACAGAGAACGCTTCACAATGGATGAAGGCTGTAACAAGGCTGTTACAGAGGTCTTCATTAAGATGCATGAAAAAGGCTACATATATAAGGGAAGTAGAATCGTAAACTGGTGTCCTGTTTGCCATACATCAATTTCTGATGCAGAGGTTGAGTACGAGGAGCAGCAGGGACATTTATGGCATATCAAATATCCTTTTATAGAGGAAGATGGCTCAGTTAGTACAACAAGATTCATCGAATTTGCTACAACACGTCCAGAAACAATGCTTGGCGATACAGCGGTAGCTGTTAACCCTGATGATGACAGATATAAAGATCTTGTGGGAAAAGAAATCCTTCTTCCGATAGTTGGAAGAAAGCTTCCTGTTATTGCTGATAACTACGTTGATATGGAATTTGGTACAGGTGTTGTAAAGATTACGCCTGCTCATGACCCTAATGATTTTGAGGTTGGAAAGCGCCATAATCTAGAAGTTATCAACATTTTAAATGATGATGCCACTATAAATAAGAACGGTGGTAAATATGAAGGCCTTGACAGATATGAGTGCCGTAAGCAGATTGTTGCTGAACTAGATAAGATGGGACTTCTTGTTCGCATTGAGGATTATTCTCATAATGTAGGAACACATGATAGATGTCATACAACAGTTGAGCCGATGGTAAAGGATCAGTGGTTTGTTAAGATGGATGAGCTTATTAAACCTGCAGTAAAGGCTGTAAAAGATGGAGATATCAAGCTTATCCCTGCAAGAATGGATAAGACCTATTTTAACTGGACTGATAATATTCGTGACTGGTGTATTTCAAGACAGCTTTGGTGGGGACACAGAATACCTGCATATTACTGTGATGACTGCGGAGAAGTTGTTGTTGCAGACAAAGTTCCGGATGTATGCCCGAAATGTGGATGCAAGCACTTCACACAGGATCCTGATACTCTGGATACATGGTTTTCATCAGCACTTTGGCCATTTGAAACACTTGGATGGCCGGAAAATACTGAAGATCTTAAGTATTTCTTCCCGACTGATGTACTTGTAACCGGCTATGATATTATCTTTTTCTGGGTAATAAGAATGATATTCTCAAGCTATGAGCAGATGGGAACATATCCATTCAAGACAGTTCTTTTCCACGGACTTGTAAGAGACTCTCAGGGTCGTAAGATGAGTAAATCACTTGGAAACGGAATAGATCCGCTTGAAGTAATTGATAAATATGGTGCTGATGCGCTCAGACTTTCTCTTATTACAGGGAACGCTCCTGGAAACGATATGCGTTTCTATGAGGAAAAAGTTGAGAATAGTCGTAATTTCGCAAATAAGGTTTGGAATGCATCAAGATTTATCATGATGAACATGGGCGAAAATGAAAAGTCAGCTATCCATCAAGCTATGCCAAATGGACTTGAGCCCGTTGACCACTGGATTCTTTCAAAACTTAATGATACTGTTCGTGAAGTAACTGAGAATATGAATCATTTTGAACTTGGAATAGCTGTTCAGAAGGTTTATGACTTTATCTGGGATGAGTTCTGCGACTGGTATATTGAAATGGTAAAGCCAAGACTTTACAATTCTGATGATAAGGTTAGCCATGAGGCTGCTATGTGGACACTTCAGACTGTTCTCATAAATGCGCTTAAGCTTCTTCATCCATATATGCCATTTATTACTGAGGAAATTTTCTGTACTATGCAGGATGAAGAGGAATCAATCATGGTTTCCGATTGGCCTGTATACAAGGATGAGTGGAATTTTGCAAAGGATGCTTCTGATATTGAAATAATGAAGGAAGCAGTTCGAGGAATTCGTAACGTACGTACAGGAATGAACGTTGCACCGTCAAGAAAAGCCAAGGTTTATATAGTAAGTAAAAAGTCTGAACTACTTGAAGTATTTGAGACAGGAAAGCTTTTCTTTGAAAGCCTTGCTTATGCGTCAGAATCTGTTTGCCAGGCCGATAAGAGCGGTATAGCAGACGATGCTGTTTCCGTTATTATTCCTGATGCTGATATCTACATTCCGTTTACTGACCTTGTTGATATTTCTGCAGAGATTGACAGACTTTCCAAGGAAAAGAAGCGTCTTGAGGGCGAGCTGAAGAGATCTGAGGCTATGCTTAGTAATGAGCGTTTTCTCTCAAAGGCTCCGGAGAGCAAGATTACAGAAGAAAAGGCAAAGCAGGAGAAGTACAGACAGACATTTGCCCAGGTTGAGGAGCGCCTTAAACAGCTATCAAAATAATGAATACTAATATTAAAGACTTAACGGATAATCTGATAGCGAGATATGAGAACGGAAGTCTTTCATCCAGGGACTGCAGTGATTTCCTTGATAGTGTGCCGAGATTTACCAGTAAGCACACTACCACGGATACACGGCAGTTTCTTGCCTTTATGGGTAATCCTGATGAGCAGATGAAGATAATTCATGTTGCAGGAACGAACGGAAAAGGCTCTGTATGCTGCTTTCTCACTGAAATTCTTATGGACTCCGGCTACAGCGTAGGCACATTTGTTTCGCCGCATCTTGTAGATATCAGAGAACGATTTTTGATAAATGACGAGCTTATTGAGGGAAAAGCTTTTGTAGAATCGTTTATTTATATACTTAAAAAAATCACAGAATACATGGATGGAAAGTGGTTTCCTACCTTTTTTGAATATCTCTTTTTCATGGCAATGCATTATTACAGCATAAATCCAGTTGATTTCCTAATATTGGAAACCGGACTTGGAGGAAGGCTTGATGCAACAAGTACGCCTCAAAATCCGATACTTTGTGCGATAACTGAGATAGGCCTTGATCATATGAAATATCTTGGAAATACTATTTCTGAAATTGCAGGTGAGAAGGCGGGGATTATCAGAAAAGGTGTTCCGGTTGTTTTCATTCATAATAGGGATGAGAGCGCAGATGTAATCAGAAACGCGGCAATAGAACTTGAGGCACCTTTTAGAGAAATTCAGGATAAGTCTATAAGAAATATTAAGATTTCAAACAGCGATGATGTGCACAAGCAGATTGATTTTTCCTACTATTCTGAGTATGATAACTATATTGCTTTAAGGGTGAATTCGCCGGCTGTTTATCAGACGCAGAATGCTTCAATTGCCTGTGAGTGTGCATTTACCTTAAGAACGCTTGGTTTCCATGTAAGTGATGAGAATATCAGGAAGGCAGTAGAAGGCGCTTTTTGGGAAGGCCGTATGGAAGAAATAGCTCAAGGCTTTTATGTTGACGGAGCACATAATGCGGATGGAATTGAGGCGTTTTTAAGGACAGCAGAAGGCTTTTCATGCAATAAGAAGCTTTTGCTTTTTGGAGTTGTGGATGATAAGGATTATCATACGATGATAGATGATATCCTAGGCAGCGGGCAGTTTTGCGAAATAGCAGTAACGGGACTTCGTACGGGCAGATCTGTTTCAGAAAAAGAGCTTATTACTGCTTTTGATGATGAAAAGAAATCGCTTGATGCAGGGGATAATATCAATTGCAATATTTCTTTTTACGAGAGAGCAGATGAGGCAGTAAGCTATCTTCTTGGAAAAAGAGATGAGATATCAAATACGCAGAATATAAGAACTA
>CAZJWA010000054.1:5098-8752 GCA_964549585.1 uncultured Butyrivibrio sp. | reverse complement strand
TACGCAGAATATAAGAACTATAGATAAACCACTGATATTTGCTGCAGGCTCACTCTATCTTGTAGGACAGATAAAGGAACTAATGCAAACGGCAAAAGAAAAGCACTAAAGAATTTGGAGCTGGTTATGATTAATTTTGATGAAGAATTAAAGAGATTTAAACCAAGCATCGAGGTTGAAGATGCAGAGGAAATGATATATTCTCAGGATCTTGATGATATGGGAGACGTTATGGTAAAGCTTCTTGGAACGGCAGCAGATGCAATACCAAGAGCTCCAAGGGTTATGAAACCCGGAAATAATGTCAAATAATTGAAACAATAATAGCTTGGCAAATAGGTATAACTTAACTATTGCAAGGAATAGGAAATAAGATGATTTGTTATAACTGCGGAGCAAAGCTGGATGAGAAGGATATTTGCCCATCCTGCGGCGCTGATGTTTCTATACACAAAAAACTTTCTGCGCTTTCGAACAGATACTATAATGATGCACTTGAAAAAGCGAGTGTCCGTGATTTGAGCGGAGCTATCGAGTGTCTAAGACAAAGCCTTAAACTTAATAAACATAACGTCAAGTCCAGAAATCTTTTGGGCCTTGTGTACTATGAATGTGGCGAGATTGTTCTTGCGCTTGGCGAGTGGGTTATCAGTAAGAATATTAAGCCCGAGAAAAATGTTGCTGACAGATATATCAGTGATCTTCAGAATAATCCGGGAAGACTTGATAATCTTAATCAGACTGCTAAGAAATTTAATATTGCGCTTAAGTATTGTAATGGCGGAAATTATGACATGGCTGTGATTCAGCTCAAGAAGGTTCTTATAATGAACCCGAATTTTATCAGAGCTCACCAGCTTTTATCGCTCCTGTATATTAATCGTGAGGATTATTCCAAGGCAGAAAAAGAGCTCCAAAGGTGCATGAAGATTGATAACGGTAATACGCTTACTAAGCGTTATCTTCATGAAGCACAGGAGATGCAGGTTCCAACCGAGGATGAGGCAAGACATATTTCAAGGATTGGAGCTTCCAAGGAAAATATTATTACATATAAGAGTGGAAATGAAACAATAATTCGGCCTGTAGATAATTTCAAGCCAAAGGGAAGCGTTTCAGCTATCAGCATTGCTGTTGGAGCTGTTCTTGGACTTATGGTTGCATGCTTTATGATTCTTCCAGCAAGAGTTGCTGCTGTAAATAGTGCTAATACAGCAAGAATAACCTCAATTAGTGAGGAATCTGATGCGAAATCAGCCAAAATTCTTGAGTATGAAACCCAAATTTCTGATTTGAAGACTCAGTCTGATAGCTTACAGTCTGAGATAGATGATTATGAAGGTAAAGAGGGTACTGTTGATACAATGAATTACCTAATGGCTGCAGTCAATACATATTTGACGGACCCTTCGGATGTTGAATCAATAGCAGCTGACATGGAGCATATTGATATCAGCGGCATGGGCTCTTCTGCAACCTCCGATTTTAAACAGCTTTATGATACTTTTACAGCAACTGTCGGAACAAAGCTTGCTAACCTATATTACAGTCAGGGATATTCCCAGTATAAGAATAAGGATTATGAGAATGCTATCACTAACCTGAGCCTGGCATATCAATACGACAGTACGAATGGTGATGCACTCTTTTATCTTGGAAACTGTTATTATCAGTCTGGTGATACCGATAATGCCAAGAAGACATATGATAAGGTAATAAAAGAGTTTCCGAATACCAGAAAGGCTACCGATTCTGAAACTAAGATAGCTGAGATTAATAACTTAGATAATAAAACGAGCTCAAGTAACTAATGCTTTCCGGGAGATGATATTTTGCAAAGAGAAATGGATTTTAAGATGGAACGCCCCGGTCTACTTAAAAAGGGTGATAAAATAACAGTAACAGAAGGCGTTCTTCCAAGTAACTATTATTACACGATTGATCCTTCGCTTGCTATGTCAGGTAATTTTCCTTTCAATCAGAGAATGACCCAGCGCGAAGGCGAAGTAATAGATGTTGTAGAAAATGCACGTGGTTTCTATGTCAAGGCAGTTTTTGGACAGCCTGACTGATTATAGTTTAAGAAGTACGATAATACTTAGATGAGGAGCACAGATTATGATGAAGAAAATTTCTACAGACAAGGCACCGGCAGCAATTGGACCATATTCTCAGGCAGTTCAGGCAGGAGATATGCTTTACTGCTCAGGACAGATTGCAATCAATCCTGCAAACGGTGAAATTACAGGAAGTACTATTTCAGAACAGACAGAGCTTGTCTGCAAGAATATTGGAGAGATTCTTGCAGAAGCCGGAACTGATTACGAGCATGTTGTAAGAACCTGTTGTTTTCTATCAGATATGGGAGATTTTGCTGCATTTAATGAAACTTATGCAAAGTTCTTTACCGGAAAGCCTGCAAGAAGCTGCGTAGCAGTAAAGACACTTCCCAAAAATGTACTTTGTGAAGTAGAGGTAACAGCATACTTAGGCAACTAATATAGTTCAAATAATTGTAGATATTCATGGGTGGAGTTTGTATGAGAGGGAAGAGACACTTTCAAAACATAATAATGCTTGCTGCTATTTCTGCAGCTCTTTGTGGCTGCGGGGCAATTGGAGCCGGTAATAAGACTGCTTCCGGAATGAATTATCTTGAGAGCATGGACTATGAGAATGCGCTACCTTGCTTTGATGCTGCTATAAGCGAGGGAGAGGATGCCAGACAGAGCTATAGAGGCCTTGGAATATGCTACCTTGATATGGGAGAGTATGAAAAGGCAGTGAGTGCGTTTAAAACAGCGTTGTCTGCAAGTAATGGCCTCGTCAACTCAATGGACTATGACATGAATTATTATCTGGCAGAGAGCTACATGAAGCTTGAAGATTATGCTGATGCGATAAGCACCTATAATGCTATCCTTAATCTTAAGCCTGGTGAAATTGATGCACTTTATCTTCGAGGAACTGCTGAACTTAAAAATGGCGACATAGATAGTGCCAAGGCAGATTTTGATAAGGTTATTAGTCTTTCTCCAAAGGATTATGACAGACTGATTCTTATTTACCAGGCACTTGCAGATAATGGTTACGCAGATGATGGATCCGCAATTCTTCAGAATGTTATGGATTCTGGAATTGATTCTATGAGCAATTATGAAAAGGGACAGATTTCATTTTACCTGGGAAATAATGCTGATGCTCAAAACTATCTCGAACAGGCAAGAAATGAGCGCGGCAATGTTGATAAAACCCCAATAATTATTCTTCTTGGACAGACAGGCGAAAAGCAGGGCGACTATAATTATGCGATAAGTGTCTATAGATCTTATCTTGTAGATAATCCAAATCATGCAGATATTTATAACAGACTTGGAATATGTGAGATGGAATCAGGGGATTATACTTCTGCAGTCGCTGATTTCGAATCAGGAATTGCACTTGAGGACTCTACAATTACGCAGACGCTTCTAAAAAATGAGATTACTGCGTATGAGTATTCGGGAGATTTCGAAAAGGCTGCATCACTTGCAGATGATTATCTTTCTAAGTATCCTGATGATCAGGAAATGGTCAGGGAAAAGAGATTTCTTTCTACCAGAATTTAAATAAAAACATTAAAAGCAAGTCGTAAAGACTTGCTTTTAAGTTTGC
>CAZJWA010000054.1:0-4998 GCA_964549585.1 uncultured Butyrivibrio sp. | reverse complement strand
ATATCATCTGCGTCTAATGAATGAATGTCATCTGTTCCAAATCCGATGTTTTGCATATTGACGGTCTTACGCTTTAACCTGCACTTTTCTGAAGCCTGGAGAATAAAATCTTTGATTTCGGAGCCATGTTTAATGTTCTTCATAACAATTGATCTGTCTGTTACATCAGAGGTATATAGAAGAACGGTTGAAAGACCAAATATTCTCTGAAATAAGCTTCGTGAAAGTTCAACATCAGTAATTCTATACATGTAACAATCATTTTCCTTTAAGTTGAGGATACCGGTTAGAATTACAAGGTCACCTTCATAGATTTTAAATTTTGTAAAAGGCCAAGGAATACCAAAAAACAAAAGCCTGGTTGGCTCTGTGAATTTAAGTTCGCCCTTTGCACCGATGCTGTTAAGCTCTGCTTCTCTTTTTTCTTCTCTAGTTGCCATAATGTTCATCCCTTCTCTTATATGAATAAGTGTATTATCACGCAGTATATAGTTTCAAATATTTGAAGCATATTCATTTGAGTCATTTCGCTATTTCAAACTGTGAATCAATTTTATCAAGTGCGATGGACAATTCACCTGTCTGGCTGGAAAATTCATCCATTTTTTTTCGATATTTATCTGCCTCTTCCATATTACCATCTTTTTCATAAGCATTATAGAGTGATGCTGCTTCAAAATACTTGGCTACTGCGATATATTTTTTCATATCTGTAGATGGATGAGAGTCCATAGCTTCATTCTGGTAAGCCATATTAACCAGAGAAGAAAAGTTTTCATCTGAGAGGCGATAGTAGAAGGTACTTTCGGAAAACGTATAATTTGAAACGTTTTCTTTTAGTGTGAAGGTGCATATAACCAAGGCCACGAAGGAAAAGATTCCTGCTATTATAATTAGGATTGATAAAACCAGTCCTGCTATCTGCTGATTTCCTTTAGTCTTCATAATCAGTTACCCCCAACTTATCTTCGAGCATAATTGTCTTTCTGGAAGAAGAAGCTTTACAGAACGTCTGAAGCTCTTCATCTGATAATCCGAGATATGTCTTTAGAAGTAGATTTCCTCTGTCAGTAATCTTTTGAACAATCTCTCTATTTTCCGTTGTATCGCATCCGTCATAATATGAAAAATCCTGATCTGCAAGTTCATACTGGTAAGTCAGATAATCACTCAGCGAGGATATTGTATATGTGGAAATATAATCATCATTACCACTAGAAAGAATAAAAACATATTCGTAAATTAGTGAATAGTTACCACAAGCTCGTCTGATAGAATAATATTTGGTATATTTCCCACTTGAGCAGTACAAATTTTTGCTTTCTGCGAATGCATCAAGCCCTAAATAATCTTCATCTTCAATGTAGCTGTCGAGAATCTTGGAGTATTCATTATACTTTCTGTCTGCTCTACTTTTTCTTATCAAATCGTTTATTGAATAAGAATTTGATGCGATTAGTAGGAAAAGTATAGACAGAGCTACAAGTATTGCAAGAATAACGGCTTTTACTGCTATTCCGGTAAAACGTCCTGTCTTTTCGTATAGTTCCTCTTTGGCAGAAGAAAATTCATCCTGATATTTCTTCATATCTTCAGCATGCTTTTGACCTTCTGCATTAGGTTTTCCACAGTGTAAGCAAAATAAATCTTCAAGCGTAAGTGTTCCTCCGCAATATGGACAATTCATTTTTTGTTCTCTCCTTATCGTTTTAGTTCAGGAAAATGCTTATAGGTGTATTCTTCAAGAATAGAATAATCAAGATATCCGTTTTTGATAAATTGATTCTTCAGATCATTCTTTTCATCCTCAGTTAGATTGAAAATCTGCTGATAATATCCGTCATATGGTTTGTAGAGATTCTTTAAAACAGTAATTTCATCGTCGGAACTAAAAGAGTCTTTTCTCAAATCTATCCACTCTAAATAAAGAGAATCATGAAGCAAATCCTCATAATCATATTTATCCGGTTCTTCTGTTTCAATAATATTCTTGACCAAAGCAATATCATTTATGTAGGAGTAAAATGATATGAATTCATAATGATCATAGTTCCATATATCTTTGTCATCATCTATAGCTTCATAATAGAAATTGACAAGCTCATCGTACTTTCCTGCGTTATATAGCTCATCCATCTTGGGATAATTGGTTTGCTGCCAGACATAATCGGAAGTGGACGCGTGATTAGTATCTTTATATACGAAGTAACACAATCCGGCGAGGATAAGCGAAATGATGATCAGTATAATGATGAGTATTGCCAGAAACTTCCCCTGATGTTTGATTTCTTTTTTCATTTCATCTGAAGGAACTTTTTCAAGATCATCGAGATTTTCTTTGATATCATCGAGCGTTCCCATGTACTTATTTTCAGCACCCTTGTAGTTTATCGTTCCGCAATAGGGGCAGCTTGAAAGAGTATCATCATATTCTGCGCCGCAGCTATTACATTTGATCTTTTCCATATAATATTTCCATTCTTTTTATTATTGTCGCTTAGCCTTTTTAATATTATTGGGTTGAAGGGATTTAGTCAATGAAAACAATAGCTGTTAAGAATTTAATATATGAAGCAAAAATTTCTTTGGATATAATATCATCATTAACAGATTGTTCACAAAAAGCTTTCGAAAAGTGATTGACTCCAGACGAATTGGTGATAATATTTTATCTGATAGTAAATTACTTTTCTTTTTTGACATTCAATAGGAGAAAATATTTGAACGAGACGATATATAAGGAAGAGGTTGATGAACTTAAAGATGATCCCAGGCTGATTCGAATGAGCAGCTTTCCGCAGCATGGGTCATGCGATACATATCAGCACAGTCTTAATGTTGCCAGAGCTTCTATGAGTATTGCGAAAACCTTACATATTAAGGTTAAGGAAAGAGAGATGGCAAGAGGCGCGATGCTTCATGATTTTTATCTCTATAACATTCAGGAGAGCGGACTTAGCGCCTGGAGACATGGAACAGGACATCCTGAGGTTGCACTTAAGAATGCGGAAAGCGAATTTGAACTTACCCCAAGAGAGAAGAATATAATTTATTCTCATATGTGGCCGCTTACCCTTACGCATATTCCAAGATGCAGAGAGAGCTTTATTGTCAGCCTTGCAGATAAGTATGCTGCCAGCAAAGAGCGACTTATTCAGGTATATTGTTTTGCAGGATATCTAAAGAGACTTATTTTTGGCATTGCATAAAATTGTCGCAAAAAAGCAATTTTTGTTGCGATTAGTAGTGATTAAAGCATTATTTGAGTAGTTTTTTTTATTATGAATATTTATATTATTATCAGGTCTTCATTAGTGAAGACCTGATTTTTTGACAAGAGGTGGCGATGAAGCTTCCGGAGCTGCGCAAATAAAAAGCAAAGAATGATAGATTTGAATGTATTAAATTTTGGGAGGATAGATTTTTATGAATAGAGATGCAATTACGTTATGGGAAGACGGGGAATATGATTATAAGCAGTCATGCGGCTTTATGCCTAACATGGTTCCATATCTTCATGGCAAAAGAGATGGTGGAAGAAAGAGACCATGCATGATAGTAGTACCCGGAGGTGGATACTGCGTAGTTTCTCCTTCAGAGGGTGGAATTATTGCAAATACTTTTTTTGACAAAGGATATCAGACCTTTGTAGTTACGTATTCATGCAATCCGCTTATGATAGGGGCACTTGATGATCAGCCGCTTAAAGACTTGTCACGTGCAGTTAGAATGGTTAGGGCAAATGCGGATAAATATGATGTTGATCCTGATAGAATATATATTGTGGGCTTTTCTGCTGGCGCACACCTTTGCGCAAGTATATGCGTACATTTTATGGATGCGCCTGATTTAAATTCCAAATATAGCAAGGTGTCAAACAGACCCAATGCAGCCATTCTTTCATATCCAGTTATCACATCAGGAGAGTTTGCACATCAGGGATCGTTCCAGGCACTTCTTGGCAGGGACATTTATGATGGTGATGACGCCGCGAAGAAAGAAAAGCTTCATTATCAGTCACTTGAAACGCAGGTTACGGATCAGACACCGCCATGCTTTATGTGGCATACAGCTACGGACGGACTTGTTCCTTGTGAGAATAGTCTTTTATTTGCAGCGGCACTAAAGGCACATGGCGTGAAGTTTGGACTACATATTTTTACTGAAGGAAATCATGGACTTTCACTTGCAAATTCGAACTGGGCACATGGCTGGTTTGGAGAAAACTACTGTGATGAGCAGAAGTACTGCATTAAGGAAGCTGTTTTGAGCGGAGAGATTTCGCTTCCTGATAAGGAACGCGAGGACTTTTTAGCATCCTGCGAACCTATTTCAGAAAGTGATTTTCTTGGAATGAATATTCCAAATCCTGAAGTATCTGTTTGGCCTGATCTTGCAGATGATTTTCTTAGTACTATTGAGAAAAGAGCTATCTAAGTTTTTTTATGAACCATTTTGATATTTATGCATAAAGATGCATTATCTCATAGTATCTTTTCCATACAAGTAAATTGTGATTTCATACCGATGGATTTGTAGAAGCGTTCTGCATTGTCATTTCCTGTCCATACATGGAGGGTGACATTGTAGCAGCCATTTTCTTTGGCGTACTCTTCTGCAAAGTCCATCATTTTTTTGCCAATATGAAGACCACGGTGATTTTCATCCATACTTAGGTCATCTACATAGAGAGTTTTGTATTCATGGCATACCGGGTTGGTGCCCTTTATTTCAAATGCGCAGAACATGTGCCCCAAAACGTCTCCATTTTCATCTACCGCGACGAAGACAGGTGTTTCATCGTTTGAGATTATTTTGGCTAATTCCTCAGGGGTATATTTTGTAAGATTTTCCTTGAATAAATCGGGGCGAATTGCGTGGTGAATATTTCCTATCTGAACAAGTATGTTCATTAACTTATCAATGTCTTTTATCTGAGCTCTTCTTATTGTGATTTCTGCCATGGCGACTCCTTAATTAAATTTATTATTTAAATTT
>CAZJWA010000053.1:0-19648 GCA_964549585.1 uncultured Butyrivibrio sp. | reverse complement strand
CGGTACGCACGGTGCTGTGAGAGGACGGGAGCTAATCACTCCCTCCTACTCGATTCGTTATTAATATATTTCTTTTTCAATTGTAGTAATGTTTTTATTTCCTACTCGCGTGTAAGTAAATGCGTCCATGGTTTTTCTTACCAAATGAATTCCAAGACCGCCAATAGGCCGTTCGGTAGCTGATAAAGTAGTATCAGGCTCTCGTAAAGAAGTTGGATCAAATTCCTTACCTGTATCCTCAAGACTGATGACAGCTCTATTATTAATAATCTTAATTGATATTGTACATTTTCCGCTAAGTGGAGCATAAGCGTACCTTGAAATGTTTATATACAGCTCTTCGAAAGCTATATCAATTTGATTTAGGCACTTCGTACTGCATTTATTTGCATTTAATGTTTCATTGATAAATTCCATTGCAGCATCAAGATTTGAGGTTGAAGCATCAACTACTAATTTCTTTTTCGCATTTTCTTTTCCAAGAAAGGATAAACTCAGCATCGTTATGTCATCGAACTGTGGAGCATTTTGACAAAAATCATTAATTGATTCGAGAAGCGAAGAAAGAATGTAATGCGAGTCCATCTTACTATATTTGTTTAATACATTTAGCATACGCTCAGTTCCAAACATATTTTCATCGGGATTTGAAGCCTCAGGAACACCATCGGTGTAGACAAAGAGACGATCTCCCGGATCAAGCTTGAAGGTGTAATCACTGTATTTTGATCCTTCAAGAGCACCTAGAACGAAGTGATGCTTATCCTTTAGAAGCGTATAGCCTTCATCTTTCTTGAATATGGTTGGATATTCATGCCCTCCATTAGATGCTGTGACTATTCCGGTAGAGAGATCCAGTATTCCAATCCATACTGTAACGAACATATCAGCTGTGTTATTATCGCAAAGCTGTTTGTTTACGATAGTAAGTGTCTGCGCAGGAGAACTGCCAAGCATTGCCTGATTTTTGATGAGAGTTTTGGCGATGACCATAAATAGAGCAGCAGGAACACCTTTACCGGAGACATCTGCTATTACAAGGCATAAATGATCCGAATCTGTCATATAAAAATCATAAAAGTCTCCACCAACTTCTTTTGCAGGATGCATTGAAGCATAGAGATCAATTTCAGGACAATTTGGGAATGGAGGAAAGATAGAAGGGAGCATATCAGCCTGAATTTTTGTGGCAATATTTAGTTCGGCGTCTATTCTTTCTTTTTCTGACATGACTCTTGAAAGCGTGCTTATATATTCCCTAAGTTCTCCTCCCATTTGCTCAAATGAAGAGGCGAGATTTCCAATTTCATTATCTGCGATAATTCCAAGGCTAACTTCGCTTCCGTTTTCAATTCGCTTAACCATATGCCTTGCCTCATGATCAAGTTTTCTTATTGGTTTTACCAGTGTCTTTTGTGCAATATAGTAGTTAAGAAACATTGATAGAAAAATGACAATAATAACAGTCATCGCTGAAGTAAGAACAAATTTAAAAAAGATCTCTTTTAAATCCGGTAATTTGATATCAGTGCCAACAAGAGCAACAGGATCTCCATTACTATCAAAAATTGGATAACCTGCAGTTGCAATATAACCATATGTCTCATCTGTTGAAATAAAAGCCTTAATAAGCGGATCTTTACTAAAAACCTGCTTGCAGTATTCTTTTCCGCCTTCCGGATATTCTCCTCTGATTCCAAGAACAGATCCATTAACGCTGTCATTTTCATCTGAATCCCAAATAACCTGCACGTCTTCTTCGTTTGGAATATATACATAGTAATAAAGAATGCTTGTATTTTCCTGAAGATTATTGATATAATTTGCTACCTGATCATAGTAGTCATCTTTTTCAAGAGTTTCTGAATATTTTTTTATTTTGTCGCCGTCAATATAGTTGGACGCGCATTTACAATAGCTGATCACGGATTCCTGTGACTGAGTAATTACAGATCTCCAGAATAAAAAGCTGATTACTCCGGTTAATGATATTACCAGAATCGCGCCAAGAAGCAGAAGCGATAAAATAAGAGTTTTGCCAAGAGAATGTTTTGCTTTCATATATATTCCTCCATAAGCTAGTGTACAATATATTTATTTTTTAGATATTTAATGATACAATTATCATAATATAGTTAAGAAAATATGTCACATTTTTTGATAAGGAGCGTAAAAAATATGGAAATAAGCAAGAACATTGAAGGCGAGAAAATGGTTTTTTCACTTTCCGGAAGACTTGATACTGTAACATCGCCGCAGCTTGAAGCTCAGGCTTCTGAAATTCCTGATAACATCACTAATCTTAAAATTGACATAACTTCACTTGAATACATTTCTAGTGCGGGACTTAGAGTCCTTTTGATGCTTTCCAAAAAAATGCAAAATAAAGGAAGCTTTGCGATATGCAATATAAATGATACTATAAAGGAAGTTTTTGATGTAACCGGTTTTTCGGATATTCTTACAATAGAATAGAAATTCATTTCAGTAATTTTAAAGGATGTAAAAAAGTATTTGCATGGCAAACTTTTTTACATCCTTTTTTTGACGGATAATATTAGTATAATCTGGTAAAGAATATGCAGGGTCATCATATTAGTTCAATTACATGTCCTATATCTCCATCATTAAAAATATACTTACAATCAGGAACTGGATCATTTTGTGGAGAAATAGCTGTTCTTACATAAAGAGAATCAAGACCTGCGGCATTTGCACCTGCGATATCTGATGTGGAATCATTTCCTATCATAATTGATTTGCAGAGTTCTAAAGAATGTTTTTTTATCAGAAGATCAAAGAAGTGTTTATCGGGTTTGCGGCATCCCATTTCTGAGGATATAAAAATATCGTCAAAGTAGTCAATGATTTTTGTTTCGCTAAGTTCCTGCATTGTAAACACTTTTTGCGCATTTGATAAAAGAAATATTTTTTTGCCGTTTTCTTTGAGCGATTGAAGAACCTTAAGTGTGTTTGGATATAACGAAATATACTTTGTTGATATTTTACGGAATGCTTCTCCAATATGAAAAATATCAGCATCAGTTAAATTAGTATTCTTGGAATGACAAATTGAGTAAAATACTGGAAAAAGATCTATTTCAGGATATTCAAATTCTGATGGAAGATCCAAAAGCTTTTTAGTTTCTTCATTATATTCTTGCTTTAGATCTATAGCAGAAGCCATAATATTATATCTTTGTAAATACGCGGCGAAATTTTGCCAAATGATAGATGATTCTTCATCTGTTCTGATATCAATGAGAGTCCCATAAAGGTCAAAAATGAAATTGTTGTACATAGGTTTCTCCTTTTATTAAAATAAATATAGTGATAACATAGCATAATAAAACAGAAAATTACAGCTTTTTGGAGGGCGGTATGAGCTACACAAATGTTGAGACACAAAAGAAAATGAAAAAAGAAGAACTTAAAAGCCTTGGGAGAGATACGCTTCTTGCACTTATTGTTGGACCTCTTGTTGGGATTTTAGAGGCAGTTTTTGGCAGAGTCCTGGGTTTTGTTCTTAATATAAATAAGTCAAATTTCAATATTCTTGTACCGTTTCTTCCTCTTGCAGGACTTCTGATTATTTATATGTATAACAGGTATTCTAAGCAAAGTCTTAAGGGAATGACAATTGTTTTTGAAGCAGGTCAAAGGAAAAGAGATAATGTTCCGCTTGCAATCATTCCACTTGCAATGGCCGGAACGTGGATTACTCATCTCTTCGGAGGCAGTGCCGGAAGAGAGGGCGTTGCTGTTCAGATAGGTGCATCACTTTCACATAATATTGGTAAAAAGCTTGGCTTTAAAACAGATGGAAGAATTTTACTTGTAACAGGAATGGCTGCAGGCTTTGCCGGACTTTTTCAAACTCCTATTACTGCAATATTTTTTGCCATGGAAGTAATAACAACCGGAATCATGGATTATGAAGCGCTTCTCCCGGCTACAGTTGCTGCATTTCTTTCATGCTTTACAGCTTCTCTTTTTGGAATAAAAAAATCTACATTTGATATTTCAAATGTAATCGCATTAACCCCTGTAAACGTTGGTAAACTGATAATTCTTGGAGTAGCATTTGGAATAGCAGGGACTTTCTTCTCAATTATACTTAGTAAATCCAAAAAATTCTTTGCTGATAAATTTCCAAATCAGTATAAAAAGATTTTTTTTATGGGAATAATTCTTGCAGTATTTCTGTTTCTGACGCATGGAAGGTATAGCGGAGTAGGTTCAAATCTTGTCATAGAGTGCTTTGGAAATGGCAATATCTATGCCTATGACTGGCTACTAAAGCTTATTTTTACAGCTTTTACGCTTGCTATTGGTTTTCAGGGAGGCGAGGTAACACCCCTTTTTACAGCAGGATCATGTCTTGGATATGTTCTTGGGGGACTGCTAGGTCTTCCGCCTGTAGCCTGTGCGGCATTTGGCTATGCAGCTGTATTTGGAAGTGGAACAAACACTTTACTTGCTGCAATATTTATTGAAATTGAAGTATTCGGTTCGGTAGATATGCTTCCGGCAATTATTATATGTATAATCGCTTATATGATAAATGGAAATAAATCAATTTATTCGGCCCAGCAGAACTTCTGGATAGAAAGAAAGAAAGAAAAGGCAGAGGAAGAATCAAAATGAGCGAAATAAAGAATGATAAGAACAGTCTTCCTGATGAATTTTTGAATAGAATGAAGCAAATGCTTGGCAGAGATTATGATGCTTTTCTTAAAAGCTATGACCACGAGAAATATCAGGCACATAGAATAAATTGTAATAAGGCTCGCGAAGATTTTAATAATTCATGTGGGTTTAGCCTTTTACCTGTCTCATGGGCAGAAAACGGCTACTATTATGGATCAGAAGATAAACCCGGTAAAAGCCCATATCATGAAGCAGGCTTGTATTATATTCAGGAGCCAAGTGCGATGTCTGTTGCAGGCCTTCTTGGAATAGATAGAGATAATCCCGAGCATATTCTTGATTTGTGTGCAGCTCCTGGTGGTAAAAGCACGCAGATTGCAGCACTTATGAATGAAAAGAGTATTCTTGTCTGTAATGAAATAAACCCTGCCAGAGCAAAGATTCTTTCATTAAATGTAGAAAGAATGGGAATAAAGAACGCAATTGTGACTAATAAAGCCCCTGAAAAACTAAGCTCTCTTTTTGAAGCATATTTTGACAGGATACTAGTTGATGCTCCGTGCTCCGGTGAAGGAATGTTTAGAAAGAATAATGATGCTTCTATGGAATGGAGTACTTCTAATGTAGAAATGTGCGCAAAGAGACAGGACGAGATTCTAGATCATGCATCCAAAATGCTTGCTCCCGGTGGAACACTGGTGTATTCTACGTGTACCTTTGCACCACTTGAAGATGAAGGAAGCGTTTGCAGATTTCTTTCATCACATCCTGATTTTGAGTTAAAAGAGATTTCAAAGAAGGAAGGAATGGATGATGGAAGAGCAGCTTTTGTCCAAAATCCATGTGATCACCTAGATTATACACTTCGCATTTGGCCGCATAAAGCAAAGGGCGAGGGACATTTTGCTGCTGTTTTGGTAAGAAAAGGCGATAAGGTAAATGCCGGAAGCTATTGCCCAAATGGAATCAAAAAGGTATTAAAGAAAAAACTCTTAAATCATGGACTGAGTTTAGGGATGAAAATATAAATAAACAGATGGAGGGCACATTCTGTATGTTTGGAGAGCAGCTTTATCTTGTTCCTAGTGATATGCCATCTTCTGACAGACTAAAGGTTCTTAGATTTGGACTTCACCTTGGAACAATCAAAAAGGATAGATTTGAACCTTCTCATTCGCTGGCTCTTTTTCTAAAAAAATCTGATGTAATTCGCTCTGTTGAAATTGGAAATGAAGACTTAATGGCCAGGCAGTATTTAAATGGCCAGGCTCTTCATGTTCCGACAAATAAAGGCTGGAATCTTGTGACTTATGACGGCTATAGCATTGGATGGGGTAAGAGTGATGGAAGAATTCCAAAAAATCATTATCCCAAGGGACTTAGGCTGCCTAATATTTAATCTTTTTTGTAAAAATAATAATTTCCCAAAACGGAGAAATAGCATAGAATGATTGATAAAGATACTGAACTAACTGCAAGACCAAATGCTGAAATTGAGAATAGTCTGATAAAGAAATTCAGACCACAAACCTGGAGCAAGTTTACAAGAGCAATTAATGAATATCAGCTTATAAAGGATGGAGACAAAATTGCTGTTTGCATTTCAGGTGGCAAGGATTCAATGCTTATGGCAAAGCTCTTTCAAGAACTTTACAAGCATGGTAATCATAACTTTGAAGCTAAATATCTTGTCATGAATCCGGGATATAATGATGAAAATCTGCAGAATATTCTAGATAATGCAAGACATATGGAAATACCTGTAGAGGTGTTTGAATCAGATATTTTTGAAGTTGCAAATAAGGATAATATTTCGCCTTGTTATTTATGCGCCAGAATGAGGCGAGGCGCTCTCTATAGTAAAGCCAAAGAGCTTGGCTGCAACAAAATTGCACTGGGACATCACTACGATGATGTTATAGAAACTATTCTTATGGGAATGCTTTATGCGGGACAGTTTCAAACAATGATGCCAAAGCTTCATTCAACTAACTTTGAGGGCATGGAGCTTATCAGACCTCTTTATTTAATGAGAGAGGAAGACATAATAAGATGGAGAGAGTATAATAAACTTCACTTTATACAATGTGCGTGCAGATTTACGGAAAATCTTGCCACAGGGCACCTATCTACATCAAAGAGGGCAGAGACTAAGGCTTTGATAAAAGAGCTGTCAAAGAGCAATGAATTTGCCGAAAGCAATATTTTTAAGAGTGCTCAAAATGTTCATATTAACACCATTATCGGTTATAAAACCGGTGATGGAATAAAGCATAGCTTTCTTGATGGCTATGATGATATTTGATACTTTAGTAAGTTTATTTAGAAATGAGGAGAGATATGTCCATTACCCTAAAAAGACCTGTCTACGTTGTAGGACACAAAAATCCCGATACAGATTCAATATGTGCGGCTATTGCATATGCAAACTTAAAATGTAAGATTACCGGTGAAAAGTATGAACCAAGACGCGCAGGAAATCTTAATGAAGAAACACAGTATGTTCTTAAAAAATTTGGAGTGAAGGCACCCAAATTTCTTGGTGATGTAAGAACACAGGTAAGCGATCTTGAAATCAGACAGCTTGACGGAGAGCCAGGTGATACTTCCCTTAAGAAAGCATGGGAGAAAATGAAGGATGCAGGAGTTGTAACTCTTTGCATTTCTGATAAAAGTAAACTCCAAGGGCTTATTACCACCGGAGATATAGTAACAACATATATGGATTTATATGATCCTGATATTCTTGCGACTGCAAGAACAAGCTATAAGAACATAATTGAAACACTTGACGGCGAGCTTGTTGTTGGAAGCCCTAAGGATATTGTAAAAGAGGGAAAGGTACTTATAGCAGCAGCAAGTCCTGAGATGATGGAAAGCTATATCAAGAAAGGTGATATTGTAATTCTTGGTAATAGATATGAAACACAGCTTTGCGCAATTGAGATGGATGCCGGATGCATTATTGTATGCGAAGGCGCTGATGTTGCAAGCACTATTGTAAAACAGGCAAAGGAACATAATTGTAAGATTATTACAACAAAGCATGATACCTTTACTGTTGCCAGATTAATAAATCAGAGCATGCCGATCAGCCACTTTATGAATAAGGAAAACGTTGTTTCTTTTCATCTGGATGATTATATTGAGAATATTCAGCAGGTTATGGCTCAGATGAGACATAGATATTTCCCTGTTCTTGATAGCAAAGATAATTACGTCGGAATGATTTCAAGACGTAACTTCATCGGAGCTAGAAAGAAACAGATAATTCTTGTTGATCATAACGAAAAGAGTCAGGCTGTTCAGGGAATGGATTCTGCTGAAATTTTGGAAATAATCGACCACCATAGACTTGGGACGGTTGAGACGGTAGGCCCTGTTTTCTTTAGAAATCAGCCACTTGGTTCTACTTCTACAATAATTTATCTTATGTATCATGAGAATAAGGTCAGAATCGATAAAACAACGGCAGGACTTTTATGCGCTGCGATAATTTCTGATACGCTTATGTATCGTTCACCTACATGCACTGATATAGACAAAAAGGCTGGAGATGAGCTTGCGAAGATAGCAGGGATAGATCCGGAAGAATTTGCAAAAGAGATGTTTCACGCAGGAAGCAATTTAAGCTCCAAGTCGGGAAAAGAAATTATTAATCAGGATTTCAAACGTTTTACCGTCGATAATAAAACGATAGGAATAGGACAGATTAATTCCATGAGTGCAGAGGAGCTTGAGCAGATAAAGAGTAAAGTAGTGCCCATTCTTGAAGATGAGACTGGAACCTCTGGACTTGATATGATCTTTTTCATGCTGACAAATATTCTTAAAGAATCCTCTGAAATTCTTTTTGAAGGAAACGGCGCAGAGGCAATTCTTGAGAATAGCTTTGGCAAGGATGCGGGAGATGGCTCAATTTTCCTAGAAGGTGTGGTCTCTAGAAAGAAGCAGCTATTACCTGCAATTGTTGAAACACTTCAGCAATAATGAAGATTCATAAATTTGTCTTATTTGATTGAATTAAACTATTAATTGAAAAGAGTTAATATGGCTATTGGGGATATAGATGAACAATTTCAGAGAACGCAGCTTCTTATTGGCGATGAGGCTCTTAAGAAGCTTATGTATTCTCATGTCATAGTTTTTGGTGTTGGCGGCGTTGGCGGATACGTGTGCGAAGCACTTGTCCGGGCGGGAATTGGCGCAATTGATATAGTTGATAATGACAGCATAAATGTTTCTAATTTAAACAGACAGATAATCGCACTTCATTCTACAATCGGAATAGATAAGGTTGATGCAATATCTGAAAGACTTCTTGATATTAATCCAGGACTCTTAATTAATAAGCATAAGTGTTTCTATCTTCCGGATACCCGCTCTGAATTTGACTTTGTAAAGTTCGATTATGTAATTGATTGTATCGATACAATCACAGCTAAGCTTGACCTTGCAGAAGCTGCTGCATCTAGCGGAACACCAATTATCAGTTCTATGGGAACCGGTAATAAGCTTCATCCTGAAATGTTGGAAATAGCAGATATTTACAAGACAGAAATGGATCCCCTTTCTCGCGTGATGAGAAGAGAACTTAAGAAAAGAGGTGTCAAAGCACTAAAGGTTGTGTATTCAAAGGAACAACCACTTAAGGCAAATGCTGGTGACAAAGATGGTGATAGAAGAAAAGCAGTTCCCGGAAGTATTTCTTTCGTACCGCCTGTCGCAGGATTCATTATTGCAGGTGAGGTTGTGAGGGATTTGATTAAGTGATTCTTTAGATGATGAGGAATTTAATATTTATCATAATTTTTTTGAAAAATATTAAACAAATGGTTTGATAAAAACTGATTATATGATAATATATAAAAGTTGTCAGATAAAGACAACTCTCGCCGGTGTGTCGAAATTGGCAGACGAGACAGACTCAAAATCTGTTATCCGCAAGGGTGTGCGGGTTCAAGTCCCGCCACCGGCATAATTTGTTTTGGAAGAAGTAGCTGATTATTTCGGTATGAGGCTACTTCTTTTTTGTCCTTTTAATCTACTATCATTAATTTAAATTAAGTATTTAATTATATTAAGAAATGAAAATGGAATTAATGGCAAGAAACTAATTCATGCGCTTCGTGAAGATGGAAAAATTGAATTGTGGTAAGATTTAATATAGTATTATTTTAGCAACGAGTTTTTATAAATAGTATATTTAATCTTTTATTTGGAGAATAGTTTGAATCAATTGGAACCCTGAATAATCCTTGAAATGAGTGCAAATAAAGGATATTATTCAATAGGCTTAATAAGGAGGATAACGCCTTGATTAACATTAAACGAATAGATACAATGAATGAATTCTTTGAAATGATAAATGATCAGCCATACAGGGAAGAGATTGGAAGGCATAGAGGGCTTTTTGTATACAGAGGTATGCCAGATGCGTCTTTTCACCTTGAGACGAGCCTTTATTTGAACTGTGGTGATAAGAGTGCTGAGCTTGAAAGATATATGCTTGATAATTATAAGAAATATGCTGTAGCAGAGGATAGCCTGGTTGAAACAAATGTATGGCGTGAGCTTATTATTGGACAACACTATGGCCTTCCTACAAGGCTTCTTGACTGGACACATTCACCGCTGGTTGCTGCGCATTTTGCTACAGCTGAAAATGACCTGGCAAAGATGACTTCACATGATTGCATTATTTGGAGGCTTGATATGAAGGAAATTGACAGACTGCTGCCTCAGAGATACCAGGATATCCAGAATAAAAGGGGAATGGATGTCTTTTCTTTTGAAATGCTTCATGCAGCAGGGTGTGAAGACCTTGAGAGCTATGACCGGGATATGAAGGGAAATGCGATGGTTGTTGTAGAACCTCCTTCAATTGATAAGAGAATAGTTAATCAGTATTCTTTTTTCTCAATTATTCCGCAGGGAATGAATAATATTGAAAATTTTCTTGATGAGAATACAAAGCATTCAATTAAGTATGTTGTATCTAGAAATATCAGATGGGAGATAAGAGATCTTCTTGATGGGGCAAATATCAGTGAGAGAATTTTCTTCCCGGGACTAGATGGAATATCCAAATGGATGGCAAGACATTATTATGTCAGAGTGGATATCTGATGTTGTAAAACAAATAGATAAATAGATTTAAGCTTTTTGGAGGAGTTGTTTTGAAAATTACACTTGATCATGTGACTAAGAAATTTCCAAGTCGCGATAAAAAAGAAAAAACAGATGTAACGGCAGTTAATGATTTTACTTTTGATATTCCTGATGGAAAGCTTGTAAGCCTTCTTGGACCTTCAGGATGCGGAAAGTCTACAACACTTAATCTAATTTGCGGGCTTGAAAAAGTAACGGATGGCAAGATTTTTTTTGACGGAAATGATGTTACGGATGCTGCGCCAGAAGATAGGGGAGTTGGAATGGTATTCCAAAGCTATGCATTATATCCTCATCTTACTGTTCGCGGAAATATTGAATTTCCTCTTGGTAATCTAAAAGGAAAAGATAAGCTTTCAAAGTCTCAGATGGATGAAAAGGCTGATGAAGCTGCAAAGCTCGTCCAGATAAGTGAACTTATGGACAGAAAACCAAATGAATTATCAGGAGGTCAGCAGCAGAGAGTGGCAATTGCCAGAGCTCTCGTAAAAATGCCTCATGTTCTTCTTCTAGATGAGCCTTTATCAAACCTCGATGCAAGACTCAGACTTCAGACAAGAGAAGAGATAAGACGTATTCAGAAGGAAACCGGGATAACAATGGTGTTCGTAACTCACGATCAGGATGAAGCTATGAGTATTTCGGATATGATGGTCGTTATGAAAAACGGTGTTATGCAGCAGATTGGTAAGCCGCAGGATATTTATGATAATCCCGTTAATTTATTTGTTTCAAAGTTTCTTGGAACTCCGCCAATAAATGTATTTAATGGAGAAATTAAGGATGGAAACCTCGTTCTTGGAGAACAGGTAATCTTTAAGAATATGGTTTCTCCTTTGGATGGAGCAGTACTAAAGGATAGAAGTGTATATGTTGGTATTCGTCCCGAGGGATTTGTTTTAAATAAAGATGGAGCCTTTTCATCAAGACTTCGCTCTGTAGAAGTAATGGGGAGAGACACAAGCGTAGTTTCATTTCACGATTCACTTATTGGAGAGACTCTAAGGTCTATCGTAAGCGCCGAATCCAGAATTGATACTTCGTCAAAAGAAATTTCATTTGATATAAAGCCTTCAAAAGCATTTTTGTTTGATAAAGGCAGCGAAGAAAGAATTTCTTTTGACTTAAAATAAGACATAATATGAAATGGAACTTGTTATGAAAAAAAACAAAGCTTTTCTTTATCTATTACCATCTTTTATTTTTCTGGCGGTGTTTATGATATATCCGCTTTTTGATGTACTTACATATTCGTTTGAGGAAGGCTTTAATTCAGCTTCTCAGACTTATTTTGGAGTGGGAACATATAATTTTTCTTATGTACTTCGAGACCCATATTTTCTAAAAGCCCTTGAAAATACTTTTATTCTTGTAATAATTACAGTGCCGCTTTCTACGCTGCTAGCTCTCTTTATTTCGCTTGGGCTTTCATCAATAAGTAAACTTCGTGAATTCTTCCAAACGGTTTTTTTCTTACCATATGTTACTAACACACTTGCTGTTGGCCTTGTTTTTATGCTCTTGTTCAAAAAAACTGCATATACAGATGGACTTATCAATATAATAATTAATTTCTTTGGCGGCTCGTCAGTTGATTTTATCGAAGGACCATATGCAGCCAAAATGTTTGTGATGTGCTTTTATACGATATGGATTGTACTTCCATTTAAAATTCTTATTCTGACGAGCGCGCTTGCATCGGTTGACCCGGTATACTACAAGGCTGCAAAGGTTGATGGAACAAGTCCGGCAAGGATTTTCTTTATGATAACACTTCCAATGATTACTCCGATGATTTCGTATCTTGTTATTACCGGACTTATCGGAGCGTTTAAAGCATATAGTGATGAAGTTGCAATCTTTGGAACAGATCTAAATGCTGCAGGTATGAATACAATAGTTGGATATATCTATGACATGCTTTATGGAGATAGCGGCGGATATCCGTCATATGCATCCGCGGCGGCGCTTGTTCTGTTTGCTGTTGTATTTACTATTACGGTAATTAATCTTCTTGTGTCTGGCGGCGCAGGAATAAACGGGAGGCAGTCTCATGCAAGATAATTATATTGAACTTGAACAAAAAGCTGCCGTTAAAAGAAAAATGGGAGCGGGTGTAACATATGCGCTTTTGGCACTTTGGGCGATAGTTGTCTTATTTCCTTTCTATTGGATGATACTTACGTCGTTTAAAAGCTATGGCTCGTATAATGCTGAATATGTCCCAAAGCTATATACATTATCACCGACAATTCAGAACTATATTGACGCTTTTACAAGCGTTTCCCTCGGCAGATATTTCTTTAATACCATAATTTTTACGGTATTTACTGTTGCAATAATGCTTGTTGTAATCACGCTTGCTGCTTTTGCGTTTGCAAGACTGGATTTTGCTGGAAAGAACCTTATCTTTACGCTTTATCTATCACTGATGATGATACCTAATGAGCTTGTTATTATTACAAATTATGTAACGATTACAGATCTAAATATGAGAAATACATATATTGGGCTTATTCTTCCTTCGATAACTAGTGTGTTTTATATCTATCTTTTGAAAGAAAATTTTGAACAGGTTCCTGATGAGCTTTATAGAGCTGCTAAGGTAGATGGCACCTCAGACCTTAAATTTCTACTTCGAGTAATGATTCCAATCTGTAAGCCTACCATGATAACCATTACCATATTAAAGGTTATAGAATGCTGGAATTCTTATGTTTGGCCCCGTCTTATAACTGATAATTCAGATTATTATCTTGTTTCAAACGGAATACAGGAAATACGTGAAAATGGTTTTGGACGTGAAAATATTCCAGCGATGATGGCGGCTGTTGTTGCAATTTCTGTTCCGCTTATAGTTCTTTTCCTGATATTCCATAAGAAGATTATGGCAGGAGTATCGAGAGGCGGTACAAAGGGCTGATGAAGATGAAAAAAAGATTTCTTAGTATTTTTACAATTATTACCGCTTCAATGTTTCTTTTGACAGGATGTCATGGAAGCAGAGGAATGAAGGAATTTACTGTTCCTGAAAGCTTTGATGAATCAAAGACATATGAGATTACTTTCTGGGCAAAGAATGATACGAACAAGACTCAGACAGCAATTTATAATAGTGCTATAGAGAGCTTTGAAAAGCTTTATCCCAATATCCACGTAAGTATTAAGCTGTATACGGATTATGGTAAAATTTATAACGATGTAATAACCAATCTATCTACGAATACAACGCCAAATGTCTGTATAACTTATCCTGACCATATTGCCACATATATAAGTGGAAGTAATCAGGTTGTGCCTCTTGATAATTTGATGAGCGATGAAAATTACGGCCTTGGTGGAGATAAACTAAAATTTGACAGTCCCACAAAAGATGAAATAATCCCGCAGTTTCTTGATGAATGCAGAATAAATGATACTACTTATGCGGTTCCTTTTATGCGTTCAACAGAGGCATGTTATGTTAATAAAACTTACCTTGAAAAGCTTGGCTATGAACTTCCGAATACTCTTACATGGGATTTTATCTGGGAGGTTTCAGAAGCAGCGACTGCCAAGAATGATGATGGAACATATGCGCTTAATGGGCAGAAAATTCTAATTCCATTTATCTATAAATCAACTGATAATTTGATGATTCAAATGCTTAAGCAGCAAGGCGCCGGCTATTCATCTGATGATGGAACAATAGATCTTTTTAATGATCAGACAAAAGAAATTTTAAAGACGTTAAGTCTTCATACCGAAAGCGGAGCTTTTTCAACCTTTAAAATTTCAGGATATCCTGCAAATTTCTTAAATGCCGGACAATGTATCTTTGCAATAGATTCAACTGCCGGTGCTACCTGGATGGGGGAAAACGCGCCTTTATCAGATATAAGTGAAGATTCCAAAGTGGATTTTGAAACGGCAGTAATGCCTGTTCCACAGTATGATATCGACAATCCACAAATGATATCACAGGGACCATCAATCTGTATTTTTAATAAATCGGATTCAGGAGAGGTTCTTGCAAGTTGGTTGTTTGCACAGTATCTTCTGACAAATGATGTTCAAACAAACTATGCAGAAACTGAAGGCTATGTTCCTGTTACGTCAAAAGCGCAGGATAGTAGCGATTACCAGAATTATTTGAGCCTTGAAGGGACAGATGACAATGATCATTATGCTGTAAAGATTGAAGCATCAAAGCTTCTTCTTGGCAATATGCAAAACACCTTTACTACTTCAGTATTTAATGGCTCAGCGTCACTTCGTGACGCTGCAAGTCAGCTTATTGAAAGTACAGTTAAATCAGTGAAGCGGCATGAAACAATAGATGATCAGTATATAGATGATTTATATGACGATGTATCATCTCTATACCGTCTTGATCAGATTGGAGCATCTTCGGCAGGTACTTCCAAAGAAGATCTTGGACCGCTTCCATTTGAAGCAAAAGCACTCATCTTGGTGCTTTTAGTTGCCTGGATAATTATTGGTTTTGTTTTTTTGTATCGAAAGAAAAAGCATTGATTTTCAAATTATGATTCTTCAATTAAAGTATAGAAAATGATTTTTGACGTATGTAAAAGAATGTGATACTTTATGTTAGTAGCTAAATACAGTAGTGAATTTAAACAAATATTGCTGTATTTGATTACATAAAACAAATTCCCAATATGGGTACAACGCCGGAACTTTATCCGGTAAGGAGGAAACAAAAGTGAAAAGATTATTTACGGTAGCATTAACAACGGCAATGGTATTATCACTTGCAGGATGCGGAAGTACAACAGCTGACACTACAGCAAGTACATCTGATTCATCTGCAGCAGAGACTTCTGTAGCAGCAGACGCTTCTACTGATGCTTCAGTAGAAGAGACAGTAGCAAATGCAGCAGATACAGAAAAAGGCGAAGGCGTTATGACTTACGCTGATTTTGCAGCAGCAGACACAGACAGCGAAGTAACTGTAGAGACTTATGTACAGGCTAAGCAGGGCTGGTGGGAAGATAATGGACAGGGACAGGCTTCTATCTATACTCAGGATGCTGATGGCGGATATTTCTTCTACAATCTTCCTTGCACAGAAGATGAGTACAATCTTCTTACAGAAGGAACAAAGATTAAGGCTACAGGCTATAAGAGCGAGTGGTCAGGCGAAATCGAAATTACTGATGCAACATATGAAATTGAAGATGGTTCATATATTGCAGATCCTGTTGATCTATCAGCAGATCTTGGCAGTGATGATCTTATTAATTATCAGAACATGAAGTTTGCAGCAAAGGGTCTTACTGTAGAAGCTTCAGGCGATGACAATGCAGCTTTCCTTTACAACTATGATGGTTCAGGAGCTGAAGGAGACGATCTTTATTTCAATGTTTCTGATGGAACAAACACATATAGCTTTACAGTTGAGTCATATCTTTGCGACAAAGATAGTGATGTATATAAGGCAGTAGAGGCATTAAATGTTGGAGACAAGATTGATACTGAGGGCTTCTTATATTGGTATGAGGGTGCTAACCCACACATCACATCTGTAACAGTAGAGTAATTATATAGTTTAATTCATAAGCAATAAAATAATACATAAAAAAGACAGTACCAAACTGAGAAATCAGATTTGGTACTGTCTTTTGATATTGAGATTTGCTTATTCTGGCGCAAAGTGTAAAATGGATACATTCAGACGTTAATTGTAGTAAAAAAGTGAGGTCAAACAATGGCAATAAAAACAATTGAAAATGACTATATAAGAGCCGCGGTAAATGAGCATGGAGCTGAGATTATATCTCTTTTTGACAAGAAAAAGAATAAAGAGCTGATTTGGTGCGGTGATGCTAAATTCTGGAACAGACATTCACCAGTTCTTTTTCCATTTGTTGGAAAGGTTAATGGCGGGGTTTATCACTTTGATGGCAAAGAATATTCCATGGGTCAGCATGGTTTTGCTCGTGATAAAGATTTTAAATGTATTGATTTACCTACAGATATGACCAAAATAGTTTTTCTTCTTTCATCGGATGATGAAACAAGGAAGGTTTATCCATTTGATTTCGAACTTTATATAACATATGAACTTTTTGACTCGGAAATTGCTGTTAGCTGGGAAGTTGCAAATACCGATGTAAAGGATATGTTCTTTTCCATTGGAGCGCATCCTGCATTTAATTGCCCAATTGCTGAGGGTACTGATAAAGAAGATTATTATGTCTTTTTGGCAGATGAGAATGGAAAAGGAATAGAGAACCTTCAGTACGTTCTTATAGATAAGGAGTCCGAGGCTGTTGATGTTAAGCACAAGCATACCTTGATGACAGAAAAGGGGTATCTTAGAATTTCCGAAAAGCTATTTGAAAATGATGCACTTATTTTTGATGATAACCAGATAAAGAACGCATCTTTGTGTTTGCCGGACAAATCGTCTTATGTAACGATAGACTGCAGCAGTTTCCCTTCTTTTGGACTGTGGTCAAAGCCAAATTCAAATGCTCCGTTTATCTGCCTTGAACCATGGATTGGCAGATGCGATAATAAGGGTTTTGATGGCGATTTATGTGAGAAATATGGCGAAACAAAAGTTCTTAGCGGCGATTCTTTCTCTGCCAGTTATTTAATCAAAATTTGATTTGTCAAAAAAATGAGAGACGATAATTACATTTACTTACGTGGTAGGAAGAGAAAAGATATATGAAAAGAAATGTTCAGCTAAAGGATATTTCCGATGGAAGAATATATACAGAAAATGATAGGGTAAGAGCCGGTACTGCTGGCTGCAGCGGCTGCTCAGCATGCTGCCAGCATACTACAGAGAATATTTTTCTTGACCCGCTAGATGTAATGCGAATGAAAAAGAAATTAAATATGTCTTTCGATGAGCTCCTTACGCAAAAGCTTGTTATTTCAGAAAAAAATCTGGTTAGTACTGTTCATCCTATGAGCACAGGGGCTTACGAAGCATGTGTATTTCTTGACATAAATGGGAGATGCACTATTCATGAAGCTAGACCTGGCTTTTGCAGAATTTTCCCACTTGGAAGAATTTATGAAGAGAGTACTTCTTTTGGAAGCCCGGATTCATTTAAGTATTTCCTGCAGATTCATGAATGCATATCACCAAACAGGACCCTGGTTAAAGTTAAGGACTATATTGATGTTCCGTGCGACGAGCTTGATGCATATAATACTTTTATTTGCAAATGGCATAAGCTGATTTCTACGCTAGAGAGCAGATTTAAGAGCATGGAGAGAGATGATATCTTGCATGAGGGAAATTATAAGACAAGAATTGACGAAATTGATTATTCCCTAATAAAAACTTTTATGAATGATGATTTTGATGGTAGTCAGGATTTTTATTCGCAGTTTAATTTAAAATTCATGGAATTTGTAATGAAGAATAGAATTTGATTTCATATACCATTTGGACTGATACAAGGATTTAATGAATGCATAAATGCTCCGGCTCGGGAAAGAGCCGGAGCAATATACTAATTATTTTTTCAATGCAGCAAGTTGTGCTTTTAATTCCTCAATTTCTTTACTCTGTTTGCTATACTTAGATTTAATGCTACTGTACTCGGCTTTGATATTTTCATAGTCCGCCTCAATTTGTTTCTGACGGCGTTCTTCTGCTTCAACTTCAGCGCGTCTTTCACAAACAGCCTGGATATGCTCATCGGAATTTAGGTAGTATATGGTTTTGGCTGCTTCTTCTAGGTATTTATTATCTTTAACCATAGCCTTTAATCCTTTCCAGTCTTTCATCTTAAATAGTCTTGCCCATTGATCAATCTTGTAGGTTTTGTCTTCATCGGTTGCTATGTCTATTCGATTTAATTCTACTACACCGATTTGTAATTTGCTACTGTATAGTGAATGTGTTTTTACATTTTCCATTTTATATGTAGCATAGAATTCTGGCTCTTTGGGAAATAGATCGAAGTCTAGAAATCCAATCTGAATGACAGGCTTTGCGAGAAAGTAATTATCTCCCTTAATCAGCTTTGTGTAGTTTCGGCAAAGATAATTCAGAGACCGGTCCGTCCAATCATGTTCGTTAATGACCTGCATTTCCAGATTCATACTGGTTTCATTATTGATTAGTACGTTGACATCGAGAATGAAGTTTTTTTTGCCAACAGATTCTCCGAGGAGGACTGGATTAGTGATTTTCGTCTGAATAGACTCTGGATCTTTGTGAATAAGAGCTGCAACAAGACCTCGCTGTACAGTTTCATTTTCCTGTAAAACTATGCGAAACATGTAATCATTTGTCATGTTGTAGGGAATTGCACCGGAGGCTTCCTCGAACGGAACAGCGGGTGCTTTGATAATTGGTGGTACGGTAATCTTTTCTTTTTGTAACATTTAGTAATAAATCCTTTCATTGTGAAATCCGGAACGAGTTGTTCCAATTGATTTACATACCGGCAAGTATTGAATACTTTCCTGAGTTTTGTGTGTATTAAAGTGCTCGTTTAGAATACAGTAGAAATAGTTTTATGTCTATAGGGAATTTTTCAAAGGGTGGAATATTTTTTCAAAGGTGGAAATAATTCTTCACTTATAAATACATTTATGGAGAGATTTTTTGATACTGATTTCGACATGGATTTTTATTCACAGTATAATTTCAAATATGTTGATTTTGTAATGAAGAATAATATTTGATTGAATAATAAATATATAACAAGTAGTTATAATATTATCGTTTTTTAATTACAATAAGTTATATTATATCAACATATAGCAGAAAAGGGCGCAAAACACACAAAATTGTGTGTTTACAACGCTCTTTTTTAGATATATAATGCTACCATATGGATGCATATTCATA
>CAZJWA010000052.1:0-20703 GCA_964549585.1 uncultured Butyrivibrio sp. | reverse complement strand
CGGATTCCGGACTTGCACCGGTTAGAACGTGCGCCCGCCGGGCGCACTAAAAAAAAGAGAAAACGTTTCTAAACGAAGCGCTTTCTCTTTTTTTAGAAAAACCCATAATATTCTAATGCCTTGGCTATTCCATCCTCACTCGCATTTGCTGTCACATAGGTCGCTGTATCGAATAGTTCCCTATTCTCAGCGTTTCCCATTACAATACTGTTTGGGACAAACGAAAGCATCGGTGCATCATTATTGCTGTCTCCAAAGGCATAAGCATCATCAAGGCTTAGACCATAATGCTTTAAAAGAAAATCTATTCCAGATGCCTTTGAATAACCTTTCGGTACAAACTCTCTAAAATTTTCTCCTCTGTCAATGCAGTCAAACCAATTGTCACTGACTTTCCGGAACTCTTCAAGCTGCTCCATCGTATAAAACCAAATAACAAATTTATCGCAGCAATAATCCTCGGATTCAAGCGGGTGTGACATATCATAATGAATGTCCCTAAAAACGTAATACTGTTTAACCGCGTCCGGATGATGAAGGCCTCTGGATAAATCGAAAATGACCTCTTTACTTGATTCAAATAAAATATCTACATCTGTCATTGCAGCCTGATGAAGAAGCTCCATTACAGTCTCATGGCTCTGGCTTACATGTAAAAGCTCCTTATCACCCACGATAATGTGAGTTCCACATCCGGCAATGTATCCGTCGAAGCCTATGCTTCTAAATCTCTTTTCAACATTTTGAAAGCATCTTCCAGTATTGATAAACATTAGGTTTCCATTTGCTCTCGCCTTCCTGATAGAAATGACAACGCTGTCAGGAATGCTACCGTCCACCTCGGAGGTAAGTGTTCCATCTATATCAAAAAATGCTATCTTTTTCTTATTCAATTTCTTCCTCCATATCACAGCGCACCCATAAACTAAATTCTATTGCCCTGATCGTGAATGAGCTCTGCCACCTCACTTGCAATATCATCTGCTGTAGCATCAAGCGTTCCACTAAAGTATTCTTTGTATAAGGAAATAATTCCCCCAGCAAAATACTCTGTACGTATCCTGCCTCTCTTTGAAAGTCTTACGCTTTCAGGGATATCACTATCCTCAATAATCTTCTTTGCAAAGATATGCCTAAGTCTTGCGAGCTGAATGTCACTCTCCTCTGTCATCATAAGAGTTTTATAGAAATCAAAATCCTTCTGAAAATATTCATTTACTCTTGCAAGATATTTCTGCGGATTCGAAAAAAATCTCTATAATGAAAATCAGACAAAATACAAAGCATTTCATTTACTATCCTATCAAAAATATCATTCATTATCTCATCTACATTATCATAGTGTAAATAAAAAGTAGTCCGATGTATCCCTGCCAGTTCACATATCTGCGTAACCTTTATCTCACCCACCGGCTCTGTTTTGAGAAGTTCCACAAAAGTATCTTTAATTAGCTGTTTTGTTTTTTCACTTTTCCTGTTCATTATATCATCACACCCGCTTTATCTACACATTCTGATTCTTGTAGATATATCTACATTTTTACGTTTCTGTTGTTCCACTATCTCTGCACTTAGCATATCATAATCAATTGAGCAAATTCAACACATGTAGATAAATATATTATTGAAAGGTAGCTGTCTTGTAAAGAGAAAAGCAGACAGCCAGGGTATAGGTATTTGCGTAAATTCTATCATTACATAATCAAACTAAGGTTTCCAATAATGGCAGCGTTCCTTGTTATGGCTGCGCTATCCTTTATCGCAAAAAGTCAGGTAAAAATCGACTATGATATGAACGATTATCTTCCTGAAGATTCAGCTTCCACAATAGCTCTTGATACTATGGAAAGCGAATTCTCCGGCGGCATTCCAAACGCCCGTGTTTTGGTAAAAGACGTTTCGATAAACGAAGCTCTTGAATATAAGGAAAAATTTGAAGAAGTAGATGGAGTAGACGCCGTAACCTGGCTCGATGATTATGTTGAAATTTATATTCCCCTCGAAATGTATGATAGCAACACGGTCGAATCATATTACAAGGATGGTAATGCTCTTTATACTCTAACTATTGATGAAAACAAACGTGAACAGGCAGTAGATGATGTCAGAGCTATCATTGGCGATGATAACGCCATGACAGGTTCGGCTGTAAGTACTGCCGTTGCCACTCAAACCACAATAAAAGAGATAAAGTATATCGCTGCATTTGCCGTTCTTGTCGTATTTCTTATACTTCTCTATACAACAACCTCATGGATTGAGCCCCTCATCGTTTTGATTGGGCTTGGAGTAGCAATAATATTAAATGATGGCTCCAACCTTATGTTTGGAACAATATCATTCGTCACAAACGCTGCCGGAAGCATACTCCAGCTTGCTGTTTCTCTCGATTACTCTATATTTCTTATCCACCGTTTTGAAGAGTGCAGACTCGTCGAAAGTGACCCAAAAAAGGCTATGGAAAACGCCCTGGTCTCTTCCACCTCTTCAATCCTATCAAGTGGAATGACCACTGTTATCGGATTTCTTGCTTTGATCCTAATGCAGTTTCAAATTGGTCCGGATATGGGTCTTGCCCTTGCAAAGGGTGTTTCGATAAGCCTTATCACGGTCTTTTCTTTCATGCCTGGATTAATTCTTTTATTTTACAAGCTGCTTGAAAAGACAACTCACAAGAGCTTTCTGCCTTCGTTTAATAAGCTTGGAAGAGCAACTCTGAAATTCATGATACCTGCTGCATGCATTTTCGCAGCACTTATTGTTCCATCTTTCATAGCCAGTACCAAGAACTCATACTACTATGGCTCTTCACATATTTTCGCGTCTGGGACTCAGTACGGCGACGACACAGCAGAAATTCAGGATATTTTTGGCAAAAAAGATACCTACGTTCTTATGGTTCCAAAAGGAGATGAAGCCACTGAAAGAATACTCGCAAACGCGCTAGAGGATATAGATGATGTTACCGCAGTAACATCTACAACAACCGTAATGGGTTCTGCCTTCCCAACAGACATGCTTCCGGGCGGTCTTACCGGCGAACTCGAATCCGACAATTACAGAAGGCTTGTAATATCTGTAGATGCCGACTTTGAGGGGGATGATACCTTCAATCTGGTAAAAGAAATCCGAAATACTGCCCAGGATTACTATCCGGATACCTGGCTCCTTGCAGGAGAAGGAGTAAGCACACTGGATCTTATGGATACAATAACAGCTGATATGATAAAGGCTAATATAGTTGCTATTGCCGCAGTATTTATCGTACTGGCAATCACTCTTCGAAATATTCTTCTTCCGCTTCTTCTCGTAGCAACAATAGAAACTGCAATATGGCTTAATTTCTCAATCCCATTTGTTATGGGACAAACAATCTTCTATATTGCATACCTTATAATAAGCTCTATACAGCTTGGCGCCACAGTTGATTATGCTATTCTCATGACCGAAAGATACAAAGAAAACCGGCAGACACTTGAGAAAAAAGAGGCAGTTACTACCACCATCTCAAATGTTGCCGGTTCAATCCTGACATCAGGAAGTGTTATGACTATTGTAGGCTTTCTTCTTGGGTTTATCTCATCCCATGGAGTACTTGCCCAGCTTGGAAGATTCCTTGGAAGCGGAACTCTTCTATCAATGCTGCTCGTCTTTATGGTTCTGCCAGGTCTCTTATATACCTTCGACAGATTTCTTATAAAAAAATCAAAAGTCCCAAAGAAGGACTAAATGCTTTACCAAATTCCCATAACATGCTGAAGCGCAAGGCTTACGCCGGTTATTCCTACCCAGCAGCATGCGCCCATAAGAATCGGCTTTCCGCCGCTCTTTACAAGCTTGATGATATTACTGTTAAGTCCAATTGCTGCCATTGCCATAACTATAAAGAACTTACTAAGTTCCTTAAGCGGATTAAATACAGAAGCAGATACACCGCAGTTAACTGCAATGGTTGTAATTATGGATGCAGCTATGAAATAAAGGATGAAGAATGGGAAAGTCTTCTTAAAATCAACCTTTCCTGCTTCTCCGCCTTCCTTCTTAGCTTTCATAGTGCGAATCAGTGCTAGTACAAGGGTGATTGGAATTATTGCAAGAGTCCTTGTAAGCTTTACGGTAACTGCCTTATCAAGTGTCTGTGATCCAAGATTCCACATAGTATCCCAAGTTGAAGCTGCAGCAGTTACTGAAGATGTATCATTTACTGCAGTTCCTGCAAATATTCCAAATGCCTCACCAGAGGTTGTGCTAAACCCTATTGCTGCTCCAAATGCAGGAAAGAAAAGTGCCGCAAGAACATTAAAGAAGAAGATTACTGATATTGCCTGTGCTACTTCTTCATCATCTGCATCAATGACCGGTGCGGTTGCTGCAATAGCAGAGCCTCCGCAAATAGAAGATCCAACTCCGACCAAAGTTGAAATCTTCCCCGGAATATGCATAACCTTATGAAGTACATATGAAATTACCAGCGAAGTTGTTATCGTGCAGATTATTATTGGAAGTGACTGTTTTCCTGTCTGTACTACTACGTTTAGATTCATTCCAAATCCCAGAAGCACAACAGCAAGCTGCAGTATCATCTTAGAAGTAAACTTGATTCCGCTTTCTGCCTTTCCCTTATCATTCCAGATAAGAGCTATTACCATTCCAATCAGAATAGCAAACACTGCGCCTCCCATAACCGGAACTGCTTTTCCAAGGAACCACGACGGAACTGCTATAGCAAGACAAACTGCAAGACCGATACCATTCTTCTTAATAAAATTCATACTCTCTTCACTCTTCCTTCCATGCTTATGTTTGAAGCTCTCATTTGACCTATCTACTATTTATGACCGTTATCATCATATTATGCTTTTAACAAAATGGAAAATTATATATAATAATATATATATAAATTTTACTTATGGTTATACCTGATCGTTTTTCGTAGAATAGAGGTAGAAATGCTTGATTTTAGAATAGAAACTTTTCTGTGTGTATGCAGACATATGAATTATACTAAAGCCTCTGAGGAGCTTCACATTACACAGCCCGCTGTATCTCAGCAGATTAGGTATCTTGAAACTCACTATGGAGTAAAGCTCTTTTCGCATAATGGCAAAAAAATAGAAATTACTCCCGCCGGTGAAATACTTCGAAAGAGTATGATAGTTCGATCTGATGATGAATATGTTCTCGAAAAAAGGATGCATGAAACAGAAACCGGAAAGAAAACGATTACTTTCGGAGTGACAATGACAATTGGTGAATATGCTATTGTTGATCCCCTGGCACAATTTATTGATAATCATCCCGAAATCAATCTTCACGTAAAATACGGAAATACTTCTCAGCTTATTGATGCTATAGAAAAAGGACAACTCAGTTTTGCTCTTGTTGAAGGCTACTTTAAACCTGACGCTTATGAAAGCATCATTTACAGTAACGAAGATTACATTGCTGTGTGCGCTTCTTCTCACTTATTTATAAACAAAATCAAGTCAATAGGTGACCTTGTAGATGAAAGACTTCTTGTTCGTGAAAAAGGCTCTGGGACCAGAAATATTCTCGAAAGAATGCTTGCCGTAAAAAACATTACTGTTTCAGATTTCACCTCCTATGTTGAGCTTGAAAATATGCATACTATTGTAAGCTTGCTCGAAAAAGACTGTGGCATCACTTTTATGTACCGCGCCGCCGCGAAAGACGGCCTTGAAGAAGGTTTATTAAAAGAAATCCCTCTTAATGATTTTAAAATAACTCACGATTTTGCGTTTATATGGAACAAGGAGAGTGTCTTTGCAAGCGATTGCATGGCCATTTGTGATGAACTAAGGCAGTATAAATAGTGTTCCAATACCATAAATTGTACATTTGCTATTGTTTTTTCGCGTTAAAAAAGCAATAATTAAAGTATATTCTTTCGTTCTTTAATTTGAAAATGGAGGTATTCCAATGAAAAAAATATTTAAGAAACTAACAGCATTTATTTGTTCTGTACTCGTAGTTACTTTTCTTGCCGGCTCTACTGTTTTTTGCGGAGGAACGGATACAAGTGTATTTGATTTTGGTCAAACTGTTCTTTCAATTAGACAGGGCGAATCAGCAAGTATAAGTCTCTATGCATATAAGAACTACACCTATTATGTTCGAAACAATAGTAGTAAGAAAACCTACTGCGAATGCAGTGGAAATTCTGGAAGCTCAACTATTACTTTCCATGTAGGCGACGATGAAACAGCAGGCAAAACAGTTGATTTCTGGTTCTACATTGAAGGATCTGGCTCAGATCAGCATGATCTTGTCCAGGTAAGAGTTGTACAGGGAACATCAAGTGCTGCTTCTTCAACAGGAATAATATCAGGAAACACACAGGCTATTGCTTCCGCCATTCCTCAGGTTGCTTCTACAACGATAGCATTTACAAGTGGTGGAACAGGCATAGTATCTGTTACCGGTAATTACATTGGTCTTGTTACAGATTCAAACAATACTCCACTTGCCGCTTTTTCAATCTCAAATAAAAAAGGACAGATGGCAATGATGCAGCTTCAGAATATAGTCACCGCTAACAGCATCAGCTATATTGGAGTTTATACACCTCTTGCAACAAACAATCTCGTAATCAATATTTCTGAAGCCGAGAAAGCTGCCATGATGGTAATAGGAATTGCAGGACTATATATTAATCAGCAATACATTCTTTGGTAAAAACCTACAAGTACAGGCTTTCCCTGAAATATTTTACACAACTGCGTTATCTTTTTTCGTAGCAATCATTTGCCGCAAAACGAGCGTGAAAACGCCTGTAGTGCATAGCACTACAGGCGTTTTATATTCTCATACTATTTTTATACTGCCAAATCAACGTTTGCACCGGAGTATTTATTTGCTGCATCCGATGATTTCATATTCTGCTGATAGGGATTCTCTTCATTATAATACTTAATCTGTGTTGTTGTATCTCCGCCGGACACATATGTTCTGCCGCATTCAGGACAAACCGCAGTATGTATAGCAACACTACAAGCAACAACCTCACCGTTATTTTGCGCTGCTTTATTATAGGCATTGGAAACATGTTCCTCTTCATGACCGCGAACTCTGCTGGCAGCTTCATTAGGGCTGATATGCTGCGCTGTCTTAAAAGAAACCATCTCATCAGATCCGTCCTGATACTTCCTGTTCTTACAAGTTTCGCATTCCGCTGGAGAAGATTTCTTGCCGGGTGCAACACTCTCAGATGCCCCAGGATTTAGAACTGCCCCAGATGTCTGATTACCATATGAACTTCCATATCCATTTGATATTCCACTAATTGAACTCATAGGCATCACCAAAAAATCAAAACCAACGTCTCTGTATTCGGTTTAATCATACCATATTTATCGGTAAAAAGATAGAGTCTCAAACTCTTACGCTAATTTCGCCATCAGAAAAATGCCTTGTACTTCCATCTTCGCATTCAGCTATAAGACAGCCATCCTCATCAATATCTATTGCCCTGGCATTCATTTCACCGTCTCGAGAAATTATGCATATTTTCTTTCCAAGCATATTTAGCTTCTTACGATAACTTAGTAAAATTGCTTTTTTATCAATAAAAGCTTCATCCGATAGTATCCGGTTTATTATCGCAGCCACCAGTTCATTTCTTGTCGTTTGGACTTCTTCGCTGTCCTTATAGATTGAAGTAGCTATAGATTCAATTTCTTTTGGGAAATCTTTTGCTGAAATACTAAAATTGATGCCTATTCCAAGCACTATCCATTGAATCTCGCCAGTTTCAAAATCCGATGCCGATTCTGTAAGTATTCCACATATCTTTTTACCATCCAGAAAGATATCGTTCATCCACTTTACCTGCGGGTGCTTTCCTGTAACAGCTTCAATCGCTTCGCATACAGCATTCACAGCATAGGTAATCATCACTCCATGGTCTATAGTAGCAAAACGCTCTGAGTTTAGTACAAAGCTCATATATATTCCTCCACTTGGAGAAACAAAGCTTCTTTTTCTTCGCCCGCGTCCATTAATCTGCTTATCCGCAATTATCAGTGTTCCATTCTCTGCTCCCGAAACCGCCATCTCTTTGGCAGTTTGATTAGTGGAATCAAGAGTTGAATAGACGTGTATCAGATCTTTATTGATTCTTTTATCAAGAAAAAGAGACATTCCCTCAAGTGAGAGAATGTCATTATCTTCTTCAAACATATAACCCTTACCAGGGAATGCACTAATCTTGTATCCATCACCGCGAAGGTTAATTATTGCCTTCCATACCGCACTTCTTGAAAGCCCAAGCTCTTTGGCCATGTCCTCTCCGGACAGATATTTATCTCTGTTTGCTTCAAGAAATGTTAGTAACTGCTGCTTTGAACTCATAAGTAATCTCCTTGAAAAGAGATGCTTAACCAGAAACTTCCTGCGTACCAGAGTTTGCTTCTTCAATTAGCTCCGGCTTTTCCTCATCTCTACTATATTCAAGTATATCACCCGGCTGGCATTCAAGCACCCTACATATTGCATCCAGCGTAGTAAATCTAATTGCACTTATCTTTCCGGTCTTAATCTTGGACAAATTAACATTACTTACTCCAACCTGTTCACTAAGTTCATTAAGGCTCATCTTTCTGTCAGCCATAACTCTATCAAGTCTTAATACAATTGCCATATTCAAAGCCTCCATTATTTTCCAAATTAAAGTGTCTCATCGCTTTCCTTTTGAAGAACTGCTCCATACTGGAAAATGTATGAAAGAGCAAGAATCACAAGAACAATAACGATAATTCCAATATTCAGATTTAATGAAAGCTTACTGTTTCCTGAAAAGATAAAGCTTGACATACCAGTAGAAACTGAGCTTACAAGTGCCCATGGAATAAGTGAAAACGCAAACATTTTGAGTTTCTTAATTACATCTTCGTCAAATGGTGAACTGCAATTTGCGAAAGCCTTGCATAAGAATCCTGCAAAAAGAGCTGTTACAAAGCACATGGCAATATCAATCATTGCAAGTAGAACAACGTATGAAATAGTACGCATATTGAAATTCGCAATATTTCCTGCCGCATCTATTTCTATCTTAGAGCCATTTCCGGTAACGCTTGTTAATCCAAGCTTCGCATCATTGTATGAAATGCTTCCATCGATACCATTGATGTCATCTATCGTAAGATCATCTCCGATAGTATTCTGCCCAACTCCGCTTCCATCAACTACAACGTTTGCTACTCCATCTACATTTATAGAAAAAAGATCTTTGGGAAGAACTCTAAGTGCAATAAATCCAATAAGTGTTGCAACAAATCCGATAATAAAAATAACCTTAAATATCAGAGCAATAATGCTCCCTGCCTTACCTAAATCATTGATTTTCTTTAATGCTGTCTCTTGATTCATAATAAAAGTCTCCTCATAACTAATTCAAATTGTAAAAGCATGCTATCCGGACATTTGCTTTCTTGTTATGAGAAGACTATATAATATGTTTTATTGTTTGTCAGCTGCTTTTTAATGTTTATCGTTAATTTATTATTTCTAACAGTTTATTATTTATCGTTTGCATTGAGACCACTTGCATGAAAGACTGCGTCTGCCTTTGCAATTGAAGCTGGTGTACAAACAGGATGAATCTCCCTTGCGTTTGCCAGGACGCTTCTATATACTTTGCCAAGTCTTGCCCCGACTTTATCAATGCTCCTGTCTTCAGCAACCTTTTTACCTCCAAGAACAAGGCTACTGCTCGTTCCTTCAAGAATGCTCTTTGCCCTTGCTTCAAAAGAATCTACGTCTTTTGCTTTATAAACGCTTTCCCCATCCTTAAGCCAATCTGAATATACAGGAATATCGCGAAGAAGTACTGGTATCTCCATCGCAAGTGCTTCTAGAACTACTATCCCTTCCGTTTCCTCTTTTGATGGGAACAAAAAGAGATCGCAGCTTCCATATGCGTCTCGAAGAGCGCATCTCTTAGCATATCCGGCAAACTTGAGATTTGGAAGTTTCGTCAAAACAGCCTTTCTTGTCTTTGCAGGAACCGTATTCAAATCAGTTTCGCCAAACCAGATAAACTTATACTGCGGCATTCTTCTTGCAAGCTCAACAAAATCCTCTACGCCTTTTCTGTTAATTGTAAGGCCAACCGACATGATTATTTTATCATTATCGCTATAGCCATATTTTTGTCTAAAACTCTTTCTATCAGCTTTTTTCCTATCAAAAAAGTCCAAATCTATTCCATTTGAAATTACTTCAATTCTTTTCTTTATCCCATATGATAATAAAAGACGCTTTGAATATTCACTAGGTGTAATGATAACGTCTGATGTAGTATAACAAAGTTTAATCCATTTTCCGAAAAGACCATCAACAAGATTTGTTCCAAGGTAAGAATTCTTAAAATCCTCTTTCGTAGAATGTGCGTGATAAACCACAGGTATATTCATCTTCTTTGCTTTTTTTGCCAGAAAAAAGGACTTAGGGAAAACTGTATTAATATGGATCAGATCTGCATCTCGAAGTGAATTTGTCACACCAATTCCATTAAGCTCTGCCGCATATCTTTGATGATATATTGCCCTTCCAACGCCGCTCTTTTCTATCATTTTCTGCATTCCTGAATAAAGATATACTTTCATTTATTCCTCCAATATATATATATAAATTATGCAAATACTCCGATTATTGTTCTAAAAACTGTACTTAGCCCAAGACTATAAAGAAAAATTGCTGCCGGTTTCCCAAGCAGAATAATGATTGTAAAACGCTTGACTGAAATCTTACTTATTCCAGCAAGATAGCACAGAAAATCGTCCGGTGCCACCGGAAGGAAAATGAGTAGCGCAAAAAGCTTTTCAAATTGATTTTCCTTGAGTAAATACTTGCTGTATTTCTCATAGAATTTTCCACCTGTCATTTGAATGACAAACTGCTGCCCGAAGCTTCTTGCGATAAGAAATGCGCAAATTGATCCTATGCAAATTCCAATATAATTAAGGAAAAATCCCTCGACTGGTCCCCAAAGTATTACTCCATAAAGGCAGCCAATTGCTCCCGGTAGAATAGGAATTACAACCTGAACAGCCTGAATAAGGACAAAGAGAAGTGGCGCAAAAAATCCGCATTTTGACAGGAACGCCTCAAGCTTTGCCTGATCCGTGAAAATTCCCTTTTGATAGCCTATAATCGTAAGAACAATCATTATGACTGTCATAATTAAAAGAATTTTTTTCTTGTGCTTATCCAGCAATCGGATGAAAGATTCCATATAATCCCTGGCCTTTCTCTGTACCTGCATTTTTCTGCTCGATCAAATCTGTATAAATGATTTCCATCCCGTCTCCAAATGCAGCAGATGACATATTATAAGCACTTTCTCTAGCCGCTTCGCTCATCTTTAGATACCCTTTGCAGCAAAAAAGTGCATCGTAGTAATACTCAAATTCTTCAGCGTTTGTGTATGAATAGCCATTTTCGCCCTGCACCAGATAATCATCTAGGCACTCATCTTTCCTAACTAGAATTGGTTTTCCGGATGCAAGCGCCTCAATATATGTAAGTCCCTGCGTTTCACTACTTGAATTACAGACAAACACATCTCCAAGGGCATAATAATTCTGAATCTGTTTCCATTTGACTTCACCTGTAAATCTTACATAATCTTCGATTCCAAGCTGCACTGTATATGCCTCTAGCCCCTCTCTTTCAGGGCCATCTCCAACGACAACAAGCCTGGCATTCCTATCCTGTCTGATTACCTTATGAACATAATCAATTAACTGATACAAATTTTTCTCCTGAGAAAGTCTTCCCATACTTATCAGAACATGATTCTCATCTTGAAGATTCAAAGACTTCCTTAATTCCATTACCTCTTTTTCCGAAACGAAAGCAAATTTATTTAAATCGATACCGGTTGGAAGAATATCAATCTTATTCTTTACCCCATATTTCTCAAGAAGCTTCTTAACTTTTCCTGTTGGCACAATAACTTCATCGGCATGGTCACAGCATATTCTGCTAAAGCTTCTGACCGCTCCCTTTAAATTCTCATTTCCGGGAATCTTAAAATAATGTGTATAATCCTCATAAATAGTGTGATATGTATGTATGAGCGGAATATCAAGGAATCTCGCAGCCCTTCTTCCGATATGTCCTACCGTAAACTCTGTCTGCGTATGAATAAGATCTAGCTGCAGACTGTCAATAATCGGCATCCATCTTGAAAACAAGTCATAGCACACTCTTCTTTCTTTTAGTAAAAAAAATGCCTTGCTCTTCATTCTAAATACATTTTTCTCATCTTTATCTGCTTCAGGATTGCTGACCGTAAAAACATAGACATTATGTCCCTTGTTTTCCAGCTCTTTTTTCAGCTGAAATGCTGAGTTTGCTACCCCATTAATTTCCGGATAATATGTATCTGTAAAAATTCCTATATTCATAAGAAGCCCCTTTGATTTTTATAAATACACTATAAATAACCCAAATTAACAACAGAATACTATTTTCTTAACAATTCATTAAATTTACTGCCATTAATATCATTATACCGAATTTTTATTCACGTGAAAAGGGATATAAAAAGCACTCAAAGTGAACTTTTTACACTATATTTTGTGTTTCTTATAGTATTGAAGACATATATGATGTAAAATAGAGGCGAAATTAGATTTATTTTTTAAACAAATGTAAAAAAATTTTTCATGATTAAGAAAATGGAGGATCTTATGAACAGAAAGAATTTCAGAAGATTTCTGGCATCAGCCATTGCTCTGGTAATTGCAGTAGTTACGCTGCAAACAATGCCTGTCATGGCTGAATCTACTATTACTGTAAAAGGAACAGTATCGAGTGATACGACTACCAGCGTATTATTCCTATCAACATCAGATGGAATGATGCAGATAAAGCTTGATTCCACAACAGATGTATCAAGCTGCAAGCTTTTACTTCCAAACAAGAATGTCACAGTTACCTGCACATACGGAAGTGACGCTTATTGGCATTCATCTCAGATTGTAGATAATTCAGGAGTGACATATTCATCTACTACGACAGATAGCTCTACACAGGCTACTGTTACGGGAACAATTGATTCACAGTCAAAAGATGATGTAATCTTCTTCTCTACAACAAGCGGAATGATGGAAATTAAGGTTGATTCAACTACCAATCTCAGCGGATGCGGCGTTCTAATGGTTGGTAAAACTGTAAAAATCAGCGTAGTAAGAGGAAACGATGCCTACATGCACGCTGTAACTATTATGGATCCTAGTTCCTCTACAGGCTCTTCTTCATCATCAGGAAGCTCATCACTTAATACAAGCATGACATCAACAACAATTAACGGAGTATCAATGGCTGTTGTCCATGGAACAATTAAGTCAGACACAAATGGCGGAACGCTCTACCTTGACACAACATCAGGCACAATGGAACTTGCTTTGGATCTTGGAACAGACGTAAGTGAGTGCAAGGCTCTGATTACAGGTCAGCTTGTAAGCGTTGCATGCTATAGAGGCGTTGACGCAGTAATGCATGCTGCAAAGATTACTGATAATTCATCCTACTCCAGTGCAACAGTTGATACCTCAAGTACTGCATCTGTAACCGGAACTATTCAGAGTAACTCAGAGCAGAACATCGTTTATCTAAAGACAAGTACCGGCGTGATGGAGATAAAACTTGATGGCAGCACAGATTTTTCTAACTGCGGAGTAATAATCAATGGAAGCACCGTTACAATGACTGTAGCAAGAGGCTCAGATGCTTACATGCATGCTGTCAGCGTAACAGATAGAACGAAATAAAGGTTTGATTCTTTTAAATAGTATTTTAAAAGTAGCCGCAAAAAATGGAAAACCATTTTTGCGGTTACTTCTTTTTGAATCAAAAATCTATTTGCTAAAAAGTAATGATTAACCCTTTAGTCCTCTTGACTGTCTATCCATATCTTCAACTACAATGTCATAGATTTCTCCAAGTGTAGAGCAGTATTCAAGTACCTGCCACGGCTCATTGGTATGGAAATGAATCTTGATCATCTCTTCATCACCAACTGCAAGAAGGCAGTCTCCCTTAAAATTCTTGGTGAAATAATCGCTGATATCGTCCTCATCAAGATCCTTTCCCTCAATTAGTAACTGTGTATCATACTTAAATTCAAGCATTGTTATTCTCCCTTCGCTCTATAAGCCACTGCATCAATTTGAAAAGATATTCCATCACGAATAAACGTCGTCTCATAAGCCTTCCTCGCCGGATAATTCGTGCCAAACTTTGTCTTAATTATTTTCGGAAGATAGTACAAATCCGAAATCTTCCTGAAAAGGCAATCCATTTGTACAACACAGTCAAGTCCGAGTCCAACGTTTGCAAGTCTCTCCTCAAGAACCTCGATAGCCCCAAGAATCTGCTTCTCAATAGACTCGCCCTCATTCCTCATACAATAACCAATATAAACAAAATCACCTGCTTCAACAATTGCAGAATCTGCCCAGTCTTCATCAATTCTATTTCTCTTAATCTCGTTCATAAAACACCTCACGGCTTTTATAATAGCAAACATATGTTCCGATTTCAAGTATAAATATTATCGTTATCCCTGCCTCAACTGCATAATTTTTAAGTAGTCAAAGCATTTATGAAGCCATTTTTCCTGGATCATTCATAATATCAGTATTTACCTTCTTTTCTTTATATGCAGCAATAAGAAGTTCAAGCTGCATGAGGAAGCTATTAAACAGTGGCAGAAAGTACCCACATATCGTAATTATTATTACTGCTATTGGCATTCCTGCGGCGGACATTCCCATACCGGATAGCGCAACTGAAACAACTACAAATCCAGAGCCTGGTATTGGAGGCGCCGAAATCGCAATAATTATCGCAAGTAAAAAGCACTTAATAAGAAACATAGGAGTAAATCCAACGCCTTCAAGGGAAGCGAGCGTACAAGGAATCAGTCCTATCATAACTGCGCCGCAAGGCATAAAAGCGACCATTTCTATTGGCAATGCAAAATCAACGAGCTTATCATCTATTCCATAATATGACTTACAGCATTCTGTACTATATGGAAACGCGGCAACCTGCGAGCTAGTCGTTAAGTTTATCATAAGAGGAGCACGCTGCTTCCTGATAATAAGTGAAAACGGGAGTCCCGTCACTACCCTGGTGCGGATAAGCCCAAACATTATTACGACAAAAGAGATTACGAAGAATATTACTACCGTTTTCCAAATCTGCGCAATTTGTGCAACTTTATTAGTGATAATGATATTGAATATTCCAAGGAAAACAATAAGCGGAATAGCCTTACATATTGTCATCATCATTCTATTAACAAAAATCGAGAGTTCATGCATTGCAGACGTAATTTTTTTACCCGAATCACCAAGTATCAGGAGAATTACTCCCATAAAAATTGAAAGTGAGATAATTTGCAGATGATTATCGTTATAAAATGGCTCAATAAGATTATTAGGGATTATATCAAGTACAAGCTGAATAATTCCTTCAATACCGCCTGCAGAAGCATTAATTGAAGTATTGCCGCCAAGAAACAGGCTTGCAGCTATTATCATAAGACCTGCTGCAAATACATAAGTTAATAGCATTCCTTTCAGCAGTCTCTTTCCAATAGTACCAATTGTAGTAATATCCTCAAGTCCAACTATTCCAAGCGTTACGGCAAGGAATATAAGAGGCGAAGCAAATGCTGTCAAAAGAGCTATCATCTTCTGGAAAAGTGGTTCGATAATATCGGTGCTCAGCGTCATGCGCGTCTCTTCCGGAAGCCTTAAGCAAAGCGTACCAAGTACGAATGCAAGAGCCAGCGAAACAAGTATGTAGGTAAGGCTTCTATTCTTCTTATCCGTTGCAACACTAAAGCTTACAATATTCTTGTGGGAAGTGTATTTGTACCTGGTCCCGATGCCAAGATAATCAAGTATATCAGCGCTTTCTTCCTTATCCTCAACATCAAGAGGATTATTCTTCTCCCCAATATCCTCAATTCTAAAATAGATCTGACTCTGCTTCTTCTTGCAGGTAACCATACAATGATGCGTTGCTCCAAAACGGCTTTGAAAATGAAGAAGTATTTCCTCTAGCGAAAGTGATGCTCTCTTTATCTCTTTGGGATCTTTCTTGATAAATTCAGAACAAACCTCCTGCGCACGAAGCGATAAATCATTGATCTTCTCGTTCGATAAATCACAGGTTTCACAGAAAAGTGTCTTAGCCATTGACTGCCTCCCTTGGGGTTACATTTGTACCATCGACAGATTAGTTACTTGTTATCCATATCAAAGCAAACCTTTTTCTATTATCTCATTGTCCATTTCTATCATTGAGCTCACAATTTTTCCAGTATTTCGAATTTTGATTTTGAATGGACTTGTTCCAAAATCCATATTAGTTCCAAGCCTAATAGTTATATCTTTCTCTTCCGATATCTTTAACAACCACTTTGCACAATTATCTTCGCATACGGATGCGTTGAAAATGTGCTTCTCATCATGAGAAATTAAAATAAGAGTCTTCGCACCAATAGAAAGCCATTCAGGCGGAATCGGTCCTAAAGAAGGACTTACAATCAGCCGCAAACCAGCCACTTCAGAATTATCAATATCATGAATTACATTCTTTGAAATTTCATCTATAAGCCACTCATCCTCATATGTATTCCTAAAAAAGACATCAGGATTAAAAATATAATTCTGATCTGAAATTATACCAAACTGTATTGATAACACATTATTTCCAGTAGAAAAATATCTACATTTTCCCTTTATTTGTTATTTTGATAATGATATTAATATTTTACCATGTACAGATATCAAGTGAAAGAATCTCATTGAATTACGCTACTGCATTGGCATTTATCTGTTCAATTACTTTACGAATTCCTGTCCAAACATTCATATCAGTAAAAATCTCAACAACACTTCCCTGATCTGTAAAGGGTGATTCCTGGAGTACTGCAAGGCTTTTAAGCATTCCATTATGAACAATATATTCCACAATCTGATTCACAAAATAGATTTGTCTACTATCAAGATTTGTCTCATTCAAATAGTCTGAAAATGCTTCCTTTGCTGCATTCATATCAAGCCCTACTATTTCACGAACAAATTCGCCCAAGGGTTTTTCACCATATTCTTTTTGATAATCAGCCTTTGTTCCAATTTTACTCCATAAAATATCTTCCAATGATTTTAAATCAGATTCATTTAACGGCTTGTTTGTCTTCAACTTAGCAATTGCCATTGTATCCTGATGCTCTCGGACATAATACTCTGCTTTAGCCTTATAATTTACCAGTTCATCGTTTTCAAGGTCTGAATCATGCCATTCTTGTGATAAAATAGCATCTTCATAATTGGTATCATATTTCAAACTAGGCGTCATTGGAATATACTTCATCAAATCACGTAGTTCTTCTCTAATATGCTCAAATTCACTAATTCCAGCATCATCAAGATAATCTGAGTGCAGTATTTCATTAATGAATTCAGACTTCATCTGTATTTCCGGAATATTAGCAACACTTGCAATTGCGCTTACTCGTTTCACCAAATCAATACGTGCTTTAGAATACTTCTTTCCTACCAAATATGCTAATTCAATTCCATACATCAAGGCATCAAATCTTGCTGCGCTGATTTCATCTGTATCAGGCAAAATAAGCGGTGCAACTTCATCAGCAACAAGTAGCGTATCCTCATACGTTAATGAATTATAATTATTAGATTTTGCATACAAATCTACATATTTTATATGCTGATGTACTGCAAAATTATCACGGTTTAACTCTGAAACTTTTCCGCTCATAATCCCTACAAGCTTCTCTCGATATGCAATCAATCGTTTTTGCTGATAGTCCATATCTTGAAGCTTATATGCAATCTGAAACTCCAAATTAAAAATCGCTCCCTGTAGCGCCATCATGTTAGCAGTAGGCTTGCCATTACTCATACGAAAAAATTCAAAATTTCCGCAGAAATCAAATATATAAAATTTGTTTTTAGGATTCCCATCAATAAGTTCCGGACACAACCTGGTACCACGCCCAATCATCTGCCAAAACTTTGCTTTACTCATTACCTTCTTAAAAAAGACGAGATTCAAAATTTCCGGAACATCGATACCTGTATCCAACATATCTACAGAAATTGCAATTTGCGGTAATTTCTTTGGATCAGAAAATTCGTCAATAGCGCTTTGAGCATAATTGATTCGATTATCAATTACCTTTACAAAATCATTTGGCAAATTAGGATATTCCTTATGAAATACTTCATAGATTTTTTCTGCATGATTATGATTCTTAGCAAAAATAATGGTCTTACCTAGACTCTCTCCGTATCCGATTTTCAATCCATCAGACATTAGTATATCTATAGCTTTTCTAATAGTATCTTCATTAAAAATCCATGTATTAAGTGCTGAAGATGAAATTGATTCCGGAACCTCTCCTTCTTCATTTTCAAAAGTCTCTTCATATAATTCTTTATCTTCATCAGTAAGTTCATCGTAAACAATACCATGATTCAAAAATTTGAGTGTTGTCTCTACTGATTGAAAATCCACCAGAAAACCATCCTTTACTGCCTGTGCAAGCTCATATCCGTAAGTTGGAACTCCACTTTCAAGTTCAAAAATCGAATACGTATTTTTATCAATTTCATCTTTGGGTGTTGCAGTCAATCCCACCAAAGGCGCATCAAAGTAAGTGAAGATGTCTCTATATTTATTGTAAATTGATCTATGCGCTTCATCACAAATAATAAGGTCAAAGTGCCCACACGAAAACACTTTTCCATCTTCATCCTTTGCATCATCAATCAAGTTCATCATTGTCTGATATGTTGAAAAAACACATCTTGCATTGTAATTGTCTTTTTCTTCACAAAGATTTGTACATGATAAGTCAGGTAACAAGTTTACGAAATTTCTTTTTGCCTGAGTCACTAAAGAATTTCGGTCTGCAACGAACAAAATGTTCTTTATCCAATTGGCTTCTTGCATCACTCGACATAATTCGATAACAGTCCTTGTTTTACCAGAGCCAGTAGCCATAACCAGCAATGCTTTTCTTCTATTATAATCGCCAAAGCTATCACAGACGGCTTTAATTGCCGCTTCCTGATAGTAACGATCAACTATATTTTTATTTATTACTATATTTCGCAAACTCGTCCTCAAAGAAAGCAAATTAAACCATTTTTCCAAATCTCTTTTAGAATAAATGGCTGCACACTTTCTCTCCGGATATTGTCCGTCAATAATTCTTGTATCAAATCCATTAGTCAAAAAGACAACTGGTCTTCTTCCGTATTTCTTTTCTAATAAATCTGCATACAATTTCGCCTGCTGGCGTCCTTTTGATACATCTACGCATGTCCGTTTTGCCTCAATCACCGCCAGTGGTTTATGAGTATTATCATATAGTACGTAATCAGCAATACCAACTTCAGACTTATTAGGCATCCCCGGAAGTTCGACTTCATTTATCCAGTCTTTGCCCTCAGTCCATCCAGCATCCAATAACATTGAATCAATATATATTTTTCTGGTTTTAAACTCAGATAAATCTAATGGCTTTGAAACATATTCAGGAGCCTGTGTTTCACGGCGTTTCGTTAATTTTTCTTTCAGTGCCTGATTTTCAGCTATTAAAGCGGCTAAATCGACATCGGCAAACTCTTTCTGCTTGATAATTTGACCTGCTGTATCTTTCTCCAGCAATTTGGTATCAAACTCATGCTCTTCATAATTCTCTCCATAACAATATGCAATAAAATCAAGAAAAATAAACAAGTCCTGAAGGCAAAGTTCTGCTTGATCGAATGTGATTTTCTTCCCAGTGTGAGCTGCATTATTTCCCATTCGGCGAATGAAATCCAATCTTTTCCACAAAACATCATCTACAATATCCTTAAATTCATCTGTATGCATTAAACTAAGCAAATTATCCTGATAGGGCATAATTAGCGACTTATCGACAGAATACATCCACTTAATTGCAAACTCCATTGATTTGCGGCAATTGATAATAGTCGCTTCCGGATCAATATGAATGATTCTTTCTGCAGATATTGCAACATCTACAAATGTATTAAATTGTGAATTTGATTTTAAATAATCGAAATTTGTCATTATTTCATCCTTTGCACAATTTCAATCAGCCAAAATAAATTGCTTCAAAATGAGGTTAAATTAATCGTTTCATTTTAATGATATACTCTGTTGTACCATCTTCAAATCGTTTTTCTTCAGTATGTACAAAGCCATGTCTTTTATAAAATTTTATTGCCTTGGTATTCTTCTCAAGAACATATAGCCAATCACACTTCATCTGATCAATAGCATATTCTATAAGTTTACTACCAATACCCTGATTTTCAAAAAAAGTATCAACATACAATTCTTTGATTTGAGTTCCTTCTATATGTATAATTCCTTTGACAAATTCATCATCATAGACCAGGATATTTCTAAATTTGTTTGGATTATCCAAATAATCCTTTGCCAGCGGATAGACCTGCATTTCTCCAAAAGACACTTTATCATTCTGAAAAATGCTCCTATAATTCATTCTTTTTGTGAAAATCAATATTTCTGCTATTCTTGAGGCATCTTCTAGTGTTGCACTTCTTATCACTGTACTTTTTCTTTTCCTTTCACAACTTTTGATTTGTCGACTTG
>CAZJWA010000051.1:0-20993 GCA_964549585.1 uncultured Butyrivibrio sp. | reverse complement strand
AATTATGGAAGATAAATATAAAAATTTCTATCCGCTATATTTTTAAGCGCTTACGGTAGTAAGAGGAGAAGATCTGGACAGTGAAACAATGGAAGCAGTAATGAATGAAATGATGGATGGAACAGCGACTCAGGCTCAGATGGGAAGTTTTCTTACAGCTCTTCGAATGAAGAAGGAAACAGTTACGGAAATAACAGCATGTGCAAGGGTTATGAGAGAAAAAGGAGTAAAGATAAATCCTACCTGTGATGTAATGGAAATAGTAGGAACAGGCGGTGATGAGACAGGAACCTTTAATATATCAACTACATCTGCATTTGTTATTGCAGCTGCAGGGATACCTGTTGCTAAACATGGTAACAGAAGTGTTTCATCAAAGAGCGGTGCAGCAGATGTACTTGAAATGCTTGGAGCCAAAATCACGTTGGAACCAAAGCAGATGGAAGAGGTACTTAATAACACAGGAATATGTTTCCTGTTTGCTCAGAAATATCATTCATCAATGAAATATGCAGCTCCTGTAAGAAAAGAAACAGGAATAAGAACAATATTTAATATCTTAGGACCTCTTGCTAATCCAGCTGCAGCAAAGATGCAGCTCATGGGAGTTTATAGCAAAGATTTAGTAAGACCTCTTGCAGAAGTTCTTTCAAATCTTGGGGTAAAGAGAGGAATCACAGTATGCGGATGTGATGGAATAGATGAATGTACCTTATCCGGACCAAGCCATATTTGTGAGATAAGAGATGGAGAATTAAAAGAATATGACCTTACACCAGAAGAAGTAGGACTTAATAAATGCGAACTAAAGGACCTCGTAGGAGGTGATCCAAAGGAAAATGCTCAGATAACAAGAGATATCCTTGGAGGAAAAGAAAAGGGAGCAAAGAGAGACGTAGTTGTTCTTAACAGTGCAGTTGCAATGTATCTGGGAATAGACAATATAAGTCTAAAGGATTGTATTGCAAAGGCAGAACAGACAATTGATAGTGGAAAAGCTCTTGATAAGCTTAACGAGTTTGTTGAAGCAACAAATTCCTTTGAAGAAGTAATTACAGCATAAAAAGATAAAAAGTGAGGAAAATCACAATGATTCTTGATGACCTGGTTTTATGTACAAGAGAAAGAATTGAAAAAGAAAAAAAGATAATTTCTCCTGAAACAATGAAAGCAAAGGCAATCAGCCTAAGCCTTGAGAAGAAAAAAGAAAACTACCCATTTTTAAGAGCATTATCAAAACCAGGAATGAGTTTCATTTGTGAAATAAAGAAAGCTTCCCCATCCAAAGGAATCATTGCAGAAAAATTTCCATATCTAGAAATAGCTAGAGAATATGAAGAAGCCGGAGTTGATGCAATAAGTGTTCTTACTGAGACAGATTATTTTCTTGGGGATATAAAATACTTAAGAGAGATTAGGGAAAACAGAATATCCACTCCTTTACTAAGAAAAGATTTTACTATAGACGAGTACATGATTTTTCAGGCACTTGTAAATGGAGCATCTGCTATTCTTCTGATCTGCGCGATACTTACTGATGATCAGCTTGAAAATTATGGAAGAATAGCAAGGAACCTTGGATTATCAGCTATTGTGGAAGCTCACGATGAAAAAGAAATAAAAAGGGCTGTAAAAAGCGGAGCAGAAATAATTGGAGTAAATAACAGAAATCTAAAAGATTTTTCAGTCGATATCGGAAATAGTGGAAAGCTGAGAAATCTGGTACCTTCTAATATCAAATTTGTTGCGGAAAGCGGAATAAAAGGAGCAGACGATATTAAGAAACTTGAAGAAGCTGGTGTTGACGCCGTTCTTATTGGAGAAACAATGATGCGAGCAAATAATAAGAAAGAAAAGCTGCAGGAGCTAAAAGGACTTCTTTGATGAAAAAGACAAAAGTAAAGATTTGTGGACTCATGTCAGTTATCGATGCAGAGATAATGAATAAATATTCACCGGATTATTGCGGAGTAGTATTTGCAAAAGGAAGACATTTTGTTAGTGATGAGCAGGCATATGAAATAAGAAAAGCACTTGATAGCAAAGTTCCACTTGTTGGAGTATTTGTTAATGAGGATATTGAGCATATTTGCAGCCTAGTAAGAAAGGACATAATTCAAATTATTCAGCTTCATGGGGATGAGAACTCAGCGTATATCAAGGAACTAAAGAGATTATTTGAACAAGAAGCGGATGAGAAAATTAAAAACATCCAAATTATTAAAGCAGTAAAAATAAGTAATTCAAAGGAAACTACAAAAGACTTTGATGCACTTGGCGATATGCTGCTGTTTGATACATTTTCAAGTAAGGCACAGGGTGGAACAGGAAAAAGATTTGATATAAACCTTCTTCCACCAGAAATAAATAAACCGTTTTTTATTGCCGGAGGAGTTACACCTGAAAATGTGGATGAAATCATCACACAAGCAAAGCCCTATGCAGTTGATGTAAGCTCCGGCGTGGAAACGGATGGACATAAAGACGAGGAAAAAATAAAAAAGCTTATTCAAACAGTTAGAAAATAAAAGTTAAGAAAAGTTTTAAAGAAAGAAATTCAAATAACCTGCTGTTTATATAAAGCAGTCGAAGAATGGAGACAAATTATGGAAAAAATCGGAAGATTTGGAGAATACGGCGGACAGTACATCCCCGAAACACTTATGAATGCAGTACAGGAGCTTGATAAAGCTTATGAGTATTACAAGAAGGATCCGGAATTTATAGCAGAATTAAATGATCTCTATGCAAATTATGCAGGTAGACCTTCACGTTTGTATGAAGCTAAAAAGCTTTCAAGAGACCTTGAAGGAGCCAAAATATATTTAAAGAGGGAAGATCTTAATCACACAGGGTCGCATAAAATTAATAACGTACTTGGCCAGTGCCTTCTTGCCAAAAAAATGGGTAAAACCAGAGTAATTGCAGAGACAGGGGCAGGACAGCACGGAGTAGCTACAGCTACAGTTGCTGCACTTATGGACATGGAGTGCGAAGTATTCATGGGAAGAATGGATACTGAAAGACAGGCGCTTAACGTTTACAGAATGAGGCTTCTTGGAGCAAAAGTTAATGCTGTTGATTCAGGCACAAAAAGCCTAAAAGATGCAGTAAATGCGGCAATGAGAGAATGGACTTCAAGAATAGATGATACACATTATGTCCTTGGTTCCGTAATGGGACCGCATCCATTCCCAATGATAGTCAGAGATTTTCAGAAAATAATAGGACAGGAAATAAAATCTCAGATACTCGAAAAAGAAGGAAAGCTTCCGGACGTAGTAATGGCATGTGTCGGAGGGGGTTCAAATGCAATGGGAGCCTTCTATGAATTTATCGGAGATAAGGATGTTCAGCTTATTGGCTGTGAAGCAGCAGGAGAAGGCACTGATACTCCTAGAACCGCAGCGACAATTGCTACCGGATCAGTTGGAATATTCCACGGAATGAAATCTCTTTTCTGCCAGGATAAATATGGACAGATTGCGCCTGTATACTCAATTTCTGCAGGACTCGATTACCCCGGCATTGGACCTGAGCATGCTAACCTGTATAAAACAGGGAGAGCTCAGTATGTTCCGATTACAGACGAAGAAGCAGTTCAGGCATTTGAATATCTTTCTAAAGAGGAAGGAATTATTCCAGCAATAGAAAGTGCTCATGCAATAGCTTATGCAATGAAACTTGCGCCAACAATGAGTAAGGACAAGATAATAGTTGTAAATGTATCAGGCAGAGGCGATAAGGACGTTGCTGCTATTGCAAGATACAGAGGAGAAGATATTCATGACTGATTATCTTCACAGGTGAAGTATCAGAACTTCTTATAAATATTATTTGAGGAAAAGAGGCATTTATGAAAGAAATAAAGATAGCAGATGCTTTTTCAAAAGGAAAAGCGCTTATTACATTTATAACCGGTGGTGACCCAAATCTTGCTACAACAGAAAAACTCCTTATTGCAATGCAGAAGGCGGGCTCAGATCTTATTGAAATTGGAATACCGTTTTCCGACCCTATAGCAGAGGGGCCTGTCATTCAGGAAGCAAATGAGAGAGCACTAGCTGATGGATGCACTACTGATAAGCTTTTTGACACGGTTAAGAAAGTAAGACAGGAAGAAACAGTTACTGTCCCAATGGTTTTTCTTACTTATATCAACCCAATTTTTACCTATGGAAAAGAAAAATTTATGCAAAGGTGTGTAGAATGTGGAATAAATGGTCTTATCATTCCAGATCTTCCTTTTGAAGAAAAGGATGAACTAGCAGATGTGCGCAAGGAGTATGGCATTGACATAATATCAATGATTGCTCCAACATCCAAAGAAAGAATACAGAGGATAGCTTCAAAGGCAACGGGCTTTTTATATGTAGTATCCTCACTTGGAGTAACAGGAATGAGGTCGAATATCACAACAGATATTGGTACCATGATATCTCATGTAAGAGAGGCCTCAAATATCCCTGCAGCTGTAGGGTTTGGAATTTCAAATAAAGATCAGGCCAGGGAAATGGCACATAAATCTGATGGAGCAATCATTGGTTCTGCAATAGTAAAAATCGTAGCTAAATACGGCGTAGAATGTGTTCCTGAAGTTGAGAAATTTATCGGAGAGCTCAGACAAGGCGTAGACGCTGCTCTTTAATGAGTCAAACAAGCTTCAAATAAAAATATCCTGCATTTTCCAGTATGTTAAGAAAATGCAGGATATTTTTATTTGCGCATATTGCAGCATAAGATTCTATTTCAGTATTAGCCCAACAGGACAATGATCTGAACCTGTGACGTCAGAATAGATTATAGCGTCCTGTAGTCGTGGCTCAAGAGACTTTGAAGTAATAAAATAATCAATACGCCAACCGGCATTCTTTGCCCTTGCCTGAAAACGATATGACCACCAGGAATAAGCACCTTCCTTTTCTGGATAAAAATAACGGTATGTATCTATAAGGTTTGAAGCTAAAACAGTATCCATCTTGCCTCTTTCATCATCAGTGAAACCGGCGTGATTTCTGTTAGTCTTAGGATTTTTTAAATCAATGTCATTGTGTGCAACGTTGAGATCACCGCAGAAAATTACAGGTTTAGATTTCTCAAGCTTTTTCACAAAGGCAAGGAAATCATCCTCCCAGGTCATTCTGTAGGGTATTCTTGATAAATCTTCCTTTGAATTTGGAACATACACGGTTATCAGGTAGTAGTCCTCAAACTCGGCAGTAATAACACGCCCCTCCTGGTCGTGCTCCTCTATTCCAAGACCATATATCACATTTAAGGGCTCCTTTTTTGTAAAAAGAGCTGTCCCGGAGTAGCCTTTTTTGACTGCGTAATTCCAGTATTGGTGGTAGCCTGGAAGGTCTAAATCAATTTGACCCTCTTGGAGCTTAGTTTCCTGAATACCAATGCAGTCAGGAGATTCTTTCTCAATAAAATCCGTAAAGGTTCCCTTTGAAACACATGCACGAAGACCATTTACATTCCATGAAATAAGTTTAATAGACATAATAATCCTTTCTAAATTCCAAATAGTACGAAGAGGTAAATAATTCTTTTTTAAAAAGAAGCAGTAATAAATCAGTTTGTTTCATAGGTAAGGAGCCCTTCCTCTTCATAAGGAATGATGAGCTCACTCTCAACCGTATCAGTAAAAGCACTTAAATTGTCCAGTGTCTCTTCGTAATTTTCTAAAGTAAGACGATAATTTCCGCTTGCCATTTGATCAAGCATCCATTTGTTTATCTCAGGTGAAAAATGGATAGAATCAAGGTAGTTATCAAGATTTGTAGTTATATCAGGAACATTTTGGAAACAATAAACTTCAACATTATCATAAGATAGTAGCTTTTTAACACACTCTTTTTCACAATAAATATAAGCATCACGTTCGCCGCTTCTATAAATTCCATCCCACCATAACATAGAATATGCAGGAAAGAAAAAGTGAAAGCTTGTTTCAGGATGAGATTCAATCTCAGCTGACAAAAGAGAGATATTGCCATCAAGATTGTCCTGATAAACAGTTTCGTTCATCATAGAAGTAGTATCTGCAGGTCTGAAATACAATCCCAGTGCACTTTCCTTGTTGAAGGATTTCCATTTTGCCCAGTTATAGGAAAGGCTTTCATCGTAATCTGTGAAAAAAGAACTCACAATCATGTATGGTATCTTTTCAAGCAGTATATCTTTATTAAATAAATATTTCACATCATTGAATGGATTATCATCATACAGATACATAGGGCATCCGGTCGACTTAAATGTCGTAACGGGCTCTGCAGAAAGGGATGACGGATCAATATTGTAGAAAACATTCGTGATGTCGTGATTCTCATAAGCAGCGTCCATCAGATAGCATAAATCTGCAGTAGCGCCATATGACCTTGTGGCCTTTATAGTTTTGCAGTTATATGCATCATCAAACCAGCTGTTATCGTTATTTTCCGTTACGGAAGAACCGACAATAAGAGAATCATAATCGAAATGCTTTAGCGAACCTATGCATTGATATTCCTTATCGGTCAGAACCTCTTTTAGCCCAAACCAAGGCTTATGATAATGGAAAAAAGGATCGAAAGCATAAACAATCCCCATAATCACGATTAGGAATACAAGAACTATTATTATCAGTCGTTTCAAAAAAGCTATCGGAGAAAGAGGACTGCTCTTTGATGTTGAAGGAATATCGTTTTGCGACATTTATAATACCTTTCTTTAAATAGAAGATAATACAAGTTAAAAAAATTATACATAAAAATCTCTTTTAAAGCATGATTAAAAATACTCTTAATATTTAAAGTAGATAAAAGTGCTTACATTTGATAATGACATAAATGACCATATGAAAATAATAGCGAGGAAAATGGCGCGCCCCTTTGTTAATGCCTTTGGAGAAAGAGCTATTTCCATAGTGTTTTTTCTTGTAATGATAAAGAATGAAACTAAAATCAGCAAAACGAGAACAACAAGGTAAAATGCGTTTGTAAGTGAGGGAGCAGCAATGCCAATCGCTTCGCCAAAAACATAGGTCTCAGCAACATCAAGCTTTGAAGATGCTCTGTACAAAAAGCCTGGCCATGTAAAGTAGAAGAGACGCCTGAACATACCAAAGGCGTGTGCCATATCTTCTGATCTAAAGAAAATAAGAGAAATAACAAAGGTTCCAAAGGTAAAAATATGTCCAATGAAATTTGGAACAGCCAAAAGGGGCTTGTCTCTAAGAAGAAATTCGTGAGAAGAAGGAACATTGCCATTTTCATCCTTTACGACAACAATCCCAAGATCATCCCAGACAACAAGAAGGCCCTGCATAAGTCCCCAGCAAATATATGTCCATCCGGCTCCATGCCACAGACCACTTAAAATAAACACAAGAAGTACGTTGGCAACTGTAATAAGCTTTCCTCTTCTGTTTCCGCCAAGTGGAATATACAAATATTTGACAAAAAATCTAGTGAGAGTAATGTGCCATCTCTTCCAAAGGTTTTTTACCGTATAAGCCTTATATGGTGAATTGAAGTTTATGGGAAGATCAATACCAAGCATCTTACTGATACCGCAGGCCATATCACAGTAGCCACTGAAATCGAAGTAAATTTCAAAGGTATAAGCCAGCATGACGAGAATAACAGTAATTGTATCTAGATAATATGTCTGCTCAAAACCGTATGATGTAACAAGTGACAAGGTATCAGCAAGAAGAACCTTTTTGCCAAGACCCATTATGAACATGCAAATGCCCCTGGAGAATCCATCAGAATCAAACCTTCTCTTTGAAACATCATTAAACTGAGGAATTATTTCATCATGTCTTGCAATTGGTCCCTCTATAAGCTTTGGAAAAAAGGCTACATAACACGTATAGTCAAGAAAACTGTAAGCTGGAGCCTCTCCTTTACATCTGTCTATAAGAAATGACAGCTGCTGAAAAGTATAGAAGCTAATACCAATTGGCATAAGAAGTGTGTATAAAGGAATAGTTGAACCAAAAAGCGAATTTACGCTTTCTGCAAAGAAATCATAGTATTTGAATAGAAAAAGAATAAAAAGATGAAAAATAACACTGATAGTAATAAGGAAAGATGCCTTTAATTTACTTATTTTCACAAGAATACTGATCAGATAGCTCCCGACAATACTGAAAATAAGGACAGCGAGAAATTTCACTGAAAAAAGGCCATAGAAAATAAAGGACATGGCTGTAATGAAAAGTTCAGCCGTTTTATATAGTTTGAAATGGTTAAGAGCATACCATCCAATAATCGTTATTGGAAGAAATATCAGAATAAAGTTAAAAGAATTAAATAACATAAATAACCTCTGGGGGCAAGTGCCAATAAATATAATTGCTAAATTATACAGTGTTGATATGAGCACTCATATTGTAACATATTAGCATGTAAATTAAAAAACTCTTCAAACTTAGCATACCGTTAACAGGTAGACTGAGCTTGAAGAGCACAATAAATCAAAAGAAATTATTTGGAAAGTCTAATTACATTCCAGCTCTTTGCAGGAAGATGCGATATAAGAGTTCCGCCGTCAATAGCTGAGCCATCAAAGAGTGATGGAGCAACATTGTCAGGATTCTTTTCGGTATTGACTGCCTTAAGGTCATCATTTGTCATCATGATATGTTCCTTTACCTTGTAGCCGTCGAACTGACGAAGGTCGCAGGTAATCTCAAAGTCATTAACCAAATCCTTGTTAACAGCAAAAATCGTAAGCTCATCACTTTCAGGATTTGCTATTACAACAGAATCAATATATGGAGCATCGCCGTGCTTGCTTTCGTAAGTTGGAACATCAACAACTGTATTTAGTACAGTTCCTCTGCCAAACTGTGAGCAGTGCATATATGGATAGAAAATTGTCTGGCGCCATGCACCTGTATCGGAAGTCATGATAGGAGCAATAACATTTACAAGCTGTGCAAGGCATGCAATCTTAACCCTGTCAGCGTGGCGAAGAAGCGTAATCATCATACTTCCAACAAGAAGAGCATCCTCGAAGTTATAGATATCTTCAAGCTGATGAGGATGTGTAACCCACTTCTTTAATTTCTTGTCCTCTTCATTTGAATGATACCATACGTTCCACTCGTCAAAAGAGAGATTGATTTGCTTCTTGCTGTGCTTAACAGCCTTTACATAATCACATACTGCAACGATAGAATTTATGAAATTGTCCATATCTACGCTTGAAGCAAGGAAATCAGGCGTATTATCATTTGGATTACCATAATAAGTATGAAGTGAAAGGTAATCGGTAACATCATAGCTTTCCTTAAGGACAGTAGCTTCCCACGTTGCAAAGGTAGGCATCTGAGTATTGGATGAACCGCATGCAACGCATTCGATTGAAGGATCAACAAACTTCATGATTCTTCCTGCTTCAGCAGCAAGTCTTCCGTATTCCTCAGCGGTCTTGTGCCCCATCTGCCAAGGACCATCCATTTCATTTCCAAGGCACCAAAGCTTAATATCGAAAGGATCCTTAGCACCATTTTTTATTCTCATATCAGAATAAAGAGAACCCTTCTTAACATTACAATACTCGATAAGGTTCTTGGCATCTTCAATACCACGTGTACCGAGGTTGACAGCCATCATTGCGCTCGTGTCAGCCTTTTTGGTCCAATTCATAAATTCATGAAGACCAAATTCATTTGTCTCGATGACATTCCATGCAGGATCAATTCTGTGAGGACGATTCTTGATAGGGCCAACGCTGTCTTCCCAGTGAAAGCCTGATACAAAATTTCCGCCCGGGTAACGAACAACCGGAACATCAATCTCTTTTATGAGCTTAATAGTGTCTTTTCTAAGACCATCCTTATCTGCAAATTTGCTTTCGGGCTGGTAGATTCCCTCATAAACAGCACGCCCTAGATGTTCAATAAAGGAGCCGTAAATTCTTTTGTCAACTTCACTGACAGTAATATTCTTGTCAATACATATAGTGGCCTTTTGTAGTTTCTTTGCCATGTAATCCCCATTTCCGCACTACTTCATGTAGCAATCCCAAAAGCGTTAAGTAGTGCCAAAACGCTTTGTGCTTTTGTAAATTAAACTGGTACTATAATCTATATTATTATTTATACTCAGAAAAACAATAAATAAAGTTCCGAAAATATTGACCTTTTGTACGATTTCTGATATCCCTGTTATATAAGGTTTCACATAAAATATATAAAAAGAATAATCTAAGCGCCGAAACTAAATTGATTTTAAGTCCAAAGAGACTTTCTCGGGAGAAAGAATGTTTAGAACAGATTATTGTGGCTTTAATGTACATAATTCGGATAAGGATATTATTAACAGACCAGATGGAACAGGCAGCTATTTATTTTTGATAATTACTTGCAGAATGATATTTTTTTTCCCAGGTAAAAAGAAATCCAAAAATGGGGAGAAAACAGATACAGTGATAGCAGAATCTGGGGCTTGCATATTGTATACCCCTGGGTTTCCACAGCATTATGAAGCAGTAGGACCATTTTCGAATTCATTTGTTCATTTCTATTGTGAAAAGGAAGACTTAAAGGACTATAATATACCTGTAAACGAACTTTTTTATCCAAGAGAGCAGGAAGTAATCAACGAGGATATCAGAAAGATAAGGTATGAATACCTAAGCAGGCTCACTCATGGCGGCGAGATGCTGGATATTCTGATAAAAGAGCTTCTTATAGAGACGGAGCGCAGCACTTCGGAATCCCCGGAAATGGAGCAGCAATCCGAATTATATAGTATGATGTCTGAAATCAGAATGAGGATGCTCAGCTATTGTAATGATAAATGGAATGTTGAGCAGTTATGCGAAATAACCCATATCGGCAGAAGCCAGTTCTATCATTACTATAGGAGCTTTTTTAATACGACTCCGAAGGATGATTTGTTACAGGCAAGAATCGACAGGGCCAAATATCTTTTGACAAATAGAAATATGCGAATTAACGAAGTTGCTGAGCAGAGCGGATTCACGAATATTTACCATTTTACAAGGTATTTTAAGAAAATTGTAGGATGTACACCGAGTAAATACATAATGCAACAGAATCAGAAATATAATATACTAGGATAAAGGTTTCTATATTTAGTAGAGTTTATAATGGATTATTGTAGAGCAGACATATCATAGAGGAGGCATCATGAAGAAAAAGTCCGGACTCGTTTTGCTTGGAATACTTTCGGCGATAGCCGGAGGCGGATTCCTTATAGGTAATAAATTGTATGACGTGGCATTAGTGCCGCAGCACCATAACGACGAAGCAGATTCCTGCGCAGAAATCACCGAGGGAAGGAAGTTTGTTCGTCAGCACCCAGCCAAAAGAGATATCTATATAGATTCTATAGATCATCTTAAGCTTCATGCTGCCTATATTCCGGCAGATAAAGAGAACCATAAATATATTATTATCATTCATGGAATTCATGATTCGTACACTGCCGGAGGAATATATGCGAAGCATTTTCTTCCAAAGGGAATAAGTGTACTTATGCCTGATCTTCGCGGCTTTGGAGAGAGCGAAGGCGAATATGCAGGTTACGGCGTTGATGACAGATTCGATTTAGTTGAATGGATTTACTGGATTATCAAAAGAGATAAGGACGCCGAGATAGTGCTCCATGGAGCATCGATGGGCGCCGCAACAGCGCTTATGGTTTCAGGGGAAAAGCTTCCTGGAAACGTAAAGGCTATTATTTCTGATAGTGCATATACATCAGCGGTTGATGAATTTAAGGCAGTATATGCAGGAATGACAGGAAGCAATTATTTTCCTGTATCAATAGCAATGATGCTTCTTAAAATGGAGATTAAGCTTCGAGCAGGATACGACATAAATGATGCACAGCCGATAAAGGCAGTTAAGAAATCAAAAACACCAATACTCTTTATTCATGGTGATGATGATAATTTTATCAGCAAGAAAATGATGCAGAAGCTCTTTGATGCAGCGCAGTGCCCTAAGGATTCCTGCATGATACTTGGAGCAGATCACATTCTTGGAGTAGTAGTAGATCCGGAAACATATTATAAGAAGGTCGATTCTTTTCTTGCAAAGAACGGAATACTTTAATTACAAATAATAAATAACAGAAATTAACAAATTATATATGAAAAAGTGGAAAACAGCAGGCCGTGTGCTTGCTGTTTCCTTTTGCTACTTAAAAAATGAATAATGTGAAAGTTGCACAAAAACCAGAATCAAAAATTGCATATTATTCACGAATCGATGAAAAACAGTAAGAAAAATATTGATTATTTATATTACAAGTGCTATTCTCAGTCTTAACGGAAACGTTACCGACAACGATACCGAGAACGGTGCCGAAATATCGTGTGACGATACAAATGATAATTCATAAAGGGAGGAACTTTTTTATGAAGAAAAAAATTGTTAGCGCACTAATGTGTACAGTATTATTTTCATCTCTCCTTGCAGGATGCGGATCATCAAGCACAGCTTCAACAGATGCATCAGAAGCAGATACTACTGCTGAAACCGCTGATAGCACAGATACTGCTGCAGCAGACACAGCTGCTACAACAGGAGCAGGAAAAGTTTATTATTTAAACTTCAAGCCTGAAGCAGATGAGCAGTGGCAGGCACTTGCAAAGACATATACTGAAGAGACAGGTGTTCCTGTAACAGTAGTTACTGCAGCATCAGGCCAGTATGAGACAACACTTCAGTCAGAGATGGCTAAGAGCGATGCTCCTACTCTTTTCCAGGTTAACGGACCCGTAGGTCTTAATAACTGGAAGGATTATTGTTATGATCTTTCAGGCTCAGATATTTACAGCGAGCTTACAAGTGATGATTATGCACTCAAGAATGATGACGGAACAGTAGCCGGAGTTGCATATGTAATCGAGTCTTATGGCATCATCACAAACGTTGATCTTCTTAAGCAGGCAGGATATACAACAGATGATATTCAGTCATTTGCAGATCTTAAGAAGGTAGCAGAGGATATTACAGCAAATAAGGATAGCCTTGGATTTGCTGCATTTGCTTCAACAGGAATGGATTCATCTTCAGACTGGAGATTTAAGACACATCTTGCAAATCTTCCTATCTACTTTGAGTATCAGGATGATGGAATTTCATCAACAGATGCTATAAAGGGAACATACCTTGATAACTACAAGAATATCTTTGATCTTTACATCAACAATTCAACATGTGATCCTTCAGAGCTTTCTGCAAAGACAGCAGATGATGCACGTAACGAATTCCTTGATGGACAGGCAGTATTTTATCAGAATGGTTCATGGGAGTATTCATCACTTTCTGAGAAGTACAGCGATGATCAGCTTGCAATGCTTCCAATCTATATTGGTGTAGGCGATGAGGCTAATCAGGGACTTTGCACAGGTACAGAGAACTACTGGTGTGTTAATAAGGAAGCTTCAGCTGATGATATCCAGGCAACTCTTGATTTCATGAACTGGTGTGTAACATCTGATGAAGGAACAAAGTCTATGGCTGATGATATGGGCTTTACTATTCCTTTCAAGACAGCACAGGAATCTTCAAACGTATTCGTAAAGCAGGATGCAGAGATGACAGCAGCAGGAAAGACACCTGTATCATGGAACTTTACAACAATGCCTTCAGAAGAGTGGAAGAATGGTGTTGGATCAGCACTTACAGCATATGCAGCAGGAACAGGTTCATGGGATGATGTTAAGAGCGCATTCGTTGATGGATGGGCAACAGAGTACCAGCTTGCAAACGGCTGAGAATAAAAAGTTAGAATAAGATTTCATTCTAATGTTATGAACTCAAAGGGGCGGGCATAAGATCAATAGGCCAGCCCCTTTTATTAATTTTTATGTATAAAAGAAAGGCAACAAGATGCAAAAAGCGATTAAAAAGTATTGGCCGTTATTCCTATTACCAACGCTACTGGCATTTCTAATAGGCTTCTTGTGGCCATTTGTCTGGGGCATTTATTTGTCATTTTGTAAATTCACAACAGTAAATAATGTTGAGTTCGTAGGATTTTCAAATTACAAAATGATTTTTATTGATGATACATTTGCTCACGCCTTTTGGTTCACAGCACTATTTACAGTAGCATCGACACTTACAATCAACATTCTGGCATTTCTCATAGCAATGCTTCTTACAAGGAAGATTAAAGGAACGAATATCTTTAGAACGGTATTTTTTATGCCGAATCTGATTGGCGGAATTGTTCTTGGATATATCTGGCAGATACTTCTAGATGGAATATTGTCAAATCTTGGTAAACCGCTTCTTGCTCTTGATGAAAAATCAGGATTTATTGGTCTTTTGATTTTGATGGCATGGCAGCAAATTGGTTACATGATGATTATTTATATCGCAGGTCTTCAGAATGTATCGCCTGATTTGATTGAAGCTGCACAGATAGATGGAGCGACGGGAAGCCAGTGCCTTTTCAAAGTAAAGATTCCACTTGTAATGCCAAGTATTACAATTTGTAACTTCCTTACACTTACCAATTCATTTAAGCTCTTTGACCAGAACCTTTCACTTACAGGAGGAGATCCGGGTAAGAAATCACAGATGCTGGCACTTAATATTTACGAGACATTTTATGGAAGAAGCGGTGCACAGTGGAAGGGAATCGGACAGGCAAAGGCTGTTGTATTCTTCATCCTTGTAGTAGTAATTGCACTTATTCAGCTTAGAGCAACAAAGTCGAAGGAGGTACAGGCATAATGAAAACAAAAGCAGAAACTCTTTCGAAGCACAAAAGGATAGTCAATGGAATAATAACAGGTGTACTTACTGTAGTGTGTCTTTTCTATATTTATCCTATAGTAATGATCCTTAGTAATTCCTTCAAGATTGAGTCCTCAATATCTACAAGTACGGCGTTTGAACTACCAACAGCAAAGACCTATGCAGGAATAGCAAACTATGTATATGGTGTTACACAGATGGATTTCTTTTCATCATTTATGTATTCACTTCTTATTACTGTTACATCTGTTGTACTGATTATTTTGTGCTGTTCTATGTGCGCATGGTATATTTCAAGAGTAAAAAGTATCGCTTCAACAGTAATGTATTACCTGTGTGTATTTTCAATGGTAGTACCATTTCAGATGGTAATGTTCACACTTGCCAAGACAGCAGATACACTAAAGCTCAATACACCGTTTAATATTTGCATTATTTATTTGGGATTTGGCGCAGGACTGGCGGTATTTATGTTTACCGGATTTATGAAATCTATGCCGATTGAAATTGAAGAAGCAGCTATGATAGATGGTTGCAATCCGATTCAGATGTTCTTTAGAGTAGTAATGCCTATAATTAAGCCTACGGCGATTTCTACTGCAATTCTTGAAACTATGTGGGTATGGAACGATTATCTCTTACCTACTCTTGTTCTTGATATAAAGAAATATCGTACTATCCCTATGGATATTCAGTATTTCAGGGGAAGTTATGGAAGCGTCCAGATGGGACCGATGATGGCTTGTATTATTATTACGATTATTCCGGTAATTATTCTATACATTGTTTGCCAGAAATACATAATTGAAGGCGTTGTTGCAGGGGCAGTTAAAGGTTAAAAGATTAAAAATCCCATTTCATATGGGATTTTTAACTTTGCAAGCTTGTAAACAAGCTTGCGCTAATTACTTTTAGGATGACCATTTTAAGTTTACAAGCCTATAAAGATAGGCTTGCGATAATTATTCTAGGATGACCATTTTAAGTTTGCAAGCTAGTTTTGTTCATATACTGCGGTGGTCTGGTTTTCGACATGAACGCAGCTGATTTTCTTATCAAGAAAGACGGAGAATTTTGTTACTCCGTTTTTTTTGATTGTAGCGTTAAGGTTTGGATTAAGTTTCTGAAGCTCGTTTTTGAGGAGCCCCAAATTCAGAGTATTTGTATTGTACTTTTTGAAAATAGATATAATCTGAGCCTCAACATCAAGTATGGACGAGCCTTTTAATGATACCCACATTGCCTTGTTTTTAGTAACAACGTTTAATGATTCAAAATCTTTAAGATAAGAAGAAAGCTTACTGTAATTGTAGTTACGAATATCAAAGTCAGGATAGATTTTGACAAGTCTGCTTCCTATTTCACCAAGGCCGGTTTCTTTACCAATTGCATCATTGTCGGCAATCATTTTGATAATCATGTTCTCAATAGAGGCCTTGTTTGTTGCAGAGCCATCGTCTTCATCATCTATAATTTCCTCGGAAGAATGGTTTGCTTTAGCTGAACCGAAAACATTTTTTGAAGATTCAAGGGAACTGTCTTCAAGGTCATCATCATCGATTATGTCGTTTTGAATTATGTCGAGAAATACGAAACGCTCACAGGAAGCCCTAAAGGATTCAGGAGTTTTCTTTTCACCCATACCAATAACAATCATACCGGCTTCGCGAATCCTTGTGGCAAGCTTATTAAAATCTCCATCGCTTGAAACAATACAAAAGCCCTGAACCTCTCCGGAATAAAGAATATCCATGGCATCAATGATAAGACCTATATCAGAAGCATTTTTTCCGGGAGTGTTATTTGGCTGCATGATAGGAGTAAGTGAATACTGTGATGCGCATTGAAGCCATGCCTTGAGGCGGGTTTGCGACCAGTCGCCATACATCCTCCTGATAGTAACCTTTCCATATTTGGAAAGCTCATTAAGAATGCTCTCGGTATATTTAGAAGCTATGTTATCGACATCAATCAGAAGAGCTATATTAATATCCATATTATCATTAGTAGAATTATTCATTTAGTTCCTTTCGTAAAGGGCAAATTATCGATAGCCCTACTACTATATTATCGCATTTTATGGATACAAACAAAAGCGTTTATGCTATAATACGTTCACGAAAGTAACTATAAATTCATATCATAAGGAGACAATGATTTATGGTAAGAACCTATAAAACCAAGGGTACCTGTTCTCAGAAGATAGATTTTGAGATTGAAGATGGAATAGTAAAGTCAGTAGCTTTTACTGGTGGATGTAATGGTAACACAAAGGGCGTAGCAACTCTTGTAACCGGAATGAAGGCTACGGACGTTATTGCAAAGCTTAAGGGAACAAAGTGCGGATTTAAGGATACTTCATGTCCTGACCAGCTTGCTATTGCTCTTGAGCAGGCACTTGCAGAAGATAATAATAATTAAGAAGGAAAAGATTTGAGTAAAACAATAGTACTTACAGGTGGAGGAACTGCCGGACATGTAACGCCTAATCTGGCACTTGTTCCTTATTTAAGAGATATGGGCTTTGATGTTGTTTACATCGGCTCCTATGATGGAATCGAGAAGAAGCTGATTGCAGATTTAAAGATACCTTATTATGGAATCGCAACAGGCAAGTTCAGAAGATATTTTGATGCTAAGAACTTTTCGGATCCTTTTAGAGTAGTAAAGGGTTTTGGTGAAGCAAGAAGCATTTTGAAGCAGGTAAAGCCGGATGTGATTTTTTCAAAAGGCGGTTTTGTAAGTGTTCCTGTAATAAATGCAGCGGCAACACTAGGGATACCATGTATTCTTCATGAATCCGATATGACTCCGGGACTTGCAAATAAACTTTGCGTGAAAGCCGCAAAACGAATCTGTTGTAATTTCCCTGAGACAATGAACTATTTGCCTCCAAGTAAGGCTGTTCTGACTGGAACGCCTATAAGAAGAGAGCTTACAAATGGAAGTAAGACCGTCGGACGAGAGCTTTGTTCATTTACAGATGATAAGCCTGTAATTATGGTTATTGGTGGAAGTCTTGGAGCTCAGTCAATAAATGAAACAGTTCGTGCCGCTCTTCCCAAAATTCTTCCGGATTTTAACGTTGTTCATATCTGTGGAAAAGAGAAAATGGATAACATGATGCTCTCGGTTCCGGGATATAAACAGTTTGAATATGTAAAGGGTGGACTTAAGGATTTGTTCGCACTTGCTGACCTCGTAGTATCAAGAGCCGGAGCTAATTCAATATGCGAACTTCTTGCACTAAGAAAGCCTAATATCCTGATTCCTTTATCTGCAAAGAGCAGCAGAGGAGACCAGATTCTTAATGCCAGATCTTTTGAACAGCAGGGATTTAGTGTCGTAATAGATAATGAAGAGCTTGATGAAGATATTCTCCTAAAAGAAATTCATAGCGTTTTTGATGACAGAGAGATATACATAGATAAGATGAGAAAGAGTAATCAGCATAACGCAGTTGATACAATTTTGTCTTTGATTAGTGAAGCAGCAAATAAATAATAGAGCATAATAAAAAGAGGTTTTGGGCATCGCTGATATAGCGTTACCTGAAACCTCTTTTTTAGAAAGCATATTTATTTTGTAAAAAGAATTAAAGTCTTGCTCTAAGTGCTTCAGTCATATCCTCATATCCAGGCTTTCCGAGAAGTGCGAACATATTCTTCTTGTAGCTCTCAACGCCAGGCTGATTGAATGGATTAACTCCAAGCAGATACCCGCTGACACCACATGCAAACTCGAAGAAGTAGAAAAGAAGACCAAGATTATACTCATCCTGCGTATCTACATGAATCATAAGATTAGGAACATTTCCGTCTGTATGAGCAAGAACAGTTCCATTCATAGCTGCCTTGTTAGCGAATTCAACAGTCTTGCCAGCAAGATAGTTAAGACCATCAAGATCAGTGTCCTCTTTCTTTATTGTAAGGCTCTTTCTGCTGTTCTCAACATTGATTACTGTCTCGAACATTATTCTTGAACCGTCCTGAATGAACTGACCCATTGAATGAAGATCTGTTGTAAGATCTACACTTGCAGGGAATATACCCTTCTGATCCTTACCTTCTGACTCGCCAAAGAGCTGCTTCCACCATTCTGAAACATAATGAACACTAGGCTCATAATTGGCAAGAATCTCAACTGACTTACCCTTTCTGTAAAGAATATTACGAAGAGCAGCATATTTAAGAGCATCGTTAGATGCATAAGGAGTCTCAAGTGCAAGCTTTCGTCCGGCAGCAGCACCTTCCATAAGCTTGTCAATATCAGCTCCTGAAACAGCAATAGGAAGAAGACCTACAGCAGTAAGAACTGAGAAACGACCTCCGACATCATCAGGGACAACAAATGAAGCATAACCCTCTTCATTTGCTTCGCTCTTTAATGCTCCGCGGGATTTATCTGTAGTAGCATAAATTCTCTTTGCAGCGCCTTCCTTACCATATTTCTTTATAAGAAGCTCTTTAAAGATACGAAATGCAATGCCAGGCTCAGTAGTTGTGCCGGATTTGCTAATCATATTAACAGAGAAATCACGATCTCCTACAACCTCTACAAGGTCGCTGAGATAAGTAGCACTGATTGAATTACCACAAAAATAAATTTCAGGAGCTTTGCGTTTGTCTGCTCCTACAACATTATAAAAGCTGTGACGAAGGAAATTTATAGCAGCTCTGGCTCCAAGATATGATCCACCGATTCCGATAACGATAAGAACCTCTGAATCCTTCTGGATTCTTGCAGCAGCTTCCTTAATTCTTGAGAATTCATCCTTGTCATAGTCGACAGGAAGATCAATCCAACCAAGAAAATCATTGCCAACCCCCTTCTTAGAAGTAAGAAGCTCCTTGGCAGCCATAATCTGAGGCTCCATCATGTCAATTTCTGCGTCATTAACAAACGGAGCAGCTTTAGAATAATCAAATGCTACTTTACTCATGAAATATCTCCTCTTTTCCTATAAAAATATTAACGAAAATTGTATGTTCAAAATGCCTTTCGAAAATCATTGGAAAACGTATTCCGGACACCTTTAAAATTTTACCAAACTTGTCTTAAAATAACAAGAGCAAGTACAACTAAAAACCGCGTAATATAAGGGCTTTAATGTAAGAATTTTATATACTCGAAACACATTTTTGTGATAGAATTTATCATTATCTGACTATATAGCTAAATGATTAAATAATCCGAAAGGAACGCAATAGAAAATGGAAGCATATTTATTTGTTCATTTTAAAGAAAAATTCACACCGGATGGAGAACAGGTTTATTTTGGACTCAGCAGAGATGGCTTTAGCTGGGAAAGCGTAAATAATGGACAGCCAATACTTGAAAGCACTATGGGAGATGAAGGCGTTCGTGATTTTACAATAACCAGAACGGTGGATGGAAGATTTATTATTATGGCAACAGACCTTGGACTTGCAAATCATTTTGCAGGAAAATATAGAAATTCGTGGGAAGTCGTAAGTCATGAGGGAAGTAAGTACATGGCAAAGTGGGAGTCGGGCGACCTTGTTCACTGGTCATCTCAAAAGCTTGTCAAAATAGGTGATGAGAATAATGGCTGTGCGTGGGCACCAGATATAATTTATGATGAAACAACAGGAGAATATGTTGTTCACTTCTCAACAATCTTACTTGATGATCCAACAGATCATATGACGATTGATTACGTAACGACGAAAGACTTTGAAAACTTTTCATCGCCCAAAATCATGTGCGCGAAGAAGGACTACAGCATAATTGACTCAAATATCGTCTATTTTGATGGTTGGTATTACAGATTTATCAAGAATAACAGTTCCGATGGACATATCTATCTTGAAAGAGGAAAGAATCTTTTTGGAGAATTTGAGAGACTCGAAGAATTTGACAAGGAAATGGATAAACTCGAAAAGGGATGTTATGAAGCACCAACCTGCTTTAGACTCGCAAATGGTAAATGGTGTGTAATGCTCGATTTTTACGGATGTGAGAAGGATAAACAGGGATATGTTCCCTTTGTGGCAGATGATATTTCCACAGGAAAATTTATCAGATCGGATGCTGAATTTTCTTTTCCCTATGGATTCAAGCACGGAACAGTTCTTCCAATCACTATGGACGAATACAATAGAATAAAGAAAGCTTTTCCAAACGGATAAGAACGCATAATCAAATACAAAAATCCCCTGATATATAAAGAAGTGTACCGACCCCCAAAAGTTAGACCAAAAATCTAACGATTGGGAGGTCGGTTTTT
>CAZJWA010000050.1:0-21081 GCA_964549585.1 uncultured Butyrivibrio sp. | reverse complement strand
ATATTGATTATAAGGTGTTCAACTTTTCGTGTCCATACTTATATACTAGCACCAGCTTATCTTCTGCTCACCACTAACGCGGTTATATAGCCTGGTCATTTGATCAGTTTCAGATAGCTGACGAAGTTCATTCTCGTTTCTTCGAATGCTGATTACTTTTTGGCAAATTGTTTTCTCTGATTCGCATACTGAATCATATACAAGCTGTAGTTCATCTCTGGTCTGAATCTTTTTACGTTTCTGCCACTCATTTGACTCCATCCACTTTTCGGGAGTAGACGCTCCAAATTCCAAAGTCTGCTCTACTATTACATTAATAGGTCTTTTTAACGTTTTATATAAATTCCAACCTGAAAATACGAGTACCAAGATTGCAATTACAAATTCCAGTCCTACAAGCTGAACCACAAAAGCAAACATAGCATATGAATCCTTATTAGCACTGTAAATATCAGTATAGTATCTTACCGCACAAAAAGTTGTAATCAGTATTGATAGTGCAAACAGCGCTATTGATATTATGTATATCACTTTATAATAAACCGATTTACCCTCATATGGATCTTTTACATCAGCATATGTTTTGACCAGTTCTTCATCAGTGCATCCGTAAAGATACCCTAATGGAAAAAGGCCTCTGAGCTTTGACGGAAAATAGTGAAGCACTAGTCCTACAATTGTCAGTGTAATTGCCTTATCGGTGATATCAAGAAACATATCCCCGCAAAACTGAGCAGCAAATCCGCTCATACCATGTCCGCATAGCCAAAAAACATAAGGTGCAGCTATAGTGCCTCCAACGACCTGGCCATACAAATACCAGCCCATAACAGAGCCTGCCGCACCTCCAATGCATATCATACATACAAACAAAATCAAATATCCTTTGAAGCGCCTAAGCAGTCCTCTTTCAGAAATGTACGCAGCAATTATCGACATAATTACTGTCAAAATTCCAAACATAATAGCAGAAGCTTCTCCAAAGTAGCCAAGATAATTTGAAACAAACGCAGTAATCATTCCCGGAACAATTCCGCCAAGAGCTGCTACAATAACGCTTCCAATATTATCCAGATACAAAGGTGCATGAATCGCTATTACAAATCTTGGAAATATTACGTTAATCAGCACTCCTATGATAATTAGTATCCATGTGTTGATTGAAAAGCTCTTATCTAACAAAAGTGTGTATCGCATTGGTTTTTCATCTGTTCTTGAATACATACAGTTCTTGTCCTTCCGTCCAGAACATTCTTTGAAATATTATCATCCAAGCCATTTTACCAGTTCTTCGTACAGAACACCCGGCTCAATTGGCTTTGTCAGATGTGCATTCATTCCGGCTTCTTTTGTTTTCTCAATATCCTGAGGATAAGCATTCGCGGTCATTGCAATAATCGGAACGGTACTGCTGCAGGCATGACTGCTCGCACGTATTGCTTTGGTAGCCTCAAGGCCATCCATATTTGGCATTCTAATATCCATCAAAATAGCATCATATATTATAGCATCTGCTGCTTCAAATTTCTCTACTGCTATTCTTCCATCGGCTGCTGTATCATAGTATATTCCCTTTTTGTCTAACAGCATCGTTATTATTTCGGTATTTAGTTCATTGTCCTCGCATACCAAAATTCTTTTCCCTTTTAGGCACGAATCATCTAGCATAGTTTTCTCTTCTTCAAGTGGTACTTCTAAAATCACGTCTATGGGAAGCGTAACCGTAAACGTTGTTCCCTTTCCTCTTTGACTTTCGCAGCTCACCTTACCATTTAACGCTTCCACAAGCCGTTTTACAATAGAAAGGCCAAGACCCGTTCCTTCTTCGCTGCTTACACTCACATATTGCTCCTGTGCAAAGGATTCATAAAGATGCTCCTCCATAAACTCCTTGGACATTCCAATTCCTGTATCCTTTACTATAAAGGTGACACCTTTGTCATCTTTTTCCGAAGGAAATGCTTTCAAGGAAACCTGTCCTTTACTTGGCGTAAACTTAACCGCATTATTAAGCAGATTTACAAGTATCTCTTTTAGACACATTTTATCAGTTATGATTGCCTTCTCACCAAATGCACTTACATCAATGTCAAAATCAATTTCTTTTTGAGAAGCCTTTATTGCAAGAATGCTCATGAGTTCTTCCTTTAATTTCAGAAGTGAAATCGTCTCGCTCTTTATCTCAAGCTTTCCTGTGGTGATTTTACCAATTTGAAGTGAGTCATTAATCAGTTTCATAAGATAATGACCTGAGTCCTGGATTTTTTCAAAATACCCATTTGATTCAGTATCATCTTTGCAATCAAGGCCAAGCTCAGAGAAACCCAGGATAGCATTCATCGGCGTACGCATATCGTGACTTAATTGTGTAAAAAATGTATTCGTTACTTGATTTGCTTTAGCAAGTTCTTCATTTTTCTTTTGCAGGGAAATTGTATAGTTCTTTTGCATATGTGCCTTAAAGATCATAAAGCACGAGAATGCCAGCACCGCAAAAAATACCGCCATTACGCTTATCCATTCAAGTGGATATTCACGTACAGAAGCCTTTATGGAAAAAGAGCTGTTTCCTTTTTCAGAATTATTAATTACAAATTGCTGAATCTGATTATCTGAAATAGTTTTGAGTGATTTATTAAGTACTGACTGCAACACTTTTGATGTCTGATTGCTAACTCCAAGACACTCTGGCACGTTTATTGAAAGCCCCGTCAATACCGCCAGTTTAGGATAATCCTCTAAGACATCATCATTTTGCATGGTATACGAACCTACAAATGTTAAATCTGCTTCTCCGCTACTGACTGCTGATAAACAGTCCTTCATGCTATCATACGTAACAACCATCCAATTAGGATAATGGGTATGAAGATATTCTGTGGTTCCAACCAGTGATTTTCTAACAGCAACAGTTTTAATATCATCAAGTGAAAGCTTCCTCGATTCAAGATATATTGCATCACTATTTTCTGTAATATATGAGGAAGTAGGACTAACATTGTACTGCCCGCAAAGAGCCTGATTAAGGTACACTCCGGCAATAATATCAGCCTCGCCGTTTCCAATCATTTTCCACGCCTCATCAAAAGAGATCACATAAATGTATTCGAAATCGAGGCCGGAATTCTCTGAGAGCTTCTCCAAAATATCTACATCTACTCCCTTATATGACTTAGATTTATCATCATAATATTCAAATGGGTAATTGTCAGAATCACAGACTACGCGTATAGTACCAAGATTTTTAATATATTCGCTTTCCTGTCTGGTAAGCTCCTTAGCCTGAGCGCCATATGAACCATAGTATGTCTGATATAGCTGTGCAATGAAATAAGGATTTTCAAGATTTATAGTATAAAGAGCTAAATTAAGCTGTTCCATCCATTCAGTACTCTTTTTATTCATAATAAAATAGGCAGGCATATAGGAAAATTTTGCAAGAATCTTGACGTCACTATTTATGTCAAGATTACCTGTAATTATTACATCCACTTCGCCATCATCAAGAGCTGCCTGCATCTTCTCACCGGTATCATAGAGCTTCTCATTACAGGAAAAATTATTTTGCGCCGCATACTCCTCAAAGCAGTCATTAAGATAGTTTCCCTTACTCATACCCACTTTAAGTCCATTAAAACTCTCATAATCTTCATAAAAAAGATTATCATTCTCGCTACTACATAGCATCACAACATAGTCTGTGCAGCATTCCCGCTCACTATACAGATAGTCCTCCGCACGCCCATCACTATATTCTGCAGGAAGAAGCAGGTCTATCTCACCATTCTTTAGAAGCTTCAAGCATTCACTCCAGGAACCCTTTATATATTCATATTTCCATCCAGTATATACGCTTATCTCCTGTAAAAAATCTGCGCCATATCCAACCACGGTATCGCCCTGAAATTCGAGAAAATTGTCTATATCAACGCATCCAACACGGATAACTGTCTCTTTTGAATCATTTGCATCGGTAGTATTTGCCCTGGCACTTATATCCCCAAGAAAGAGTGACACAAATGTCATTGTCAAAGCAATCATTATTATACGAATTCTTCTTTTCATTATCTTATCCTCCGTTGGGCGAGCGTTGGAGTCGTGAAAACTAGTCAGGTTTCTTCTATTATTTAGTATATTCTTTGACACTTATTAGCGCAAATCGTTTTCTCTTAATTTTGCCCTTTCATGCCAAATTTACTGAACATTCTGAACTTTCTGTTATATAATTAGAATTAGTAATGCTTTTACGTCAACTATCTGATTTTAAATGGAGGTATTCCTATTGGCAAAAGATACTAATCAAAACATCCTTTCTTCCGACCGTCTTCTTAAAAGTTTATTTGGAAAAGTATTACCGGAGCATATGGTTTCAGGGCTCATTATTATGCTAAACACCATCATTGACAGTTACATTACAAGTAGGCTCCTTGGCGCTGACGCAATGGCAGCGCTTGGCTTTTACTCCCCTATTTCCAATCTGATTTTTCTTTGCTACGTCCTTATTACGGGATCTCAAATATTATGTGGAAACAGTATTGGCAGAGGAAAAGATAAAGAAGCTGTATCAATCTTTTCTACAAGTGCACTTATACTGCTAATCTTCTCGTTTATCTGCAGTATAATAATGTTTTTCTTTGCTTATCCAATCGCAGGACTTCTTGGTGCAACAGGAAACAGTTATACAATGCTTTCATCCTATATTAGAACCGTTGCATTTGGTGTGCCGGGGCTAATGCTTTATTCACTATTCATGTCATTTCTACAAATGAATAATCGCTCGGATTTGTTCAAAATAAGTCTTGGAGTAATGATCGTTACGAATCTTTCACTCGATATTATCTTTGTTATGGTATTCCAGTGGGGAATGAGCGGTCTTGGTCTTGCTACTTCAATCAGTAATCTTCTTTCTATGTGTATTGCACTTTTGGGCGTCATTAAATCAAGTCATAGACCGGCTGTTTACCTCTCTGCCGGTAATTTCTGCCCAGTTAAAATACCAACCATGTTAAAACTTGGCTCCAACCAGGTTGTATTCAATCTAACCATTGCGCTTCGCTCTTATCTTCTTAACGTCCTATTAATGCAAGCCGGCGGAACAGATGCCGTTGCGGTTATGACTGTTCTTAACATCGTTGTTAGTTTTGTAGGAATGATTCCAACAGGAATATCTGATACAGTACTGACTCTGGGAAGTATCTTTAGTGGTGAAAAGAACCAGCATACAATTAAAAAGCTCTTTTCACTTGCCTTAAAAACGGCTTCAATAATGTCATTTATTGCAATCATCATTGTTTCCTTATTTGCTTCTCCACTTGCCGGAATCTTTTTTGCCTCAAATATCTCCGCAAGAAATATGACTACAATCATGCTTCGTTTAGTAATTTGGTATGTAATATTCGCTTCAATAAATCAGCTTATTACTAAAATCCGTCATAGCCAGGGAATGGTTTTAACCAGTAATATTCTCTCAACCTTTGACAGTGTATTAGTTGTACTTATTTCATTTCTTCTTTCCAGATTTATTGGAACAAATGGAATTTGGATTGCATATCCTACCGCAGAAATCGCCTCCTTCTTCGTACTATTTCTATTTATCTGGCGTGAAGGTGGTAAGCCTCCTAAGCAGCTCGATGATTATTGCGGAGCCTCTTCAAAAGACTCTGTACCCAAAGAAGACACTTTTTCAGTCGAAATCAGGACCTTGGATGAAGCAATAAACATTTCGGACAATATTATGTCTTTTTGTAAAGAAAAGAAACTCAGTCAAAGGTGCTCATATCTATCGGGTCTTGCCATTGAAGAAATGGTAGGAAACATACTAAATTACGGATTTGCAGATGAAAAGAAGCATGGGATTGATGTTTACGTAATAAAGGACAAGAATGACCTAATTATTAGAATAAGAGATAACTGTGAATTGTTTGATCCGCTTCAATATCTGGAACAATTCAAAAACGCAGATATCACCAAAAACATTGGAATCAAGCTTGTTGCCGACACTGCAAAAGACATGAAATATCAGCGAATTCTTGACCTTAATTTCCTGACGATATGCTTGCAGGGTTAGTAAAAAGAAATACTGATAAAACAAATAAGTCAATTAATAAACAAAGCGAGGAAATGAGCGTTAGCCCATTTCCTCGCTTTAATAGAAAGATGTCCGGGTACATCATTCATATCTGTCTGAAAAATTCATAATAATATTTACTGTTCTTGCAACTGAACGTTTCAAATCACATAAATCAAGAAGCCCGTTTTGAAGCTCTTCCATAATGTTTTTATGATCATTTTCACAGCCTGGCATTACGATATCATTGCCTGCGCGCATGCATCCACTTGCCGTGCAGTCCGGTCCTATCATAGTTGTCGTCCAGTCTGTCATTATTACTCCCTTAAATCCCCATTCACATCTAGCAGCCTTAGTACACGTATCATAATTATTTGCAGCATGAATGCCGTTAATAAGGTTATAGCTTGTCATTATAGACATAGGCTGAGCCTGTTTTACCGCGATTTCAAATCCCCTTAGATAGATTTCTCTTAATGCTCTCTCGCTTAGAACAGAATCTGATCCCATGCGGTTATTTTCCTGACTGTTGCAGGCAAAATGCTTAATTGTTGTTCCACATCCCTTTACGCTTTGAACACCATTTGTCATTGCTGCTGCCATTTTTCCTGAAATTACCGGGTCTTCCGAATAATACTCAAAGTTTCTTCCGCAAAGAGGATTTCTATGAATGTTCATTCCGGGTGCAAGCCAAAGCGTAACCCCATATGCTTTAAGCTCCTGACCTTCGGCTTTTCCTACAGTTTCTACCATTTCATCATCCCAGGTTTGTGCAAGAGCAGTTCCTACAGGAAAAGCAGTACAATACTGATACCTCAGCTCTCCCTTTACGCTGTTATCCCCACGGAATAAGAATCCATCCTCCATTGCTCTTTCTATAGGAGCGCTCTGAGCTACTCCGTCAATAACCTCATAGGTTCTATTTACTCTAAGTCCAGCAGGTCCATCAGCAAGAACAATATCAGCAAGCCCCTTCTCTTCTGCGCAGTTACTTGTCTGAGCCGCAGAACCAGGTACACTTATGCCTGCATTTCCAACTGCGCCCTGTCCTTTTCCGGTATCGCCTGTAGCCATTTTGACAAGCTCATCTGTTGAAAGTGTATCAACAAAATCCCTAATCTCCTTGGGGGTATTATCGTACGCACCATCATATGTAACCGTTCTCGTTGGTATATCAAAATCGTGAATCTCTATTCGATTTACATTTAATTTTGCATCTGCTTCAAATATTGCAAGAGCCGCCGTTCTTCTTGCGCCGACGCTTTCATATGAAGCTTCTATTTCATTTATTTCTTGTTTTGGAGGGCAAATATTACAGGTTCTCTCGATAACAGAGTCGGCGTCAACTTTGACAATTCCACATATCTTGGAGCTCTCAAGACTATTACCTGCAAAAATCTCATATACGCCCTTCTCAAGAAGCCATCCAGGAAGCTTTTCATTATAAGAAGCCAGCATTTCGACCGGAAATCTGATTTCCAGCTCCTGCTTTGAAAGCGGAGCAAGAAGTCCTGTTTTCGCATATCCAACAAGACGTCTATACTCTTTGTGAAGGGTTCCCCATGGACAAGATGCATATAGCTGAACTACTTCACGTCCTGAATATTTGGTTCCTGTGTTTGTAACACATACCTTTATTCCTATTTCGGTATTTTCTTTTCCAAGATTATAATGTGTAATTCCGATCATATCAATGCTAAACGTTGTATATGAAAGGCCAAATCCTAAGCCGTATCTTACCGGTTTATCAAAGGAATCGAAATAACGATATCCAACGTATACGCCCTCCGTATACACTTCCCTATCAACATCTCCATCATTACTCGAAAACGTACCCGAGCTTGGATAATCATTGTAATTGTATGCCCAGGAATCAGTAAGCTTTGCTGATGGAGTCACCTTTCCAAGGACAACATCTGCAAAAGCATTTCCTCCTTCAATTCCGGGCTGACTCATCTGAATAATTGCAGAAATATTTTCATACTTATCGGAAAAAGACATATCGATTATTCCGCCTACGTTTAAGCCAAGAACAATCTTTTTGTACATTGAAGAAAGCTTTGAAATAAAGTTTTCCTCTTCGTTCGTCAGATAATAATCTCCCTTTGTACAGGTTCTGTCTTTCCCTTCGCCTGCATTTCTCGAAATAATATAAAATGCGATATCTGCGTTCTCATTGTGTGGTTCATCGCCAATAGGATAGATAAAATCTGTTGAACTATATGCATCAAAAAATTTATTATCTCCCTGCCCCGAAGCATCGATTTTTGCAAAGATTTCATCTCTCCACTTTTCTCTTGCCTCTGTATATTTACTTCCAAAACCCTCTAGCCATGTCTCATTAACAATTTCAATTCCTGCATTCCTAAAGCCCTTCCATATAGAAACTGTTTCTCTTGAATTAACGTCCCCTGATCCCGTTCCACCTTTTATAAGACACACAGCTCCAAAGCCATACAGTGCGACTTTTGTTACCTGATCAATTGGGAGAATTCCATCATTTTTGAGAAGAACCATTCCGTCTGCGGCAGCTTCTCTTGCAACCTTCCTGCTTATTGGTTCATAATCTCTTACAGCTTCATCCGTAATTCCTGTCAGTTCTCTTTTCCTAATAACCCTCTGCCCCATATTATCTCCATTCTGTTTCTTATTTGGCGACCGTATCCAAGTCCCATTTCTCATAAATCTTGGGTACATCACTTATCAATCGCCTTGTATATGCGTTCTTTGGATTTAATATTACATCCTCTGCTTTTCCAGATTCCACAAACTTTCCATGTTCCATTATATATACTTTATCAGAAATATAATATGCCAGTCCTATATCATGAGTAATAAATATTATTGTCATATTTATTTCATCGCGGAGCTTAAGCAGCATATCCAGAATTGTAGCTCTAGAGCATGCATCAATCATAGAGGTAGGCTCATCTGCCATAAGAATCTTTGGTTTTAACAGGAATATTCTTGCTATCATCAGCCTTTGCATCTGTCCACCTGAAAGCTCAAATGGATACTTGTTAGTAAGTTCTTCAAATTTGAGATTTACAAAACTGCATGCCTCCGTCATCATTTCAACCTTCTGCTCGTAAGGCAGCTTTCTGCAGCCTCGCATATTCAAGCAGTCAAGCAAAACTGAATCAATCTTATAAAACATATTATATGAAGAAAATGGATCCTGAAAAATCGGCTGAATATTCTTCCAATACTCTTTTTTCTTAAAAGAAGTGCTTATATCTCTTGATTTCCCAAGGTATTCAATTTCTCCATCATTTAAACTAATCAGCCCCAGGAGCATCTTTGACAAGGTGGTTTTTCCGCTTCCTGATTCACCGACAATAGAAACTATTTCACCTTCTTTAAAATCGAAATCAACATGATCTACTGCAACTGTCTGTTTATTCCCCATTCCAAAAATCTTTGTTACACCTTTTCCACTAAGGCAAGTTTTCTTTTCAGAAGTAGAATTATTCTCCCTGGTTTTGGTTAACATCGCCATACACCTCCCTTATCCTTCTAATTGACATAAGACACCTATACATTCTGTTTTCATCAAATGTCTTTTCATCAGGCAGCAGTGCTGTACATGTTGGTGTTGCATATGGGCATCTCTCAGCAAAGCGGCAGCCCTTTGGAGGATTTTTCAAATTAGGAGGTGTTCCCGGAATAACTGTAAGCTTTCTATCTCTTACTCCAGCCTCCGGTACGATTATCGATCCCATAAGTCCTTTAGAGTATGGATGAACCGGGTCAAACACCATCTGTTTTGCTGTACCCTTTTCTACCATTTGCCCTGCATACATAACCATTATTTCATCAGTGACGTTATAGAGAAGCGGCAGCTCATGTGTAATAAAAATCATTGATTTGATATATCCTTTTTCCATAAGTTCACGAAGCATCTTTATTACCATCTTCTGAGAAGTAACATCAAGTGCAGAGGATGGTTCATCAGCAATGAGAACCTTTGGAGAAAGAATCGTGCTGATTGCTATGACTGTTCTTTGTTTCATACCACCCGAAAGCTCAACCGCGTGCTTATTAAGCACATCTTCCGGAAGTCCAAGTTCTTCAAAACGTTCCTTCGCCATATCATATATTTCTTTTTTCGACATTTTGATTGAATGTGCTTTCATTACGTCATCAATAAAGCTTATTATTTTCTGCGTAGGATTAAGCGCATTCATTGCTGCCTGAGGTATATATGCTATCTCATTTCCGAGAATTTTGTGTCTGACCTGGTCGGGCTTCATTGCCGAAATCTTCTTGCCATCAACAATAATATCTCCGCTTATATAATGAAGCGGCGAGAAGTAGTATCCCATAAGGCTCAGTGCCAGTGTTGATTTTCCACATCCTGATTCACCAGCAATTCCCAATGACTTTCCTTCTTCTATTGCCAGAGAAACATCATCAACTGCATAGACATCCTCATGAAATCTTGTTATGTATTTCGTTCTAAGGTGATTTACTTCCAGTATATTTTTTCCCATGATTTTCCCTTTCTTCTTAAATAGTTCAGTTATTAGAACTTTTAGTCTCTAAGCTGTGGATTAAATACCTGATCTAATCCGGTGTTCATAAGATTCAGCGAAAAAGAAATAAGTGCAATAACAAGAACAACAGGGAAATATGCCCACCAGCTGCCATTTAAATGCGCTGAATACTGCATCGCCCAATTCATCATAAGTCCAAGCGTTGCCGTTGATGTTGTCGAAGGTCCAAGGCCAATCATAGAAAGCTGAGCTTCAGAGAGTATCCCACAGGAAATCTGGAGTATCATAGCCATTACAACATATGATGCAATGTATGGAAGAATATCTGTGAGAATAATTCTTGTCATGCTGTGTCCTGAAAGCTTAGACAAATTCACATGATCCCTGTTTCTTAAAGAAATTACCTGTGAACGAACCGATCTGGTTGTCCATGGCCAGGATGTGATTCCAATGATAATGGCAACCATCATAACGCCTCTGGCTGATGTCCCAACACTATATGAAATAAGGATAAGGATAATAAATGAAGGAATTACTGTAAAAAGATTCGTGACAAACATAATCAGATTATCAGCAATACCACCAACATACCCTGCTATAAGTCCAAATAATAGTCCAATAAATGTTGCAATAAGTCCTGCTATAAGACCTATTTTCAAAGAAGATTTTGCTGCAGCAACAAGTTCAGTCAACACATCTCTTCCAAAATTATCTGTTCCAAGAATAAAGGTTCTCTTATTGTAAATATCATTGGTATTAACATATTTCTTACCATCGAGTTCCTTTACCTCTTCCAATTCCCCTGTTTCTTCATTCTCTTCAGCAATACTTACTCCTGAGCTCTTTAATGCGTCTTTTATCTCCGTATCAAGTCTCTTGTAATACTTTTTCTTGGCAGAGGTAAGCCCTGTCTGGTCAACTTCAGAGTCATAATATTGAGTCCAAAGATCGGCCATTTTTTCAATATCAGTAACATCTATGTCAGCTTCGTTTACTCCGCCATACTTAAGCAGCCATGACTGCATATTAGCCAGATCATCGATGTCCAGTGCAATCTGAAGCTTTGTGTCACTGGCATCCATATTCATGGAATAACCATCGTCTAGTGCTGCTTCCTCCTGCAAAATGTATGTACCGGGCTCATAAAAATTACCGTTTCCAACCATCTCAAGTGGATCATTTGTGACAACAAGCGGATATATGATACACATTCCAAGAATGAAAACAAAAATGATAAATCCTGTTAAAAATTTTCCGGAATGAAAAACCTGTTTTAGTGTATTCTTCATACGAAAGTCCTTCCTTAATCCTGTTGAATAGCTTTTACTCTTGGATCAATTACTCCATAGAGCAGTTCAACAGCGAGATTGGCAATCAGAACCATAATAGTGATAATAAGAGTACAGGCCGATAAAAGCGGATAATCCTGACCTGTAACTGCTGATAGAAGCGTTGTTCCAAGTCCCGGATAACTAAATATCATTTCCGCAACAAGTGCTCCTCCCATCATCGTTCCAAGAGAAAGTGCAAGACCAGTTATTTGAGGAAGCATTGCATTTCTAAAAACATAACCTACAATCTTCGCATCTTTAATCCCCAAGAATCTCGAATACTTAACATAGTCAGCATTAAGCTCATATATAGACATTGAACGCATTCCTATTGCCTGTCCGCCTATCGTAATAAGTACTATCGACCAAAACGGAAGCTGATAATGCGAAATTACCGATTTGATAAATGTCCAACTCATAGTAGGAATAAGATCAAAACCATATCCGCCACTACTTGGAGCTATTCCTAATTTAATTGCAAATATAAACAGAAGAATTGTTGCCATACCAAATGCAGGTATATTACTAATAAATAAAAAAACCGGAAGAATTACTTTGTCGAATGCTCCCTTGATATATGCAGCAACTGCGCCAAGAATGTTTCCCAAAATCCATCCTACAAGAATTGCCGGAAGCTGAAGTGCAAGTGTCCATCCAACAGATGAAGCAATTATATCTGATACTGTTCGTGGATATTGGCTAAAAGATACTCCAAAATCTCCCCTTACAGCATTTTTTACCCAAATAAAGAACTGCTGATACATCGGCAGATTTACTCCAAATTTCTCAGCATAATCTTCGTACACCTTTTGTATTGCTGTTGTGTTTGTCATTCCATTTATTGATCTGGAAGCTATTGCTGAAACCGGGTCTCCCGGCATCAGCCTTGGCAAAACAAAATTCAGTATTACAGCGAAAATAAAGGTCAGCAAATACCAAAATATTTTTTTTGCATAGTATTTTTTATAGCCTTTCATTATGTGGTCACCCCATTTCGAGTATTAGCTTTTTTATTAGAAAGGGAGCCTCCGGAATATTGCTCCGGTGACTCCCTCAGATCACCTCTAAGTATTTATGATTACCGATATGCTTTGATTACTCTACAAGCTCAAGGTCGTAAAGAGCAGCCACACCGTATCCATCTGTGCAATCCATAGGCGGAATATTTCTTCCATCATCTTCCGCCGGATAATTTGTCCAAACTGATTCATTTACTGTATAGAAAAGTCCCGGACGATACATAAGTGCAAAGCATGGAACATCTTCAAGGAGTATTTCGCTAAGCTTCGTATAATCTTCCTTAAGCACAGATTCATCTGTCTCTGTTGGAATTGCTGCCAGGAGCTCATCAGCTGCGTCATTATGGTATCCACCAAAGTTTCCACTCCAGTTAACATCAAGATCAGCATATGTTCCGCTTAAGAAGAACATTGCTCTGCTCCAAGGATTAGAAACAGAAGATCCCGGTGAAGACCACATACAGATATCAAAGTTACGTGTTGTCATATCGTCATAGAATGTATTTGCTTCAGGGAAATAAGTTGAAATATCAATTCCAATATTCTGTCCTGCAGCTGCAACTATCTCAAGTGCTGCATTCCAATCTGACCAGCCACTTGGGCATTCAGCCTTATATGAAAGATTTTCACCATCAATTTCTCTTATTCCATCACCGTCTGTATCTACAATTCCGGCTTCATCAAGAAGTGCATTTGCTCCGTCAACATCTTTTCCCGAGAACTGAAGATCTGAAAGTGCGTCCTGATCAACCAGACTTTGCTCGCTTTCAAGAGGCCCCATTATAGATCTTGGATATTCTTCAAAGGTTGGAGACTGTCCTGACATTGCAGATGAAATAATCTGATCGTAATCAACAGCCATAGCTATTGCTTTACGTACTGAAGCATTATCAAGTCCTGTCTTTTCTGTATTAAAGAATGCTGTTGGCATAAGAGTACATAAACCGTAAGGAGCATCATCATACCATGTGGAAATAGGCAAATCATCTTCAAGCCACATATCCTGAACATCTGTAATAAACTGCTGGCATACATCAACCTCTCCCTGCTGAAGAGCAACTTGGCCTGCTGCATTGTCTTTATAAATTACGTGAGCAATATATTTTGGAACAGGAAGCTTTCCCCACATTGAATCAGCCTGTCCCCAATAGCTATCATCTCGTATAAGAACTACCTTCTGATCGTTATCAACGTATGGTTTATAAGGTCCTGATGAGACAAGATCCTCCATTGCATCCTGCTTTATCGCATCAGCATCATCATTATTTCTTGATTCTACGCTCTGAAGATAAGCCTTCTGCATTACGTATATCTTTGGAAGATATTCAATTACTTTAAGTGGATTAATTGGTGTTCCATCATCATTAAGCTTTGACTTAAATACAACTGTTTCATCATCAGTTGCTTCAACCGTATCAATATACGTAGAATAATCAGCACCTGTTGATGAACTGTATTTCTTGTGGCATTCAAAGGTATATGCAACGTCTTCTGCAGTAACCTGCGTTCCATCATTCCATTTCGCATCAGAATTCATCTTGATCGTTAATTCTGTCTGATCATCATTCCAGCTATAATCAGTTGCCAAAAGCCCCGTCAAAGAACCATCCAGAGGATTGAACATAAATAATGTTTCATAAACAAGTTCTCTGGCATAGTCTGTCTGCGATACAACCATCGCATTGTTTGAATTCGCTGACATAGGATTGTAATCGTTGACAGATCCCCATTGCTGTCCGGCAAAATACAATGTCTCGTTTCTTGGTGTCGATCCTTCGTCTGATGAAGCACTTTCTTCAACTTCAGAAGAATCAGAAGCCTCAGCTTCTGACGTCTCTACTGCAGCTTCTCCGGTTGAGCCTGTATCTGCCGATGAAGAGCCGCAGCCTGCCATCATTGATATCGATATTGAAGATATCATAAGGATTGACATAACTTTTTGAATTCGTCGTTTCATTTGTAACCTCCCTTTTGTTTGTGTTGAGATGCTTTGATAAAACTGATAATATTCTAAAAAGGATTTAACTTATATCAATTTATCCTTCTCTCTTTTCGTTTTTTCCTTCTCTTTTGTTTAATCTGTATACTTTCTCTTGCATTGAAGTATATTATTGGGTATATTGATAAACGGGTCACTTATTCGCATGCCAACTATTGTGCATTTCGACAACGTTTAAGTGAATAATTATGCGCTGTTTTGACATAAATACTTTGGGGAAGGTTTGTCTGATTAGTACTACTTAGAATTAGATGATATGAATAATGCAGAAAATTAAAGAGCTTGAAAATCAATTATATTCATATTATGTTCAAAAGAAAATTCCGATTTGGATTTATAATAACAATCTCGAATTATGCTTTACCAACTTTACAGATTACCTTATGCTTCATCTTATCGACTCTGTAAAGTGCGCAGTGCGAAATTATGTTGTCTCAAATTCGGTAAAGGGCTTCTCAATAAAGAGCGATTTTCCTTTCGAGCTTTATTATTTTTTTACGTGGAAAATCAATTCACATTCTTCGTATACAATTGTAATTGGACCGGTATTATGTTCCAAGCCAAGTCTTAGCAATTGGAATAAATATTCATTTTGTTTCATGGTATTTGAAAATCAGCGTGAGGATTTGCTTAACAGGTTTCCAGTTATGCAAATTGAGGATTTTTTATTTGAAATCAGTTCATATATTCTTCCTCATTTATTTGACATAGTTCCTCCTAATTTCTCCGATTTACTGTGTGCAATTAATAAAAAGGAATTCCAGGACTGTTCAGAAATTTCAGAATGCTTTTGTAAAGCAGAGAACAATGATTTAGAAGCAATCAATAGACAGAATGATTTATTGAATATTGAAGAGTATATTAAAAGCTATATCAGTTTCGGAAATGTATTCAAACTGACAGTTCTTTTGAACAAGAAAGAGAATATTTCCGTTCTATTCCCATGCTCTTTTTCAAACTTTGAAAGTATATCCCGATCAGCAGAGCTTATTACTATCGGAAGAATAGCCGCGATAAATGGCGGCTGTGGTGCATCAGAAGCCTATACTATTTCCTCAGCAGCAGTTCAAGCTCTCTCTAAAGCATCCGGCAAAAATGATATGATCAAAATTTGTTGTGAATACCTTAATAAGTTTGGCTGCTACATCAGCATGAATAACAAGTACATAAGCTCAGACTACAGTCCTCTCATCAATGAAGGAATACAGACCATAATTTCTCTGATGCCAGACAGAGTATCTCTAGATGAAGTTGCTTGCAGAGTTCACCTCTCCTCCAAATATTTTTCTGCTCTTTTTTGTAAGGAGACAGGTTATTCTTTCACAGATTTCGTTACAAATATTAGAATCAACCTCGCCAAGAAAATGCTGACCTATTCTTCATCAACATACCTTGAAATCAGCAATACCCTTAACTTCAGTTCACAAAGCTATTTCAATTTCATTTTCAAGAAAAAAACAGGACTAACGCCTAAGGAATATCGTTATAGCGCAAGCTCTTCAAAGTTGCTTGCAGAACAGCAAAAGAAATAGCTTCTTTAAAGCAAAGAGTGCCCCGATTAATTCTCAGCTATCGCTTTGATTTCATCGGGGCATCATATTTATTATATCAAAATCAATCATTATCAATAAACGCTTGAGTTCTTGTCGCTACATTTTCTTCCAGATTTCTGTAGAAGAACTGATACTCATACAGATGATAAACACCGTCAGGGAAAATCTCAAGTGCCGAAGGATATTCCTCAATATTTATGTCTGTCATTATCAGCGTTCCACGCTCAGCCGAACGGTATGCTCCTGTGTAATTCGCCTCTTCCTTCTTTATCTCTCCTGTATATGAAGTAAAGCATGCTCCTTTATTTAGCTCTTTTGACGCAACTGTAGAATCAGTAGTCCAGTTAAGAGGGTTGATTCCATATGTATAGTCATTCTTTGGAACAAATATTGAATTCTTCACATTTGCATCTTCTGAGTTAAAGCTGACTATTACTCCTGTATCTGCCTCTGCCTGCGCCATATTCAGATATGGATAACGCTCAAGGTCGTCCTTTGTTATTCTCCATCCAATTACGTATGCTGCAACAAGATTTTTCTGTAGTCTGGCATCATTTCCATAATCTTTTAGGAGTCTTAGTACCATTTCAGCGCCTTGTGAGAAGCCGGCAAGAACGATGGGACGTCCAGTATTTTCATTTTCCAGATAATACTCAAAGGATGCTTTTACATCTGAGTATGCTAGATTGGCATTTCCATTAATATATCCTGCATGCTGCGTGCTTCCAAGTGCGGTTCCCTCATCCTCTGCTGCCTTATCGACGCTATAGCAGTACATACTCATCATCCTGTAATACGGAGCATACATCCTGCAGGTGTCCATGTATATTCCGGCTTCCATGTTGAGAGCACCAACAAATTTTGACTTAGTCTTTTCATCCTGGAGCGACATATTAAGGTGATCCGCATCACCCATATATACCGTTGGGCACACCAGGAAGCAATCCGCATCTTTACTTAGAGAAGCAGACAAGTCCTCACCGGCAAGTGTCTCCGCCGACATTTTATAATAAGCCCAGTTTGACTTATCAGAATAATCAGTCGCTGTTTCTGACGCGAAAGCACTGATTGGAAGCATTCCCAAGACAATGGCAGCACATACTATTGTTGTAAGCAGTCTCCTGGAAACATACGATAGAGTAGTCTTTATATCACATTCTTTATTATGCATAGCCCCTCCTTTGAATTCGCCTAACGATCAATACACCGTTTCACTTTCTAAATTAAATAAACAATATATCTATATTTTAGTTAGAATTCATTCAAAGTTCAATGCATTTTTCTTCTAAAAAACGTTTATATTCTCTTTCTGTTATATCTACTGATCAGCAACATAAGCCAAGCCATAAATACAGCAACAAAAACTATGATGAACATCGGATTTCTGCTTACCAGATACTTTCCAATCCAAAACGAAGGAAGCACTCCAGCAATATATGACACAGCCCCATGCGTAAATGCCGGCACAAACATTCCAAGACCGACCATTCCTGAAAGCTTACCTATTGCCATTCCTTCAACCTTATTAGTTGATATTGCGATAACAAGAAGCGCTGTAATTACTCCCATAAGCGAAGATGTAGCTGACAAAATTATAATATCTGCTGCCGATATTCCTGAGAGATTAAACATACATAACACGAGAGTATCAACAAAAAATGAAATAATTGCGGGATACCCCAACCTCGAAAAGAGATATCCGCTATTACCCGCAGGTGTCACCGACATGTATCCCGCAATTTTATCATCAATTTCTCCAAGAATGATAAGTCCTCCTGTAAAAAGAAACATCATTCCCGGAAGAAGCGAAATCATCCAGTCAAGCAGAAAGTAATATGGACTTATTATCTGCGTTTTACCAAAATAGGTACATAAAATACCTTCAATAACCGGAATTCCAAATCGAATCACAGCCCCTGCAAGAAACGGCGTAATCAGCAGTAATACAAATATCATGTCTCTGCCAATCTGAATAATCATCTGCTTAAACATAGTCCATGATTTAGTCATAATTTGCCTCCAACTCTCATAAACATTTTTTGGACGTTCCTTCGAGCAAGCCCAAAAAGAATCGCATTCCAAAGTACCGAACTTAGAACTGCAAGTGCCAGATTAGACCCTTCTCCCCTAATTAGCTCCATCTGCGCACATCCTGGATGTATTAGCATTAACAGATTCTCTTTTGCAAACCCGAGTCTAAAAGCAATAGGTAGAATAAAACCGATTATTTCAAACGGAATTGTTCCACATATGTATCCCGTCAATGAATTTATATTCGTTCCGACAATTATTCCACACAGTGTATAACATACCGATGACATAATAATTCCAAAAGCTGCAACCAGAATATGATCCTGGCGAACCTGTAAAAGCAAGACAAGGCCAACAACAAGTGAGATAAATCCGATGGAACAAACCTTTCCTGCTATATACTGCTGCGGCGTTACCGGTGAAAGAGCAATGGAATTTAGCACTCTCTGACTTTTTTCCAAAAGAACTATTGCACCCATGAAGAACATTCCCATCGCGGCAGGGTCTGAATAAACGAGTATGTCACACATGATTGTCTTCACGTTATAAGGCAAAAATGATAAAAGTGCACTATACAAAATAACTAGAACCAAATAAATAAAGTAGAAGCCATATTTCCACTGGAAACGTATGTCTCCCTTAGTAAGCGCTATACTTCTTAACATAATTCATACCCCGTAATTTCCATGAAGATATCATTTAATGTAGGCTCGCTGCTATGAATAGAAGTGATTTCATTTTGCTCAATCTTTTTCAAAAGCAGTGTATCTTCAGATATTTTGGCTAAGTTGTTCTCTTTCTCGAATTCTTTTCCATCCTCACCAATAAAGGTATATCTAACTTTGGATGCACCGTGCTGCATTATAAGATTGTGTGGAGTATCAAGTGCTTTCACTTCTCCGTCAACAATAAATGCCACTCTATCGCAAAGCTCAGTTGCATCCTCCATGTTATGAGTTGTCAGAATTATCGTCTTTCCATTTCTCTTTTCATTTAAAATCAAATCTTTCATTATTCTGGAATTGTTAGAATCAAGGCCGCTTGTTGGCTCGTCGAGAAACAAAATCTTTGGATCATGCACAAGTGCCTTGATAAAGCCAAGACGTGACTTCATGCCTTTTGAATAATCAGAGAGTCTCTTGTCTGCATGATTCAAGAGTCCAACACTTTGTAACAGCTCACCAATATCTCTTTTTGACCCATCATAGAGCGATGCAAAATATTCAAGATTCTCTCTTGCCGTAAGCTTCTCATAGACACATGGAAACTCAAAGTCCACTCCGATATTCTCATAGAAATTGTTATTGTGATGGTTACATTCGGTTCCCATTACCTTTGCAGTTCCTGAATACGAAGTAAGAAGTCCGGTCAGAATCTTCTGCAACGTACTTTTCCCTGCACCGGATGGCCCAAGGAAGCCAAAAATTTCTCCCTCTGCCACTTCAAAATCAATATTCTTGATAAACGGCTTCGTTGTATAGCTGAAGTTCACATTTCTCATTTCAATCATGCTGCTTCCAATTTCTTTTTTCATAATCCTTAATCTCCATTTTTAATCGCGATGTGCGCGTTCTTACTAACAACTCTATTTGTTCCCATTTCCTGGAGCTATTTGCATTAGAAGCCCCTTTGTCAAAAGAGATATGCTTTCACGAAAGTTCTCTTTTCCAATAGCATCCTTATATAGGCAGGCAAAGAAAATCCCGTGAAATGCCCCATCAATTGCAGCTATATCGCTTTTATCAAGGTTCGGTGCAAAGCCCTTTAGCATACTAACCATAAGTTCATCATCACTAGCAAGGTGCTTACTGACAATTTCTGGCGGAAGCTTTTTCATCAAAACAGCTACTTCCTCGGGAACCATGATTGTCCTTAGGCACGAGTTCATCGTTCCAAAAATCCCATCAACTACTATCTCAGTCAGCTTATCAACTGTAATTCCGGCTCCTTCAGCCATACATCTTGTCATCATTTCATTATTTATTCTCTCGTGATATTCGAGAATCACTTCAAACAAAAGCTCCTCCTTTGACTTATAAAACAAGTAAAAGGTTCCTTTCGGAATTCCGACAGCTTCTACCAGCTCGTCAACTGTAGTCTTCTTCACTCCATTTTTCAGAAGCGAAGCATTTGCTGCCGCGTGGAGTCTCTCTCTTATTTCCAGCTTTTCTTCATCGCTATATACCTTAGGCATATTTCTTCCCTCTTTTTATTTGACTATTTTCTTATTTTTAGTCAATATAATACTAAAAAATAACTTTGTCAAATTAATTTGCCTCCTGCTCTATTTCTTTCTCCTAATCTCTCCAACCAACTCATGCACCGTAGTCCCTGGGCACATCTCTGATGGTTCTATTTTACCTTCTCTACCACACTGTTCCAGCTTTTGCTGTGCAATCTGAATAGCCTTTTCCTCATCTCCATTTTTTCGTATTCTACTATACATCTGTTCATCAGCCTTAGAATATTTATGACCAGTCTTGTTCTCATATACTCGACCAAACTCACTGCAGCATGTCCATGAATCTTGCAGGTTAAATAAAAAAGTAAATTCCACATTCATGCTGAATTTAGTCTTACGCTCA
>CAZJWA010000049.1:0-21324 GCA_964549585.1 uncultured Butyrivibrio sp. | reverse complement strand
AAACAGCCCCATTTAAAGTAAAGAACGGAGCATCGTTTAATGTGCTAAACAACACTATACTTAGATTTAATACTGCTGTTCTCGGCCTTAATGCTACTGTTCTCGGCTTTGATAGTATTATTCTCAGCCTTGATGTTATTGAAATCAATTTTTATGGTTTCATAGTCTGCTTCAATTTTTTTCTGACGGCGTTCTTCGGCTTCAACCTCAGCGCGTCTTTCACAGACAGCCTGGATATGCTCATCGGAATTTAGGTAGTATATGGTTTTGGCTGCTTCTTCTAGGTATTTATTATCTTTAACCATAGCCTTTAATCCTTTCCAGTCTTTCATCTTAAATAGTCTTGCCCATTGATCAATCTTGTAGGCTTTATCTTCATCAGTTGCTATGTCTATTCGATTCAATTCTACTACACCGATTTGTAATTTGCTACTGTAGAGTGAGTGGGTTCAGTATGGAAGAGTGAGTGGGTTCAGTATGGAATTTACTTATACATGCGGAATTAAACTTTTCACTCAACCTGCATTTTTTTGAATCTACAAAGGAGCACTTACTTTCTGAAGATAACGAGGTAGTAGAGTGGGATGAAGACTTTACGAATGCAGTGGATTTTGATGAAGAATATGCTTTGTATCTTAATGAAGGTGGAGCAGAGGAAGACGTAGTGCCTTATGTGGCTGTAAACTGCCATACGGGCTGGTATCATGGATGATTAGTTAAAGATAGCAGTCTCTTTTTAGATTAAATTATCATCTAAAAAGAGGCTGCTATCTTTACTTTTGATTCAATCTATTTAAATAAAAAAGAACACTCCTCGACAATCCTGCCTATCTCTTCCTCGGCAACAGGTGCAATTCCTTCCCAAGAAAGAGCCTCATTGATATCAAGAGATTTTTTATCATCATTCATGAAAAAAGGAATTCCAATTCCGCCTTTACTTTTGTATTCGATAAGTACTGGCTCTTCTTCTCGAAGTTTTAAAAAAGCATGCAGATTTGAAGTGTTCTCTGTTATGTTGATATACTGATAATCAACATTTAATCTTTCGAAAATAATCTTCATTGTAAGGCAGTGCTTGCATATTGGAGTACCATAAACTGTTATCATAGTTTTCCCTCTTTTCATTTGTTTTCATACGTTTTATTATTAATAAATGCAATCATAACTATTCTTTTATGATATTTCAATACAAAAATACAGATGGGGATATGGGGAAAAAAATGGAAATTAAAAACTGGAGCTACGAGGATTATCCTGAGTTTAAGGAAATACCGGATGGAGCAAAGTCTCTGAAAACGTCAGGAGATGAAATAGGAGTGTCATATATAAATGACATTGTTTATGATGAAGTAGATGGGGTGGAGCTTTACCTTCAAATCCTTATTCCTTCATCGAGAAATGTGCAAAGACCTTTTATTGAAGAGAAATCTCTATTTACTAATGAAAGTGAAAAGCTTCTTCCATGCGTTTGCTTTGTTCAGGGCTCAGCGTGGATGAAACAGAATATTTATGCATCACTTCCAAGCCTTTCAAAACTCTCAGCAAAAGGCTATGTTGTTGCTACAATCGAATACAGGCATTCTGGAATAGCTCCTTTTCCAGCGCAGATTGTTGATGCGCGTAATGCGGTGCGATTTCTTCGAAAGAACGCGCCAAGGTTTTATATTGATCAGACAAGGATGATCGTAGCCGGAGATTCGTCAGGCGGGCATACAGCTCTTTTTGCAGGGATTCGTCATAATGATGGAAATCCTGAGAATCACTTCCCAGGCGTTTCGGGAGATGTAAGGGGAATCATTGATTTGTACGGCTCGGTTACTGCGATGCTTGATGATGGCTTTCCGTCAACAATTAATCATCACACGGAGGCTAGCCCTGAAGGAATGCTGATGGGCGGCGTAAATTTGAAGGAGCATCCTGACCTTACAAAAGAGATGTCGGCTGAGTGCAATATTTCTTTTGACACCGAGATACCACCCGTTTTAATCTTCCATGGGACTAAGGATAGGACAATTAATCCACAGCAGAGCGTGGTTTTATATGAGCAGCTTAAGAGATGCGGAAAGGATGCATCGCTTTATCTGATAGAGGGTGCGGACCACGGCGGCGCAGAGTTCTGGAGTGATGAGACTATCGGAATTATGGACGCTTTTATAAAAAGATGTCTAGATTAAAGGGGTAAATACTTTGAATGATCTTCTTGAAAATATTGACAAGCTTCATACTACCGAAATGGGAGCTGACCGAATTGTGAAAAATCTGGGGTTGGATACGCAAGATCCCGTTTCCTGGTGCAAAGAAAAGACAAACTCAGATGATGCCATCATAGAAAGAAAAGGCAAGAACTGGTACGTGTATGTGGATAACGCTGTTATTACGATAAATGCGTATAGCTATACAATAATTACAGCGCATAGAAAGGCGAATCATGGAAATAAATCTTGACCTTTATCAGACAGTTGCAGTGTCAATTCTGGTTCTTTTTGTGGGCGGTCTTATTGGGAAGAAAAACAGTTTTCTTAGAAAGTACTGTATCCCTGCGCCGGTTATTGGCGGAATGGTGTTTGCACTACTAACGCTTTTTGTTAATCAGACATTTAGGATTACTGTAAATACGGATGATACGATGCGAGATGTTTTTATGACACTTTTTTTACGAGTGTCGGATACACAGCTAGTCTAAAACTGCTTAAAAAGGGTGGAAAACAGGTAGCTATTTTTACACTGATAGCTGCGATACTGGTTATTTGTCAAGATCTTTTGGGAGTTGGACTTGCCAAGATATTTAATCTTGATCCGCTTTTGGGTTTGTGTACGGGTTCAATCTCAATGGTTGGGGGACATGGGACGGCAGGGTCGTTCGGAACGCTTCTTGAAAACAATTTTGGAATTGAGAAAGCCTCAGCAGTTGGATTTGCTTCTGCAACGTTTGGACTTATTATGGGTGGACTTACAGGAGGCCCTGTTGCTGAACGCCTTATTACAAAAAATAATTTGTCATCCACAAGTACTAATAATGAAGACGATGAGGATGATTTTCCAAATGAGAAGCATGATTCATTACCATCAGCCGAGGAGTTTTTCAAGGCATTTGCAATGCTTTTTGTTGCTGCCGGAATAGGGACAATTATTTCCGGACTTATCGAGAAGACGGGAGTGACCTTTCCATCATACATTGGTGCAATGCTGGCAGCAGCGATACTTAGAAACCTCTCAGATACTACCAAAAAATATTCCGTTATGCTTGATATTGTAAATATTCTTGGATATGTTTCATTATCAATTTTCCTGTCGTTGTCGCTTATGAGCCTTAAACTATGGCAGTTGGCTGATTTGGCACTTCCAATGCTCATAATGCTGATAATGCAGGCGATTTTGGTTGTTTTGATAGCATATTTTGTAGTATTCAGGCTTATGGGAAAAGATTACGAGGCGGCGGTTATGGCATCGGCAACGTGTGGATTTGGCATGGGAGCGACGCCAAATGCTATAGCTAATATGCAGACGATAACGGATAAAAAGGGCCCTGCACCTAGAGCTTTTTTTATCGTTCCGCTTGTAGGAAGCTTTTTTATAGATTTTATCAATGGACTAATTCTTACGATATTTATAAATGTAGTTAGGTAAGAATGGAAAGAATAAATTATTTCGTACATAAGAAAGGAATGACCAAATGGAATTTAAACTTAGGCTTCCCAAAGTAACACAGATAAATGACCACATTTGGCTACTAAATGATAATGATGAGGCTACGTGTTACGTAGTTGCAGGTACCAAGAAGGCGATGGTTATCGATACAATGGTAGGCCTTGTCGATGTTAAGAAGGAAGCGAGGAAGCTCACAGACCTTCCTCTTATTCTTATTAATACGCATGGTCACTGCGATCATATTGGTGGAAACTGGGCATTTGATGAAGCTTATTTAAACCCTGCCGACAATGAGCTTGCCAGAGAGCATTTGAACTTTCCTGAAATAAAGGAGGCGGCTGAGCAAAACCATCTTAAGTTTGCAAAGTTTTTACCGGTTCATGATGGAGAGATATTTGATCTCGGAGACTTGAGCCTGCAGGCATATGAGCTACCCGGACATACACATGGAGAGATAGTTCTTATAGATAGGAAGGATAGAATTCTTTTCTCTGGAGATGGTATAATAGAGCAGATATGGATGCAACTTCCCGAATCGCTAAAGATTAGGGACCAGGCTGCAAGTATGAGAAGACTTGAATTCTTGAGACCGGAGTTTGATCATATCCTTCATGGACACAGCAGGCAGATTGGAGATGCACAGGAATTTGATGAGCTTTTAAAGGCGGCAGAAGATCTTGCTGGCGGTAACACAAATGGAGATGTTTCATATGAATGGTTTAGAGGAACCTGCATGGCGCATCCTTATGGCAAGGAACCAAGACGTATTGTATATAGGCCGGAGGCATTATGAAAGAACGAGGAATACTTAGCAATCGTATCTACCTGTATTTGACAGAATTTTTTGCCGGAATGTCGGTAATGGCTGTCGAGCTTGGAGCGAGCAGACTCCTCGCACCATATTTTAGTTCTTCACAGATCGTGTGGACGATTATTATTGGAACTATCATGATTGCGATGGCACTTGGGAATTTATATGGCGGAAGAAGTGCTGACAAAGATCCTGATCCCGACAAACTTTATGCGAGGATTATAGTTGCAGCGATTTGGACTGCGGCAATTCCTGTTGTTGGAAAATATATTATTATTGGAATTTCTGCGCTTTTAATTTTTTCAGTTAGCAGCAATTTCCTTGTCATTGCTGGATTTGTCAGTTGTATGGTGATTTTTGTTTTTCCTCTTTTTCTTCTTGGAACAGTAACACCATCGCTTGTTAAATTTTCGGTGCAAAGTCTTGATGACAGTGGAAGCATTGTTGGAAGGCTTGGAGCATCAAATACTATCGGAAGCATTATTGGAACATTTGTCCCAACTTTTATCAGTATTCCTGCTGTTGGAACTTCAATAACATTTCTGATATTTGCAGGGATTTTGCTTCTTCTTGCCATAATCTATTTTGCTAAGTCGGGGCTTCCACTTAATACGATGAAAAAGGTACCGATAAGTATTGTACTGTTTATCGTATGCTGCGTTATTGGACATAATTCAAATTTTGCTTTTTGGAGAAGCGACCTGGCGTTTGAAGGCGAGTCAATTTATAACTATCTTCAGGTTTATGATGATAGAAGTAGAGTGTATCTTTCAACAAATGTTCTTTTTGGTGTGCAGTCGGTATATGTGAAGGATAAATCGCTTACCGGAATGTACTATGATTACGCGATGGCGGCTCCGTACATGGCTGGAATCAAAGAAAAAAAGGATTTGAGCGTGCTTGTTCTTGGTATGGGTACCGGAACATATGCCACGCAGTGTGAGCGATATTTTGATAATGTGACTTTTGAAGGCGTTGAGATTGATGGTAAGATAACTGATCTTGCCAGAGAATATTTTGATTTACCACAAAGCGTGAAGGTTACTACATACGATGGGCGTGCGTTTCTAAATGCAGTAGACACGAAGTATGACGTGATTATGGTGGATGCTTATCAGGATATCACTATTCCGTTTCAGATGGCATCTTCGGAGTTCTTTTCTCTGGTAAAAGAGCATTTGAATGACAATGGGGTCATGGTAGTAAATATGAATATGCGTGGAGATGGGGACGGCGATATTAATGAGTATCTTTCTGATACGATAGCATCCGTCTTTCCACAGGTTTATACGGCGGATGTGCAGGGCTCTACCAACCGCGAGCTTTTTGCTTCCGCAAATCCGGATATGATTTCTGATTTTGATTCTAATGTGTCAAAAGAAACTGACAGTGAGCTTACAACTATGATGGCGCAGGTTGGAGGCGACCTGGTTCATTACAGCGCAGGCGGTAATATCATGACGGACGATCGTGCACCCGTAGAACTTCTTAGTATGAGAACGATTGACTCACTGATAGGAAATGAAGTTTCTTATTATAAGGACTTGTACAATGAACAAGGCATTAATGGTCTACTCGCTGAGCTTGGGTGAATTACACACTAAGTAAAATATTAAAAAAACTTTTAGGTTCCTTTAAGGATGGTCTGCTATTCTTTGTTTGTACTTAAGAAAGCAGATCATTTTATTAATTATTAAGGAGACTAAGTTTGAAAGTAAACTTTCAAACTACGAGGCTACGCTGCGCTGGGCCTCGAGCCATTAGCTGCTCCAATAATACAGTCGCAGCATGGAGACTATAGATGAAAACAAAGAATATGAGGAGAATACTTACAGGAGCACTTGGAGTAGCGGTAGTAACTGCTTCAAGCACAATGATGATGGCGGGCACAGTTCTTGCTGCAGATACATCTACGCAGAGTAAGCCGGCGGATATGCCAAGTGGTGATGCACCATCAGGAGATGCACCATCAGGAGACGCACCTTCAGGAGATGCACCTTCAGGAGGACCGGATGGAGCAGGCTCTGGAGCAAGCGGAGAAGCTCCTGCAGGAAATCCACCTACAGACGGAGCAGGTGAAGGTGGATCAGGCGGCCCTGGAGGGTCAGGAGCGCCAGGCGGCGGCTCAAGTGCTGTAACTGAGTGGGAAGCAGCTACTACGATTACAGGGGATACAACAGAGGATTCCAAGACATATGATTCGACTGGAACAGATGAAAACGCAATCCTCGTTTCAAACGGAGCTACTGCAATTCTTAACAGCCCTACAATTACAAGAACCAGCGCAAGCAGTACCGGTGGTGATAACGCCAGCTTTTACGGAGTAGGCGCAGCAGTTCTTACAACTGATGGAACTACTATTATTAATGGAGGAACTGTTACTACAGATGCAGCGGGCGGCGCAGGAATCTTTTCATATGATAAGGGCGTTACCTATGTTTCAGGAACAACAGTTAATACTACTCAGGATACATCAGGAGGCATACACGTTGCAGGCGGCGGAACCTTATATGCATGGAACGTGGATGCAACCACAAATGGCGAATCTGCAGCTGCCATAAGAAGTGATAGAGGCGGCGGAACAATGGTAGTAGATGGAGGAACCTATACATCAAATGGTGTTGGTTCTCCTGCAGTATATTGCACGGCTGATATAAGCATCAATAATTCTACACTTATAGCAAATGGTTCTGAGGGTGTTTGCATTGAAGGACTTAATACATTAAGACTTTTTAACAGTGATCTTACAAGCAATATGTCTGATGATGATCAGAATGACTCTACATGGTCAGTTATTCTTTATCAGAGTATGTCAGGAGATTCAGAAGTCGGAAATTCAGTATTTGATATGGTTGGCGGCACGTTAACATCAGAAAATGGCGGACTTTTCTATACAACAAATACTGAGTGCGATATACTCCTTGATGATGTAACGATTAAGGCAGCAGATGACAGCGAATATTTCCTTAGAGTATCTGGAAACGATAATCAAAGAGGCTGGGGAACGAGCGGAGCTAACGGCTCTCAGTGTAATTTTACCGGAATCAGTCAGGAAATGGACGGCGATGTTATCTGGGATAGCATAAGTGAGCTTGACTTCTATATGACTGAGGGTTCAACCCTTATAGGAAGCGTAACTGATGATGAGTCTTATGCAGGAGATGGCGGTGATGGTTATTGCAACATGTACATTGACGCAGATTCAACATGGACTGTAACAGGAGATAGTGAAGTTACATCTCTTGAGTCAGAGGGCACTATCACAGATACTGATGGAAATACAGTAAGCGTAGTTGGAACAGATGGAACTGTATATGTTGAAGGAACAAGTGATTATACAGTTACTGTTGAAGATTACTCAGATACATGTGATCTTTCAGGTATTCAGAGCGCTCCTTCATGGGATGACTACGAAGTAGAGGTTCCCGATGGACTTATTGTAGATACTGCTTCAGTAAGCACTACAGAAAACGATGCTTCATCTACAACTCTTACTGCAGATGAAATAACACAGGCAACTGATACAACAGAAAGTGACAGCTCTAAGTCATATACATTTACAATCCTTGCAATCGTAGCTGCAGCAGCTATTGCAACGATAACAGGAGTTATTTTAAGTATTCGTAAAAAGAAATAATAACACAGAAATCAGTATATAAATAATATAGGTTTGGGCGGTCGAAGAATAGATTTCTTTGACCGCTTTTCTAATTAGGGAGAAATGTGATATACTAATTTTGTTTGCAGATATGAGTGAAATAAAAGCTTTTTTGAGCGAAGGAATTAGTAGAATATGACTTCAGATAAAGAAGTCAAAAAGGGGAATAACAGAAAGCGTTATCTAGATGAAAATAATAGACTGAGTGCTTTGACTATAAGGCTTCAAAAACGCCTGAAGGTCTGCTTTTGTCTAATAATCATTCTTGTGGTGCTTGCATCCTTATTGACTGTGGGACTTATTCATATAAGGGGCTCTAATTTTGAAACAGAACAGGATGGTGCTTCCTTAAATAATAGCATAACAAGCGATATTGAATCAGAGGCTGGAGCGAATTCTGCTATAAGCAGGGCAAATTTAGATGAGTCTTCGGATTCTGCAGCTAAGGCTCTAAGTGATGATGCAAACGTCAGAAAGGTTTACCTTACCTTTGATGATGGCCCAAGCACTAAGACAGATGCCATTCTTGATATTCTTGATAAGTACGGCGTTAAGGCAACTTTTTTTGTATGCGGAAAGCCTGAAGAAAAGTATCAGGCTGTATATAAGAGAATAACTGATGACGGACACACGCTTGGAATGCATTCATACAGCCATAAATATTCGGAAATATATGATTCGCTTGATGGCTTTCAAAATGATCTTCATAAGCTTCAGAACTTTTTATATGATACTACAGGTGTATGGACAGAGCTGTACAGATTTCCGGGTGGAAGCTCAAACACGGCGAGTAATGTCAGTATGAGTGATTTGACGGCATATCTGACTCGCAGCCACATAACTTATTATGACTGGAATATTTATGGCGGCGATGACGTTGATGCAAAGACACTTACAGGAAATGTAATAAACAATCTTGGTAACTATTCGGAGGCAGTAATTCTTTTTCATGACGCTTCCGATAAGGAAGAAACAGTAGAAGCACTTCCGGAGATAATCGAATATATCCAGGGCATGGATAATACTGAGATTTTACCGATTACTGATGATACTGTTCCGATACAGCATGAGAAATAATTAAGGCTTAATATAAACAGGAGGATTGGCACAATGGGATTTTTTTCAGAATTAAAGAGTGATCTGTCTGCAGCAGTTGATAGTACAGACGAAGCTGACAAGGAAGAAGAACTGGAAATCGAGAAGACACTTGGTAAGAGTATGCCTACTCATGAAGACGAAGAAGAGTCTTTTGACGAACCTACGATAGGTACGATGACCAAGGAACCAATTATTGAAGAAACTGATGCGAGTGAGCAGGAGCCCCAGGAGCCTATCGAAGAGCCAGAGGGTAAAGAAACATCACAGCTTCAGGATGTACTATCTTCTCTTGAATCAATTGATCTTAATTTAAACAACAATGCCGAGACGCCGGAAATGCCTAAGGCTGAAGAGAATATTTCAAATAATGGAGGATATACAATGGAGCAGGATCATTCTTTATCAGATGAAGTTTCAACAGTTACAGAAGGAATGACAATCAGAGGAGATATTGATTCTAACGGATCGATGGATTTAATTGGTACAGTTATTGGAAATATCAATTTAAAGGGTAAGCTAAATGTCAGCGGTGAAATCACAGGAGATTCGAGCTCTTCAGAATTTTTTGCAGACTCAGCTAAGATAACAGGCGATATCCATAGTGATGGTTCTGTAAAGATTGGTCAGAACAGCGTTATTATCGGAAATATTATGGCTAATACAGCAGTAATTGCAGGAGCTGTAAAGGGTGACATTGATGTTCATGGACCGGTTATCCTTGATACTACTGCTATTGTAATGGGAAATATCAAATCCCAGTCAGTTCAGATTAACAATGGCGCGGTTATTGAAGGTATGTGCTCACAGTCATATGCAGATGTTAATCCTTCAGCATTTTTTGATGGAATGAAGTAATTTTTGAGAGGAGTTTCAATGAGAATATTATTAAAGCTCAGCGGCGAAGCACTTGCCGGAGAGAATAAAACAGGTTTTGATCTTGCAACAGTACAGATGGTAGCAAAGCAGGTAAAGAAGCTTGTTGACGAGGGAACAGAGGTTGGAGTTGTTATTGGCGGCGGCAATTTCTGGAGAGGACGTACAGGAACAGAAATCGATAGAGTAAAGTCTGATCAGATAGGAATGCTTGCAACTGTAATGAATTGCATCTATGTTTCTGAGGTCTTTAGAAGCGAAGGAATGATGACCAATATTCTTACACCGTTTGAATGTGGATCATTTACAAAGCTTTTTTCAAAAGACAGAGCTAATAAGTATTTTGCAAGAAATATGGTAGTATTTTTTGCAGGAGGAACAGGTCATCCGTATTTTTCAACTGACACAGGTGTTGTACTTCGCGCTGTTGAGACTGAAGCAGATGTTATCCTTCTTGCAAAAGCAATCGATGGAGTTTATGATTCAGATCCTGCAAAGAATCCAAATGCAAAGCGTTACGACAAGCTTTCAATAAGCGAAGTTGTTGAGCAGAACCTTCAGGTTGTTGATATGACAGCTTCGATTCTTGCTAGAGATAATCATATTCCTATGAGAGTATTTGCACTTCAGGAGCCTGAGAGCATAATTAAGGCAGCAGGTGGAGAATTCAACGGAACTACAGTTACAGCGGACTAAGCCGCTCAGAAAATGAGGACAAATTTATGAACGAAAAGAATATTGAAAACAAGAACAAAATGCAGAAGGCATTTGACTTTTTTGAAGAGGAACTTGCTTCAATAAGAGCAGGAAGAGCTAATCCGCATCTTCTTGACAAGATTAAGGTTGATTATTATGGAACACCTACACCGCTTCAGCAGGTAGGAAATGTTTCTGTACCAGAAGCTAGAATCATTCAGATTGCACCTTGGGACAAGAATCTTATAAAAGACATTTCAAAGGCTATTCTTGCATCTGACATCGGAATTACACCTTCAACAGATGGAAATGTTATTAGACTTGTATTCCCTGAGCTTACTGAGGATAGGAGAAAAGAGCTTGCAAAGGATATCCGTAAGAAGGGTGAAGATGCAAAGGTTGCAATTCGAAATATTCGTCGTGATGGAAACGATGCTTTCAAGAAGATGAAAGGCGAAGATATTTCTGAAGATCAGATTAAGGAGCTTGAGGACGAGCTTCAGAAGCTTACTGACCAGTTTGGTAAGGATGTTGATAAGGCTGTTGAAGAGAAGAACAAAGAGATAATGACAGTTTAATTACTTTTTTGAACAATAAATACTGACATGCCTGATGACTGAAGTCTGCATCAGGCATGTCTTAATAAATGGATGGAATAACAATGAGTGAAGAAAATAATAATATTATCCCTGGCCACGTAGCAATAATTCTTGATGGAAATGGAAGATGGGCAAAGGCTAAGGGTATGCCAAGAAACTACGGACATCTTCAGGGAGCTAAGGCAGTTGAGGATATTCTTGTTGACGCGAGAGATCTTGGGATCAAGTATTTAACTGTATATGCATTTAGCACAGAAAATTGGAGCAGACCGGAGAGCGAAGTAAGTGCACTTATGACTCTTCTTCGAAACTATTTGACTACCAGTATCAAGAAGTCGATGAAGAATAATGTCAGGTGCCGTGTTATCGGAGAAAGATCAAGATTATCAGCTGATATTATTGCTGCGATTGAAAAGCTCGAGGATGCAACAAAGGACAATACAGGTCTTACTTTTACTATTGCGATTAACTATGGAAGCAGAGATGAGATTACCAGAGCTGTAAGAGTAATTGCAGAGGATGTAAAGGATGGAAAGGTTAAGCCGGAAGACATTACAGAGAGTATGATAAACGATCATCTTGATACAGGCTATCTTCCTGATCCGGATCTTCTTATTCGTACCTGCGGTGAGCAGCGTATTTCGAACTTTTTATTGTGGCAGTGCGCTTATACGGAGTTTTATTACACTGATATTGCGTGGCCTGATTTTAATAAGGATGAGCTTGTTAAGGCAATTGATGCATATGCAAGGCGTAACCGCAAATTTGGTGGACTTAAGAAGTGATTTTTTGGTTTAATTTACATGACGATTAATCTTTTTTGATAGAAAAGTTTTATCGCCTCTTTTGGGCAAGATGTTTAGAAATGGGAGATTGTTATGAAGACAAGAGTTATCAGCAGTATTTTTATTGGAATAACGCTTTTAGTAGTTCTTGTACTTGGAGGACCTGTTCTTGCAGCTGTTTCACTTATTATTTCACTTATTGGATATGGAGAACTCACTAAGGCTCTGGGCATACATGAAAACGATGTTAAATGCAACCCTATTGAGGCTGCCGGATACATTGGCGTGGTAATTCATTACGTCCTTATTTATGTCAAAAAAGATGTGAACTGCTATATAGTTTCTATATTGTTTGTATTCTTTGCGATAATGATCATTTATGTACTGACATTTCCAAGATTTAAGGCATCGCAGGCTATAGGCGGAGTATTTGCTTTTATCTATGCTCCGATAATGCTTTCTTGTATTTATATGCTAAGAATTGAGGAGTTTGGAGCATTTATTGCCTGGGTACCGTTCGTTGCCTGGATTTCTGACTCTTTTGCTTACCTTGTTGGAAGAGCATGTGGAAAGCATAAGCTTTGTCCGAAGCTTTCACCAAATAAGACAATTGAAGGATCAATAGGTGGAGTGATAGGGTCGCTCATTGCGGGTGCTATATTTGGATTTATACTTTATTCAAATTCCTTAAAGAATGCAAACGTTATTTGGATATGCATGCTGATTACATTTGTTGCAAGTGTTATTTCACAGTTTGGAGATCTGGCGGCTTCCGGTATCAAAAGAGATCATAATATCAAGGATTATGGTCATTTGATTCCTGGTCATGGCGGTATCATGGACAGGTTTGACAGTGTAATATTTGTCGCTCCTATGGTATATTTTCTTTCAGTAATGCTGCTTAGATAATAGCTCTTTTTATAGAAAGGTCTTTTTATGAATAGGAAAATAATTCTTCTGGGTTCAACAGGTTCAATCGGAACTCAGACGCTTGACGTAGTAAGAAATAACAAAGAGGAGCTTTCGGTTGTTGGCCTTGCTGCTAATAGAAATGTTGATTTGATTGAGAAACAGATAAGAGAATTTGAACCAAGGCTTGCGGCAATGTTTGATGAAGATGCTGCAAATGAGCTTAAGGTAAGAGTTGCAGATCTTAATGTAAAGGTTCTAGCCGGTATGGACGGACTTCTTGAGATGGTAGCAGACAATACGGCTGATACTGTCCTTACAGCTGTAGTTGGAATGATTGGAATAAGACCAACTATTGCTGCTATAGAAAGCGGCAAGGACATAGCTCTTGCTAATAAGGAAACCCTGGTTACTGCCGGGCACATCATTATTCCGCTTGCTAAGAAACATGGAGTTAAGATTCTTCCAGTAGATTCTGAGCATAGTGCAATTTTTCAGTCACTAAACGGAGAGCCGAAGGATAAGGTGGAGAAGATTCTTCTTACTGCTTCGGGCGGACCTTTTAGACATATGACAAAGGATCAGCTTTCGAAGGTTACAGTAGATGATGCGCTAAAGCATCCTAACTGGTCGATGGGGCCGAAGGTTACTATCGATTCTGCATCTCTGGTAAATAAAGGACTTGAAGTAATGGAAGCGAGCTGGCTCTTTGGAGTGAGCGCTGATGATATTCAGGTTGTGATTCAGCCGCAGAGCATCATTCACTCAATGGTTCAGTATACGGATGGGGCAGTAATGGCTCAGCTTGGAGTTCCTGATATGAAGCTTCCGATTCAGTATGCACTTTTTTATCCTGACAGAAGACCTATGAGCGAAGAGAGACTTGATTTCTTTAAGTTAAAAGAGATTACATTTGAGGAACCTAGAATAGATGTATTTAAGGGGCTTCCGCTTGCGCTTAAGGCAGCTCATATTGGTGGCAGTATGCCAACAGTATTTAATGCCGCAAATGAAATGGCGGTTCGTCTTTTCCTTGGAAGAAAGCTCAGATTCCTTGAGATATATGATATGATAACGGATGCTATGGAGCATCATAGCGCTATTGCTAATCCAAATCTTGATGAAATACTTGGTGCTGAGAAGGAAACGTACGAATATTTGAAATCATTAGATTTCTAGTTATTTGATTTATGATTGTTTATGTTTGGTAAACTGATTAACAAATTTGCAGATATCTGGTCGCTTGATTTTTTATTAATTACATACAAAGAGGAATAAACATTGGTAGTTAGTATAATTATTTTTATTATAATATTTGGAATACTTGTTATTTCTCATGAGGGTGGACATTTTCTTATAGCAAAAGTCAATGGAATAGAAGTTAAAGAATTCATGGTTGGAATGGGACCTATTCTTTTTAAGAAGCAAAAGGGCGAAACACTTTATACAATAAGACTTCTTCCGATTGGCGGTGCATGTGTATTTGAAGGCATGGACGGCCTTGAGGATTCTGATGAGAACGGCAGAATTACTGAAGAAAGCGAGCATTCCTTTAGAAAAGCAAATGTTTGGGCAAGAATTGCCACGGTTTTTGCAGGACCTTTCTTTAATTTCCTTTTGGCGTATGTCATAGCACTTATTGTGACGGCATTTTCAGCTTGGAATTATCCTGTTGTATCCGGAGTAATCGAGAATTCTGCAGCCCAGGAGGCAGGTCTTGAAGAGGGCGATACGATAGTCAGTATGGATGGCACCAGAATTCATATGTCTGCAGAATGCACGATGATTTCGCAGTATAACGATGGAAGTACTATGCACATCGTTTATGAGAGAGACGGCGAAGAGCATGAAACAGACCTTGTTCCCAAATACAGTGAGGAAGATGATAGATACTATATGGGTGTTTACATCGGAAAAGCTGGAACTGTAAAGGGGGCAAAGATTATTCCATATGCCTGGTATAATGTTAAGTTTTATGTAAAGGCAACGTATCAAAGCTTGTCTCTTTTGATTCGCGGCAAATATGGAATAGATTCTCTTTCCGGACCGGTTGGAATAGTTAAGGCAGTGGATGATACTTATGAATCTGTGCAGCCCTACGGTCTTCCTTCTGTTATTCTTACGATGATGGAGCTTGCACTGATTTTGTCGGTCAATCTTGGAATAATGAATCTTCTTCCGGTTCCGGCACTCGATGGTGGAAGACTTGTATTTCTTTTTATAGAAGTAATTAGAGGAAAGCCTGTTCCTGCTGATAAAGAGGGGGATGTTACCTTCGCAGGTATGGTGGCACTTATGGTGCTTATGGTTGTAGTACTGTTCAATGATGTTATGAGCTTTTTTCACTAAAAAGATGTGAGATGACAGGTTAGTATAAAAATTTGAATTATTGGTTTGAAAGGTAAGGTAAAAGCTGTGTCATACAGAGATAATACAAAGGTTGTTCATATTGGCGATAGAGTAATTGGCGGAGGAAATCCGATTCTCATTCAGTCTATGACGAATAAAAAAACAGAGGATGTTGAGGGCTGTGTTGCCCAGATTCTTGAACTTGAGAAGGCGGGCTGCGATATTATCAGAAGCACTTGCCCTACGATGGAGGCTGCAAAGGCAATTGGCGAAATTAAGAAGAGAATTCATATTCCGCTTGTTGCTGATATTCATTTTGATTATAAGATGGCTATCGCTGCGATTGAAAACGGCGCAGACAAGATTAGAATTAATCCCGGAAATATCGGATCTACTGAGAAGATTGATGCTGTAGTAAAGTGTGCCAAGGAGCATAATATTCCTATTCGAGTTGGCGTTAACAGCGGTTCTTTGGAAAAAGATATTCTTGAGAAGTATAACGGTGTTACTGCTGAGGGACTTGTAGAGAGCGCGCTTGATAAGATTCATATTATTGAAGAGAGTGGCTACGATAACATGGTTGTCAGTATCAAGTCTTCTAATGTAATGCTTTGTGTAAAAGCTCATGAGATTCTTGCTGAGAAAACAAATTATCCTCTTCATGTTGGTATTACTGAAGCCGGAACATTATATGGCGGAAATATTAAATCAGCAGTTGGACTTGGAATAATTCTTAATGAGGGAATTGGTGATACTATTAGGGTTTCACTTTCAGGAGATCCTGTCGAAGAAATCAAGTCAGCCAAGATGATTTTAAAGACGCTTGGCCTTAGAAAAGGTGGAATCGAAGTTGTATCATGCCCTACGTGCGGAAGAACTAATATAGATCTAATTGGTCTTGCAAACAAGGTAGAGACTATGGTTCAGAAATATCCGCTTGATATCAAGGTTGCTGTAATGGGCTGCGCTGTTAACGGCCCTGGCGAAGCAAGAGAAGCAGATCTTGGAGTTGCCGGTGGAAACGGTGAAGGACTTTTGATAAAGAAGGGCGAGATAATCCGAAAGGTGCCTGAGAATCAGCTTCTCGAAGTTTTGGAGGATGAGCTTAAGAACTGGAATAATTAATTTAGCAGTTAGGAGTATGTGTTTATGTCAAAGCCGTTTTTTGATGTCTTTCCCGCCTTGAAGCTTAGCGGAAGTACGAAGGATTTATTTGGGGAATCAAATGTTGAGAGAGTTTCTGTTACTAAGAAGCAGGACTATATAAAGATATATCTTTCGAGTGAAAGACTTATTCAAAAACGGGACATTTGGAAAACTGAGGAGCAAATCAAAAAGCAGCTGTTCAAGGATGTTCCAATTACGATAAGAATTTTCGAGAAGTTCAAACTTTCCGCACAGTATTCTCCTGAGAATTTAATGGAAGAGTACCAGGAGAGTTTCTTTGAGGAAATCAAAAGATATAATCCTATCGAATATACGATTTTAAAAAAGACTGAATTCAGATTCCCTTCTGAGAATGTGATGGAACTTGATTTTGAAGATACAGTTCTTGGAAGACAGAATTCTGATGATTTGGAGAGAATTTTTGATAAGGTTTTAAATGAGAGATGTGGGCTTGGTGTCAAGCTTCAGATCTCTTTTCATGCTGTAGTTAAAAGCGATGATGCCGAGCCGGATTATTCAAGTGAATCACTTAGAATAACTAAGTCGGTTGAGGCGGCTGAGGAAAAAGAGAAAGAGAAGAAAGATAAGCTTCGTCAAAAGAAGGAAGCAGCAGGAAACGGAACCGGGAATGGCTTTGGAGAAACGGCAAATTTTGTCACTACTTCAGGAAAGAGAGCTGATTCAAATGGCGCCGTGGCAGGAAGCAAGGCACCTTCTGCCGGGGCTACTCCTACAAAGGGGGAAGGTTCGTCTGTTCTTCCTGCAGGGAATATTACATTTGAAGGCGGCAAGAAACCTTTTGGAAACGGCGCAGGTAAATCAAAGTGGAAGGGCAGGGGCTATGGCGGCTTTGGCCAGAAATCTGATGACCCGGATGTCATCTATGGAAGAGATTTTGATGATGAATCCATGGAAATTTGTGATATTTCTGGTGAAATGGGCGAAATTGTCATTAGAGGTAAGGTAATTGTTTATGATAAGCGTGAGATAAGAAATGAGAAGAGCATTCTTATCTTTGATGTTACAGATACTACGGATACGATTACCGTCAAGATGTTTACACATAACGAACAGGTTCCAGAGCTTGAGCAGAGCATAAAAGTTGGTGCTTTTCTTAAGATAAAAGCAGTCACAATGATTGACAAATATGATCATGAGCTTACACTTGGGTCAATTTCTGGAATTAGAAAGATTCCTGATTTTACTACCGGAAGAAAAGATACGTCCGAGGAAAAGCGAGTAGAGCTTCACTGCCATACCAAAATGAGTGATATGGATGGAGTTTCTGAAGTTAAAGATATAGTAAAACGTGCATATAAATGGGGAATGCCGGGCATTGCAATTACAGATCATGGCGTTGTTCAAGCACTTACTGATGCAAATCATGTTTGGGATGATTTATGGGGTGCAGAGAAGGATAAACGTAAGGATAACGGAGATAAGAATCCGGATAGACAGGATTTCTTTAAACTGATTCTTGGCGTAGAGGCTTATCTTGTAGATGATCTAAAGGAAATTGTAGTAGGCGATAAGGGGCAGAGCCTTGATGATTCTACATATGTTGTCTTTGATATTGAAACGACAGGCTTTTCACCTGTAAAAAATAGAATTATTGAAATTGGCGCTGTCAAGATTAAAGATGGTGTTATTCTTGATCGCTTTTCAGAGTTTATCAATCCGGAGGTTCCAATTCCCTATAGGATTGAGAAACTTACAAGCATAACGGATGATATGGTAATTGATGCACCGACAGTATCAGAAATACTTCCAAGATTTGTAGAATTTTGCGAGGGCTGCGTTCTTGTTGGACATAATGTCTCTTTTGATATCAGCTTTATTAATCAGAACTGCAAGGAGCTCGGAATTCCAGCTGATTATACAACAGTCGATACTCTTGGCCTTTCAAGATTCTTTTTCCCGCTTCAGGCAAAGCATAATCTTGATGCGGTTGCCAAGACTCTTGGCATAGTTAACAATCATCATCACAGGGCAGTTGACGATGCTGAATGTACAGCAGAGATTTTCATGAAGTTCATGCCTATGATTAAGGAAAAAGAGGCATCAACGCTCACCGAGCTCAATGCGCTTAGTGTTCCATCTCCTGATATGATTAAGCATTTAAGACCACATCATGCGATCATTCTTGCTAAGAATACTTTGGGAAGAGTTAATTTATATACGCTTATTAGTAAATCACATTTGGATTATTTCCATAGATTTCCACTTATTCCAAAGAGCGAGCTTTTAAAATATCGCGAAGGCCTTATTCTTGGAAGCGCATGCTGCGCAGGAGAGCTTTACGAAGCAGTTGAGGAAGATAGGGCAGAGGAAGAGATAGCAAGGCTTGTGAATTTCTATGATTATCTGGAAATTCAGCCAATTGGAAATAATCACTTTATGGTCAATTCCGACAGATATGACAACATTACTTCCGATGAAGATCTCAAGGAAATAAACAGGAAAATCGTAAAGCTTGCAGATCAGTTCCATAAGCCTGTTGTTGCAACGAGTGATGCGCATTTTCTTGATCCTGAGGATGAAATATACAGAACAATAATTCTGGCAGGAAAGGGAATGGATGTTACAGAGCCTGAACCAATCTATCTTCGTACAACGGATGAGATGCTTGAAGAAATGGATTATCTTGGCTTTGAGAAAGCCAAAGAGGTAGTAATAGACAATACAAGGAAAATACTTGATATGTGTGATAGCATATCACCTGTAAGACCTGATAAATGTCCTCCTGTTATCGAGAACAGTGATGGAATTCTTACGAAGATCTGCTATGACAGGGCACATGAGATATATGGAGATGAACTTCCTTCTATTGTATCAGACAGACTTGAGCATGAGCTGAGTTCTATTATTAAGAATGGATTCGCAGTTATGTATATTATTGCCCAGAAGCTTGTTTGGAAGTCTAATGAGGATGGTTATCTTGTTGGTTCGCGTGGATCTGTCGGGTCTTCCTTTGTTGCATTTACATCAGGAATAACAGAGGTTAATTCACTTAGTCCTCATTATATTTGTCCGAAGTGCAAATACAGTGATTTTGATTCTGAGGATGTCAAGAAATATGGCGGAAATTCCGGATGCGATATGCCGGATAAAAGATGCCCAAAGTGCGGAGCAATGATGGATAAGGATGGTTTTGATATTCCTTTTGAAACCTTCCTTGGATTCAAGGGAGATAAGGAGCCTGATATCGATCTTAATTTCTCTGGTGAATATCAGAGTAAGGCGCATAAATATACTGAGGTTATCTTTGGTTATGGACAAACCTTCAGAGCAGGTACTATTGCAGGTCTTGCCGACAAGACGGCATATGGATATGTTAAGAAGTATTATGACCAGGTAGGACAAAGTAAGAGAAAGTGTGAGATTAACAGAGTTCTTCAAGGTCTTGTAGGAGTGCGCCGCGGAACCGGGCAGCATCCGGGAGGAATTATTGTTCTTCCGGTTGGAGAAAACATTAACAGCTTTACGCCTGTTCAGCATCCTGCAAATGATATGACTACAGCTACTGTTACAACGCATTATGATTATCATTCAATTGACCACAACCTGTTAAAGCTTGATATCCTTGGCCATGATGATCCGACTATGATACGTTTTCTTCAGGACTGCACGGGGCTTGATCCTAAGGAGGTTCCACTTGATGATAAGAATGTTATGAGCTTGTTTGAGAATACTACAGCTCTTAATATTAAACCTGATCAGATAGGAGGAACAAAGCTTGGCTGTCTTGGTCTTCCTGAGTTTGGTACAGATTTTGCTATGCAGATGGTTGATGAAGCAAAGCCAACTTCTTTTTCACATCTCATAAGAATTTCAGGCCTTTCACATGGTACTGATGTGTGGCTAGGTAACGCTCAGACTCTTATTTCTGAGGGTACTGCGACGATTGATACAGCTATTTGTACTCGTGATGATATTATGATTTATCTTATCCAAAAGGGTATGGATAAGTCTCTTGCTTTTAAGACGATGGAGTCCGTTCGTAAAGGTAAGGGTCTAAAGCCGGAGATGAAGGAAGCTATGATAGCATGTAACGTTCCGGACTGGTATATCAAGTCGTGTCTTAAGATTAAGTATATGTTCCCGAAAGCGCATGCTGCGGCCTACGTAATGATGGCGTGGAGAATTGCTTATTTCAAGGTTTATGTTCCACAGGCGTTTTATTCAGCATGGTTTAGTATTCGCGCGAAGGCTTTTTCCTATAAGGATATGTGTCAGGGCGAAAAGCATCTTCATGACGTCATGAATGATTTCAACAAACGAAAGGATGAGCTTTCAAATGTTGAGCAGGCGGAATATGGAGATATGCGTGTTGTTGAAGAAATGTATGAGCGCGGAATAGAGTTTGAACCTATTGATATTTTTAGTGCCAAATCCAGACTTTTCCAAGTGGTTGGAGATAAGATAATGCCTTCATTAAAGAGTATTGATGGCATGGGAGAGAAGGCAGCAGATGCAGTAGTAGAAGCTGCCAAGAACGGACCATTTTTGTCCCGAGATGATTTTAAGGATAGAACGAAGTGCCCTCAGTCAGTTATTGAAACGCTAAATCAGCTTGGACTACTTGGAAACATTCCCGAGTCCAACCAGATAAGCTTGTTTGATTTTATGTAAATAGAAGCTGTCTTGTATTGTGTAAACAATATATGGCAGCTTTTGTTGTGCGCCTGGCGGCGCACGTTTCTAACCGGTGCAAGTCCGGAATCCGCCCGG
>CAZJWA010000048.1:16291-21552 GCA_964549585.1 uncultured Butyrivibrio sp. | reverse complement strand
GTAATTATGGAAACATAATTGCCAAAATTTATGGAAAAGTACTTGCCGTTTACAGCTTTGCAGTATGACGCTGTTTACGTGGTGCTTTTAAATCATCAAGGAGCCATTGATCTATGACAGGCTTCAGTGGATCCAGTAGAGAAGTTGAATCCTTCGGTGGATGAAGAGGCTGATTGAAGTCCTCCATATCCAGGTATTTTTTGACAGTTTCATAGTGATAGCCTGTCCGGCGCATGATTTCCCGGATAGAAATCCCTTCACTTTCGTAGAGACGTTTGATATACTTGATATCATCCATTGATAACATTCCTTTCTTCCTCCTTAAGTTCTCGTCAAACATAAGGATAATGGATTTGGAAGGGTGTTACAATGGATTTTTTGATGCAGGGAGTGTTACACTTTTGGATTGCATTTCGTTACAGTTTTATTTTACACTAAACATTTTACGGGGCCATTAGAAAATGATGTTTTCCAATGTTCGCCTATGCCATGGGTTACCTACACTCATATATCACATACAAACTCTGGGAAAAAGGACAATGCAACCCCTCTCTTTGATTGGGGAAAATACTATGAAAAAGATGGGAAAGTTTTGATTCTAATTTCTGTACAGGCACATCATTCTTTTGTTGATGGATTGCATATAGGACAGTTTGTAGAGCAATTACAAAAATTTCTGAACGAGTGCTAAATCCCAGTATGCCTAGCTGAGGAAGAAACAGAAAATAAGAATTTCAAAAGGAATCTGATTATGAGAAATTATCATGCGGAAGTACTGGATGTTAGTTTGATTCACAAGAAAATTATTAGAGATTATACAATACTAAATGTAAGGAAGAGATTTCTTGGTTTACTAAAAATATACACAATATCTGTTCCAGAAAATGAAATTGAAGACGCTACGGAAAAGTTCCAGAAGAATTTATGCAGAGCATTAAATAAAGAATGGTATATTACTTTTCATACCGATCATCAGGCAATTGTTTTGTTTAGAGAAAAAGTATTTAAATTGAATGCTCAAGGAATCAATCCTGTCCATTATCAACGATTAAGCACAGAGAGCGCTAAGGATAAGAAGAACTGGGATGATATGATAGCATATGCGAAAACACTTGGTGTGCCAGACGACCAATGTGATTTTTTGCCAGAGAATTATGCAGAACAACAATATAATTAGTATGTAATAGTTTTTTATTTCCAGCTTACCAAGCTGAATGTGAAATAAAAAAATTAAAATTTGACAACAAATAAAACCTATTTTTTGTGAAAAAAGGAGAAATGGACTGTGATGAAAGATTCGGAAAAAACGATAGGCAATTTGGTTGACAAAGCAACACTTACACAGATTTGTTATACTGATAACGAAGGTTATCCGATTACTAAAGCAATGCTAAAACCACGAGAAAGAGAAGGAATAAAGACATTTTGGTTTTCAACCAATACGTCTTCAAACAAAGTGAAATGTTTTAAAGAAAATCCAAAAGCAAGCATTTATTTTGTAGACAAACGATTTTTTCGAGGAATAAGTCTTATAGGTACTATTGAAGTACTTGAGACAGCAGAAGCAAAAGCACGCATTTGGCAAGAGGGAGACACGATGTATTATCCTAAAGGTCTGACGGACCCAGATTATTGTGTGTTAAAATTTACTGCAATCAAAGGTCGTTATTATAGCAATTTTAAATCTGAAAATTTTGATATTTAGTATGAAGAAAATGAGCATACCCCACACAACGTCAACTTCCAGTTTGTCTAGCTGATGATGAGATAGTAATGTTGAACGCTTGACTCTCCCCCTTAGAGGAGACGCTAAAGTATAGATTGTCAAAGGAAGTGTATTATTAAGCTACGGTTTAGTATTGATTTATTATACAATCATCAATACTAAGAATTTGACAGATACGATTACTAAGGAATAAGATAATAGCTAAATAAATAATTTTGTGAAAAAATGCGTAAGGGAGTGCATCTATCCATATGGAGAGTGCACTCCCTTTATCTATAGGAGAGAAATTATGGAGATAAAAGATTTTGGTTATACAATTGGCGGAGGGATATCAGGTAAATATAACAGAATAACAGATGTGCCTGGTGTGCAAGTTGGACATTGTACTGTTGATGATGGTGATGTGCATTCTGGTGTGACAGTGATTTTTCCATGTAATGATTCAGTTTATGAAAATAAGCCAGTATCTGCGGTACATGTATTAAACGGTTATGGAAAGACTGCAGGAACGGTGCAAATCGAGGAATTAGGGTGCCTTGAGTCACCAATAGCGTTGACGAATACGCTAAGTGTAGGAAACGTTCTTGATGCTATGACGGGATATATAGTGTCTGATGAGAATACAAGAGGAATAGAGGTCAGAAGTGTCAATGCAGTAGTAGGTGAAACCAATGATTCTGAAATAAGCGATATTGGAAAAAGAGCTATAAAAGAACAACATGTTATTGAAGCAATAAAGGATGCCAAATCTCACGGACCGGAATTTATGGAAGGGGATGTTGGCGCCGGGAGAGGAACTATATGTTTTGGACTAAAGGGCGGAATAGGGTCATCGTCAAGACTCGTAGAACTTAATGGAAAGACATATACAATTGGAGTCCTTGTTCAGTCAAATTTTGGTGAGACAGAAAATCTTACAATATGTGGAAATCCCATTGGCAAAAGAATTGCAGAATGCCTTGAAGTAAAGGCGGTTGAAGATAAAGGATCGATAATGATAGTGGTAGGCACTGATGCTCCTTTAACATCAAGACAGCTAAAGCGTGTAATAAAAAGGGCAGCAGTAGGACTTATTAGAACAGGGTCATTTATGGGAACTGGATCGGGCGATGTATTCATTGGCTTTTCAAATGGAAATCTCATAGGAAAAGCCAATAAAAATCAAATAAGTAACATAGAAATGTTCCCTGAGAATAGAATAAACCTTCTATTTACTGCAACTGCTGAAGCAACGGAGGAAGCAATACTAAATTCATTGATAAATGGCCACCCTGCCCAGAACAGAAATGGAAAAAAGATACATTCACTTTGTGAGTTTATTAACCAATTATGATAGCACTATCTGCTGATATAAAATGAACGGAAAACCGTGTACAAGTTAATACGCTATTTTATTTTGTTTCTTCTCATATTTTTTGAAGAGCTCAAGGCATTGTTCTCTATCCAGCTTTTCTATGGATAGAGAATTATCTTTTCCATTTAGGATATTATAGAATTTGTCATCTCGAAAACCAATATCAGCTGAATCTGTTCGTGTGCATCCATAGAAAACTTTATCAATATTTGCCCATAGAATCGCGCCAAGGCACATGGGGCATGGCTCAGCAGTGGTATAAAGTTCACACCCTGTTAAGTCAAAAGAATCTAAGTGATGACATGCATCCCTAATTGCCATCATTTCACCATGGCATGTAGGATCTTTTAATAAAATAACTTCATTATGCCCTCTTCCAATAATCTGATTATCTTTAACGATAACGCTTCCAAAAGGTCCGCCCTCTCCGTTATCTATTCCTTTGTATGCTTCTTTTAGAGCTTCATTCATCCAATCCATAATGGTACCTCTCCTACTCATAGTATACATGTTTATTGCAAAGAATGAATCCTTTTGCTAATTATTACAAATTGTTTTTTAAGAAAAGAAAATCGAATATAATAGTTGCATAAAGGTAATAAAATAGGTATTTTATAAATAATGAATATGCGCTAAAACGAAGAAAGGACTACTATGATGTTCATTCTTGGCGTAGTCGGAAGCCTTCTTTGCTTTGTTACAGGAAGAAGCCTTAGACATTATAAATACAATGATGATAAAATCAGATGAACCTCTAATTGGTCAGGGAAATATGGCTTACTACGATTATTGGATCAGACATAAAGGATAACCACATGAAGATAAAAGTTATTGATAAGCCATATTCTGAAGTAATAGCATTACCACAGTTTAGATATGATAAACCGGTTAAGCAGAATCCATTTTTTAGATGGCTTTTGAAAACGTTATCTGCAGGTGAGCTAAAGGCAGTTAATTTTAAATACAATAAAATCGGCATGGAACGCCTTCACAGCGGCGAACCATGCCTTGTTCTTATGAACCATTCAGCATTTATTGATCTGAAAATCGCATCAACAATTCTTTATCCCAAACCGTTTCATATCGTTACAACGCTAGACGGTTTTGTTGGTAAAAATATGCTTATGCGTATGATTGGATGTATTCCTGCCAAAAAGTTTATCTCAGATGCGGCTATGGTGGCTGATATTCATTATTCACTTCATAAACTGAAAAGTTCAGTGCTTATGTATCCGGAAGCCAGCTATAGCTTTGACGGAACACAGACGCCGCTCCCTGAAAGCGTTGGAAAGGCACTTAAAGTGTTTCGCGTGCCGGTAGTAATGATTCGCACCTATGGAGCTTTTTTGCATGATCCACTTTATAATGGACTTAAGCTTCGCAAAGTTGACGTTTCTGCAGACGTGAAGTATTTATTGTCTCCGGAGGAAATAAAGAACAAGTCCGTACAGGAGCTAAATGAAATCCTCAGAGAGAATTTTACTTTTGATAATTTTGCCTGGCAAAAGAAACATCATATTCGTGTAGATGAATCATTTCGTGCGGACGGACTAGAGAGAGTTCTTTATAAATGCCCGCATTGTTTGGCGGAAGGAAAGATGGTTTCAAAGGGAACAAGTATTAGATGCACAGCTTGCAGCACCGAATATGAACTTGGAGAATATGGCGAGTTAAAAAGGAAAAACAGCCCTGCGCATGGAAAAGAGGATGATTTTCAGAGTGTTCCCGATTGGTACGCCTGGGAGAGACGATGCGTCCTGGAAGAGCTCCAAAGAGGAACGTATCATTTGGAAACAGCAGTACGAATAATGGTACTTGTTAATACAGATGCAATTTATCATGTTGGTGATGGAATGCTTATTCATGATAACAATGGTTTTGTACTAAAAGGCTGCGATGGAGAACTGGATTATTCACAGGCCTCTACCACTTCCTATAGTGTATATGCAGATTATTTTTGGTATGAAATTGGAGATATGATCTGCGTTGGAACTCCCAGAATGCAGTTCTATTGCTTCCCAACTGACACAAGTGTCAATGTGGCGAAGGTTCGGCTGGCAGCAGAAGAATTATACAAAATGCTTTCACCAAAGAGTGCAAAATGTGCAGCGAGCTAGGCTCTGCTTTCTTATACCTGCAGCATGATATCAACATCAAATTCTGAATCAATCTGTTTGACAG
>CAZJWA010000048.1:0-16191 GCA_964549585.1 uncultured Butyrivibrio sp. | reverse complement strand
CCAAAAAGATCTATTTCTGTTATTGGGAGAGAACCTGGTAAATCTATTTTCCAATTTGTCTGAACATGGGCTTTTTCGGCCATTTCACTATAATACTGAAAAAGAGCATTGAGTGCAGGATTGTCACAGAAAAATTCCATGGAGTTTGTATCCAGGTCCTGCTCAAAAAGAGCAAGATGCTTCTTTATTTCATCAATATTATTCTCGGAAGCAAGAATAGATAGAGCATGTACACTATGCTTAAAATCATGTCGAAGCTTTCGCGACTGTTCAACATGAGCCTGCAAAGACTGATATCTTTCTGCTTGGACTTGTAGTATTTCCATCTGTTCCATCTGAGCTGAATGGTTCAATATTGAAATAATAATTTCATAGAAAAGAAAATCAAGGAAAAGATAAAAAAATGGGAGAATTAATTCAAGAGTTATGAAATAAGACAAAACTCTTCCGTGATTGAGTGATTGGTAGCTTTGAGGGACAGCCATACCATTTAGTGCAGTAAGAAAAAGTGGAATTACCAGTATCGTATACCAGATTTTCGGGGGAATAACTGCATCTACGAGTTCACTTCCAAAACGTTTAAACGGATAAATAACCATCAACAATAGAATTATTGTTTCTAATAGAAATACCAGCGAAGCAGCCAAAGAAAAAGTGCTAGAGCCATTGTAGGGATTTCTATATGCATCATAAGCATATGCGAAATTTAACAGACACGAGTAGAGAGCAATGTTATTAAAGAAGAAAAAAACAACTTTTTCACGTGAAGCAGTTACAGTAGCCCTGCAGATGAAGCAATAGATTAACAAAAATGCATAACAGGTCCAGCCAAAATCAAAGGAAAAACAAAGCTTTATTATTGCAGCTAGCGGGATGGTAATGGCAAAGACTACCAGCCAAAGAGTATGAATAATCAGAAGTGAATATTTATTTACCCGCCTCATAGGCAGGCAGGTCATTATCATAAATGGAATCAGTACCAGAAACTGTGGAATATTTAATAAGAATTGATGAAAATCAGCCATAACAACCCCCCCTTTTGCATGATAAAACTAATGTGTTTGGCTTTGACGTAATTTATAGAATCTATAATCATAGATTTCCTGTTTTATTGATGATTTACGCTTTGTTTGAATTGGATAGGAGTTTCCATTAGTTAAAATAATAGAAATATCACCAATTTCATCTATATAGTCCATATTGATGATTATCCCGCGATTAATTTGCAAAAGACATTTAGAGCCATTCGCCAATTTCATGAATTCATTTATTGTAATTCTGCATCTGACATCATTATTTCGTATCATACTTATATCAAGATAATGACCATCGGTTATGACTGCAAGAATATCTGAAAGAGGAAGCTTTTGAACTACTCCTGCGACAGGAAGAGTAATGAAAGCATTCTCGTCTTTTAATAGAGGAATAGCATCTGATAAGACCTTTCTTACCCATTCGGGAGAAAATGGCTTAGTGATATATTCAAATGCATGGCATGAGAATGCCTCTGGCATAAAGTCGCTGCCTGAGGTAAGGAAGACCAGAAGGCATTCGGGGTCCTTTTCTCTGAACTGCTTTGCTACTGAAATACCATTTGTATCACCAATATAGATATCCATGAAAACGAGCTGATATTTTTCTTTTTCAGCATTTTCGAGAAAGCTGCTACCGGTTTGAAAAGAATCAATCACCATCGAAAATGAGGGAAAAAGCTCTTCATGAAGCTTTAAAAGAAGCTCCTTCATTTTATTTAGATATTTAATTTCATCATCAATTAATGCGATTCTCATTTTTAAAAGTGCTCCATTCAAAGCTTAAGCTATAAAAGACATAGCATCCAACAGATTCTATCATAAATCCGTATATTTTACGAAAATACTTTAAGTATATTTCTGCCAAAAAATGACTGTTTCTGCCAAGACTATTGCTGTTTTGAATAAAATCTATAGTATTAGGATGAATATGAAATGCAAAGGAGTATGATTTTGAAGAGGGATTTGTATTGGTCCAAAAAAATATGGGGAGTGGAAAAACGCTGGAGCAGTAATAACTGCAAAACGCTTTGCTCTCTTGAAACTAGAGAGTATCTTCTCATACTAAAAAAATATAGGCATCTTTTAGAGGATGATAGCATTGACGCAAACATTGATGAGCTGGAAACTGTTCGCGTAATGTGATAAGAAGTTCGCTGTGTGGCGAACTTTTTTTGTGCAGAAAATTCGCCAAATATCCATCATCGTAATCGAGTAGGGAACTGGCTCGATTATCCAAAACACTACCAAAATTTTCATTATATGATTACAACCTAAATCTAAACTAAAAAATATGAAGATTCTGTGAATTCAGTTAAAATACGTCAAATAATAATAAAGAATTAATGATTATGATATATGCTTTTACTTGTATATAAAAATATATCAAGTATGGAGATTGGAAATGTCAAAACTAAAAGGGAAAAAGAAAACAAAAATTATCGTGCTTGCAGTGATTATCGTTATCATTGCTTTTTTTGTCTACAGGTCAAGACAAAGCGCATCGGCACCAGCCTATGTCGAGGATACTGCTGCGAAGCAGGACATTAATGTGTATCATTCATTTACCGGAACGGTTGCAGCTGTTAATTCGCAGAGCGTCATGTCCGCAGTTTCAGGCGTCAAGGTTACTGAGGTTGATGTCAAGGAAGGTGACACGGTTAAGGAAGGCGACGTGATTGCAAAGCTTGATACGACTACAATAGATGAACAGATTAAGGAAAAAGAAATTACGATGTCCCAGACTTCGAAGTCTAACGATATTTCTGTAAAGACTGCCAAGAAGTCATATGACGATCTGACCAAAAACATTGCAGATGGTCTTGATTCGACAAGACAGTCTGCACAAAGCAGCATTGATGCTGCATATCTTTCATTATTAACTGCATGCAATGCTTATAACAATGAGGTAAGCCTTAATAATGAACAGCTTTCTTCAACAATAATGTCGGCAATTCAAAGTATTGACAGCGCGTCAAGAAGTCTTGAGGCAGCAGAGCTTTCTACGCAGCAGGCTAAGGATGCCAAGGCACACGCACAGGCTGAAGCAGAGAAGAAAGGAATGGAATATGATCCTTTTTCAAGTGATCAGTCTATTGCGAGTTCTAATCTTTCGGAGAAGTCAGCAAGAGCTTCATATGATAACGCTGTAAAGAGCTATAAGGTTGCAAAGATTACTGAGGAGAATAGTTTGACATCTCTTTTTGATCAGCTGATTTCGGCTCAGAATGCGTATTTTGATGCAATTAATAGCTTTAATGCGACGATAAGAAGCCAGGAGCAGCAGCTAGAGGGCTATAAGCTTCAAATTGATCAGGCTGAGCTTAGCGCAGACGATTCATTAAGTACGCTTCAGCTAGATGATCTTAAGAAGCAAAGAGATGAGAATTATACAATAAAAGCTCCACTGGATGGACAGATTACAAAGCTTAGTGTGAAGGCCGGTGATATTACTGCTGTTTCGACAACAACGAGCCTTGCAACAATAACCGATTACAGCACTATGAAGGTCAATATAAAGGTTGGCGAATATGATATTACAAGTCTTTCTGAGGGAGATGATGTTACTATTTCAGTTCCTGCATTAAGTAAGGAATATCCGGGAAAGATAAGCCATATTGACAGAGAAGCAACATCTGCAAATGGAGTATCTTATTTTAACGCTACAGTTGAGTTCACGGCGGATGCAGATATAAAAGCAGGACTTTCTGCTGAAGTAAAGCTTAATGTTGTTAATGCCCCGGGAGTAGTAGCAATAGCAAATTCTGATATCATGACAGATGCAGATGGCTCTTCATATGTTTATGTAAAGAAGGACGGGCAGAAGGATTATACAAAGCAAATAATCACATGCGGAGTTACTGATGGACAATATACTGAAATCAAGGATGGACTAAGTGACGGAGATACATTTTATGTAGATGTGATGAACGTAGGTACTGCTTCATCAGAGAGTGATGAGTATTATATAACGACAGATTCCGGTGATGGAACTGTCACTACTGATGGCTCAGGAGTATCAGCAAGCACGGATGCAGGTACTGCCTCATCGTCAGAGGGGTGATAACATAAATGGCTGAAATACTGACAATGAAAAACATTTGTAGAGATTATAGTATGGCCGGAGAGGTTCAGCACGTACTTAAGAATATCGATCTGACTGTAGAGCAGGGAGAGTTTCTGGCTGTACTTGGACCATCCGGCTCCGGAAAATCTACATTGATGAACATAATGGGATGCCTTGATGTTCCGACGTCCGGTGAATACAGGCTTCATGGAAAAGTAATAGGAGATGAAAATGAAACCAGCCTAGCGCATATTAGAAGTGCAGAAATAGGTTTTATTTTTCAGTCCTTCTACTTATTACAGAAACAAACAGCACTTCAAAATGTTGAACTTCCTCTAATCTACGCTGATCTTTCCAAAGCAAAGAGAAGAGAACGGGCGCAGGAAATGCTGACACTTGTAGGACTTGCTGATAAGATGAACAATCTTCCTTCCCAGCTTTCTGGTGGACAACAGCAGCGAGTGGCTATTGCAAGGGCGGTAGCAAATCATCCATCTATAATACTTGCTGATGAGCCTACAGGAGCTCTTGATCAGAAGACCGGATTACAGGTCATGGATCTTTTTCATCAGTTAAATGATGATGGCAATACAATAATCATGATTACACATGATATGCATATCGCAAAGCATGCAGGACGAATTGTGCGTATTCTTGATGGAGAAATAAGTGAAGGAGATCTTACAGATGCATGAGACAATAACAATAATCGGTCAGAGCATCTCTATGGCTCTGGAAAACATTAAATCAAACAAATTAAGGTCTTTTCTTACAATGCTGGGAATAATGATAGGTGTCTCGTCTGTAATAGGACTTGTTACGATTGTTCAGGGAGTAACGGGTTCAGTAATGAAAGAATTCGAAGGCCTTGGGGCAGGCACGATATCGGTAAGCGCGACAGGAACAGCACTTCAAAGCGGACTTAGCCAGGAGAACATTGATACATTAAGTTCTCTTGATGGAGTAAAGGCTGTTTCAGTTTCGAATTCTACCACAACAAATGCAGTATATGATAACAGTGTCGCAAAGAATGTTTCAGTTCAGGGAAAAGATACAGTTTATTTTGTCAATAATAGTGATCTGATTCAAAAGGGAAGAGCATTCACTTCAAATGAGTCAGATGGTGAAACCAGAGTCGCTATAGCTGATAAGAATTTCGTCAGTAAGGCGCTTAAGGGTAATGGAAGAATCGGAACAAAATTTCTTTTAAATGGATATGAATACACGCTTATTGGAATCGTTAAGAACAGCGAAGCACTTTCATACTCGATGGTGGATTCATATGGAAGCTCAGGTACCATAATTGTTCCGTATAAGAACGTTTTGAAAATGACAAATTCGTCTAAAGTCAGTGAACTTAGTGTCTATACTGATGAAGGGGCAAATTCTCAAACTGTTCAGGATGCACTAAGAGCAGCACTGAATAAGATATTTAATAATGCTGAAAACAGCTTTTATATATACAGCATGGATTCCTTATCTGACATGATGGCGTCAACGCAGAGTACTCTTAGCATGATGCTTGGAGGAATAGCATCTATTTCGCTTATAGTAGGTGGTATAGGAATTATGAATATGATGCTTGTGTCGGTTTCTGAAAGGACTAGAGAGATCGGACTGAGAAAGTCTCTTGGAGCAGAACCTGCCAGAATTCAGGCACAGTTTCTTATTGAATCAATAACGCTTTCACTATTTGGAGGAGTAGTCGGAATTATTGTGGGACTTACTATAGCACTGGTTGCTACAAAGGTGATGAATATACCATTTTCAATATCCTATTCGGCGATTATTGTTGGGGCAGGATTTTCTGCTGCAGTTGGAATTATTTTTGGATGGATGCCGGCGAAGAAGGCAAGTGAGCTTAATCCGATTGATGCACTTAGAAGCGAGTAATTACCAGTAAATGATGAGAGGAAAAAGAGATGAATAATAAAATAATGATTAAAGCACTAGCTGCTTTGGGAGTAACAGCTTTTGCTGCAAATGCAGCTTTTGGAAACATATGCACGAGGGCTTCTGTATATGCTGCAGCTGCATACCCTTCGAAATATACACAGACTATTTCTATGGAGGAGCTTGTAAAGCCGGCGCTTTCAAATGTATGGAATAATTCTGATAATATGTATGAACAGCTTGAACAGATGCTACTATATAAAACAATAAATCAGGGAACGATTCTTTCTTTTTCTAATGAGGGAATTACTATTTCGGCAGAAGCTCTTTCGAAGCTTGCAACCGAAGGATTAATTTCAGGATATCTATATAAACTTATTGCTGGTCTTCCTTATGAGGCTTCGGATTTTAAGGATGTCTTTGATGCAAGCTATTATTATGCTGCAAATCCTGATTTGCAGGGAACGTTATCAACAGATGAAAAGGCTTTGTTTGCTGATTTTCTGACAAATGGTATGGCTCTTGGCAGAAATGCCAGTGCTACTTTTAATCTTGCATATTTTAAAGCGAATTATCCAAATCTTCAGGCAAGCCTTGGAGATAACAATATGAATTATTATGTATATTACATAATTTATGGTAAGGATATGGGGCTTGTTGCTGACAGACTTATTGCCAGCAAATAAAATTTCAATATCCCGATTTCTTTAATTAAAAAGTGTGTATAATGGATGCTAAAGTTTTGTTGTCTATTAACCATTTAAGAAAGCGGGAGAGTATGGAAAAATTAAAGGCCTTTTTGAAAAGAAAGAACATTATTATTTCAGTAAAGCGATATGGAATTGATGCGCTTGGAGCTATGGCGCAGGGACTATTTTGCTCGTTACTAATAGGTACAATTATCAATACATTAGGAACGCAGTTTGACATTGGCTTTTTGACAAAGGTTGTATTGTCAATAAATGATGCTGATTATACTATCGGCGGACTGGCAACGCTAATGAGCGGACCGGCGATGGCGGTGGCAATCGGATATGCTCTTGAATGTCCTCCGCTTGTTTTGTTCTCGCTTGTAACTGTAGGATATGCATCGAATGCTCTTGGCGGCGCAGGTGGTCCTCTGGCAGTACTTTTTGTATCGATTATCGCAGCTGAGATTGGTAAAGCAATTTCAAAAGAGACTAAGATTGATATTCTTATTACGCCTCTTGTTACTATTGGAGTAGGCGTTGCTTTGTCAGCATGGCTTGCACCATTTCTTGGAAACGCAGCGATGAAGGTTGGCAGCGCAATAATGTGGGCAACTGAGCTGCAGCCTTTCCTTATGGGTATTTTAGTATCTGTAATTGTCGGAATAGCACTTACGCTTCCGATTTCATCTGCTGCTATCTGTGCTGCACTATCGCTATCAGGACTTGCAGGAGGAGCGGCTGTTGCAGGCTGCTGCGCTCAGATGATCGGTTTTGCAGTTATGTCTTTTCCGGAGAACAAGTGGGGAGGACTAATTTCACAGGGAATTGGAACTTCGATGCTTCAGATGGGAAATATTGTTAAGAATCCAAGAATATGGATAGCTCCGATAGTCACATCGATGATTACGGGACCACTTGCAACCTGTCTTTTCCATTTAGAGATGAATGGTACTCCTGTATCGTCAGGAATGGGTACATGCGGATTTGTTGGACAAATTGGAGTATATTCAGGATGGGTTAACGATATAGCAAACGGATCCAAAGCGGCAATAACAGGAATGGACTGGGCAGGACTTATTCTTATATGCTTCGTTCTTCCGGCAGTAATTTGCCCTCTTATCAATATGCTTCTTGTAAAAGCCGGATGGGTTAAGAAGGGTGACATGAAGCTTGCATAAATAGTTTTTTTATAGAAAGAGAAGATCAATTGCACTTGTTGTCTAAGGACAATAAGTGCAATTTTTGTTCATAATACGAGCAATATTTAAGTAGTAAATAGGAATTCTCTCGCATAATATTTAATATATAGATTATGTCATTTTCTTGAGGAAAGCAGAGAGGTTTGAGATGAAATTATATGTAAATGCAAATGCAACATGTGGAGGAGATGGCAGCAGCTCTTATCCCTATCGTAAAATTCAGGACGCAGCAAATATTGCACTTCCAGGTGACGAAGTGATTGTTGCTCCCGGAATTTATCGCGAGAATATTAATCCGGTAAATTCAGGAACAAATAAGGATAGGATAACATACCTCTCAGAGAAGCCTTTGGAAGCTGTGATAAGCGGCGCCGAAGAAATTAAGACCTGGGAGAAATACGAAGGAAACGTATGGAGAGCAAGTATACCAAATGCAATTTTTGGTGATTATAATCCATATACTACGCTTGTTTATGGAGACTGGTTTGTTGCAACAATGATAGCTCATACAGGGGATGTCTTTTTAAATGGAAAGTCCATGTACGAAGTTACCGAGCTTTCCAAGGTTCTTCAGCCTTCTAAGACATACATGTCATGGGATGCAGATTTTACAGTATATACCTGGTACACAGAGCAGGATAAGGATCAGACAGTTCTTTTTGCAAATTTTCAGGGAAAGAACCCAAATGAAGAGAATGTTGAAATCAGTGTCAGGAAGAACTGCTTCTATCCGGTGGAAGAAGGAAAAGGATACATTACTCTTTCGGGATTTACGGTAAAAGAGGCTGCAACGCAGTGGGCTCCTCCGACGGCACTTCAAGAGGGCATGATTGGACCTCATTGGTCAAAGGGCTGGATAATTGAAGACTGTGATATCTCAGAAGCGAAATGCTCCGGTATTTCTCTTGGAAAGTATCTTCAGCCTGAAAATGATAATAAGTGGTCTAAGCTTAAGTATAAGGATGGCACACAGACTGAGAGAGACTGTATCTGCCAGGCGCAAATAGAAGGCTGGAACAAGGATAATATCGGGTCTCATATTATTAGAAGATGTAATATTTATGACTGCGGACAGACCGGAATAGTAGGGCATCTTGGCGGAGTATTCTCGATAATTGAGGATAATGAGATTCATAACATCAATAATAAGCAGAATCTTTGTGGCGCTGAAATCGGCGGAATTAAGATGCATGCTGCTATAGATGTAATAATCAGGCGTAATCATATCCATCATTGTACAAGAGGTCTGTGGCTTGACTGGCAGGCACAGGGAACGAGAGTATCTCAGAATCTTTTCCATGATAACTGCATTCCAAAGGAAGAGAATCTAATTGAGAACAACTGCGTTGGAGAGGATATTTTCATCGAAGTATCTCATGGTCCGACACTTCTCGATAACAATATTATGCTCTCTGACAGAGCGGTTAAGCTCCCGACACAGGGCGTTGCAATGGTTCATAACCTGATTGCCGGCTCGTTTGTGGCAGTGGGAAGAGGCGTTAATAATGGTGCTCTTACCAAAATTGCACCAAGATATACACCTTACCATGTGCCTCACGAAACAGCTATTGCAGGCTTTATGACAATTCTTCATGGAGATATGCGCTTTTATAATAATATCTTTGTTCAGAAGGATATAAGAGAAAAGCTTCAGAAATTAACCGGGCCAATGGATGATTCTGAATGGGAAACAGGAAACCTTACTGCCGGAACTATAGCTTACGAAGGTTATATGAATGAGGATGAGTTTGAAAAGCAGTTTGAAGGCTATTGCGGAATGGGCTCTAGTGCGAGTGACAGATACTATAATTCACTTCCTGTCTGGGCAGGTGGAAATGTATACTTCAATGGTGCAAAGCCAATGAGCGGCGAGAAAGCAGTTGTTGATGACAGTAATAAAGTAATAATTGAGCTTGTAGAAGAAAATGGAAAGGCAGCAGTTAGAACCAATATTGGTGAATTTACATCCGAACTAAGTGACAAGCTGATGTCAACTTCTGATCTTGGAATGGCATTTGAGCCTGAAGAAAAGTACGAGAACCCTGACGGAACTCCAATTATTTTTGATACAGATATTAATGGGAAAAACCGTGGTATTACAGCTTATGCCGGTCCATTCGCTTTTTGAATTTAAGAGCCTTGGAGAGATTTATAAGGATATTTTGTAAAAAGAGCTGACTAAATCAAAACCTCATGCGCAAAAAGCATGAGGTTTTGTTATACTTAATTACATGGATAATATAGAGAAAATTGCAACTGAAATTAAAAATGAGATTATAGCACGAAAGAATAAAATGAACTCAGATAAGCCCTTCATAGTTTCGATTGACGGAAGATGTGCTTCCGGTAAAACTACTGTGGCGTCAAGACTTGAAAGAGAGCTTGACTGCAATGTCATTCATCTTGACCAGTTCTTTTTGCGGCCCGAGCAGAGAACTAAAGAGAGGCTGCAAATACCGGGCGGGAATGTCGACTACGAAAGATTCCTTGATGAGGTGCTATTGCCTCTTCATAAGGGCACATTTACGTCGTATAGACCCTTTGACTGTAGCAAAATGGAGCTTGGTGATGCAATTTCTTTCCCGTATAAAGATATTTATATCCTAGAGGGCTCATATTCCTGCCATCAAAAGCTTTGGGACTACATAGATCTTCATATTTTTCTTTCTACAGATTATCAGATGCAGCTTAAGCGAATTCTTAACAGAAACGGATTGGAAAGACTTGAAGCGTTTAAAACTAGGTGGATTCCGATGGAAGAAGAATATTTCAAAACATTTAACATAGAAGACAAATGCGAACTTAAGTATAGAACATAGTTCATAATTCATCTGCAATAATAAGTACGAAAATACATTTTCATAGAAAACATAAAAGGCTGTATCCATTTACGGATACAGCCTTTTTAAAACAATTTCGTTAACGAATATTATTAAAGTGTAGTGCCATTGTTTGAATCATCTGATGCAGTATCAGTAGTCTCATTTGAAGCAGTATTATCTGAAGCTTTGAGACCCTTGAGTGTGAGATAAAGCTCTCCACCCGTAAGAGCAACATATGGATTAACATAGAAAATTCCAACGATACCCATTGTGATTGTTGAAAGAAGAGCCCATCCTATAAATGAAAGGTCAAGAACAAAGGTATCCATCTTGTGACCATCCATCATAGCCTTTGACTGATCAAGAGCGTCCTTGTAATTGATGTCAGGATTTTCAGCAAGAATATAAGTAACCATACGGTACTCATATGACTTGATTATTCCGGGAACGATTAAGAGCAGTGTCCACAGGAAAATGAAGAGCTGAGTAAGAAACTCAACGATAACGATGTTCAGATAGCTGCTTGAAAAGCAGAATCCGATATCTCCTGCATCACCTTTTCCGTCAATACTGTTGAGTACGAATCTAGCCTGGCTGACGCAAAGAGGGATGGTAAGGAAAAACGATACAATAACTGTTACGCCTGCTGCAACTGTTCCGAGTTTAGTTCCGACTCCTGATATTACGCCTGAAATAAGTACGAATAAAAATATTACACCTACATTAAGCCAATAGTTGGCATGTAAGGCAACTTTTGCCTTACTCTTTAATTCACTTCTTGTCCACATAACTGTTCTCCTTTGTTTGAAACAAAACTTTTCTTATCGGATAACAGTATATTATATTATCGCGATAAAGAAAAGAATCTAGAGACAAATTTAAACAAATATTAAACAATTATGCGTTTTCTCTTCTGAATTTGGTTGGAGTCTGGTGCATAAAGCCAAGGAATACTTTATTGAAGTAGCTAATATTGTTATATCCACAGTTAGAGGCTATTTCGCTAACAGAAAAGGTGGTTGTTGTCAGCATGCCTGCGGCTTTTTGAATGCGGCAGTAGTTAAGGTAATCTATCACGGACATATTTACAGATTTTTTGAATAGTCTGCATAGATAACCCTGACTGATTCCAAAACGCGACGAGAGGTCAGCAAGCGTTATTTCGTCCATATAATTTTGCTGCAAAAAGGTAAGGATAGATTTAACCAGAGTGATATTCCCAGAACCGGTTTTGTCAGATTCCTTTATTTGCGCAGGATGGGAGGATAGACGGTACCAGATATTGAATAAAAGAGCCTTGGATAATAGCTCATATGCAGGGGCTTTATGAACAAAGGCTTCATCTATTCGGCTTATGTCCTGACTGATTCCTGGCGCAATGCTGTCCTTTTTATTTATTAGTTCAGGAAATGTCAGCTGTCCCTTACGCACAGCATCAATATAGTATATTTCGATATTATCTTCTGCCTTACTTCCAAGCATAGCTTCATCAAAGACTATTGCGGTAAAAGAGAAGGGCTCATCCGTTGACGTTACGCAGGCAGAGTGCAGGCAGCCTGAGCGTATAAAAACTATATCGCCACAGGAAATATCAAACCTATGGTCATTAATTGAAAAGGCTGCGCTCCCGGACTGAACAAGGAGCAGCTCGTATTCCTTGTGCCAATGAGGATTGATTACCATAGAGTCAGCATCAGTACTTGAATAATGATGAACCATCATCGGAAGCATAAGGTCTCCGTGAGGTGCTTTTTCTTTTAACAGTTCATGAGAAGTATTCATACAAGCTCCGTATAGATTAATTGCTACTATTAATAGAATACATGATTATTTTAAAAGAGAAAGAGAAGAAAAACAAAATTGTCAATATAGTGTTAGTTTAAGGTAAAATAAGTATAGCACAGGAAAATAAAAGTTATTATTGTATTATTAATACGACAACACAGATTTCAATAATTTATAGAAATGGAGATAATTATGGAATTTCTTAATAAGAATGGAGCACTTGTAGCAAAGCATCGCAGTGAAACTCTTCAGATTGAAGCATGGGGAGAGAACTCTTTTAGAGTAAGAGCAACAATGTTCCCAGAGATTAATGACAACGACTGGGCTCTTACCGAAACAGTACCAGAGTGTAAAACCGAAATTTCAATTGAAGAGAATGAAGCAAAGATCACAAACGGAAAGATTTCAGCAACAGTAAATTTCGCCGGAGTAATCTCTTTTTACAAAGAGGATAAACTCATTCTTCGTGAGTACTATAGAAGCTATGGCGGAACTATCAGTAAGGAGAGCCAGTGCCTTAAAATCGTAAATCGTGAATTTAAGGGAATTGTCGGCGGAGATTATCATCTTGACGTCAAATTTGAGAGTAACGATGCTGAGAAGATTTATGGAATGGGACAGTATCAGCATCCATATCTTGATCTTAAGGGCTGCGTTCTCGAGCTTTGCCAGCGCAATTCACAAATTACTGTTCCATTCGAGGTATCAAGCCTTGGATATGGTTTCCTTTGGAATAACCCGGCTGTAGGCGAAGTTTCTTTTGGAAAGAACTACACAGAGTGGATTTCTCATGCAACAAAGCAGATGGATTATTGGATTACTGCAGATGATTCTCCAAAGAAGATTATCGAGAATTATACAGCTGTAACCGGAAGAGCAGATATGATTCGCGAAGATGTGCTCGGACTTTGGCAGTGCAAGCTCCGTTACAGAACACAGGATGAAGTACTTGAAGTTGCAAGAAAATATAAAGAGCTTGGAATTAAGATAGATGTAATTGTAATTGATTTCTTCCATTGGACAAGACAGGGTGATTGGAAATTCGACAAAGAGTACTGGCCGGATCCAAAGGCAATGGTTGATGAACTTCACTCTATGAATATCAGAGTTGTTGTTTCGGTATGGCCAAGCGTTGACAGAAAGAGCGAGAACTTTAACGAGATGTATGAGAAGGGTCTTCTTATGCGTACCGAGCGTGGCACAATCGAGACCTATGATTTCCAGGGCGACTGCGTTGAAATAGATGTAACTAACCCGGAAACAAGGAAATTTGTATGGGAAAAGTGCAAGGAAAACTATTACGATCTTGGAATAGATATGTTCTGGCTTGATAATTCAGAGCCTGATCTTGCTGTATATGATTTCGATAACCTTAGATATGCAATGGGACCGGCTCTTGAAGTGAGCAATATTTATCCTCAGCTTTATAACAGAGTCTTCTTTGATAATGAGAAAGCACTTGGAAATGATAAGGTAGTAAGTCTTCTTCGCTGCGCATGGGCAGGAAGTCAGAAGTACGGCACGCTTGTGTGGTCAGGAGATGTTCCAAGCACATTTGAGAGTCTTAAGGATCAGATTGCAGCAGGTCTTAACATGGGACTTGCAGGAATACCTTGGTGGACGACTGATATCGGCGGATTTATGTGCGGTGATGTTAATGATCCTGATTTCAAGCAGCTTCTTCTTAGATGGTTTGAGTTCGCAGTATTTTCGGCAACTCTTCGTCTTCATGGAGACCGTGATCCTCATAATATTGAGCCTTTGGAAAAAGAAAAGGATTATGGCGGAGGATATCTGTATACCGGTCAGCCAAATGAGATGTGGAGCTACGGAGATGAATGCTTTGATGTTATGAAAAAGAACCTCGAGCTTCGTGAGTCTCTTAAGCCTTATATTATTTCTATATATAAAGAAGCTCATGAAAATGGTTCACCACTTATCAGAACGATGTTTTATGAGTTCCCGGATGATGAGAAGTGCTGGAATGCAGATGATCAGTACATGTTTGGAAGCAAATACCTTGTTGCGCCTATCTTAGAGCTTAACTGCTATGAGAGAGACTGCTATCTTCCTGCAGGAAAGTGGAAGGACATCAGAGACGGAAAGGAATATGCCGGCGGACAGACAATTAAAGCTGCTGCTCCTATTGATTCGATTCCTGTTTTTGAAAAGATTGGTTGAAAAAGCCTGCGCACTTTGCCAAAATTGAACTAAATACACCATTTTCAATAATGAAACTCAGATATTTCATAAAAGCTTGTTAATTTTTTTACAAAAGAGTAATTGAAAATTTGGGAAAATGTTATATTATTATATTTAGTGAAAAATTTGACAAAGTGCACACAACAGAAAGAGGTAAATTCGAATGAGTAAAGTTGATTTAAGTAAGTACGGTATTACCGGAGTAACTGAGGTCGTTTACAATCCTTCTTATGATGAAATATTTGCAGAAGAGACAAAGCCTGAGCTTACAGGTTATGATAAAGGTCAGGTCAGCGAACTTGGTGCTGTAAACGTTATGACTGGTGTTTATACAGGTCGTTCTCCTAAAGATAAATTTATCATTATGGATGAGAATTCTAAGGACACTGTATGGTGGACAACAGACGGATACAAGAATGATAACCATCCTGCATCTGAAGAGACATGGGCAGCAGTAAAGGACATCGCTAAGAAAGAGCTTTCAAACAAGAAGCTTTATGTAGTAGATGCATTCTGCGGAGCTAATAAGGATACTCGTATGGGAATCCGTTTCATCATGGAAGTAGCATGGCAGGCACATTTCGTAGAGAACATGTTCATTAAGCCAACAGCTGATGAGCTTGCAAGCTTTGAGCCTGATTTCGTTGTATACAATGCTTCTAAGGCAAAGGTTACAAACTACAAGGAACTTGGTCTTAATTCTGAGACAGCAGTTCTTTTCAATATCACAAGCAAAGAGCAGGTTATCGTTAATACATGGTACGGCGGAGAGATGAAGAAGGGTATCTTCTCAATGATGAACTACTTCCTTCCTCTTAAAGGAATGGCTGCTATGCACTGCTCAGCTAACACAGATCTTGATGGCAAGAATACAGCAATCTTCTTTGGCCTTTCAGGAACAGGAAAGACAACACTTTCAACAGATCCTAAGAGACTTCTTATCGGAGATGATGAGCACGGCTGGGACGACAACGGAGTATTCAACTTCGAGGGCGGCTGCTATGCAAAGGTTATCGATCTTGATAAGGATTCAGAGCCTGACATCTACAACGCAATTAAGCGTGATGCTCTTCTTGAGAACGTTACTCTTGATGCTGACGGAAAGATCGACTTTACTGATAAGAGCGTAACAGAGAATACACGTGTATCTTATCCTATTAACCACATTAAGAATATTGTACGTCCTATTTCATCAGCACCTGCTGCAAAGAACGTAATCTTCCTTTCAGCTGATGCATTTGGAGTACTTCCTCCTGTTTCAATTCTTACACCTGAGCAGACAAAGTACTACTTCCTTTCAGGATTTACAGCTAAGCTTGCAGGTACAGAGCGTGGAATCACAGAGCCTACACCTACATTCTCAGCTTGCTTCGGACAGGCTTTCCTTGAGCTTCATCCTACAAAGTATGCTGAAGAGCTTGTTAAGAAGATGGAGAAGAGCGGAGCTAAGGCTTATCTTGTTAATACAGGATGGAATGGCACTGGCAAGCGTATCTCTAT
>CAZJWA010000047.1:5458-21727 GCA_964549585.1 uncultured Butyrivibrio sp. | reverse complement strand
GGGCGGATTCCGGACTTGCACCGGTTAGAAACGTGCGCCGCCAGGCGCACAACAATAAGCTGACAGAGAATAATCTCTGTCAGCTTTTTCTTCTAGGCAAAACAATAATATTGAATTATCGTCAAAATTACTTAAGAGTAACCTTTGCGCCCTGCTCTTCAACCTTAGCCTTAATATCATCAGCTTCAGCCTTATCAGCGTTCTCTTTAATCATCTTAGGAGCTCCATCAACGAGATCCTTTGCTTCCTTAAGTCCAAGGCCAGTGATTTCACGAACAACCTTGATAACCTTAACCTTGTTAGGGCCAACTTCTGTAAGCTCTACGTTGAACTCTGTCTTCTCTTCTTCAGCTGCTCCAGCTGCTCCGCCTGCTGCTACAACAACACCTGCTGCTGCAGAAACACCGAACTCCTCTTCACATGCCTTTACAAGATCGTTTAATTCAAGAACAGATAACTCTTTGATAGCGTCAATAATTTCGCTTGTTGATAACTTTGCCATTTTAATATACCTCCATTAAATATTGTATGTTTTCATTGTAATACTGAGATTAAGCCTCAGTTTCAGGTGCTGTTTCTGCTGCAGGTGCTTCTGCGACAGCTTCAGCTACAGGTGCTGCTTCTACAGGTGCTTCTTCAGCAGGAGATTTCTCTGCAATCTGCTTAATAACACGTGCAAAATTGGTGATAGGAGACTGTATGCTTCCAAGGAATTTTGAAAGTAATACTTCTCTTGAAGGAATTGAAGCTATTTCGCCAAGTGTCTTTGCATCGTAAAGCTTTCCTTCTACGACACCGCCCTTAATCTCAAGCTTCTCTGCTGTCTTCGCAAATTTGTAAAGAACTCTTGCAGGAGCTGCAGGATCAGTTGTGCTGATTGCTGCTGCGCTTGGTCCGTTAAGAAGATCTGACATCTGCTCGAAATCAGTTCCCTTAAATGCGAAGTTCATCATTGTGTTCTTGTAAACCTTGTATGAAACTCCCTCAGCACGAAGCTGTTTACGAAGCTCTGTATCCTGAGCAACAGTAAGTCCACGATAGTCTACAAGTACAATTGCCTGCGCATCTTTAATCTTCTCAGATATTTCATCAACTACAGGCTTTTTTAATTCAACCTTTGCCATTATTTTACCTCCTTATAGATTTAATGCCGAAAAAACCTCCCCGTAAGACAGGGAGGTTTTCAAAAGTTATACTTTATCTTCCTCGGCAGGTGCATTAAGCTTATGTTCTAAGTTTCAGAACGCCTGCTGTCTTCGGCTGGTCTTTACGACCTTTGTTAATCTATCACATAATCAAACCCATGTCAAGGTGTTTTGCCAAAAATTGGCGATCAGCAATCGAACCCGAATAATTATTTCGCTAAAATATATCCCTCATCGTCAATACTGATAGTAGGAGAAATATTCTGCATTTCTGAAATAATTCTGCTCTTTTCATCTCCCGTAGCAAAAGAAACAGAACAGTTTTGTTGTATTGCTGGGATGAATTGTAAGCTTTGAAGTCCGCCGTTTCCTACTTTTGCATTAATTACACAAGTATCAAGTGTACTAGAGTTAAAAAGAAAATTACCTATGCTATATACAACAGGGACTCCATTTACATATTCGATTCTCTGAAGAATGTGAGGATGAGCTCCAATTATTAAATCTGCACCAGCGTTAACAAATTCCGGTGCCTGCTGAAGTTGCAGCCAGGTAGGATCCTGTTGTTTTTCTTTTCCCCAATGAACAAAGACGATAGTAAATGCTCCGGTAGAATGAGCTTCTTTAATTCTATCAAGTAAAAGAGTATCATCCACGCAGCGAAATACCCCAGGTGAAGTATCTGTAGCACCTTTAGTGTCAGGATTATCCATCTGCTCTATATCAGTTGCTGCTATTATTGCAATTTTCATTCCATCAATATCAAAATATCTTATTGCAGAGGCTTCTTCAAGGTTTTGCCCCGCTCCTGCATATTCTATTCCTGCACTGTTTAATGCAGTTAGCGAATCTAAAAGCCCTGTCTCCCCATAATCATAGACATGATTATTTGCCAGAGTGACAATATCAACACCCATTTCCGTCAAAAGTGATGTTCTTGAAGGATCAGCGTGAAAGGTGTATGTTTTTCCTTCAGTAGGCGTCCCACCATTAGTATACGGGAATTCATTATTTACCATACAAATGTCAACAGTATTGAGATTCTGCAGTATTTCATCACTGATTATTCCAGACAAGGAACCACCATTTTGGCTGATTCTGTTCATAATTGCATATCCGGAATCAAAGAGAATGTCTCCCGTAAACGCAATGGAAACAGTCTCATTATCCCCATCCGTTCCTAAAGTACCAGAGGACTCTGTGTTTGAAGAATTCTCAGCACCAGTTGCATCTAAGTTACCAGTTTTTCCTGTGGTTTGTGATGCTCTATCTTCCTCCGTAATAGTCTGGACAATAGGTGAAGATGATTGGTCATCTGTCTCAGCAGACTTTATTTCACTTTTTCCGATAACTGTCAAAGCAAATAAAGCAATCAGTCCCACAGATATAAATACTCCAAGTGTAATAAAAAACGCTTTCCTTGGAGTAATCTTTTTCTTGCTATTTTGTTTATCTTTTTTGCGTATATTATTGCTACCCATAGCATGACTATAGCAAATTATTCTTCATACTTCAATGGAAAGAAAAGAGAATACTTAGCCTCTCTGTTAACAACAAATTAAAAAAGATGTGCGATACACATCCTTGTATAGTATATTTTTCTAAAATCATTATTGAAAAAAGAGGATGCACATACGTGCATCCTCTTAAAGTTGGTTTCCAAACGAAGTTTACTAAAGTTAATTTCTAAAGGAAATTTACCAAAGTTAATTTTCGAAGAAAATTTACCAAAGTTAATTTTCGAAGAAAATTTACCAAAGTTAATTTTCGAAGAAAATTTACTTTTAATATCTGTTTGAAACAACCTTTACACCAGGTCCCATTGTTGTAGCAAGGGTAATGCTCTTAAGATACTGTCCCTTTACGGTTGAAGGCTTAGCCTTCTCGATAGCATCCATAAGTGTTGTAAAGTTCTGCTCAAGCTTTTCCTGTTCGAAAGAAGCCTTTCCAACTGGAACGTGAATGATATTAGCCTTATCAAGTCTGTACTCAATCTTACCAGCTTTAATATCGTTGATTGCCTTAGTAACATCCATTGTTACTGTTCCAGCCTTAGGGTTTGGCATAAGTCCCTTAGGACCAAGTACCTTACCAAGACGTCCAACAACACCCATCATATCAGGTGTAGCAACAACAACATCAAAATCAAGCCAGCCTTCCTTCTGAATCTTTGGAACAAGCTCGTCTCCGCCTACGAAATCTGCTCCGGCAGCCTGTGCTTCTTCAACCTTAGCGCCCTTAGCAAATACGAGAACTTTAACAGTTTTCCCTGTTCCGTTAGGAAGAACAACAGCGCCTCTGATCTGTTGCTCAGCGTGACGGCTATCGCAACCTGTCTTGATATGAACTTCAACAGTTTCATCAAATTTTGCAGTAGCTGACTTCTTAACAAGAGCTATTGCTTCAGCGGGCTCATACAGTTTTGACTTCTCAATTAACTTAGCAGCCTCTACATACTTCTTTCCGTGTTTCATCTCTTATCCTCCGTCAGTCTTCTACAGTGATTCCCATGCTGCGAGCTGTTCCGGCTACCATCTTCATAGCGCCTTCAACGTCAACAGCATTAAGATCAGGCATCTTCATCTCTGCAATCTCTTTAACCTTATCCTTAGAAATTGTAGCAACCTTCTCCTTATTCGGAACGCCTGAACCCTTTTTGATATTGCAAGCCTTCTTAAGAAGAACTGCAGCTGGTGGAGTCTTTGTTACGAATGTGAAACTTCTGTCAGTATAAACAGTAATAACAACAGGGATAATAAAGTCACCCTTATCAGCTGTCTGAGCGTTAAACTGCTTTGTGAACTCGACAATGTTTACACCGTGCTGACCAAGTGCTGGTCCAACCGGTGGTGCTGGTGTTGCTTTACCAGCCTGGATCTGTAACTTAATGTATCCTTCGACTTTCTTTGCCATTATGGCACCTCCTGAAAATATGTGGTTGGCGCATATATCAAATAAAAGATATACACTCCCACTCCAGTTTCAACCGGAAATTTCCGGTACCTGCCTGAGCGGCAGATCAAATTTATATTCTAATATCAATAATGTAAGCTGTCAATTAGACAATCCATTATTGGTACAAAATATCAAGCATAAATACAATCAATTATCAGCTGTCAATTCTTCTAATTTCAGCAAAGCTTATTTCAACAGGTGTTTCACGACCAAAAAGATCTACATTGATCGTAGCTGTCTGTTTGCCAAAATCCATACGCTGAACAAGACCAACTGTGTCTTTCCAAACTCCGGCGATAACTGCAATTTCATCACCAACTCCAAAATCAACAGAAACTGTATCTGTCTTTATTCCAAGTGGCTTAATTTCAGCATCTGAAAGCGGAACCGGCTTACTTCCCGGTCCAACAAATCCGGTTACTCCTCTGGTATTTCTGACAACATACCAAGTGTCATCATTCATATCCATATTAACGAGTACATAACCCGGGAACATTTTTCTTTGAACAGTCTTCTTGGCTCCGTTCTTCACTTCAACTACATCCTGAAGCGGTACACGAACCTCGAGAATCTGGTCTTCCAAATGTCTGTTATCTATCGCTTTCTCCAGATTGGCTTTTACTTTGTTCTCATATCCGGAATAGGTATGGACAACATACCAATGGGCTTTTCCGGCAGTATCGCCAGCATCCTCAGTCTGCTCTGCAGATGTATCTGCAGGCTCTAAGTCAGCCTCACTGCTTACCGGTGTGCTCTGCTCCTGATAATCCTTCTCATCTTCTGCCATTTAGTCTCCTTATATGTAATACAACATTCCGTGCAAGGTTATAATAATCCAAGGTGGTTACAGGTTTAATCCTGTAAGGAAATTGATACCATATTCGAAAACGTAATCCAAGCCGGCAATAAGTGCGCCGGTAATAAAGGCAACAACTACTACAGCTGTTGTCTGTTTAACAAGTGCATTGCGGTCAGGCCAAATAATTTTTCTAAATTCAGTCTTGACTCCATGTGCAAATTCCTTGATTGAATCAACGATTCCGGGTTTATTATTACTTTTTTTCTTTGGAGCAGCTGTCTTTACAACTGAATCTCCATTTTCTCTGGATTCTTCCATGCTGACATATTCTCCCTTCGAATTATCGGATGAAAGTAATTATTTTGTTTCCTTATGCATAGTATGCTTCTTGCAGAAAGGACAATACTTACGAACTTCCATTCTATCTGGATGAGTCTTCTTATCTTTCTTTGTATTGTAGTTACGGTTTTTGCACTCTGTGCATGCAAGTGTGACGATTGTACGCATATTCCACCTCCGCGTTATTTGCCTATTTTTTATAGTATTTTCAACACATTTATTTGATTTTCTTTTTTGATTTTGTGCATAAAAAAAAGACCTATTACCTGTGTCGCCATACAACTATATCATAGAGAAGTAGCGTAGTCAATCGGATTTTAGCAAATTTTCGCATGAATTTACTCCATCTTTATTACCAGCCTTTTGATTTCTTTGATAAAGAAAAAGTCCAATTTCTTATAATGATGATTTCTGCAATGGCAACAAAATTGCTCATATTTCGTTTATCTATATTGATTTTTTGGCAAAATTATGATAACATCGACATAAAAGTAGAACTATGTCTACACTAAAGTTTGTCAAGGATTGACTCTCTTTTGACGACAATACTTCTATATAATATATACAATTAAATGATTCTTTTATGTGAATCATTTTATACTCTTCAAAATTGTCCATCATTCATGGAAGAAAGGGGGACTATTCGTATGGCAAATCTCATACTCAGTGGTGCATATAACCATTTTCTTACTTCTTATGCTTCTTCGAGTAAGCTTGTTTCAAGCTCAGATACTCATAAGAAGGATGAGCTCAAAAATATCTACAAATCCATTGTAAAGCACAATACCGATTCCCCTTTGTATCTTCTTTCACAGGATGATGCTTTTTCTGACCAAAGTAGTGCAATAGATCTTAAGGAGCAGGCGCGACTTCTCAGCAGTCAGCTCTCTGATATAAACAGCGAAGATGCTAATGGCGAGAGCGGTGGTAATGCTTATTCTCAAAAAATTGCTTTTAGCAGTAACGATGATGCTGTTTCTGTTTCCTATATTGGTGCCTCGGCATCTTCGTCGGACGGTTTCGAGCTTCATGTCGACAGGCTTGCTTCTTCTCAGCAAAATACCGGCGAATATCTTCCCTCTGATCAAAAGATAAATCTTGATCCAGGAAGTTATTTCTTCGATGCAAGAGTAGGTGACCAAAGCTACGAATTTCAGTTTTCAATTAACGATAACGACACGAATCTTGATGTTCAAGAACGAGTGTCAAGGTTAATCAACAAAGCAGGAATTTCTCTAGAATCAAGCGTTGACGTCAATGGTAATAATGAAAGTGCCATAGTAATTAATTCCCAGGTGACTGGACTTGCACCCGGAAAGGATGCCCAATTTGAAATCTATGATGCACTAAGTAGTCATCATCACGGAACCGTTCCTTATCTTGGACTAAACAATACAACCAATAATGCCGAGAATGCTCTTTTTACAATAGATGGAAATGAGCATACATCTGCATCAAATACATTTACAGTTGGTTCTGCCTTCAAGCTGACTCTTCACGACATAAACGCAGAAGGCGAATCAACTTCGATTGGTCTGGAAAAAGATAATGATGCCCTCCTCGACCGTGTCTATGATATTGTGGACAACTATAATGATTTTGTTGATAACGTTTCCCAGATAGACAACGCAAAATATAGTACAAACCGCGTCCTTGACCAGGTATCTCAAATAGTTCAGAAATATGCTAATGATATGGAGCCTTTGGGAATAAGCATGACGAATGATGGTTATCTTGATATTGATGACCAGCTTGCCACGCAAGATATTGGTCTAAGTTCCAAAGAGTTTTCAGATGAATTTAAACCGGTGTTTGATTTTGCATCTTCACTTAGTAAGAAGATGAATGAATATACAATCGACCCTATGAAATTCTCGCAGCGGCCTATCGTAAATTATAAGAACCCAGGGCATTCGCTTCCAAGCCCATATATTTCAAGTGAATATAGTGGAATGCTATATAATAATTACATTTAAAAGATGCCTCTGTAAATATAATATCTACAGAGACATCTTTTTTAATCATTCTTTTGCTGCTGCATCGAGTGCTTCTCTTATAACCTGATCCATATTGTAATACTTGTACATGCCAAGTCTTCCTCCAAAAATCACCTCAGGCCATGAATTCGACAGTTCTTTATATTTTGTAAAAAGAGAATTGTTTGTCTCATCATTCATTGGATAATATGGTTCATCTCCAGGATTCCAGTCCATCGGATACTCTTTGGTAATAACGGTGCCATGGTCTTTCCCATATTCAAAATGCTTATGCTCAATTATTCTAGTATAAGGAACATCTCTTTCCGTATAATTAACAACCGCATTTCCTTGATAGTTATCAGAATCAGGCAGTTCTTGTGTCTCAAATCTAAGTGAACGATATTCAAGTACGCCGTACTGATATCCATAGAATTCATCTATCATTCCAGTAAATACTACTTTATCAAAGCTTTCATCTCCTGCAGCAGTAAATGGTCTTGCAGGCATGCTTCCATCCATTTTGATAAAACGATAGAAATCCGTTGAAAGTCTAACCTCAATACCTGAAAGAAGTTTGTCGATCATCCTGGTATATCCGCCAATCGGTATTCCCTGATAAGGATCATTGAAATAATTATTGTCATAAGTAAATCTAAATGGAAGTCTCTTAATAATAAAAGCCGGAAGCTCATTGCAGCTTCTTCCCCACTGCTTCTCGGTATAGCCCTTTACAAGCTTTTCGAAAATATCCTTTCCAGCAAGAGCAAGTCCTTGTTCTTCAAGATTATCAGCCTCAAAATTCTTTATACTCTCTTCAGTTATCTGTGCATCAGGATCTCTTTGCTTTAATATCGAGATAATTGCTTCCCTGCTCTGTCTGTCAATAATCTCTTTGGCCTGCTTAGGCGTTCTGATACCCCACATTTTGCTGAAAGTATTCATATTAAACGGCAAATTATATAATTCATCCCCGAAAACAGCGATAGGGCTGTTCACATAATTATTAAATTCGGAAAGTTCATTTACATAATTCCAAACTTCTTTATCCGATGTATGAAAAATATGAGCTCCATATTTATGGACATTAATTCCCATATAATTTTCGGTATAAATATTTCCGCCAATATGATCTCGTCTGTCAATAACCAGGCAAGTCTTACCTTTCTTTTTCATTTCAGCAGCAAAAACGCAGCCAAATAATCCGGCTCCAACTATCAGATAATCATATTTCATAGAAATCCTTTCAAGAGCAGTCACAACACTGCAAAGAGATATTTATAGGGCTTGCTCTGCATAATCAGAGCATAAAGCCTAATATTATTTTGTAAAAAAACAAAGTACTTTAATTATAGTAAAAAAAGACAAAGTTTACAACCGTTCCACTCTGAAAAAAAATCGCAGGGCGGCAATCAAAATTTGAAATTTACTTTATAATGTAAAAAAAACTCTTCATTCCCGGCAAATGCCAAAAATAAAGAGCTTCTTGTAATAAAAGTATTTAACTACTTTATCAGTCTACCTTATATTTATCAATGCAGTTCAAGTCAACCATAATATCAAGAGCCTTCTTGCGTCCTGTCTTATTAAGCGAAAGATACTGCTGCATAACTCGGTTCTCAACAATCTTATCTCCAAGATCTGAGCCTCTCTCAAGTGTTGTAAAATCTACCGGATTAAGGTTAAGCTTATCGCACATGCGAATGACCGTTCCGTATGCCATTCCCTCAATTCCTCTGTCAAGTGCTGTTACCAGTGTGCTATATGGAATATTCATATCAATAGCAAACTGTCTTACACTCTTGTACTGTGCAAGAATTTCTTTCTTTAGAACCTCTGCCTTTGTCATTTTGACAAACCTCCTTATTTTTTCCCGTCTGACCAGGTTTTTAATTTTTTTGCTCGTAAAAAGAGCTTTCATCAAGGATGAATTATACAACATATACGGTTTTACGTCATTCTTTTTTTCGAAAATAATGCACAAAATATAAGTGATATTATTTATCACATTTGTAAAAATATGCTGAATATGATGTATTTTTCATGATATTAAGATATTGTTCACAATATTTTCACATTTTATCGTGTACTGAACCTTGATTTAACGATGACACTCTTTTAGTAGAAATCGTTTTCATTCGAAATTTCATTCATTGGAAAAACCAGCTTTAACTGCATGTTCCAATTATTCAGTTTCCTGCTTTTTCATAGCTATGTGCTATGCCATAGCTAAATTCAACTTCAGGTTTCCATCCGGTATCTCTGCAAAGTTTATCATTTGAAGGCTTTAGTGAAATAAACGGATCTGCATCGTCTCCATAAATTATTAGCTCATCTGCAGCAGAAGAAGTGCAAAACGTTCTCAAAGCCGTATTAGTAAAGTCCTTCAATAATCTAATATTTCCATTTGAGAGATTATATATCTCTCCGCTCCTACCATGTTCAGCCGCTGCAATAATCCCATTTGCAGCATCGCCTGCATCAAGAAAGTCCCATAGCTGGATACACGATGATAGCTTCATCGGTTTTCCTTCTTTTATTGAAGCTATAAGATCAGGAAGCATTCTTCCTCTGGGTTCATATTTGCCATATAAACTGAATATTCTTACCCAAATCCATTCAATTCCAAGGTTTTCTGCCATTCTCCTTGTGATATAGCATGCCTCAGCTTTGCCTCTCCCATAAGCAGTAAGCGGATAAAGCGCCGCTGACTCTGTAGTTCTGTTAAAAGCCTTATCATAATCTTTAGGAGGTAATTCCATGCATCTTTTAGATTCTTCTATCGTTCCCTGAAGTCCATATTCAGCCTGTGAGCCGGTACAGATAAATTTTCTGCAGTTAAGCTTCGAAGCAGTAAGAATCGCTTCCATCGTATTATTTACGTTGTTTTCCTGCCGTTTTTTATCATCTCGTTCTCCTTCCCATGCCAAATGAAAAAAAGCATCTATATCTTTTTTCTCAATATGCTTTGGGAGCTGTGAAATATCAGAAATATCCAATCTGACAATAGAAAGTTTATCATTCTGAATCTCATAAAGCCTTGCATTGTGTGGGGAATTAGGTCTTACAACAGCAACAACCTCATACCCTTTTTGCAATAAATGTTCTGTCAGATTGCATCCGGCAAATCCTGCCGCGCCGGTAACAACAGCTCTTTTCATAATCTACATCCCTTTCCTAAAAACAGCCTAAATACTATCGCCAACTGAATCGGTATTAATGGTAAAATATTAGTAAGAAGAATTATAACACTTATGAGGCTCTCATGAAGAATCTATCAATTTGTATTATTTGTAAAAACGAAGAAAAATATCTTCGTCAATGTTTGTTATCGCTTGGACCGCTTCAGTGTGAAGTCATTATTGTAGACACCGGTTCAACTGATAAGTCTGTTGAAATTGCCAGGAAATTTACCAGCAATATCTATGAATATAAATGGTCAAATGATTTTAGTGCCGCAAGAAATTTTGCTGCTTCAAAAGCATCAAATGACTGGATTCTAGCTATTGACTGTGATGAGTATCTTGTTCAGGCCGATTTTGAAATCCTTCACAAGCTATTTGCGGATCACCCTTTAGACGTCGGAATGATTCATAGGATTAGTCCTTACTCTTCGTCTGGGCTATCGCAAAATTTTCACGAACACATTGCAAGATTGTATAACAGGAAGTATTTCACTTACAAAGGAATAATTCACGAAAACGTCGCTCCCATTTCTGACAATTCATCAGAAATGAAATTTTTTGAAGTTCCGCTAACAATATTTCATGTTGGATATTCCGAAGCCGGAGTTATCAAAGAAAAGGCGGAACGTGATTTAAGACTCCTACAGGAAACTCTTCGTCTTGACGGTCCAAGCGCGTATACCTATTATCAGCTTGGAAAATGCTATGTAATCATGAAAAATCCTGCTCTCGCCGCTCATTATTTTGAACTTGGACTTGCAATGAACGAAAATCCCAAGCTGAATTTCATTCAGGAAATGGTAGAATCCTATGGATCATGCCTTCTTGACCTTAAGCAATACGAAAAAGCACTATCCTTTGAAGCAATATATAACGATTTTTGTTCCCGCGCAGATTTTGTCTTCTTAATGGGACTAATCTACATGAACAATGCCAGATTCGATGACGCAATAAAAGAATTCAAAAAGGCGATGACTCTCAAAAATTATTCCGTTGACGGTGTCAACAGCTTCGCCGCTTCCTATAATATTGGCGTAATTTATGAATGCCTCGGCAATCACGATGATGCTCTCTTCTATTACAAGAAATGCGGCAACTATGCTCCTGCTCTCAAGCGAATAAATGCCATCTCTTAATTTACACGCAAAAGGCATAAGGTAATCATTTATTCAAGGACAAAGTATTTCCCTTCAAAGCCGCGTTTTTGTCCACAGGCCCTGCATTTATCAAGGAAGTCTTCATTTATCAGGAGATTTCCTTTTTTATTTATATAAAAAAATATTTTATCCAAATATTTTTCTTCATCACCAGCATATTTTATCGAATCCCCAATAACTGCAATATCAAAAAATTCGGCTGTATAAGGAAGCTCCACATCTTCAAATCTTCCCGTATAAATTTTGCCCATAAATCTTCCCATTCCAGAGACATCACTTCTTCTTTCAGTGCCGGAATAGAAGCCATTTGGTCTTAAATATCTCAAATTGGATAGATTTATTCCCATACCGCAGTCGATTTCCAAAAGTGCAAATCTTTCATTGGGATTTGAAATAATACTGCAAACCGCGATAGAAAGCTCTTTTGACGGGGCTGAATAATTCCAAATATCAAATCCCCATTTAGAAATAAACTTCTGATGGCTGCAACTAAGTGCATTTGTATTTCTATCAAATGCATTTTCGTCAGCAGCATTATCTTCGGTTCTTTCTTGCATACTAACAGCTCCGCCTTTATGATAAACAAAGCAGTTGTGACAAAGCAGCTGTTCAAAGCCCGCTCTCGTAATTCGCATCCCCAAATCATCGTCTTCAAAATATGCCGGAGAAAACCTCTCATCAAAAAGCTTTCCATCAGTCATAGTAGTGTCAACTGCTTCTCGCTTAATAAGCTCTGCAAAAGCCGTCAGCCTGCATCTATGTTCATATGGGCTTGCCACCTGGTTATTGGTATGAGAATGTCTATACCAGGAAGTTTCTCCATCCGCGCTGCCCTTCTCATCTTCCTCAAACGCCATTTGAAGAGCAGCATTATTAGACACAGCCCCGCACGCACCAACACTTCTGCTCTCATACAATCCCATTCTAAGCCAAAAAAGTGAATTTGGTGTTAATTTCGCATCATTATTTAATAGCAAAATGTCATTGTCAAAATTGCAACAGTTGATACCCGCATTGCATCCCTTTGCAAAGCCTTCATTATTCTCATTTTTAATTAGTTTAATCTTTTTATTAGTTCGAGTTTCCTGTTCAAGCCATTTTTCGGTTCCATCACTTGAAGCATTATCTACCACAATTATTTCTAACTTATTCTCATCAAAAAAGCCAGTGTCATACTGCTTAACACTCTCAAGGCACTGCTTCATCAGCTCAAGGTCATTATATGAAAGAACTACTATAGAAACATTCTTCACAGAAATAGCGCAGTTATCCTGAAGCTTAGCAGAGCTATTTAAAATATCTTCAAAATCTTTCCGGAATTCTATTGCCTTCTCATCGTCAGGAAGAAGTGCATCAAGCTTCTTCCTGCACAGTCTTCCCGCATGCTCCATACACAAATAAGCCTTATCAATATTTTCATAATAGTAATAAAATCCAAGCATATAAAAGAGCTCATAATTTTCCGGGTCGTACTCTATTCCCTCCAAAAGAAGCCCCAATAATTCAGTGCGATTTCCCGAAGTCTCGCACCTTGAAGCCTTCTGAATGATATCTCTGATATATGCGCCTTTACTCATATTAATGCACAGGTCCATGATTAAAATTCCTTTCCTTCTCAGGAATAAATGATTATCTTAAGTATAACAAATGAGAACACTTCGGGGGAATTTTTCGAAACATTTGTAAAAAGAATAATTAAGCAAAGAAAAAAGAACCTATCAAATGATAGATTCTTAATCTAGTGCGGAAAAAGGGACTTGAACCCTCACGTTCGCATTGAACACAAGATCCTTAGTCTTGCTCGTCTGCCAATTCCGACATTTCCGCTTATCAAATACTCTATATATGTTCACCCTGAATCCTGCTAGATGCAGGAAAAGGGACTTGAACCCTCATGATATTGCTATCACATGGACCTGAACCATGCGCGTCTGCCATTCCGCCATTCCTGCAAGCAACATAGATAATTCTATTCATTTCGGGTCATCTTGTCAACCACTTTTTTGATTTTTTTTCAAAAAGTGTAAAAAAGATTTGAAATGTTCTTTATTGTGTTAGATTCTCATCAGCTTATCGTAATATTTATATACCTGGCGGAGTCCTCTTGATCTCTTCACATACTCATTTCCAACGTACCCGCATGCAATCGCACTTATTACACCTGTAACTACACCTGCAATTAGATTAAACATAAAAACAGCCGCTGTTGTAATTACAAGACACACAATTAATAGTCCGGTCCAAAACATTCTAAGAAAAAGAGCATGCTGCAAAAACCCTATCTGAGTTAAAAGTTCGCGCCTCTTATCCATTGTCTCTTCTTCAGACAAAGACTCATAATCAAGCTCGTCCATATGTCTGATACAATCCTTTAACCTTTTATCCATTCTCTTCTTCCTTTCCGAAAAAGTTGATATATTTATTATATAGCAGGAACATAAATTCTGCATTAATAACGTCTGCGGTTCAAATTGGGGTACTATGTATATTTGACTTAAGAATTCAAGCATATATCTATGATCTGCTTGTTAATATCACTGCTTTTCTTAGTCTCTTTTGCTACGTCGATATCCTTCTGAAAAAGCTCAGGTTCACCGCAGATATCAATGCCTATAACATTCTCATTTTGAACAAACGAAGTTAATATATCTTTTAACAAATCAAAGGTCATATCGCCTTGATCCCAGTTTGTTCGAAGCTCAGTAGGAGATAATACATCCTTATCAATCGACAGATATATAGGAAGGTCGTCAAAGCTCGCCCCACAAATGCCCTTTGGAGAGCAAAACTCAAGCCTTTTCTCCAGTGTAAAGGGCTCCGTGATTTCGCTTCCAAGCTCTTCAATCAACCTTTCATCTATGCCGCATCCATAAACTCTTTTCATATGAAAAGAGCTGATAAGTGAGTTTCTAACCCAGCTTCCGCAGGAGAGCACATCTCCAAAAACGGATGGCTTCATATCCGGATGGTGGTCAAAATAAACAAGAACAAAGTCCTCAGTAATAAGCGAAGTCATAATATGCGACATATAATGATAATTTCCAGAATCAATAAAATGAATTCCTTCCGGCCTTGTCTGGTTATCCTTGAGCCTTTCTTTAATTGAAGAAAGAGCATAATCATCGCATATACAATCTGTTCCCGAAAGGTCGCTGCAGTCTATAAAGCGAGGATTTTTGAATTGTTTCCAAAAATCCTCGCTTTCATATATCCCGCTAAAGTTTATGACTGAAACGTCTTTACCCAAAAGCATCTTAGACCTCAATTTCTGATAGTTCCATAAGTGCATTATCTTCTATAACACAGTCTCCAAGTTCTTCAAGGTGAAGCTCTTCCGGAGAGTTTACTGTCAGCGTATCAGCATATTCAAGGCCGGCGCTCCTAAGAATGTAAACTATTGCGTTATCTTCCGTTCTAAGTCCAAGTGATAGATAGTACGCATCATTTTCTTTATAGAGAGAAGATTTCTCTATAGGAAGATTTCCAACAACTCTGCAGAATCTGACCATGTTCTTAAGCTCAGAAAACCCTGCAAGATATCTTGAATAATCAGAAACAGGCTTAGAAACAAAAGACTGAGGAGTCTGATCCCTAGTTTCCTCATCCTCCTGGAGATAAACTTCTCCAAGCATATCAGAAACCTTTGACACCATCTCTCCCATTGCCTGGCCTTTGTCTTTGCCACTCTTACCCTTAATTGCATCAACTTTATCCTGTGCCATTATGTCAATGATTCCTTCTGCTGCTTTCTTAATTCTGTCCGCAGAGTTTTGAATATCATCATTATTCATCTTAACTGCATAGATTCTTACATTTCCATCCGACATCATGTTTCTCGACATCATAAGTACTTCTTTTTCAGGATCATATCCAAGCTGAAGTCCCATTTCCTGATTAAGCTTTGCCATAAATGAATCCGTATTCGTATCTCCATTTACCAGTGCTTCCGGAGATATTCCAATTTCGCGAAGTTCAGCAGCTGCTATATTGCATTCAACTGTTGTATCATTCATCTTTACAATAATCATATATATCAGCTCCTCTCTTCATAATTCTGATATCATGTAAAAAATTCTGTTCTTCTTTCTACTTATATTATACTGCAAATTCGTATTAATAAGAATATGTGCTCTTCTTTGTTATACCCATTATATAACAAAAATTAGCACTGTCTAGGTGAGAGTGCTAATTAAAATATAAACTTTTTATTAAGTGCAACCTCTGCGAGGCGAACCACCGTGACCTGACTAAAAGATTTGCTAAGTACGCAAATCTTTACGAGGTTGACAGGGTCAACCTCTGCGAGGCGAACGTCTCGATTAAAAAGCAGAGGTAGCCCTTTGGGTTATCTCTGCTTTTTAATCGGAGTGACCTGACTCGAACAGGCGGCCTCTACCTCCCTAAGATAGCGCGCTAGCCAACTGCGCTACACCCCGACAATATGTGTAATTATATTACAAAAAGGGAGGCGAGGCAACCTGAAAATTTCTGGATCTTTGAGTAGGATTTGTAAAGCTTATTAGTTGAAGAGTTCGTCTCCGCTCTTAAAGTCAAAACCCGGGTGGTGATCGAATCTAACTGCGCCTACACATGCCTTTCCTTTAACAGCCTTTGCAACCATTGCGATACCTTCATTACCAAAGCCTGCGCATAACTCAATTGCCTTTACGCCGTTATTTGCCATTTCTACTGCTACTGCAACGCCTTCCTCGT